>CAJSZT010000035.1:0-59521 GCA_910573785.1 Lachnospiraceae bacterium | reverse complement strand
AGGAACTCGCTGACCGCATATACCTGTATTTTGAAGAGGTCAACAGGGAGCCAGTTGTATACCATTGGACTTATAAAATGGATGAAATAAGTCAGGATGAAGCCGTTAAAGCTGGCATAAAATCAAATGCTAATTAGGCCAGTTATTAATTATTCGATGTACTAGTAAAAGATTTTGAACCAGCGAAGAACTTGCAATAAATGTTATTGGGAGTCTGCGTAAAGATGTGATATTTTAAAGAACATCCTATACTCTGCAATTTTGCAGAATACAGGATGTTCTGTTCTTATGCGTTAAGTACCCTGCACTTTTTCAACGTCAAAAATACTCTCTCAAAAGCCACGCCGGCGTACAGCTCCACGCATGGCAGAAGCTGTTCACCTGCGTATTTCCATAAGGCGAAGCGTTCGGATCCTTGGGGTCAAATGCCTCCCAGAAGGTATCCGCCCCCAGCTCGATCATACCGCCCCAGTAGGTTCTCATCAGCTCCAGCGCCTTCTCCTTTTCTCCCACATGGAGCAGCGCCTCGATCACATGATGGTACGCGTAAGGCGTCGCCACGCCCATTTCCGGGCTCTCCTCCAGGAGATGCAGCATCAGCCTGCGGCTCTGTTCCTTTTCCAATACATCCGCAAGGACCATCCACGCCTGGGTGGACCAGGATACCTGCCGGGACGCGCCGCTGACGAAAAATCCCTGCTCTTCATCCCAGAAACGCTTCTTTGCGTTTTCCAATGCTTCCTCTAAGAGCTTCTCGATCTCTGCCTCCGCCTTCGGATCCTCCGCCAGACCCGCCAGCACTTTTCCGTGGCGCAGGCAGTAGATCCACACGCCCTGGGCCGGCGCCTGGCGGTCGATCCCGTCCTTCCAGTCAATGAAAGCCAGCATGGGGTTCTTTTCCGTATCCGGCACGCCGTCCTTCATGTCCTCCTGGGCCAGCTCGATCTGCCGGTAAGCCGCAGGCCACAGTTCCTTTACGATATCCAGATCCTTTGTCTCCTGATAATAGTCGTATAAAATGGAAACAAAGAACAGGGAATAATCCCACAAAAAGGTATCGTCCACCTGCATCACCGGCTCTGTGAACAGGCAGGCGCCGATCTTGCCGTCGTCCCGGGTCAGGCCCGCGAAGAGGTACATGCAGCGTTTCACCAGATCATAGTTGCCGAAGGTGGCGTAGTTTGCCTTTGCCTGCAGACGCAGGTCCCCGATCCACAGACGGCGGTCCCGCTTGGGGCCGTCCTCGAACACATGCTGCATGCAGTCCTGCAGCGTTTTCAGGCTGGCGCGGTCAATCTTCTGCAGGTCTTCCGGAAGTCCGTCCACCGGCTTTACCGCGTCCATGGATACGGCGGAAACGGCCGTCAGCTCCGCGTCTTCCACGACCACCTGAAACTTCTGGGAGGTATCCAGCGCCAGCACTTCCAGATAGCGGAAGGCATACCGCCTTGGGAGCTTTAACTCGCAGGGGAGCACATCGATATGGATAAACTCCTCCTGGATCCACCCTTTGCTGATCCATCCCTCATAGGTGGAGGAATCCTCCAGGATCTCGTTGGCGATCTCCGCGAATTTCAGCCGCAGAAATGCCGGAGCATCCTGGGGGCTTCCCGCGGAATTCAGCTTTAATGTCACGTATCCCACATGATGGTCGCCGAAATCCATGCAGATGCTGTCTCCCTTTGCCAGCCGCCTCTTCGGCATTTCTTCAATCCCTGTTTTTTCTGTTACTATGCCATGTCCCTGTTCCGACCGTCCGATCGTCACCAGCGACACGGGAGCGGTCTTTTTCTCGATCAGGTCATGATCCAGTTCCACCGCTTTCTTTACAAATGCGTCCACCGTTTTCCGTTTCATTTCCGGTATCACGCTCACCAATGCTTCTGCCATGCTTATTCCTCCTATAAAGTTGTATCGGCACGCGCCGCTTCGCGTCACCTGCCATATCGTCGGAAAGCATTCAAAAAATGCTTCGCATTTGCCTTCCTCCTGACAGTTGTATCGGCACGCGCCGCTTCGCGTCACCTGCCATATCGTCGGAAAGCATTCAAAAAATGCTTCGCATTTGCCTTCCTCCTGACATATGATTATTTCTAACTATTCGTGAAGCTTCTCTCCGTTGGTCGCGATCACGTCCTTATACCAGTAAAAGGATTTCTTTTTATAACGTTCCAGCGTCCCGGTGCCGTCGTCGTTCCGGTCCACATAGATAAATCCATACCGTTTTTTCAATTCCGCCGTGGACGCGCTCACCAGGTCAATGCAGCCCCAGGACGTATATCCCATCACATCCACGCCGTCCTCAATGGCTTCCTCCACCTGCAGCAAATGCTTCCGCAGATAGTCGATCCGGTAATCGTCCTCCACGGTCTTCGTGCCGTCCGCGCGCTCCACCGGCACATCCACCGCTCCCAGACCATTTTCCACGATGAACAGCGGCTTCTGGTAGCGGTCCCAGTAATAATTCAGCACGTAGCGCAGCCCCTGGGGGTCAATCTGCCAGCCCCACTCAGAGGCTTCCAGGTAAGGATTGGGCACGCCGCCCATGAGGTTCCCCTGGCCCTGGATCTGCTTCGCCGGATCCGCCGTATCACAAACGCTCATATAATAACTGAAGGAAACAAAATCCACCGTATGTTTCAGGATCTCCTCGTCCCCGGGTTCCATCCGGATCCGGATCCCGTTCTCCCGGAAATATCGTTTCATATATCCCGGATAATATCCGCGCACATGCACGTCCCCGAAGAAATCATTTTTGTGGACGCTTTCCATCACCTTGATCACATCGTCGGGAGACGGACTCAGCGGGTAAGTGGGCATGCTTAAAATCATGCAGCCTACCTTTGCCTCCGGCATCATCTCATGGGCGATCTTCGTTGCCAGCGCGCTTGCCACAAATTCATGATGGACCGCCTGGTACAGATCCTGCGGGGAGAGCTTCTCCTTTTCCGTGAAAATGCCGCCGCTTAAGAAAGGCTGGTGCAGCACGGAATTGATCTCATTGAAGGTGAGCCAGTATTTCACCTTTTTGCCGTATCTTGCGAAGATCGCGCGGACATATTTCTCATAGAATCCGATCATCTTCCGGTTGACCCAGCCGTCATAGGTCTTCGACAGATACAGCGGCGTCTCATAATGGGAGATCGTCACCAGCGGCTCTATGCCATACCGCAGGCATTCATCAAACAGGTCGTCGTAAAACTTAAGCCCTTTTTCGTTAGGCTCCTCTTCATCCCCCTTCGGGAAAATGCGGCTCCACGCAATGGATGTCCGAAAGACCTTGAATCCCATCTCCGCAAACAGCTTGATATCCTCCTGATAACGGTGATAAAAATCAATCCCCACCAGCTTCATGTTGTCCGGGGTGGGCTCTTCGGTCCTGGGACCCACGATGCCGCGGGGTGTCACGTCCTGGGTACTCCATCCCTTTCCGTCCTCCTGATAGGCCCCCTCGCACTGGTTGGCAGCCACAGCCCCTCCCCAGAGGAAATTTTTTGGAAATGCCATCTTCTGAATCCTCCTTTTCTGATCCACTTTGTGCAGACCCGTCAGCTTCATGTGTCAATATACTCACGGCCGATGAAATCTGCCGGGAGTATCGCGCCAGCCGTAGCCGCGAAGCGGCATATTTCCTTATGCGGCTGCGCGCATCATGTTATGCTGTGCGGCAGATTTATCTGGCGCGCAGTATAACCTCTTCATGTTGCTGCTTTTAGTTCTTTAAAACGATACAGCGCCCCGATCAGGTTCGCGTCGTTGTAAAATCTGCAGGTCGTCAGCGTTGGTTTCGGAATATGAGGACTGATCATTTTAATGGGGTTGTTGTCAACCAGCGCGTCCATGCTCTCCCGCAGATATTCCAGAAGCAGCGGCTGCTGGCTGATCCCGCCGCCGATCGCCACACAGTCCAGATCCAGCAGGATATTCAAATTGTAGATCTGCACCGCCAGGGAATCGGTAAAATCCCTCAGCCCTTTGAGTACTTCCGGATTTCTGTCATTGGCCTGCTGAAAAATCCGGATCCCATCGTATTCCTCCCAGTTCGTTCCGGTGTGCTTTGCCACCGCCTTTGCCAGCCCCGGCGCGCCGCCGGAGATCCCCCAGTAGCCGTCCAGCGCCTGGGATTGGTTCTCATTGGCGCACACATAGCTGTACTCTCCTGCCGAAAAATGGCTTCCCCGGTAGAGCGCCCCGTTTAGGATCAGGCCGCCGCCTACCCCGGAGCCCAGTACCACCACGGCGCCGTTTCTGCAGCCTTTCAGGCTGCCCTGCCAAAATTCTGCCAGAGCCGCGCATTTCCCGTCATTTTCGATGGATACCGGAAATCCGTACCGGCTTTCCAGCTCCTCCGCCACCGGAGACTCGCTGAGATAGGCAAGGTAACCTGCGGTCACACAATATCCACGTTCCGAATCCAGCATCCCGGGCAGGCTCATGGCGATCCCCGCGATCCGGTCCCTGTACTGCTCCGCGATTCCGTCCAGCATGCGGTAATAGTCTTCCTTTTTGTGGTCCTTGTAGCCGGGAGTGGGAACCTTGTTTTTTTCCAAAATCGCGGCGTTTTCGTCCATCAAGGCGTATTTGGTAAATGTCCCGCCGCCGTCAATCACGAGATAATTTTCCATCCCCGTTCACCTCGTTTTTTCTGCTCATCCAAAATTAATCGCCAGCTTCGCGAAAAAGTCTTCCAGCGTCAGCCTGGCATCCAGATATTTATACACCCGGATCTCCCGGTTGTCCTGTCCGTGGATATAGGTCATATCCTCCGCGACCCTGGGGGCGGGTACGAGATCGTAGCTGACCTTTTCCAACTCCTCCATAAGCACGGCGATGGTTCCCTGGTCGCCCAGTCCCCAGATCTCTCCGTGGGGCCATGCCATTTCATATTTTGCCGCGTACTGGTTGAACTCTACCATCTGCCGGAACAGGTATTCCCCGATCTTTCCGCAGGGACGGACCTTGTGCTGCAATTCTGCCAAAGACACCGCCATCACCTTGTACAGGCTCTTGGGAACCTGCCACAGCGGAACTTGCGACGAAAAGATCACATTTGCCGCATGGACATCCATCATCAGGTTGAACTCAAATCCGCCCTTCGGGTAGTCCCCTCCTCCGATCCAGATGATCGTCATCCGTTCGGCGATCTCCGGCTTCATCAGTAGCGCGGAAGCCACGTCAGTCACCGCGCCCTGGCAGGCAACGTACAGCGGGCGGCTGTCCTCCCTCATGGCCTCCTCTATGATAAATCTCGCTCCCTCGGAATCAATCGGGGTCTTTTCGTCCTTCATTCCGGTGGCAGCTCCCATGAGCACAGGGTATTTTCCTTCCAGCCCCATCAGGTCCAGTACCTTGATGACCTCATCGTAGCTGGCTTTCGCGGTTCCCTCCTCCCCGTAGGTCTGGGGATTTTTCCAGAAATGCCCTGCCACGATCCCTTTTACGTCGAATCGGGGTGTCATCAGGTGATGCGCCACAGCAAACTGGTCATCCGCTTCATTTTTGCAGTCCGTATGTACGATCACACGGACCTTTTTGTTTTCCGGTACTACATACTCATAGTTCCACATAATCCTTCCTCCTTATGAACATATTTTCATATAGGATGCCCGTGGGCATCCCGTCATGGCCATTCAGCCGGTTTATAAAAAAAGAGTTTTGCTTGCGAAACTCGCGCCTGCGGCGGTTGCATCGCAACATCTACCTTGTACGCCGCGGCGCGCATCCCTCAGAGGGCTTTTTCTTACTCAGACTCCGCCTGACGCTTGTTCAGATCCGCGCGGATCTCCGGATATCTCTTATCCAGGTCATACGGGATCATGACCGCGATCGCCAGGATCGTAGACACCAGGGACAATCCACCGAACGCGAAGTTGATGGCGGTCTGTGTCTTCGGAAATACTTCCGCCAGATTCTGTCCTGCCTTCAATGCGGCATCCATTGCCTCGGAGTCATAGGCTCCCCATACCAGAAGCGCGGATACGATAGCCGATGCGGACGCGCTGGACAGCTTGTTCACAAAGCCGGAAAGCGCGTTCTGGGTTCCTCCCAGATTCCGTCCGCACTGCCATTCCGTGTAGTCGTAGATATCCGGCATCATGGAGAAGAACATGCTGGAGCGGAAGCCGAAGCCCAGACCGATCAGTGCCAGGGACAGGGTTGCGATCGTACCGTTGGAGGTAAAGAACAGGATCGCGTAGCCGATCACGTCAACGATCGCGCCGAACTGCATCAGCTTTACCTTGTGGATCCCGCGTCCGTTCAGGTATGCCGCCAGGATCATCGTCGGGATCGCCAGGATCGTCAGCAGGGACAGGGCCAGCGGCATGGAGCTTTGATCGCATACAATGTAATTATAGTAGTACTGCATTGCCCCGTACATTCCAAGGTAACCCAGGAACAGGAAGAACACAAGGAGCAGAAGCATGATATAATACTTATTTTTAAAGACAGCGCCCAGATCCTGCAGGATGGAAGATTTTGCCACGGTCTTGGACGGCGGGTTGATCTCTGCCGTATTGAATACACACAGGCACATGATGACAATGACCATCAGGCCGAGCACGATATTGGTGTTCCGGTAGCCTGTCGCCAGCGCCGCGCCTGTCGCGTCCTGGGAACCTGCAAAATAGTAAACCATCGGGATGACGAACAGGGAAGAGGTCAAGGATCCCAGGTTCGAAAATACGGTACGCGTGGTCGCGATCTTGGTACGCTCTGTCGGAGACGGAGACAGCGCGGAAACGATGGGCGCCATGGGGATATTGACCAGGGTATATCCAAAGGAAAAGATCACGTAGGTCACGTAAGCCCAGGCCAGCTTCGCGCCTGCGCTCCATCCGGTGGGAACGGAGAACAGCAGTACCATGCCGATCGCCAGCACCGGCGCGCCGCACAGCATCCATGGACGGTAACGGCCCATCTTCGTATCTGTACGGTCGATCAGCGAACCTACCATGTAGTCTGTAAATGCATCAATAAACTTTGTAACAACGAACATAAATCCAACTGCCGAAGCGCCCAGTCCCGCACAGTTTGTATAGTAAAACAACAGATAGGTATTTGCCAGAAGGTATGCCAGGTTGCAGGCATAATCGCTGATACCAAATCCAATACGCTGCCTCCATTTAAAGGCGGTCGTCTCATAATAGCTCGGTTCATGTTTTAATATTTGCATAATGATTATCTCCTCTTCCTTTTCATTTTCTTTTTGAAACGCGTTTCCTGATCACTTGTGATGGTTGTATTATAGCCTCCGCGAGAAGATATCTATATCATTATTTCAATATTTTTATCAAAATTAAAACATATTTGTACCTGCACGGCTGCGATGAAGCTCCATTTCTGGATCAGCAGCCGTACAGGTAAAAATCATTCCAGCGCATTGGTCAGGAGCGGAACTCCTTCTCTTTATATTGATCCCGGTACTGCTTGGGCGTCATCTTCATATACCGCTTGAACGCATTTCCAAAATGGCTCTGGGAGTGGAAGCATACATAGTCGCTGATCTCCGTCAGGCTGGCCTCCGAATATTTCAGAAGATTTGCCGCCCGCTCCACACGGAACTTCTGGATATATTCCTGGATTGTCATGCCTATATCCTGACGGAATACCCTTGAGAGATGCCCCGGGCTGATCCCGATGGCCTCTGCGATCTCTTCCAGATAGATCTTATGATTATAATTTTTATAAATGTAATCCTTGCACTGTTCCGTATAGCTGCTGGCCGCCTTTTCAGACTTCACCTCCGCGACCAGGCTTGCAAATTCGTAGATTGCTTTTCGGAAATATTCCTGCAGCTGATTTGTATCTGCGCACCTGTCGATCCGGTTGATAAAAATATCGCTCAGACGGTAGGCCCTGGCAGGAGAGACCCCACCCGCGATGGCCTCCCGCGTACACACGGTCACCGAGGTCACGGCCAGGTTCTTATAATGGTTCTTTTTCCTGCCGGAAAGGATTCCCGCATTTTCAAAAAGCACATCCGCCCTCCGCCTGGCTTCTCCGGGACGGCCCTCCCGAACGCTTTCCATGACATAGCGTTCCTCCTGGTAGGTGTGATGGTACATATCGTCGTCCAGCTTCCGCATCTCCAGGACTGTATCCTCTTTTTCAACCTCCGCCTCCACTTCCTCCACCAGACCATTTTCCTTCAAAATCTCCTCGCAGTCAAGCGGAACTCCATTTTCCAGTTCACTGATCACAGCCGCGTAGGTCAGGATCCGGAAAAGGACGGTCTTCACCGGATGCTTCTTCTCCTCCCCGGCAATGCCGTAAGCCTCATAGAACCGGTTCAGGCCGGCATAATCCATGTCCTCCGTGCAGACCGGTCCGGCCAGATAAAAGCCGCTCTTTCCTTTTACGCAGATAAAAAAGGCCCCGTATTCATCTTTATAGACGACCGGAAGCGCCTGGCGCATGCAGCGTTTGACCAGCAGCTCCACAAGAAACGGGGCGCACGCAAAGGGGCTTTCCTGTTCTAAAAATGCACCGATGCTTTTCGGTGCACTGTTCTCGTCCTCTGTGCAGAAAATGGGGATTCCGCAGAGTGCTTCTATTTTTTCCATCAATTGAGACATCGCGATCCTCCTGTGTAAGGAACTGTGCAAAAAACTTCCAGATGTTCGGTTGGAGGCTCCAAGGATCATCCAACCTATCTATTCAGAAAAACTTCCAGCTGTGCGGCGCCGCCCGCGCGCCGTGCCGCAAGCCGCGTACATTCAACGGTTCTTCTGATAGATCTCCGTAAGCTCCTGCATCCGCCCGATGATCTCCTCGTCCAGGATGTCCAGCCCAAAGCCCTGCAGCATCTGTCCGAATACCATGCCCTTCCGAAGGATCTGCTCCGGGGAATTGCCGAAGACCATGGGGTTCATCCACACATTCGCCCCCAGTATGATCAGCTCCGCCAGCTCTTCCGGGTAGTCGGTATGAATGGAACCGTCCGCGATTCCGTCCCGGATCACCGGAAGGATATAATTCGGCGCCACATCATCCACCGTATCCCGGAACATGCTGAACAAAAGAGTCGGGCTTCTGCTCAGATCCGGCGCCGCCGAAAAAATCTCTTCCTGGACCGGCCTTTTCAGCGACTCTGCGAAGATCATTTTCAGCTTTTCCCTTCCTGTGATATCCGTCCGGTCACGGATCACGCCAAGCAGCCTGTTGGATTCCTTCGTCATCCGGTCCGTCACCGCCTCCAAGATCTCTTCTTTTGATTTAAAATGGTGATAGATCGCGCCCTTGCTCAGGCCTCCTAAGTTGTTGAGAAGGTCCTGGATGGAGGTGTGCTCATAGCCCTTCTCCATAAACAGGCTGAATGCCGTGTCCAGAATCAGGTTTACCGTTTCCTCGGGGTGTTTATTTCTTGCCATAGTCTCATCTCCTGACATGCAACATGCATCGTTTCTCTTGATACATTTACCTTATCACAAAAAAGGAGATCCGTCAAAATCCCTGGTAATATTTTTCAGCCATTGATAGCTTTTATAATGCCGATACACAAACGGCAGCTTCACAAATTCGTCCAGATAGATCAGAAAATACACCCACATGGGCGAGAGCTTCAGCAGAAACGCGCTGATAAATCCCAGCGGCACCGCAAACAGCCACATATCAATGACATCACAGATAAATCCCCACCGGGAGTCCCCACCCGCGCGGAATATCCCGCAGATGACGGTACTGTTCATGGCCTGCCCCAGGACGGAATACATATTAATAAACAGCATGATGCTCAGATACCCCTGCGCGACAGCGCTTAGATCCGCCATATTCATAAACAGCGGCCGCAGCAGGAAGATTAAAGCGCCGCCTGCGATCCCGCTGACAAATGTGATCCAGCAGAAGCGGGACGCGTCCTCCTTGACCGTCTCCATCTGCCCGGCGCCGATGGCCTTTCCCAGCAGAATGGCGCCTGCGTTGGCGATCCCGAAGCAGACCACCGTCCCCAGGTTTTTGGCCACAACAGCCACTGCGTTGGCCGCGACCATGTCGCTTCCCAGGTGCCCCATGATCACGGAATACATGGAAAATCCGACTCCCCAGGAGACCTCATTTCCAAAGGCCGGAAGGGAGTATTTCATAAAATCCTGGAACAGGACTTTGTGATGCTCCAGCAGGATCCGTGGCCGGAAACGGATCGTCTCGAACCGGCAGGCATCCGCCAGGCAGATCAGCAGCTCAACGCCCCGGGCAGTAGTCGTCGCAAGCGCCACACCCAGGATCCCCATTTTCGGCAGACCGAACAGTCCGAAAATGAACACCGCATTGAGGAGAATGTTCAGCCCCAGGGCGGATCCGTTGGTGACGGTTGCGAATACCACCCGCTCAATGGAGCGCATGGTACACAGGTACACCTGGGAAATGCTCATGAACAGGTAGGAGATCCCCACGATCCGCAGATAGGGCATGCCTGTTTCAATAAGCTCCGGCTCGGATGTAAAGACCAGCATCAAAAGCTTCGGGAAAAAGCATGCCAGCACAAAAAATACGGACGAAACCAGGATGGACAGCTTCATGCCGATCCCCATGATCTTTTCAATCGTCCGGGTGTCCTTCCTGCCCCAGTACTGGGCGGCCAGCATGCCGATCCCGGAGGAAATGCCGGAGTAAACAAGGTTCAATATGAACATAATCTGACTGGCAAGGGAGCCTGCGGAAAGCGCGGTCTGGCTCACCCATCCCAGCATGATCACGTCTGCGGAACCGACGGCCGTGGTGATCAGGTTCTGGCATACAATCGGAAGCGCCAGCCGGAACATATCTTTATAAAAAGTGGATGATTTTGTCATTGTAGTTTTCATAAGCACCGCCTTTTTAACATTGGAACGCTCCTGTACGGTTGCCGCGCAGACCTGTAAGGCATATCCCACAAAAAAGTTATATTTCAAATAGTATAACGGATTTTGATTGGATTGTCTTACGGAATACCAAGAAAAAACTACACTATTTTGACATCAAGAAATTTTCAGCAGTCCCTTCATCATCCGGTTCAAGATCACGGTACTGATACATGCCAGCATCAGTTCCGCCGCAAACGCCCCGTACGCAATTCCCTGAATCCCAAACAGCCCATTCAGGATCAGCGTCGCCGGAATCTCAAATACGATCTTGCGCAGGATCGCAAACACCAGGGAGATCCTCCCCTTCCCCACGCTCTGAAATACTCCGATTCCAAGGAAATCAATCACCAGAAATACGATACAGAGACTGAGCGCTCTCAGAAAGATTGCCCCGTACCGGACAATCTCCGGATTGCTGATGAAGATCCGGATCAGACCGGGCGCAAAGATCCATCCGAACGCCGCCACAACCGCCAGGCAGGGGATCAAAAGCCTTCTCACAAACCGGATCGTATCATCCATCCGCCGGTAATTCCCGCTGGAATAGGAATATCCCACCAGCGGCATGATCCCCTGTGTCCCGCCCAGAGCGATCTGCATGGGGATCATGTAGATCTTCTGGGCAATGCCGATGGCCGCCACTGCTTCCGTGCCATAGCCGGACATGAGATTGTTCAGGATCGTCATCCCCGTCACATTGAGCAGATTCTGGATGGATGCCGGAACCCCCACCCCGCAGATGCCGGTCACGATCTCCCGTTTCAGGGTAAAATCCTTCGGCTTCACACTGATAAATGTGCGTCCCCGTTTTACGTACAGCAGTATGAAAAAATAACAGCAGGCCGTACAATTTGAAAGGAAGGTGGCCAGACCCGCTCCGGCCGCTCCCATCCCGAGCCCCCAGGGCATAATGAAAACCGGATCCAGGATCATATTCAAAATACATCCGCTCATGGTTCCGATGCTGGCGTGAAATGCCGCGCCCTCCGAACGCGTGAAATACGCCATCACAACATTCAGGATAGACGGCGCCGCGCCGCAGATGACCGTCCATTTCATATAGGCTGCCGTTGCGTCCATGGTAGCCGCGTCCGCCCCCAGAAGGCGCAGCATCGGCGTTCGGAAGAACAGACAGATTATGGAAATGAGCAGCCCTCCGGCCAGCGCGCAGTAGAACCCAAAGGCCGCGCTTTTACTCACGGTATCAAAATCCTTCCGCCCCAGAGCCCGGCTCATCATGCTGGAGCTTCCCACGCCGAACAAGTTGCTGACCGCGTTAAAGGACAGCATGACCGGCGCTGCCAGCGTCACCGCCGCATTCTGCAGCGGATCGTTCAGCCTCCCCACAAAATACGTGTCGGCCAGGCTGTAAATGACCATCACTAAAGAGCTGAGGACCGTCGGGATCATCAGCTTTTTTGCCGCCTTTGGAATCGGCATCTCTTCAAAAATCGCCTTGTTTTCGATTTGGCTCATCGTTTTATCCACCTGCTATCGTTCCTATGGGAAGCACCATCATTCCCCGGATTCAGATAAATTCTCATGCCGCGCCTCCATTCAAACTGTTTAATACGTCTGATTATACAGCTAACTTCTGCGTACCGTCAACTCCTATCTGCGCGGGATTTCATTTCGGAAATCAAAGGTGTTACAGTTCCTGGCGCGGCTTTCAATAGGCCGGATTCCTTACTGTGAGCACCGCAGGTACGAACAGTAACATGTTATCTCCTCAAAATCCCCGGCTCCCTTTCCTCAAATATACCGGGATCGTATCCAGCGGCGCGTCCGCCTGATACTCCTTTCCCCCTTCATATTCCTTTCCGGAAGCGTATTCAATCCACCTCTCCCCTTCCGGCAGGTATACCCTGCGGGACACTGCTCCCGCGTACAGCACTGGCGCCACCAGTACGTCCGGGCCGAAGAAATACTCATCCTCGATCTCCCAGCATGTCGCATCGCTGGGATACATATAGAACAGCGTCCGCATCACAGGAGTTCCCTTCTCGTGAGCTTCCTCCATGACCCGTCTGATATAGGGCCGCATCCGCTCCCGCAGCTTCATATATTTTTTGCAGATGGCGTAGACCTCTTCCCCGTAGCTCCACACCTCATTCTCCGCGCCGGAACAGCAGGCCGCGCCTCCCTTGGTACCCTGCTGGGGCTGTCTGGGTTCCCGGTCTCCATGAAGCCACATGACCGGGCAAAAGGCGCCCCACTGAAACCATCTGGCAAATAATTCCCGAAAGGCAGGGTCATCCGGATTGCCTCCATGGAATCCGCCGATGTCCGTGGTCCACCAGGGAATGCCCGCCAGTCCCATGTTCAGTCCAGCGGCAAGCTGGCTGCGCATACTCCCGAAGCTGGACGCGATATCCCCGGACCACACCAGCGCCCCGTACCGCTGACTCCCAGCCCAGGCGCAGCGGAGCAGATTCACGATCTGCTTCTGCCCCTCCTCCATACCTTCTTTGCCACATTGTCAAGTGGTGATTCAAATTTTGTATATATTTTTTATGTAAAAATATTGCATAAAAAATATATTCGTGGTATAGTATGTAAAGTAAAATGAATTTCAATTTGGAGGGTCAAAACATGTTAATAGAAATAAGAGCAAATAACTGCTTTTCATTTTCGGAAGAAATAGTTTTTTCTACGAAAGCAGATATGCGAAACAAAAAATTCGCATCCAATGTCCATAGTGAAAATAATTTCAACATATTAAAGACGGTAGGAATCTATGGCCCTAATAATGCGGGTAAAACATGTCTAGTAAAATGCATCCGTAGCGCTAAAAAGATTTTATTAAACCAGAAGCCCCGCATCATGCCGAATATTTTCCAGAACAGTACAGTATGTCAGCTAGGAGTTACGTTTCTGGAAGAAGGCAGGGAGTTTTCCTATGATTTCTGGTATGATAATAAAAAAGGTGAATATCCATATGAGAAATTTGCAGAAATCTCAAAAGATCAATACGGAAACGAAAAAGAAAATATCTGGCTTTTAAAAGATATAGTTAATGGAAAATACCAATATGATGATGATGATTTGCTAAAAATGATATCTCTTGTGTCCCAGAACAATTTGTTGTTTTACTTGGTGGATGCTAATAAGTTTGATAAACTAGCAGAAATGAAGCGGATTGTTACAAAGTTTGCTTCCAGAATCGATATCATCAATATGAATAACATACCCTTAAAGCGAACAATCAACCTTATGAAGGATCAAAACAACCTCCAGAGAAAAGTAGTGGAGTTTATTAAAAATTCGGATCTTTATATGGATGACTTTGAGTATGTAGATATGAATGAGATTCGCGTAAAAATGGGTTCAGACGAAGAAAAACCAGAAGAAAAAGCTCTGGATATTCCGGAACAAATCATGGATCAGATTCGGCTCGTATCTGTTTACAGAGGTGTTCCGGTTCCCAGCGTACTGTTTGACTCTACCGGAACAAAAAA
Organism: Lachnospiraceae bacterium; assembly: GCA_910573785.1. GTDB lineage: Bacteria > Bacillota > Clostridia > Lachnospirales > Lachnospiraceae > Schaedlerella. The sequence continues at coordinate 45,222 of CAJSZT010000035.1, read as the reverse complement.
GATTGCTGCCCTTGCAAGTTATATCATTGAAGGTATTGAACAGGGTAGGATTCTTGTAGTGGATGAATTGGACAGCAGTATTCATTTTAAACTGACCAGGGCAATCGTGGCCATGTTTAATAATGAATTGAATACGAACGCACAGATGATATTTACGGTACATGATATCAATTTAATGGATTGCAAAAAAATGTTCCGCAAAGAGCAGATATGGTTTGTGCATAAGGATGAGAAGGGTGTCTATGTTTATTCTTTGGCAGCATTTACCGCACAGCAAGGAGTGAGGGATACTACAGATATCATGGAAAAATACCGGAAAGGTGTATTAGGCGCGCTGCCTGACCCGGAATTAATTCGTTCTTTGCTGGATCTCAAAGGAAACCGGAAGGAGGTGCCTGCCAATGATGAGTAAGCTTCCTCAGATTTTTACAGGCAGCAGAATAAGTATTATATGTGAAGGGGATGAAGAATATGAATATTTAGAGAAACTAATCCCATTGGATGTCTGGAGCAAGGAATACTGCTTTCAGCTGGAAAATGCTGAGGGAAATGGAAATATACCAGCACGATATCAGGATAAATATCAAAATAGTTCAAGTGATTTGGTTTTGATATTCTGCGATACAGATAAAAAACCTTATGAGCAGTATGTTGATATCAAGCGAAAAATCAACGAATTCCATGGAGTTGAAAATGCTGCAGATCAAATTGTCATATATGGAAATCCATGTACCATGCAAATAATTATTGAGCACTGGGATGACGTGGTACTTGGTTCTCATAAAAAGAATAAAAATGCCCCGATTATCTTTGACCTTACAGGTATTGAAGGGTACAAAGGGAGAGCAGATCAACGGCAAGCATTGTTTTCCCGGATTACAAAAGAAAACTATCAAGAAATGCGGGAGCGAATCAAAAAGCTGCCATCTGATGATACAATAGAAGGAAGCACTAATTTTGGCAGATTTATTGAGTACTTTACAATGGATGACAGTAAATGGATACAAACAATCAACAATACTTTGGATGGATGACCATATTTAAGAAGAGATTATATCTGGGGATATAGGAATTTTTTCTCTTAATATAGCAGCCGTTTAAATATTGTGCTAACAAAAAAATGCGAGAAACATTATAATTTACAGATTCAGGCATACACGCGGCCAAAAAAATGTTTGTAGAAAGGTAGAAATATGCAAGGCTGGATTTTGACTTTCCGTACATTTGTGTCAGACTTGCAGATCAGAGACAATTGGCTTTCTGAATAGAAAGTCCAAATGATACATTGTATTCCATGTGGCAAAGAAAATCGGCCGCACCTTCAAAAAGCACAGCCGGTTTTTAAGGAACTGAAGGAAATAGCCTAAACAGACTGTACAGGATATTTCCATATGGTTTCTAATGTGTATAGTCCAGAACCCTGATTTCTTGTCCCAAGTCATTCTGGATCAGTTCTTTCATTTTTTTCGCGAAAGGGCATGGATAGCCGATGGGAGTCCCCTTCTGAGTACAGGAAGCGAACGCGATATCCTCTGTCTGCATGCATCGGATAATTCCTGCCTTCATCTTCGGCCGCCTCAATTCCCCGCGCAGCCATGCTTATTCTCTCCGCAATGGCCCTGGCAGTGTCCTTCCTCGTGTCCGTGTCCATGGTGGTCGCACTGAACCTCCGGATCATACGCAAGGTCTCCCGCCAGAAATGCCCGGACCGCATCGTCCGCATTTCCTGTCACGCCTCCGTAAAGCCTGATCCCTGCTTCCGCCAGCGCAACCTGGGCGCCGTAGCCGATCCCTCCGCAGATCAGGGTGTCCACCTCCATGCCGCCCAAAAGCCCGGAAAGCGCGCCGTGTCCGCTGCCGTTGGTATCAATCACCTGCTCCTTCGTGATCTGGCCGTCCGCCACATCATAAATCTTGAATTGCTCCGTGTGTCCAAAATGCTGAAATACTTCTCCGTTTTCAAATGTAACCGCAATCCTCATCTCGCCTGCTCCTTTCATCTGCACGTCCTGCTTTGTGCCGTCTGTTTTTCCGCAATGCTTACGACATTTCCTCTGACAAAAATGAATTGCTGAGCCGTCACAGAGCCGGTAATTCCCACCCTCAATCAGGAGCTGCTTTCCATGGACAATGCTGTCCGCAACCTTCTCCCTGGCGGCTTCGTAAGCTTCTGTCACCGTGGTCCTGGAGATATCCATCTGCCTGGCGCACTGCTCGTGGGTCAGCTTCTCCAGGTCGATCAGCCGGATCACCTCATACTCGTCTACCGTCAGGTTGACCTGCTCCCCGCAGGAGATCCCCTCCGGAGCAAAGCTGTCATAAGCCGGTTCTATGCAGATTCGTCTGCATCTGCTGGGTCTTGCCATCGCTTGTGCCTCCATTTCCGGTGAAAAACTGCTCTTTACGCTGCGCGCCCTGTGGTACAGATCATTCCGCATGGCAGGACCAGATGCTTCTGATTCGTTGTACGGAGGGTTGACCGCATTCATTTCCGTCATATGTCGGAAATATTATAACACAGGTTTCAGAAAAAATCCAGATATAGATTGGCATCACATGCCTGAACGCTATGCCTGATTTAAAAATGCGGCCAGCTTTTTATCCTCTGTAGTGATATGCGTGATCAGGACACTGATATGTTTATTCAGTTTTCCCAGTTCCGCGATCGTCGGACCGGATACCGCAATCTGAGATGTGATCTCCTTCAATGTCTGTTTGTATTTTTCATGAAAAATCCTGTGGGCAGGCATCCCAGGATAGCCGCTCTGCTTCTGGAGCTGCTCTTCATGCGAAAAATGCTGGTTTACATATTGGTTCAGAAATTGGATGGTTTCATTCATAGATGCCCGCCCTTTCCCCTCACTGCAGGCATCCAGCAATTTGTTCACCGCCCGGATCAGCTCCCGGTGCTCCTGGTCTATCGTTGCGTTTCCCGTTTCCAGCGCCTTCGTAATTTCATATCTGTTCATTTGTATCCTCCTCCCATTTCAACGTATGGCGATAATATGATATCATGAAAGCAGACCGGATTCAAGCTATTGTTAAGCCTCTCCATTCCCTGAGCTGGAGCCCAGCTACCGTTCACACGGTGTCGCGCACTTGCCGCGCGGCATCCGGCCAATTCAGCGATGGGGCGGGCATCCAGCCCGTCTACACTCCGTTCCGGTCCGTCCTAAACAAGCGTCGCTGGCGCTTAGGACCGCCGGCAGGCGACTTTTCAATGGGCTGGATGCCGTTAATGTGAGCGCCCGGTCAGGGTGTGAACAGTAACACCTTAATACCAGAGTGAATATCACAGATGGCGCTTCCCTGTTTCCATTCCTTTAATCGGATAAAATCGGATATTATTTTTCGCTGCCGGACTCAGGCAACAAAATCCCCGCAATATGCAGGCTTCCCGCCAAAACGCCGATGCTATTCCCTGTTATTTTCCCCCCAGACACACAGCTGATCCAAAACCTTCATCAAAGATTTCCCTCTGTCACTTAAGCTGTACTCCACTTTCGGCGGAATCTGAGGATATTCTTTTCTGATAATCAGCCTGTTTGCTTCCAGCTCTTTCAAATTGCTGCTGAGTGTTTTATCGGACACATTTTTCAAATAACGTTTTAATTCATTGAATCTTACAACTTTAAATTCCATCAGGCAGTAAAGGATCACCATTTTATGCTTGCCGGCAATCAGCGACATCGTATAACAGAATCCGGTATCCTCAAAATTCGCCTGCTCAATATAATTGCTGATCATTTTTCTACAACTCCTTACTATATTGACCAGATACCGCACAGCAATTATTCGATTACAGATGCTGGCTGGCCAATGAACTGTAACTGCTTTCCTTTATGATAGTACCTTACAAATAAGATAGTACTTGTGTTTTTTATGTTATTCTTTATAATTATAGATACAGACACAGATTCTGTCAATCCTATACGAGAAATGAGGTATTCATAATGAGAAAAAAACTCAATATCACAGAAGGAATTTTTCCAATGCCGGTTTTAATGGTGGCCACCTACAACGAAGACGGAAGTGTAAATGTCATGAATGCTGCCTGGGGCACTATGCAGGAGCGCGGCAATGTAGCCCTTAATCTGACGGAAACTCATAAAACAGTGAAAAATATCAAGGCAAGAGGCGCCTTTACAGTAAGCATTGCCGATGCCGTTCATGTCGTTGAGGCGGACTATTTTGGTGTCGAATCGGGCAACAAGGCGGCAGATAAATTCGAGAAGAGCGGCCTCACCGCAGTCAGGTCGGAAGCTGTGGACGCGCCGGTCATCAACGAATTTCCGATCTGTTTAGAGTGTGAGTTTATCGAATATCAGGGCAGCGGATATGGATGCGGTGTGATCGGCAAGGTCGTAAATGTTACCGCAGACGAACGTGTGATCGTAAACGGCAGGATCGACATGTCCCTCGTAAATGCCATTGCATTTGATCCCTATACACATGGATATTATAAAGTGTCCGAAAGAGTCGGCGAGGCATTCAAGGATGGTCTGGCGCTGAAAAAATGAGATTAAGCGTTCCGAAATTCCATTCCTGTCAGTCCACAATCGGCAGATAATTCAGACAAGGCGGCAGATGCATCATGTAATGTCCCGTCAGGGGCGTCAGGATCATGCCGCCTCTCGTATGCCTTCCATAATCTTTCTTTTGGAGGAACATCAATAAAGATTCGACTTGTCGTTTCCGTAAACAAACTATACTTCAATCAAAGAAACTTTTTCATTTACTCCATCCTCATCTATTTGGTCAATTAATTAGTTTACAAAGCATATTTTTAATTTCTATAGAAACCGCAATCCATCATTTCGAAAATCATCGATCTTCAGATCCTGCGGTTTCAATGTAATTTCTTTTTCTGTTCTGTACTATTCTCATTTGTAATTATACAGAAAACCTGCCGCTGGCATCCTTTCTGCATACGATGGTATTCAAAATGGCAGACCACAGACCTGCCTGCCGCACAGATTATCCGCTGCTTACACACCGCGTCCGGGATCCGGATCTGCCCGGTCTTATTCCTGATCATTCGTCAGGTTCAGCTTGTCCAGCACATAAAATGCCAGGCTCAGAAGCATCCCCACGATACATGCCAGCACCATTCCGGTCAGTTCTACATTTCCCAGCTTCACGGAAATCCCAGACAAACCAGTGACAAAGATCACGGAAGTCAGCGTCAGGTTTCTGGAACGCCCGTAATCCACCTGAGAATCTACCAGGATCCGGATCCCGGACGCGCCGATCATTCCGTACAGCAAGAAGGAAATCCCGCCGATCACCGGCCCCGGAACCGTCTGGATCAGCATGGACAGCTTTCCAATCACGGAGCAGAGAATGGAGAGCACTGCCGCTCCCGCGATCACCCGCACGCTGTAAACCTTTGTAACCGCCATCACGCCGATATTTTCTCCGTAGGTCGTGGTCGGAACGGAACCGATCATACCGGAAAGCATGGTGGAAAAATTATCTCCGAAGAGAGAACGGTGCAGCCCCGGGTCTTTCAGCAGATCCCGTCCTACGATCTTGCTGGTCACAACCTGGTGGCCGATATGCTCCGAAGTGATCACCAGAATCACAGGAAGAATCGTCAGGATCGCCCCGATGTCAAACTTCGGCAGCTGGAAATTGGGCAGCGCGAAAAATGGTGCCTTTGCCACCTCCGCAAAGTCCACGATCCCGCAGAGCAAAGCGGCGATATACCCCGCGATGACCGCGATCAGGATCGGGATCACCGACAAAAATCCCTTGAACATAATATTTCCAAACACAGCCACGCCCAGCGTCACTGCAAAGACGATCACATGCTTCATATTGATGGTTTCATCCAGAAGCCCTGCGTTTCCCGCCGCGCTCCCGGCAAGCTCCAGCCCGATCAGCGCCACCACCGGGCCCATGGCCGCAGGCGGAAGCACCACGTCGATCCAGTCCGAACCGAATTTATAAATGATAAAGGCTACGATACATCCGCAGAAGCCGACAACCACAAAGCCGCCCAGCGCGTATTCATACCCCATCTGGTTGATGACGATCCCCGCCGGCGCAAGAAACGCGAAGCTGGAACCAAGGTAGGCCGGCGCCTTTCCCTTTGTGACAGCAATAAAGAGAAGCGTTCCCACACCGTTCATAAACAGAACGATGGCCGGATTGATCCCGAAGATAAAGGGCACGAGCACCGTCGCGCCGAACATGGCGAACATGTGCTGGATACTCAGCGGAATCAGCAGATTAACAGGAACCTTCTCTTCAACCTGGATAATGTTTCTTTCTTTCATTTTCTCTCTCCTTTTCGATTGCCTTTCATTTCCATAGTATTCCCCGGCAGCTCATTTCTTATTGTACTGTATCAAATCCTTTCTTTCAATATTTTTATATTGCTTTCCGGCAGATCGAATAAAAGCAGGATGACCTTTTTATTGCAGTTCAACCTCCACCTGATACTCCTCATCTATAAAAATATATTCCGCATGATAAGCCTGGCACTTTTCTAAAAATTCCGCATTATCCCTGCAAACACTTTCCATCGCGCATCCGCCGTCATCCAGCCGCTTTTCCACCGCGTCGGCGTATTCCCTGATCTCCCGGAAATGCGTTTCTATGTAGCCGCGGCTCATGACCAGACAGTAAAACCGGATCTGCTCCCGATATTCCGGCGAAAAATCTTTTTGCCAGCCGAATGGAATATAGCAACCCTCCACGATCAGGTTCTGCTGATTTTCCACCGCCGTTTTGATCATTTCACGGACGATCGGCCACAGATAGTCCGTCAGGGCTTCATCCCCGCTCTCCGGTGTCAGTGTCGTATGTCCGCTTCGGATCAGTCCCATCTTTAAATGGTCGATGGACAGATACGGAAAATGATATCGCTCCAGCAGCTTCTGGGCAAGCACTGTTTTTCCTGTATGGGATGCTCCCGTGATTAATACGATCATGTTTGCTCCTCCTTCTGATCCCGATCCTCTGCCTTCCAAAATACCAGACCTGAGCACTGCCGGTTCTGACTTACCAAGATCACACCGCCAGTTCCATCGGTCTCCGTTAAAATCATCTTACCATCGTTTTTGCCGAATTACAACCTGCAATAAAATAACGATATTGCTCTGTTTTTCCTCAGTTACTGTTCACACCCTGACCGGGCGCTCACAGTAACGGCATCCAGCCCATTGAGAAGTCGCCTGAGGGCGGTCCTAAGCGCCAGCGGCGCTTGTTTAGGACGGACCGGAACGGAGTGTAGGCGGGCTGGATACCCGCCCCATCACTGAATTGGCCGGATGCCGCGCGGCAAGCGCGCGACACCGTGTGAACAATAACTTTCCTCATTCCCAAAAAACATTTGCCCTTTTCTTCCTTTTAGCGTATACTAAGCTCATGTTCCGTCCGGCAGCATATTCTGGCGATATACCTTTTCGTCCGGCGGGCGGTTCCTGATTTTTCAAAAAGGAGGTGGGCATTCATGCCGTTGGTTCTCTGCGTTGCCGCAGCTCCATGCAAAGTCTTTTAGGGCAGGACAGCATGGAGCGGTAAACCTGCTCTAGGGAGCTGTGAAAAACAACCGACGCATCCGGCTGGTCTCCAAGTCCGTCTGCACAAGTGATTTATCAACAGTTCCTAAGACTTTGCATTTATCAAGGAAGCAGTATCAAAAACAAGATACCGGAATCAATTTGAATCCAGATTGGTTCCACATGATAAGGAGCAAAGTCTATGAAAAATCTGATACATACAATACACGAAATGAAAACCTTTTTGCTGCTGTGGTCTACCCAGTCCTTTTCCGGCCTTGGCAGCGCCATGACAAGCTACGCGCTGGTGATCTGGTCTTATTCGCAGAGGGGATCGGCCCTGATGACCGCGCTTTTGATGGTCAGCTCGTACGCGCCCTATGTGCTGCTCAGTATTTTTGCCGGAGCGCTCAGCGATCGTTGGAACAAAAAGCGAACCATGCTGGTATGCGATTCTATGGCCGCGCTGACCACTGTTGTCATGCTGCTCTTATTGAGAAATGACGCGCTGCAGATCTGGCATCTCTATGTGATCAACGGGATCAACGGACTGATGAACACGGTCCAGCAGCCGGCCTCGGAGGTAGCGACCACAAGGGTGCTGCCTGAGAAATACTATCAGCGTGTGGGAGGATTGAAGTATTTTTCCAGTTCTCTCAATTCTGTCATGACACCCATCATTGCCACGGCTGTCATGGGAATGGCAGGCATGGGCGCGGTGGTCGCCTTCGACCTGTTTACCTTTTTTACCGCATTTCTGGTACTGGCATTCGGGATCCGGATCCCGGAGCACACGAAAGAGGCCGAAGCACACGAAAAGCTTCTGGTTTCCGCAAAAAAAGGACTTGCTTATCTGAAAAAGGAGCAGGGAATCTTTCATCTGATCTTGTTTCTGGCCTCCATCAATCTGGTAGCCTCCATTTATGACGCGGCATTTCCTGCCATGATGCTTTCCAGAAACGGCGGCAGTGAAAAAGTGCTGGGGCTGGTCAATACGGTAATCGGCATCACCACATTTTCCGGCAGTCTCCTGGCAGCATTCCTGAAAGCTCCGAAAAGCCGGGTGCGGGTAATCTGCGGCTGCCTGCTGTTTTCCATGAGCACGGAGAATTTCCTGCTGGCGTTCGGCCGGACACCGCTTGTCTGGTGCCTGGGCGGATTCTTGGGCTGGATCTTCATCCCTCTGATGAGCACGAACCTGGACGCGATCCTGCGGTTGCATGTGCCCTTGGAAATGCAGGGGCGGGTGTATTCCGTCCGCAATTCCCTGCAGTTTTTCACCATCCCCATCGGGTATTTCCTGGGCGGGTTCCTGGTGGACCAGGTATTTGAGCCGGTCATGGCTGCGCAGAGCAGGGGAAGCCTTCTGGTAAAGCTCTTCGGCTGCGGAAAAGGCTCCGGCGCGGCATTTCTGTTTTTGATCCTTGCATTTGCCGGGATCGGAGTGTGCCTGTATTTCCAGCGGGACCGGCAGATCTGGAAGCTGGAGGAGTAATTCATACAGGCACAGCCTTATTTCCTGTTAGAATACGCCACATACAAAAAAGCTTCTATCGTTAGCTTTTGCGCACTAAAAAAGGGATTGTCTTAAAATGCGACAATCCCTTTTTCTCAATTCAACCGCCCAAGGGCCCAACCACCAGCTCAGCTGGTGGAATGTGGAAGCCCCCCTGGGGCAAGACCTTTGCATTTCCGCCTAAAGGCGGGCTTCTCAGTGATGGGGCGGCGTGGATTGCAAATATGGCGGAAGAACTGTTCCCTGATGCGCGGCACATTCTTGACCTGTACCATTTGAAAGAGAACGTGCACGCTTTTTCCAAAATCAAGTTCGGAATGAAAGAAGACAAATACATTCCGTGGGCAGAAGAGATGTCTGACCTGCTTGAAAACGGGCTGACATGCGGTGGGAACCGTGAACGGCTCAGTATCTTCTTACTTTGAAAACCAAATATAAAAGCGGACGATGGGAGCGGGATGTTGTTGATTTTATCAAAGGGCATCTCCGTTATTTAAAGCAGAATTGACGAAGGCATACGCATCAAAAAAACGTATGCCTTTTCTTTATCAGAACCTAAAAACCAACAAAAATTATCTGCACCCGAGCCGACCGGCAACCTTGACAGCAAGACCAGTGCCGAGGTGCTGGTGCTTATCAAGCGCACCAGCACAGAGTTTCGGCAAACCGTAGTGATGATTACCCATAACAACGACATTGCCCGCCTCGCAGATCGGATTGTCCGCGCTGATCGCCCCTCTGCCCTGCGCATTTCTGCTGCAGCTTTTTGGGAATTCCATGGGGAATTTTTCTCTCCTGGCCGGTATGCTGCTCCTAATCGCGTATCTGACCGGGCTGTTCGTTCCGCTGTATGCGACGGCGAAAAATATGGATAACGCTTTTCCTGATACGGCAGTCATTTCAGAAATTTGACAAAAATTCCTCATATGTGATCTAACCTGCCGAAAAATTTACCATTTCCAAATACAATTTCTCTCCCTTTGTATATGGCTTGTGATTGATACACGCATCCAGCAGTTCTATTTCATTTTCCAAAGGGCTGAGCACATGTTTCTTTTTAGAAAAGGCTTCATAGTAACGGATGCCGAATCGTCTTTGTGAAACTGCATCAATATGGATTCCATCCGGATTTGGCGTAAGTCCTTCCGCTGTTGCGAAATACGTATATTCCTGTTCCATAGCAAATCTCAGCAGCTCGCGGTTTACCATTTCATACTCGGCGCAGTTTGATCCAAACCCCGATTTTCCCAAATAGTCACCCAATCCCCCCATAATAAACGGAACCTTTTCTGCATTGAGATCGTTCCGCAGCCGCTCTACAATGACCTGTAATTTTTCATAATACGTTTGATAGCTGCCTCCAAAACTGTCATTTTCGCCTTGATGCCACAGAATACCGGACAGCTCTGTATCCTGCAGGGCAAATCTTGTCTGACTGACCGCATGTTGATAAAGAGTCTGATCCACATTCCAGTCATCCAGCGAACTTCCGCCTTCCGCACAGGGAATCAGTCCGATCTTGTCCTCCTCATGTTCCATACACCACATCGCGGCAAAGGAACCCGCCGGACCGACGCCTGCAACAGGTCTGTCATAATTGATCGGTTCAGCCATCATCTGCCATCTGCCGTTACGAAGCATCTGAATCCTTTCGTTGCAGATCAGCGGAACTTGTTTTTTCTGCCCGCAAACTGTATTTTTTGATGCTGCCTAAAAAAGCCTCCGGCCCATACGCACGGACCGGAGGCTTCCTTCATCCTTTGGAACCGAAAAATGCTCTTGGCAGCATCTTTCCATATCATCCCCATTCATCCACATAATTTCCCAATGCATCGTCAAGAGACATCCTGGAAGACTTTTTTTCCGCTTCCTCCCCGGGCGCTCCCTCTTTCTGCTGTTCCTTTTGCTCAGCTTTCCGTTTCTGCTCCTCCAGACGCCGGATCTGTTCCTCTAATTTTTGAATCTTTTTCTGCTTCTCCTCAGGAGGCAGGCTCTCATCCTCCTTCACCTTTTTCAGCTGCCCCTGCAGCTTCTGGATCTTCTGTTCAATCGACTGCGTATCCACAGAAGGAGCCTGATTCTGAAAACCGCCGGCCGAACCAATTCCTGAAATCGTCATATCTGTCCTCCTCCATTTCTCCGACAGGGAATGCCCATCGGGTATAGGAACAGTTTAACGCTCCCTGCCGCACTTTTCAATAGATTTGGTGTGAACTGTCATTGAAATGTATTGAAATGCGTGAAATTTTCCACCTGTACGGTTAGATGATCTAAAGATCATCTAATCTACGCATCCAGGTGAAAAAGTTTTCGTTGACTTTATAGCTGTCAGCATACAATATAATTATAGAAGCAATTGCTTCTATCGAGGCGTTTGTCAGAAGTGCCTGGCTAAGTCAACACACAGCAGTAAGCCATGGAAGAATTGACTTCCGCAGCGAGTGTCATATACGCATGCAAGCATGTTCTGTTGATTCATCGGTTTGCGGGAATAAAAACTGAAGAAATTGTGAGGGGTTCGTCAGATGTACCTGTCTAAAAAAAGCTGAAGATATTGTTGATAAAGGGAACGATTTCGTTCCCTTTATATTCTTTTATATACATTAAATTCTGCCTGTGGCAGATTTTCTGTAATGAACACAAGAGGAGGGATTTATGGAACCCAAACTATGCTTTATCAGAGAATCCTATTTTTAAATCATTCTGAATTTACAAAAATGCTCGACACCGGAAACACGAAAAAGCAGTCAAGAAGAAGTCACTTATGTGTAATGATTGCTCAGAGCGGAAATAACTTCTATATTCCGCTGCGAAACAATCTGGGAGCCGATATGAGAAAATTCGGCCGAATAGGCCATGCAATACCTTCTCAAAAAAGAAAAAGCGCAGGGCTGGATTATCGATATGCATTAATTGTAAATGATGAATCTGATATAAAATTACCCGTTGAACAAAAAATTCCAAATTCACAATATCAAAAAATCAAAAAAAGACTATGATATCATAAAGACTGAGTTTACAGTTTATCTAAATGGATTTATAAAAGCCGCCAAAAAAAGACGTATTGAAAAAGAACCCCTGTATAAGGAATCCAGCTTGGTTAACTTTTTGAGTATTTCATAAATCAAATAAAAAAGCGGGGCAGCATATGATCACAAATATATAGATACACTGCTTCATCTCCTTAGATTTCATTCCAGACCGCAAATCCAATGATCAGCATTCCCCCAATCACCTGAAATCCCGTGATACTCTCCCCCAGCACCAGAACAGAGATTAAAACCGCAACCATGGGGTCGATATAGCTTAAAATCGCGGCTTCCTGCCCCCGCAGTTCTTTCAGCGAGGAAAAATACATACAATAGGTGATCCCCGTGTGGAACAGCCCCACGATCAAAAGATTCCCCCACCCCGATCCCGAAAGCCCTGCCAGGTGGAATCCCCCGGTACATGCCACATAGGGGATCAGCACGGCAATGGCCGCCAGAAATTGCAAAAATGTACGCTGGATCCCGGAAACACCCTTGATCAGTTTATTCAGCAAGATAACGGACGCGTAAAATACCGCAGCCCCCAATCCGAACAGAATCCCGATCAGATCCCTTCCCCCGCCGCCCAGGTTATGGACCCCGATGATCATCACCACCCCTGCCGTGGACATCACGAAGCAGAGTACCTGTTTTTTGGTCAGCTTTTCATGAAATAGCACTGGACAGAGCACGGTGACGATGACCGGGGCAAAATAGTAGCTCAGAGTCGCGGCGGAGACGGTCGTGTATCGGTAGGCTTCAAACAGCAGGATCCAGTTGATCCCCATTGCCGCGCCTGAGGCCAGAAGGATGATGAGCTCCCGTTTCAGGGAGGACCTATCAATCCTGATCCTGCTGATCAAAAAATATCCCAGGATCAGAAGCGCCGCCAGAACGGCCCGATACAGCGCCAGCTCCCCGGACGGCAGCGGGATCCCCCGCACAAAGATTCCGATCGTGCCGAATACGGTCATGGAACAGATCAGCTCCATACGTGCTTTTTTTGAATGATGTCCTGCTTCGTTCATTTTTCGCCGTTCCTTCCATCAAGTATGAATATCTCCGTTTAAACAAGGCAATATCTATTTCTATTATAAATCCAACGCCGCAGGATTTAACAGGAACTCATAAAGTCTCAGATGCAAGATTCCGGCTTCATCCAGCCACGGCTTCATTCCGCTTTTCGTAACAATGATCTTGCGGAAGAAATCTTTGACTCCAAGCAGCGGCCGAAGCTCCTTCTTTTCCTTCTGTGCATTGCCAAGGCTTAAGGCCGACTGGATATAAGACTTCTTTACGCCCTTATTGACGACAAAATCAATCTCACAGCTGACTTTCCTCCTTTTCCCTTCCGCGTCCGTCTCAAAAATATCCACCACGCCCACGTAGCCGTAGTATTTCTGAAAGGAAAGCGGATGAACCTCAACCGAATCTCCTTGTCCCCGAAAGGCTGTCATCACATCCTTGGAGCGCATTTTGGAATTGCTCCCGGCCACATAGATGTCCACATTACGGAGCCTTTTCAGGCCGTTGAGCACATTGTACAGGTGAATACTCTCCGGATTCTTAAGCTCCTCACGGGAAATCGCGTACTGCACCTCATCAATAAAAATATAAAACATGCCCTCCTGATCCGTGACCCTGGATCGGATATACTTAGACAACTCCGCCGGATCCCGATAGGCCACGTTCAGATCATCGTCCAGGGCGATTGTTATGATATGATCCTTGTGAACCCCTTCTCCAAGCAGATAATCATAAATGAGCAAAAAGCGGCTGCGTTAGCAGACGTAAGAGTGCGTTAGCACGGTTTTTGCGAATGGGTTTGCTTTTTCTGTAGTTTTTTATTGACTTTTCGGACGGTCCTCTATATGATTTTGATAGAACTATGACCGCTTAAAAGCCATACTTACAAATGGAGATCCCACATGCTGAAAATCATCATTTCCCCGGCGAAAAAAATGAATATCACGGACGAATATCCCTGCCGGCTTACCTCCCCTGTTTTCCTGGAACGTGCCCGGCAGCTCCATGCCGCCCTGTTAAGCCTTTCCTTTGCGGAATTAAAAAAGCTCTGGAACTGCAGTGAAAAGCTGGCCCTCCAAAACTATGAACAGCTTCATACCCTTGCGCTTGACAAACACCTCACCCCGGCCCTTTTAGCCTATGAAGGCATCCAATATCAGTATATGGCCCCCCACATTTTCTCCGGCCCACAGTGGGAATATGCCGAAAAACATCTGCGGATCCTGTCCGGTTTTTACGGGATTCTGCGTCCAACAGACGGTGTCGTCCCCTACCGCCTGGAAATGCAGTCCAGGCTTGCTCCTGTAAGCCATGCCTTCGGCTGTGCCGCTTCCCTCTATGAATACTGGAAGAATTCCATTTATGAAAATCTGGCCGCGGAAGTCTGCGGCGATAAGGCGCCCCTGCAGATCGTCAATCTAGCTTCCGCGGAATACAGCAGGATCGTTCTTCCTTATCTCACGCCTCCGTCAGCCCGGATCACCTGCGTTTTCGGAGAAATGACTGACGGGAACGTGAAAGTAAAAGGTACTCTTGCAAAAATGGCCCGGGGAGAGATGGTCCGCTGGATGGCGGAAAACCAGGTAGAAGATGTCCGGGAACTGCAGAATTTCCATCATTTGAACTACCTGTATCATAAAGAATTATCCTCCGATACAGAATATGTATTCTTAAAAGAACGCACGGACCTGTGACCGCGCGTTACATGCATGAATACCTGCAGTCCTTTTTTCATGATTCAAACTCTGTTCCTGACAATTGAACTGCAGCTACCATCTGTTTTTGAATACTCTCGACCTCCTCCATCCTGACCTGTCCGATCCTCTCCCGCTCCTTTTGGAAATCCACTTCCGCGCAAATGCTCTGCAGAAGCTCATAAACTGCCGGCGAGGCCCCCATGGATGCCTTCACCACGTCTTCCGTTTCAAATTCCTCCAAAATCTCCTTTAGCCGGTGGCGGTCCATTTTTACGATATCTTCAAACTCCAGCACTTTCGCCCCCTGAATCCGCGGCTCCAGGATCTCATTGATCGTCAGGCCATAGAAGCGGGAAAGCTTCAGGAGCGTATCCAGGTCCGGCAGCGCAGCCCCGGTTTCCCATTTCGAGACCGCCTGCCTGGATAAATGGAGTTCCCGCGCCAGATTTTCCTGGGTGAAACCGTGTTTTCTCCGCAGAAACTGCAGATATTTCGATATAACGAATGTATTCATAACCTCCGCCCGTCCTTTCTTTTCCATATCTGCAGACTATGATACTCCATAAGGGTCCCTTTGAAAAGAATCGTCTATTTGCAAAAAAGCAACTGCCGTTCACATCTCTCTGTTAAAATCTTTCCAGATACCGAACCGCTCGGCCAGAAGCATTCTCACTTCGTCAGCGTCACCGCATACCCCGCCAGCATGCCCGCATACATCTCCATCTCAGGCTCAGGCACAGCCACCTGGATCCCGCTTCCCCCAGAGCTTCCAAAGACATTCTGCCCAAAGGAAAGTCCGGTACATTCCCGGATATCCAGCCTGTAGATCGAGGTTCCGTCAAATGCCCTGTCCGCAATCCTTGCCACCCCCGGCGGCACTGCGTAAACATCCGTCCAGGCTGCCGGAAATGCCAGAAGCACAGACATGGTACTGTCAAACAGAACACCGCAGTCGCTGACATATCCCGGGTTGCCATACTCCACATCAATCCATTCCAGAGAGATCAGGTCGGCAAGCGCTCCTTCTTCAATCGTAACCGCCCCCGCCGGAATATACAATTCCAGGATCCCTGCTCCGCAGCCGGAAAATGCTCCTCTGCGGATCCCGGTACATTCTGCCGGAAGCGTCAGACATCCATCGGGTATCTCCGCATATTCCGGCAGAAAGCCGCAGAGCATTCCTGTTTCATCAAGAACAAAGCAGGACACCGCTTCCGGATCCCCATTCTCTTCGTCTCCGGTATCCGACACGGTTCCATCCCCCTCAGCAGAGTCCGAGGAACCCTGATCCGGTACTGCCGGTTCCACCGCTCCTCCATCTCCTGCCGGTTTGTCCGGCACAATGGGATCCACTGCGTTCTCACCCTCCGAGGGTGTCTCGGGATTGATCGGATCGATTGCCGTCCCTTCATCCCCCAGCGTCTCCGGAGTCATCGGGTCTACCACTGTTCCTTCCTCCGGTACCTCCGGAGTCATTGGGTCTACCACTGTTCCTTCCTCCGGTACCTCCGGAGTCATCGGATCTACCGCTGTCCCTTTATCCCCCGGCATCTCCGGAGTCATCGGATCTACTGCTGTCCCTTTATCCCCCGGCATCTCCGGAGTCATCGGATCCGCCACTGTTCCTTCCTCCGGTTTCCCCGGAACTATTGGATCTATTACTGTCCCTTTATCCTCCGGAGCCATCGAATCTACTACTGTCTCTTTATCCCCTGGCATCTCCGGAACTGCCGGATTTACAATCGTTTCTTTGTGGGATGGAGCCACAGGCTTTGCCGGATTCACCGCTGTCCCAATATTGGATGGAATTTCTTCCGCAAACAAATCCACTGTCATTTCCTCACCCGATAAACTTCCTGAGGTAAACGGCTTCTCCGGCACAGTCGGATCCGCAGCAGCCCATCCTCCCTGCATCTCCTCTGTCTCCAAATGTATCGCTCCCCATACATCTCCATCCGAAAGATCCGGCAGCATCAATGTCGGGTCTGAACCGTTGTCCTCTGTATGAACCAGGTCCGCAGCGGGGCTGTCCTGCGTCAGCAGCTTTTTCAGCACCAATCCTTCCGCGTCTTCCAACACATGCGCTCTGTCATTCGGATTCCAGACCTTGACTATGTTGCCTGCAATTCCTTCACTTTCCATTTTCGTGATCTGTCCGTCCACTGCCTTTCCTTCCATTCCCGGATCAGCATAATTCAAGAGCACTGCTGTTCCCAGCAACGCCAAAAAACCTGCTGCCTCGATAGTAATCCCCCTGCCGGCAGTATCATCCCCTGTTTTGATGATCTCTTCCATTGCTAGATTGCCTGTCCTTTCTCTCAAAACTAAAGCTTCCACTAAGCTGATTTATATTATACACCCAAAAAAAGAATGCCGCAATTCTCTGCAGCATTCCTTTTTATTTTTAACACTCATCCGCCAAAAAAACAGATCAAGTATGCAGTCACAACAATCATGACCGGAAGATATGCATAAGCATCCTTTCCCGCAATCGCAGGCTGTTTTTCTCTCCTTCCTGCAATGATCCGCCAGAACAGATACCCTGCGGCTGTCCCCACTACGTTTGTAAGCAGGTCATTAATGTCCGTAATCCGATATAAGGTAAACATTTGACCAAATTCGATCACGACAGAAAAAGCAGCTCCCAGCAGAAGCATATTCCGGATATTCCGACACTTTTCGCTGATCACAGGACACAGAAATCCAAACGGAATAAACAGAAAAATATTCAGTATAAAGCTCAGAATCCCCACATCATAGAAAGGGATCAGATTGAATTTCGGATGAAAAAAGGATTCCCCCAGACCAGACAGCCTGACAAATTCACTCCGTGTCGGAATCCCCACAATCTGATTCAGCATCAAACACAGATAATAATATAGTCCCAGTGACGCAATCCATATTTTTATCTTAGGAAGCTGTTTTTTTCTGCCCAAAGCAACTAACAGGACTCCTATGATCAAAAAACCCAAAAAACAGACCAGCTTCAAAACCAAAAGATCTGTAATCGACTCAAATACCCCCATCTGTATCTCTATGCCTGACGCATTTTCCTGTGCTGCTCCCATCTCCGTTCCTCCTTCATCTGCAATCAATTTACATAACAAACCGATTTCCTGTCGATATATCAACAGCATTTATTATAAGATGATCATACAGAAAATTTTTTAACGGATAGGAACAAATTTTCTTAACATTTTATTAATACCTGTATTTTTATATATAATCGCATATAATTAAAATGTAATAGAACATCGCCTAAGAGCCGGCGAGCCGAAAGTAAAGGCGCCCCAATGGATGATTCTCCTTGTACAGTAGAGCGCAAGGCGCATAATCAAAAGAAGGCTCCATGGATTGTTATTCGCAGTACCTTTCCGCCATCACATGAAACATCCGCACTCTTTCTATACTATAGGAGATGCCTATCTTGATTATACAAAAGCAGTCATCATCACAGATCCGCTCTTTTTGTCTGATGATAAGCCAACAATTGACAGCAGCGAATTTGCAGTGATTAAAAAATGAGCAAAAAATGCACTATGGACTTACAAAATATGTCAATCAATATAAAAGGGCAATGAAACACAGGGACAATCCGAGAAGTAAAAATATATTGAAATACCGTTCTTTAAAATATTTCCTCCTGTGCGGTTGGATTTTTCAGTTAATAGCCCTTATCTCTTTTAACAAGGGTATTATTATGCCCTTTGGCAGGATGATTTGTAGTCAAGAAACGCGGAGGGGGATTTCCCTTCCCTTGAGGATTTTGACCTTTCTACACGGGATGACCTTCTCCATGACTTTGACCTTTTAGAAAAAACCGTCCTCGAAACCAGCAGAAAGCTTAACAGGGAACTGTCCCGTGAATATCTGGAAGCCGCCTCATGTGTATGTACCAAAGCAAGCTACCGGGATGTGGCCGATATCCTCAACCGTTTTCTCGGAAGGACAGACATAAATTCGGTCAAACTCCGCACATTATCGGACAGCATAAGCCGTATTGGCGCCGAGATTTCCAAAGAACTTTCCAATGTTACCGCGCACATTTTGTCCATGTACGGATTCGATGGTGAAAGCGGCCTTCCATTAGAGGGCATGGTACTCTCTGACAACATAACGGCTGCCGCCGTTGCCCAAGTCGCAGAACAAGGTAAGCCGGAGATCAATGAGAGGATTGCCGCAGTGAACGATTCCCGCAAAGAAGGCTCCATAAGGGATTACAAGTATGTTGAGAATACGGCCGCACATATCCAGTATGGCAATCCGCGAAAAAGACAGGCGGAATGCCATTCTTGAAAAGATGCCGCGCTACCTTTGGGTCGATGATGTGGCGAGCGCCTCAGAATACCTTTTATCCTTGGATCCTGCCGACATCAAGAATAGGAAATGGCTTGATAATGTCATCGGATACTTCGAAAAAAAGGGGGATGCCATCACATGTTATGCGCTAAGGGCAAAAACTTGGCGTCAGGAATTCCAGCAATCCTGTCGAAAAAGCAAGCGATTTGGCCGTGGCACAGCGGCAGAAACACAATGGAATGGCCTGGTCCCCCAATGGAAGCGGGACGCTTGCCGCCTTGCAGATGATCTACCTGAACCACCAGTCTGAACTGTGGTTTCACCAAAAAGAACTACGCTTGTTTTCACCTTCTCTTGAAAACACCTAAAAAGCTGCATAACTCAGGAATCCCCCTGTGCTTCACATTTTGATTTACAGCCCATTCGCCTCCAGATTCTTCTTATAAGCTCCCAGCTCCGTATAGATCGCTTCTTTGAGCGGATTCCGCTTCGTCTGCCGGATGATCCGCGCCTCGTACACCAGCACCCCGATGTTGAACGCAAGCGCCGCTACGCTTAGCAGCAGCTTGGGCAGGTCGGACTGGGTGGAGGTGATGGCAAAATACTCCTCCGCCGCAGAATAATCCACTGTCAGGGAAAACATGGCCCACAGCGCCAATGTCTGCGCCCTGTGCTGCAGCCACGCCCCCCGCCGGATCAAAAACTCCGCCGCCGTGCAGGAGACCAGAAGCAAAAATCCTGCATAGAAGGAACGGTTGGAAATGCAGTTGTAGCAGTAGGACAGATTCCAGAGGTCATAGGCAATGATCCAGAACCAGAGCTGGTCCGCCCACACCATATCCTGGGATTTTGTCTTTCCGATCTGAATGCCCAGCCATCCCGTGATGGTGATGATATTCAGGATGCCCGCAATGGCATTGATCACATTCCAGGGGCCGCCGATCATCTGCAGCCCGGCCTCGATCTGCCCGGTCTTGGGCAGACATTCCAGGTCCGCGTACACCGCCTCCAGAATATTGACTGCCAGGATCAATGCCGGGTAGGTCAGCATGAATTTATTTTTCTGCAGCTTCGGGATATACCGCAGCAGCATGAATCCGATCACGCCGGCCAGCGCGGAATAGGTCTTGACCCAAGCGAACCAGGTGCCGCCCACATTTCCTCCCGCGGTCTTGGGCCAGATAAAAAAGGTGGCGATGACCGGGATGATGACATACATCCCGATCCCTGCCCATTTAAAACGCCGGGTCACCTCATTCAGCCCGATCAGAGCCGCGGTCAGCCCGAGAAATACCAACACACTTGTAAATGTATAACCTGTAAAAAAGAACATCAAAAGCCCCCCTTTATTCTAAGTCCTCTCATAGCCCCCCGCAATCCCGTTTTAGCTGAATCCGCGCCGGGCTATCGCGGCATTTTCAGAATCGCAGCTCCAGATCACTGATGGGATACGCCTTGCAGGAATGGATATATCCGAACAGCTCATCCGCATACCGCAGCAGCGCCCCCTGGGCGGTAAATACCTTCCCGGATACGAGCTGCACCCGGCACAGGCTGCATTCGCCGGAGCGGCAGCATACATTGACCCGAAGGCCGCCGCGCTCCAGGGCAGTGAGCACGCTTTCCCCGCTTTTCGCTTCGATGGTCTGATCTCCCACTTTGATCTGAAACAGTTCCTCTCCCGTCATTCCTTCCGGCCAGCCCGGTTCATTCCAGATATCCCGTCTTGTCCCGAATACCTCTCTGCGGATTGATCGTCCCGGGATCTGAAGCTCATCCAGCGCCTTGCGGCAGAATTCCATCATCACCGCCGGGCCGCACATATAATAGGTGCAATCCAGAATGTCCGGCACATGCGCCCGGATCCGCTCCGCGTCAATGAAGCCGTGCTCCATTCCTTCCTTCTCCTCATCCGACAGGATCAGCGTATAGTGAAAATTCGGATGCCCTTCGGCAAATGCGGCCAGCTCCCCGTGGTACATGGCCAGCTCCTCTGTGCGGCTCCCGTACAGCAGCGTAATATCCCGATCCTCCCCGCTCTCCAGCGCAGTCCGGATCATGCTGACAAAGGGCGTGATCCCGCTCCCGCCGCCCAAAAATACGGACCGCTTGGAGTGAAAGACCGGATGATACCGAAACACCCCTGCCGGGCCGTTTGCTTCCAGCCGGTCCCCGACTTTTAGCTGCCGCAGAAGATAGCCGGATACAAATCCGCCCTCCACCGCTGCCACGGTGATCTCATAATAGGCCCGCTGCTTTGCCGAGGAGAACAGGCTGTAGGGCCTGGACGTGCGCGCCCCGTCGATCTCGCAGAATACGTTGATATACTGCCCTGCCTCAAAGGGCGGCAGATATCCGGTGTCTGATACCAGCCGGATCCGCTTCGCGATGGGGCTGACCGGTTCGATCTCGCTGACCGTCAGGTGCAGGACAGAAGGGTGGTACTGGTCCACCTTCCTCTGGACCGTCCCCCGCTCCAGAGAGATATCCTTTCCCGTCTTTTTCGCCATTTCCAGTTCCTTCAAGGTTTCCGGGCCGTTCTGCATGGTACTGATGATCATCTCTTTGATTGGTTTTTTGCTCATCCTATCTGCCCTCCTTTAAAATAGACTGCGCGATCTTGTCCCCATATGCATAATTGGGGCCGAAGCCGCATGTATTGACCCAGCCGCCGGAAAAGGTCAGTCCGGGGATAAATTCATCCTGCGGGAAGAAGAAGACACTGGATTTCAGATCCTGCTCATAGCCGTAGATCGCCCCGCCCGGATGGCCCAGATACCGCATATGGGTCAGCGGCGTGGCTACCTCCATTTCCTCAATGTGTCCCCGCAGTCCCGGGAAGCGGGTCTCCAGACGTCTGACGATCTCGTCCGCCGCCGCGTACTTCGTCCGATGGTACTCCTCAGGCGAGAGCTTTTCCCATGCCTCACCGTATTTCAGAGTGCCCGCCGTGATAATGGACGTCCCCGGCGGCGAGACGCAAGGATCGTCAATGGTATAGCAGGTAGCTACAATTGGGTCTGTCTTTGTATCAGTAAAATACGCATTCTTAAAATCCTTGTTGGCATCCAGGCTGTCATAGATCAAATTGAAGGAATCGGTAAATCCGATCTCCTCCGGCGTACAGTCCAGGCCGATGAAGCAGGTCAGCGCGGAAATGCCCGTGGTATAGCTCTTAAAATACTGCCGGCAGGCCTCCGGCACCTCCTCATCCTTCAGAAGCCCTGCATAGGTCACGGTGGGAGATACATTGGAAATAATCTTGCGGGCATGGTATTGATTGCCGTTTTCATCCTCCACGCCCACAGCCCGGCCGTTTTTTATCAGGATCCGCTTCACGCCGCGGTTCAGGAACACGTCGCTCCCATGTCTGCGGATGGTATCCATCAGCGCCTGACTCATGACCTGGCTGCCTCCCCGCACATAGTAAGGCATGTCTACTGTATACAGATACATGCATCTGGCCAGGATGGAGAAGGGGAACCGCTCCGGCGGCATTCCCATAAAGCACCAGTAAGCCGACAGACAGAGCTGCAGTTCCCTGCTTTTGAAAAATTCATCCAGCACGTCCTGGGTGCTCCGGACGCCGTACTTTGCCAGTACCTTGTAGATCTTCGGAAATCCCGTCTTAGTGATAAACTTCTTCAGCTCCGAAGGATTTGCCGGGCTTGCGGCGCTCTTTGCCAGGAAATCCGCAATTTCCTCGTTGAATTTCCAGACCATGTGGAAATAATGCCGGATGGCCTCCGCCTCCTCCGGAAATTCCCTGCACAGCAGATGGCAAGCCTTCTTCTTATCCGCCGGAAGCGCCACTCCCCGGCCTCCCGGCAGGTTGATCTTGTATAAGGTTTCGATGGGGATCCACTCAATGGCATCCTCGATCCCCCATTTACGGAACAGCTGCCTGGTCGGGCCAGGCTTGTCCTTCGTGTTCATCCCGTTGAGCTGGTGCAGCGCCACTTCAAATTCGAACCGCCCCCTGCGGAATGAAGTGCCGCAGCCCCCGGGAATATTGTGCTTCTCAAATACCACTGTCTTTTTGTGATTCACCGCCAGGGTAGCCGCGCTCGCCAGCCCTCCGTTCCCCGCGCCGATCACGATCACATCATAATTCGCCATGTTATCTTCCTTTCTTGTCTCATATTATAACCAATTTGCGCCTGCCCGCGCGCCATCGCACAGCGATTTTCATGCGCGCGATTCCTTATAATCAAATGATTCCGAAATAGATTCCCACCGGAACCGCGATCAATACCAGATTCAGGATCATCAATACGATCTGCGCCGGAGGGGATTTTACCTTTTCGATAAATGCCGCCAGCTTTTCATTTTCCAGTTTCTTTTCAATATCGTCCTTGCAGTAGATCTGGAACACCCCGCCGCAGGTCAGGCTGTTGGCGCGGAATACCAGCCAGTAGCCGGGATTCATCGTCAGCAGGATACTGATGATCGGGGATGACAGGATCCCAATATGCAGATATCCGATGGACGGGCTGAACTCCCCGATCACAAACAGCCAGTTCCAGATCGTATAAGCGACCAGCCAGCAGATTGTGCCGATGACCACCACCTGATCGGACACGAACAGCGCATCCGCGCGGGGACCTGCATTGGCCGTGTAGATCCCGGTAAACGGGCCTGCCGCCTCGGGGAACCATTTTCCGGCAAGGGTCAGCACGGAAAGGCTCAGTACCAGCCCGGTAACAAAATTATAGGGCTGGTGGTTTTTCAGCAGATCCGTCAGCGTCGCTTCCATGCAGTTGATCACGAGGAATACCAGCACGATCTTGACAAACAGCTCTCCGCTCATAATCCCGAAGATCGGAAGCAGGATCAGCGCCCGCATCAGCACCAGCGTGGACAGCTTCAGCTTCTCAAACATGACCATTTTCAATTTCAGAAGCACCAGCACCGGCAGCAATACATTGACGATCACATTGACCCATAGCGGAAAATAGGATGCCAGCATCGATACGACGCAGATCAAAGCCGTCCAGATCAGGAAGGTCGGAAGCTGCCCGATCCTGTCAAAAAAACTCCAGAATGCATTTCTTTTTGTGTTACTCATCATCACCCCATCCTTTCTCTCTTGTGTTTGGTCTGACCACAGTTCTTTTGATTACTATAACATCAAAGCCAGGAAATAGCAACCAGAATTTTATGGATATATAACACAAAAAGTTTATGGAAATTATTTCTTTTGTTGAAATTAAACAAATATCGTGGTAATATACAAAAAGATGGTCTGACCAAATATGATGGGATAGCTTTATGCAGCTCCCAATTGCGCGAAAGAGAATTGCGTATATATTTATTAAAGATGCGGGACCGATACGATATGCGGTATAGTGAATGATAAACAGCCAGATACTTACCGAATCAAAAAATCAGCAGGAGGAATATTCATGCCATTTCAAAAGATTGTCATGCCTACAATGAAAGAATTGTTTGTACGCCAGATGGAGTCCATGATCCTGTCCGGAGAGCTTGCCGCCGGAGAGCAGCTTCCCAATGAGCGGGACCTGGCCGCCCAGATGAACATCAGCAGGACGGTGGTCAATTCGGGGATCCAGGAGCTTGCGAAGAACGGGTTTGTATGCATCGTCCCAAGAAAAGGAACCTTTGTCAATGATTTTCTGCGGCAGGGAAATCTGGGAACTCTGACCTCCATCTTCCACCACAGCGGCGGGCAGTTTGACATGTCCATGCTGACTGCGTTGATGGAATACCGTTCTATCAATGAACAGAAGTGCGCCCGGCTGGCGGCGGAACGCCATACGGAGGACGATCTGAAACGGATGTTTGAACTGCTGGAGCAGATGGAAGCCTGCCGTGACCCGGAGGAATGCGCAGAGGTCAGCACCCGGTTCCATCATGCCATTTTCCTTGCCACACAGAATCTGATCTATCCCCTGATGTACAATTCCTTTGGGGAAATGAGTTTGGCAGTGACGCAGATCCTCTTCCGCCACCTCCCGCTTTCTCAGATCTGCACTGCCATGCGCAGCGTTGCGGAGGCTATCGCGGCACGGGATGCGGAGCAGGCAGAGGAGCTGATGGCGGAGCATACGGAACGGTGCAGCCAGATCCTGATGGAGCAGTATCCATTCGGACCGGTAGGGACAGAATGATACTTATTATTCGATGTACTAGTACAGCATTGCGTATATAATGGTGAATAATGTGCCTGATATTTTTGTCAGGACAAGGCGGAGGAAAGAGGCGATGCGGTGGCATCGTTGATTGACGCCAACGCAGAACTGGCAGAAATAGCAGGTGCAGAATTCACCGTTAATTACGCAATGCTGTACTAGTACAGCGTTGCATTAATTTTGAAGTAATAAGCGCTTGATGTCCATGTCAGGACAAGGCGGAGGAAGGAGGCGATGCCGGTAGCATCGTTGACTGACTCCAACGCAGTAATGGCATGGACAGCGAGTGATTATTACTCAATTATTAATGCAACGCTGTACTGGTTCTGCAGCGTGTCTCATGAACCGTGGCAATGTCCGTGAGCATGGTGATATCCGTGAATGTGGTGATATCCGATTTCATCATCGTTTCCCTTTTCACTTTCCTGGCTGTCGGTGCTCTCACTCTCCTGGCTGTTCAGATTTTCCATATTCTGACCAGTGGTGTTTTCACGCTCCCGGCCGTTCCTGTTCCTGCATCTCTGGCAGTGTTCCCCGTCTGTATGATGGGAATCTACCGAATCCGTTTCTTCCTCCTGCCCCTGATAGTTCCGGATCAGAGCCTGGATCTCTCCCATGCACATCCCGCTGATCTTATCCAGGGTAATAGACGGGTCTAATTCCTGCAATACCAGAAAAGCTTCGTATTTTCCAAGAGACACCCCGGCCTCACTGGCCGCCTGTCTGTCTGACGCGCTTCCCCCATGGCAGCTGACATTCCCGCAATGCTCCCCCGCACATTCCGCGGCGCGGCCCTGCATCCGGATACTCCGTGTCTCATCCTCCGCCGCCACGGAAATGCTGACTTCGGCATTTTCCGCCAGATAGCCGGACATTTCCCTGCTGGTGAGCAATACGGTGATGGCTTCATCATATTTTCTGTGCTTTAAATGCAGCTTTTCCACAACATGCTCTGCTTCCTTGTTATAACAAATCACAGATACCACCCGGTCCAGGCGGTTTACCTCCCACTCCATTGATGGATTGACGTCGATGCTGATCGCCGCGACAGGGGTCATATAAAACGCATATCCTCCGATCCCCAGCAATACAAACAGCAGGCAGGCCACCGCGGCAGCATACCGGGCGGAACCAGAATGTCTGCGGACCGACGCCTGGGACAGATACGCCTTTGTCTTTTCCTTTAATTCCCGGCCTGCGGAAACAGAATCAAATGCATCATAGATCCGGTTACTCAAATCCCTCACCTCCAAGCCGCTCCTTTAACATTGCCTTGGCACGGGCAAGAAGCGTATACACCGTGTTCACATTTTTTCCAAGAAGCCTGCCAATCTCCACCGCCGAATATTGTTCGTAAAAATAAAGGTAGATCACGGTTTTATATTTTGCGGGAAGGGAAAGGACGGCTTCCAGGACATCACTGTGGTCCTCCGGAACATCTGCGATGAGGTCTTTGATCTCATCGAGAGGAACCGTATGGCTCCTGAAAAAGCTCTTCATAAAGTCCTTGCAGGCATTGAGCGTCACACGGATCAGCCATGCCTTCTCATGCTCCTCATTTTCAAACACACCCGAATAAAGGACATACTTCAGAAATACAGTCTGAAATATGTCCTCTGTGTCAGAATTGCTTTTTAATTGCAGCATACAAATCCTGCGTACCGTATCTGCATACAGCTCAATTGCCCTCGCAGCCTCCTGTTCACTTCGCATAGCAACTCCCTCATCCCGCCGCAGTCATGTACTGTCGGTCAGTAGCACCCGCGCCTATGGTGACCGCCGCCATGATGTCCGTCACCGTAACCGCCCTGGTAGCAGTTACCGCCTGAGTAATCATAGTTCGTCCCAGTATTGTTGTTATATGTGCCGCCCACATAGCAGTAGCTATTCGGGCAATCTGAATAACCGCACATATTATCATAGCAGATCGGATGTCCATACGGACAGACCGGCTGATATACAGGCTGTGTATCCACCACAGGCTCCGAAGGAGCCGCATAGGTTTCGGCCGGCGCCGCCGTCTGCACAGTACTCTGGGCTGCCGCTGCCGCCGCTTCCTCTGCCTGTCTCTGGGCTTCCGCCGCCGCTTCCTCCTCGGCCTTCTTCTGAGCCGCTGCCGCTTCCTCTTCCGCCTTTTTCTTTGCCGCCGCTTCCTCCTCGGCTTTCTTTTTCGCTGCCGCTTCCTCTTCCGCCTTTTCCTTTGCTGCCGCCTCGGTCTTCCTCTGTATGGATGCCAGTTCGGCCTTTAACTCCGCCACTTCCTTTTCCGCTTTTGCCTTCTCCACGGCTTCCGTCTCAGCCGCCCTCTGCGCCTCGCCTGACGCAGACGCATATACCGTCACGCCGCCGATCACAAGGGCAGCCGCAATCACAAAGGAAACAATTGACTTTTTCATTTTTACATACCTCCTTTATTTTTCCAATAAGAACCCCTTTATAAATAATACGAATGAGTTGGGCAAATCCTTTCATAAAAAGCAAAAAGACTTGGCCGCCGCATGGAGAACCTGTTCTTCCAGTTCCTCATCCATCTGAGATATCCTGTAATTACACGCTTTTCCCGTCAAACACTAACCCTTTAACGATGTCAGAGAATATATTATTATAATCTTCCAAATTCTTCTCTACGATATCTTTTTGTCCCATTCATTCTCCTCTTTGGTTTCTCTTAATTATAGCTCTTCAGCTGCCGGAATACAAGTGCGATTCTTTATTACATGCTGGTGCCAGCCTGGCACTTCTCTGGCATTAAAATATCTGATTGATCACCGTATCCACATAGCTTCCTGCCGGAATCACATCGCAGCCTGTCGTCTTAAACTCATGATCTCCCAGCACTGTCCCTTTATTAAAAGGAACATCCCATAAAAAGATCCATGTAGACAATACTTTCGCCGCTTTTTCCGCCGCACTCAGATATTTCTGTTCCCGACAGATTTCATATGTAAATAGCAGAGAACGCATGGCAAACATCACTCCGACCGCGTCAATCTTAACAGATTTTTTATGTGTCGTATCATTCAGTCCTCCGATATATTTGATATCTTTCACATAATACTGGCAGATAAAGTCTGCGGCTCTGATACAGGATCTCAGATATTTTTCATCCTTCGTCTCCAGATATACCTTTGTCAACACCTCGATTGGAAAGATCACGCCGGATCCCCGCTCAATCCGGTTGCATCCGAACCACATCTCCGGTCCCCTGATCGGCTGTCCTGGTTTGGAAAAATGAATTGATAATTGTCGAATGAACTTGCCCTGTTGTCTCTGCGCTCGAATTCCGTATGCAGACGAAGCGCACTGCCCCCTCTTATATAGCACAGAGACCGGCCGAGTCTGGCTCCCTCTTTTTCCGGTGTCCATAGATCGACTACTCTTGCCTCCAATAGAGATGCGTATTTTATGTATGCTTCGCACCAGAAGGAATTCCCTTCCTTTTCTCGCGCTCTTTTGGAAACTCTATTCGCACCATTGTCATCACCACTCTCCTTTCTGTCCGTCCAAACAAATTTTTCTCCCACATCATTTAAATATCGCAGAGCCATTTCTTCTCCTCCTTCTTTTCTGAATGCATGATCGTTCTTCCTTTGCCTGTAACTATGCAAAGCAGAGGACGGTCTACTGTTCTGAATGGTTGTATTTTTCTTTATACTAAAAAAGATTGCGTATTCCTTCAACATTTTTATTGCCGAATAATTGCACAATCTTGCTTTGACATTTCGTATTTACTTTCCCGAACATTTCTGCTATACTTGTTCTGTGAAAACCTATCGGACCATGCCATTCCGGCCGTCCGGCAATTCTGGCGTCTCGCCATATTTCACAGCAGCACAGGAACTCATTGGTTGACAATTTACAGAAGAAAGGACTGATCTCTATGTCTCAAAAAAACATGCCCGGCAACGCCATGCTGTGGGATGAAATTCTCAAAGCCATCGTGGATGCCATGCCGGAACAGCTTTTTCCACTCTTCAAGGAAGTGTACGGAAAAGAGTATCCAAAAGGAACCCCAGTCACCCTGCTCGCGACGGAATCCTCCACTTACAGGGAGGATCCAAATGCTCCGCCAGGCTCGCGTCTGTCCGATATCGCACTTTTGGTACAAACAGACTATTATCATCTGGAATGTCAGATGCGCAATGATCGTGAAATGGTCATCCGTATGGTCGCGTATGATCTGCATTTTGCCATGCAGTATACCATTCATGAAGCTGACGAAAATGGCGGTTATACTATGCATTTCCCACGTTCTGCGGTCATCTATCCTGAAAAAAATGAAAAGCTTCCGGAATATCTGCGGTGCCGCATTTTTTTTCAGGATGAAACTGAGCACATTTACAAAATCCCCACCGTCAGGATCCAGTCCTATTCTCTGCAGGAAATTCATGAAAAGCATCTGAATCTTTTTATTCCTTATGTATTGCTCCGACTGCGGCCGAAGTTGGATCCGGAAAGAAAATTTCCATTAGACAAAAAGGAATTGACAGACTTTGTGGATAAAGTTATGATGATATTAGAAAATGAATTAGAAAAAGGGTATCTGACGCAACAGGAATATGATGATTACATCAACCTCTTCCGCCGTGCCGCGGAAAAAATATTTGAGAAGCATGCTGATTTTCGAAGGGAGGTAGACCGTATGACGAAACCGATGATTGAACTGCCCAGTGTACTGCAGAAACGTTTGTATGATGAGATTGACAGTTTGAATGAAAACAAAAAGACATTGATCGCTGATAATGAGGCTCTGGCTGCTGATAAAGATGCTTTGATTGCTGATAAAGATGCTCTGATCGCTGATAAAGATGCTTTGATCGCTGATAAAGATGCTCTGATCGCTGATAAAGATGCTTTGATTGCTGAAAACAACACCCTGACTGCTGGTCTTGCAGAAAAAAATGCTTTACTTGCTGATAAGGATGCGGAGCTTGCCCGAATGCGGGCATTGCTGGAGCAATATCATATTCCGGTCACTGCCTGATTCTCTTTCTTCGGCAGCGCAGAATATCCTATAAAATGCTGAAAGGACTGCCGCAAAATACAGATCGTATACATTGTATGGCTGAGCGTGTAATCCAAATGCCATACCCTGTATATTGCAGTTAGGAACTGTCCCAAAATAACTTCCCATATTCCTTGTATTTCTCTCCTGGAGCACTACCAAAAAATCAGTTACATAGCCCGCTATGCGCCTGATTTTTTGGCAGCACTCCTGAAGAGAAATCCTGCGGACTATCGGTAAGTTATTTTGTGCCAGTTCCTTATTTTGCCGCAGCCCCTTTTCTATGTAATGTCATTAAAATGTAATCACTGCCTTCAGCACCTCCTGGGGATGTTCCCGGATCATTTGAAATGCTTTTTCCACCTCATAATACGGAAATACATGTGTCACGAATTCCTCTGCATGCAGCGTACCGTCCTCAAGTCCCTCTATGACTTCATCAAAGCAGCCGCAGTTCAGCCGCGATCCGACAATCGTCAGTTCCTTTTTAGTAATATCCGCCATTGTAATCCTGGATGGCTGGTTTTTCAATCCGATCACGACCACCCTGCCGGCCGGTGAAGCAAGCTGCACAGACTGCTCAAAAGAAGATGGAATGCAGACGGTATCTACTACAACCGGAATTCCTTCTCCTCCCGTAAACGCAGCAAGCTCCGCATCCAGCTCCTGTCCCTGGTCTTTTCCCTGCTGCCCCTGCGGATGGATGAGTACGGTCCGATCCGCGCCCATCCGTTTCGCCCGGTCCAGGCGTGAAGGCACCAAGTCTGTCATCAGAACCTCCGCTCCGTTTCTCTTCGCGCACTGCATCGCTGCTATTCCAATCGGTCCGGCGCCCATGATCAGTACCTGGTCTCCCTTCCCGATCTGTCCGCGCCGGTTGATCTCTGTCCCAATTGTAAATGGTTCTGCCACACTCAGCATCTTTTCATCCATTTTGGTATGGAATTTATGTACATTTTTTTCGGGCACACAGACATATTCACAGAATCCTCCATCCCGGTGTACGCCCAATACCTCCAGCGTGGAACACACATTATGACGTCCGATTCTGCATGCATAACAATGCCCACAGCTCATGACCGGATCCACCGTAACCTGGTCGCCCGGCTTTACCGACTTCACGTTTTTTCCTGTTTCTGTCACGATCCCGCCAAATTCATGCCCGATAATCCTTGGATAGACTGCCAGAGAATTTGTGCCGTTCCAGATTCCAACATCAGAACCGCAGATTCCTCCTGACGTAATTCTGATCTTTACATCTGTTTCCGCTCTCACTTCCGGCTCCGGCACATCCTCAATTCTGATTTCAAATGGTTTTGGTACCTTTACTGCTTTCATATCGTCCTCTCCTTCCACAGCACAGGCGATTTTAAGACACCTGTCTTCTTTAATTGATATTCATAAGACCAGCTTTCCCCGGTTGTCCGCCATGCGTTTGGATCAAAATAAATCTCATTTTCATCACAATTGTGTACCGCTCCGAACGTATTCACCCGGCTTCCAAAGCTTTTAATCTCGATCCGATGGATTCCCTCCCTCCTGATCTCAAATGGCACCCGATACGGAGCAGTGATGATATCCCCTGCTTTTTCTCCGTCAACCCTGATTTCCAGAAGCGGGGCCCTGTATTTTGACACTTCGATCTGATAGTTTCCCGGTTCCAGCTCCACTTCCGTAACATAAACCGCGTTTCCCCCGTAGAAGGGCATCCCCTGCCCTGTCAGGCTTCCCCAGTAAGCCGCGTTTTTTCTCTTTTTGATCACAGTACGGCATCCATTCACATCTACCGAAAAATCCCCCAGCAGATAGCAGCATTCCAAATTCACTTTTTCTGAAAAGGCAATGCAGAGCTTCAGTTCATGTCTCCCTTCAGAAAGCGCAGGCAGCTTCACTTTCACAATACACGGATCCACATAAAATCCGCAGACCGATTTTTTATCGACACGTTTCTCATCCAGATAGATCTCGGTTGCTCCCAGCGCTTCCAGTGCCAGTGATATCCCTTCAAGCTCTGTTTCACAGTTCAGGGAATACCGGAGTACCACAGGGTAAGCTTCTGCCGTTTCCCTGCGTGTCCAGGGCTGGGCCAGCGCTGCCTGCCTGAGCGGAAGTCCCAGTTTTTCCCGCAGCAGATTATCGATACGCAAGATTTCTTCTGGTTTTTCATAGCATATCGCTTCCCCAAATCGGTACTCAGGCATATCCAGGATCAATACATTGGGCTCTTCCAGACGGATCTCTCCGGGATCCGGAAGACGCTCCCCGCAAAGTAAATGACCATGGTCTTCCTGCCGGAAAAATCCTTTCTGTCCCGCCGCGCAGCCTTCCTCCGCCGGCTCCAGATACAGCAGCAAACTATCATATCCATAAAAGCGATGATAAAACACAGTCTTTCCTTTTTCCGCTAAGGACTGCTTCTTTTTCACGATTCCCTTCATCGTATCCATCTCGGTTACACTCCAGATGCCGTCCAGTTCTATCCGAACGTCATCCGGCAGCGCCAGGTCAGGATTCCCTTCCTCCATCCCATTTGCCGCAAAGAGCCAGCGCGAATTCCCTTCCTGCCGCATCTGGCAGAGATATTTTTCCGCCCGCTCTCCATTCCAGTTTTTCTTGTGGTTCGGCTTTTTCAAATGCTTTTCCCCATGATACCGGATATCCAGCAGCCGAAATTCTTCCAGCCGCGTCAAAAGCTCCTCCCTGGCAAACGCGGTCTTTGTACAGGTCCGGGCAAATACCCTGACATCGTCACTTGCGCGCGCATCCACATATGCGGGGACTTTTCCCATAAAAATGATCTTCTTTCCTGCGGTCCGCATCTGTTTCAGAATATCCAGTGTTGTGCGGCGAAGTGTCAGGCATCCCGGCACTACTACCGCGTCATAGTCCATCTGTCCCACCTTTCCGTCTTTCCAAAGCCCGGGCAGAAGGCTCTCCGATAGATAGTCAAAATCCAGCTGGTTGAATAGCAGCCATTTGGTCACGTCCCGAAATCTCTGATCCGCCTCCTGGCGCCTCTGCCCTGTCTGCTGATTCGGCCCGAACAGCAGCCAGAACGATTCGATCGGATGGATCACCCCGATCCGGACCAGTGCGCGCCCCCGTTTCATCGCGGTGTTCACTCTTGCAAAATGGGTCTCAATAATCCCGTATTCCTTGTACCACGGAGACTGAAAACCGATTGCTGCCGGATAATCCCGTTTTGCTTCCCCGCCCATACTCATCCAGTTTAAATGGTGTACACGGTGCGTCACCCCCAGCGCGGCCTGCCAGTCACCCTGCAGCTTGTGGCCGCGGAAGTCAAAATCCCAGTTCGTAACTCCGTACAATTCGCTGGCCACGCCTTCCCTTCCATATTGATGGCAGACGCTCTCTGCCTGCTTTGCTGTCGTATATTCACGAGCGTCGCACAGCATGTCAATTCCGGGAAGGGAAAAACCACGCAGTCCCCGCATCGCTTCTCCTATAGCCTGAGTCTGGGATTGAAGAGTCGGCTCTTCCATCATATGGCCCGCCAGACGGATCTTATGCTGAGAGCACCATTCCCCGATCTGGTCTGAATAAGCCTTGGCAAATCGCTCAGTCAAATGATCGTGATACCAGTATCTATATTGGGAAACCGCTTCCCCCGGAAGCTCCCACAGGAGTTCCGGAATATGATCCAGCAGATCCTCCCCATATGCTTTTTGGAAGCTGTCCGGAAAATCCTCCGTAAACGGAAGCATCACTTCCTCCTGGGAATCCGCGTTCCCCAGGCACCTTTTTTTCCCAAACTGAGGTTCGTCCGTAAAGATTGCGGGAATGGTTTTTCCAAATTCCCCGCCCACTGCCTGACAGTATTTTTCGTGCGTCACTTCCAGAAAATATCTGACTGCCTCAGGATTTAATGTATCTGCATAAGACTGGTGATTGAACCACGGGCTGTCATGGGCTGTTTCCAGATAAACATACCAGATTCTCGTCCGCCCTGCCGCCATGACATTTTCCTCCCCCCCTGCAGCTCTCTGGCCTGCCCCATCCCGCAGCGTTTCCCCGCGTCTCCTATAGGCCTTCAGGGTTCCGTCCGGATGCAGCTCCACCTCATATGCCGCCAGGAATCTTCCATTTCCCTGGGGGGACGGGGATGCCATTGAGTCAAAATTTCTGCCGACATACGTTTTTGTCCCCTTCCGATAGGGTGTGATCAGGAGATTTTGGCTCCTGTATTTCCGATGCCGAGTCACCTTTCCCCCGCCGTAGCCGGAGGGCCAGCGGTCCTCATCATACAGGCAGCAGAACAGGTTCTTTTCCTTTGCCAGGGCTGCCGCCTTCTTCACACATTCCATATATTCCGGCCCCATATACTCTGTATCCAGGCCGATTCTTGTATGAATATAAAAACCACCCATCCCCATCTCACGGAACTGTTCGACCTGCCATTCCAGACAGTCCATATCCAGCTTCGTATTCCATGACCAGAAGGGGGTTCCCCGATGTTCCTTTCCCGGATTCTGAAATTCCTCCAAAAATCCCTGGGGGAATGCATTTTCCTTCATCTTTTTTCACCTAGCCTTTCACCGCGCCTGCCGTTATAGAGCGAACAAACGTCTTCTGGGCAAACAGATAGATCACGACAAATACCATGGCGCTGACTGTCAGTGCCGCAAATACCGGTGTATAGCCGATCGTGGCAATCTTATCCCGGATTACCGCAATCCCCACGGACAACGTATATCTTGATGTATCACTGATGGATACCAGCGCCCACATGTATTCATTCCAGGCATTCATGCCTCCCAGGATCGCCAGTGTGACAAGCATCGGCTTTACCAGGGGCACCATAATGCTCCACAGGATCCGATATGTACCGCAGCCGTCCATTTTTGCCGACTCAATAATTTCATTAGGAATATTATCCATGTAGTTCTTGATCAGGATCAGTCCCAGCGGCGCAAATCCCTGATAATAGGGAAATACGATCGCGGCCAGGGTATTCTGGATGCCTAAATTTACAACCTGCAGATACATCGGCAGCAAAATGATCGGCGTCGGGATCAGCATATTGATCAGGATCACATAGTAAAAAAATTTCTTAAATTTCATTTTCAGCTTTGAAAACGCATAGCCCAGGCAGGTGATCAGCACTAGGTCAACAGCCAGTGTAGCCGCTGTATTGATCACTGTATTTTTCAAATAAGTCAGCAGGTTCGCCTCTTCAAATGCCTTGATATAATTGTCGAAGTGAAGCGAAGACGGCAGTGACCAGATACTGCTCAAAAATTCTCCTTCGGTCTTAAAGGACTGCAGAATCACCCATACCAGCGGATAGACAGAGATCAACGCGGCAAACAGCATGATCACAAATACCGCTGCTGAAATCTGATTTCTTCCTCCGGATCGTTCTTTTTTGTTTCTTCGGTCATTCTTCATTTTTTCCACCTGCCTTCTTTACCAGCTGCAGGATCACCGTAATTCCGATCATAACAGCCATCATGATGATAGAAGC
This sequence comes from Lachnospiraceae bacterium, assembly GCA_910573785.1. Classification (GTDB taxonomy): domain Bacteria; phylum Bacillota; class Clostridia; order Lachnospirales; family Lachnospiraceae; genus Schaedlerella. The sequence goes on along the minus strand of CAJSZT010000035.1, from coordinate 9,505 downwards.
GGCCGTAGCCGGTCCGAATTTCTGAGATACAAATGCATTAGAATAAACGTAGGAGGTCAGCACATCGGAGGCTCCCCCCGGTCCTCCCTGGGTCATCACCCATACCAGATCGAATGCCCGCAGGTCATTGGTCACTGTGAGGACTCCCAGTGTAGCAAAAGTCGGGATCATATGGGGGACGATGATGTACCTCAATCTCTGAAATTGAGATGCCCCGTCAATCTCTGCAGCCTCTAGATGGTCCTTTGGAAGCGTCATGATATTGGCATAGCAGATCAGCATATTAAATGGAATCGTCCGCCAGATCCATGTCACGATGATCGCAGGCAGCGCCGTATCGATCTGGGACAGCCAGGGCCGCGCCAGGCTTCCGAGCCCGATCAGTTCCAGAAGCTGGTTCAGAGGTCCGATCGTAGGATCGTAAATAATGCGCCATATACATCCGATCACGACCATGGAGATCAGATAGGGAATAAACAGCGCTGTATTAAAAAACCGTTTCATCCGAATTCCCCGGAATAAAATGTAGGAAAGGATAAATCCAATCGTAATGGAAAAGATCAGATCACATCCGATCAATTGAAACGTATTGCCAAACGCCCGGTAAAACTGATCATCCTGAAGTACGGATCCATAGTTTTTCAGCCCCACATATTTTGTCAATTCCCCATAGCCTTTATACTTGTAAAGACTGATCCGAAACGCATTCGCAAATGGGATAAACAGGAAGATCACCAGGATCACCAGGGTGGGAAGAATCAGGATATACGCCGGGATGCTCTCCTTTAACTCCTGCAGCAGACCTGCTTTTTTATGTTTGCCCACAATATTGCCTCCTCTTTTTTCGTATTTTCAGCATACGCAAAATCCTGCCGCCGGCAGCATTTCCGCATATGAAGATATAAAAACAGCTGGCCGCCAGCCAGCCGTTTTTACGTTTCCCTATTACTCCTTATCCTCCAGATAAGAATCGTAGGATTCCTGTAAGGTTTTCGTCACGTCCTCCAGGGTGATCTGTCCAAGCAGATAGTTCGGGATCAGGTTTTCTTTAAACTCCGTATTGATCTCTGTTGACACTGTCGTCGGCACAAAAATATCCGGGCAGAAGCCATTTTCCGCCGCCGCGCCGTAGCCCGCCAGGATTCCGTCCAGTTCCGGACTGCGTTCCACATCATTCAGGCCCGAGTTGGAATATTTTAATCCCTCGTCAGTCTCAAAATTGGTCCTGGAGGTCAGATACTTCAGCAGCCGCACCGCTGCCTCCGGCTCTTTTGTATCTGCGCTGACTGCGAAAATATTGCTTGCCCCTCCCAGTGATCTGGAGGGAAGTCCGTCTATTCCCGGAAGCGGAAATGTTCCAAGCTCCATCGTATCCGGCGCATTATCCATGATATATTCCAGTTTATCCGGGGCGATCATCACCTGAGCCAGCTTTCCCTGCAGAAAGAGCTGCGCGGTGGTATCCAGATCCGAGGTCATGAAGTTCTCCGGCAGATACCCTTTATCCCAGATTTCCTTATAGCTTTCCAATCCGGCCTTTACCGACTCTGTCTCAAAGGTCATCTCTCCGCTTTCAAAGGTTTTTCCATCCTCCTCGATCTCCTTCCTGCAGAACTGATCCCAGAACAATCTCGGCATCCAGTCAATACAGGTATTGGACTGTACGGATAACGGAGTGTATCCCGCATCTTTGAGTTTCTCGCAATTGTCCATAAAGTCTTCCCAGGATTCCGGCTCAGACAATTCCAGCTTCTCATAGATTGCTTTGTCATACATCACCGCCACCGTAGTCATCGTAAAGGGAACGCCGTAATCATAAGATTCCATTTCGCCGCAGCCCGTATATGCGATGTTCTCCAGGCTTTCCAGCAGGGATGGGATATACGTATCCTTCCACGCCATATCGCCTTCATATGCCTGATCCGCCAATTCGTCGGAAATATCCATCAGAAGGCCCTCACTGATCTGGTCACAGTAATAACCGGATTGTGTCCAGAATACGTCCGGCACTTCATGGGAGGATGCAAGCGCCGCAAACTTTGCCGAATAATTTCCGGAATCCACATAATCAAACTCCACTTCTATGTCCTGATTCTCTTCTTCAAAAGCCCTGATCATATCCTCATCCACCAGCTCCATGGCAGACAAAAACCGGATCTTCGCTTTTTCGTTTTGCTCCTCTGATCCGGAACCACTTTGCTCCGTCTGGGTATTGCCCGAAGAGCCGCATCCTGCCAGCAGGGTTCCCGCCATCGCTGTAGCTATGAGCATGGAAATAATTTTTCTCTTCATAATTTTCTTTCTCCTTTTCTTTTCAGTTTTCTCTTTTGATGGTTTTATTCTAACACAGGTAAAGTGGACATTTCTTGGTTCCTGTGGTATACTTTTCTTAGTTTTTTCAGAAAGGGCGTTTTCTATGAAATTACGGCAGAAATTGTTTATCATTCTGTTTTTTATGGCATTGCTGCCAACCATCTGCATCACCGCAGTATCCTATCACCGTTATCAGAAGACCACGCGGCAGCAGATGACTGAGTACTCTTCCAACCTGTTTTCCAGGGCGGTCCAACAGACCAATACGACACTTGCGGAGCTGGAAAAGCTGGCGAACCAGTTTTCCTCATACTCCTCCGGCAGTTATTCCCTGACCCGGAATCTAAAGCCTTATGCCGACCCAGCGGAGGAGCACAGCGAACTGTCTATCTATCAGAACAGGCAGAATCTAAAATACCTGTGCCAGAACCTGTTCAATACCTATGACTATATCTACGGTATATATTTTTTTACCCCGTCCGGCATTCATTTTACATTTGAAAATACGCCCGACACCAGGCTGGTCTATGGATATGCCCCTTCAGAGGAAGCCTGGTATCAAGAGACGTACAGCCAGCGGGGAACTCTGTATATCAGCAGGATCTCCACCCACCCCGATATCTTTCAGGGAGGTAAAAAAAGCTTTTTTCTGGCAAAGAATCTCTACGATATTTATACGTCCAAAAGCCTGGGAATCTTAATGATCAACTGCAGTCCTGATATCTTCGACCTGGATGCCCTGAACACGATTCCTGATGTCACTTCCATCGCGGTCATCAACCATGAAAGCGGAGAAACACTTTATTGTACCCCGCCAAATGGGCGCGTCATGACACCGGAGGAAGCAGAAACGCATGCCGCATATTCTGCTGAGCTTGCGCATCCCTCTCTGTCCCTGTATACTTTTGTGGATAACAGCCGGCTATATCGCGAATTCGGCGCCGCAGGCATCCTGCTGCTCCTGATTGCGGTCATCTGCGTGATCAGTGGTATCCTCCTGGCATTGTATTTTTCAAAATCCGTAACAGAGCCGATTGTTCATCTGAGCCGGAAGATGTCACGCCAGAGCGAAGAGAACCTGAGTGTTTCTACGCGGTATCTGAACCGAACGGATGAGATCGGTATTTTATACAATGAATATAATTCCATGATCGAGGAATTGGATACCGCGATCAAGACCAATTATCAGAGCCGGCTGATCTCTCTGGATGCCCAGATGAAATCACTGGAAGCACGGATCAATTCCCACTTTTTATTCAATACACTGGAGGCGATCAACAGCATTGCCGCCATTGAGGGGAGCCGATCCATCTCCACGATGGCCATGTCTCTGGGAAATATGTTCCGCTATGCGATCAAAACACCCAGCGAGGTGGTTACCCTCCGGGACGAGATCAACCACGTTCTGGATTACATCTCCATCCAGTCGATCCGGTTTGACGGGCTTTTTCAATTCCGCCTGCGCATTCCGGAAAGCATGAAGAGATTGAAGGTTTTGAAACTGATTCTGCAGCCTATCGTGGAAAATGCATTTTCACACGGACTGCAAAATTGTCAGTTCGGCCATCGCATCAGTATTCGTGGTTTTTTATTTGATACTTACTTCTATCTCTATGTTGTCGATGACGGAAAGGGAATGTCTCCCGAAGAATTGCAGGCGCTGAATGCTTCCCTGATGGAAGAGCCTGCTTTTACGGAGCTGGGGCATCGGAGCAGCCAGAGCATCGGGCTAAAAAATATCAATACACGCATTGAGCTTTATTATGGGAAAGGATACGGTCTGTACGCGGAAAGCAGACCCGGCCGCGGAACTCTCATCCGTGTCAAGCTGCCCTGCCTGAACGAGAGCGGCCCGGACCATTCCTGAGAAAAAATATGAAAGGCAAATCCTATGTATCAGTTTATTATTGTAGATGATGAACCGTTAATTCGTCTGGGAACCTTAAAAAAGCTGGAACCGCTGAAAGACCAGATCCATTGTTCCGGTGAAGCGGGCAATGGAAAGCAGGCGCTGAAACTGATTGAAGAATTTCATCCTGACCTTGTCATTCTGGATATGGAAATGCCGGTCATGGACGGAACACAGCTCCTGCCCTTCCTGGCAGAGCATTATCCTGATATGCAGCTGATTGTGATCAGCGGATATAAAAGCTTTGACTATATCAAATATGCGATTTCCGCCAACGTGATTGATTATATATTAAAACCTTTTACAGATGAGCAGATCCAGCAGACGGTACTTCAGGCTCTCCGGCGTCTCGAAGCCTCTGAATCAATCGACAAGAAAATACGCCTCAGCGAAGAGCAGAAGGAAATGGCTTATTACGAATATGATCTGCAGCTGATCCAGAACCTCATCCTGGGCTATGCCGTATCTGACACTGCCATCAATTCGGAAAAGCTGGCTTTTCTCAGGCAGTCCGGGCGCATCTGCCTGGCCGCGCTGTGTTCCTCCGCGCCGCTCTATGATTTTCGTCTGCAGGAGCATGTGGCAGAGCTTGGTTTTTCGGAAATGGCGCTTTATCTGCCGCATCCGACCAATGCGCTGCTGGGCTTTTTTGTACTCTGCACTCCCAATGACGCAGATTTTACGCCTCAGTCTTTTTACCAGAGATTTATACAGGATTTTATGGCGCATCTGCACAGTTACGGTGCGGTATCCTACTGGGGCGTCAGCAGCCCCTGTTCCGCGCCGGAACAGCTCCATGGCGCTTACGAAAAATGCCGTGAAGCCCTAGATACCATTCCAATCCTCCAGACCTCCTCAGATTATTATGTCTGGCATCCGGATACCAAAAATGAACTCCGGGAGATCAGTTGGGACAAAAAGGAAGAATTTCTGTTCCGCGTGGAAGCCGGGATGACGGATGCCGTTTTTCAGCTGCTGCGGGAACTGCAGGATTGCTATCAGGCGATCCCCTCCCTCACGCTGGCAGATGTCAAATACCACTATCATCAGTTGACTGAAGAATGTATGCTAATCTTAAAGCAATATGTCAGCCAAACCAATCCGTCCAGAAGCATGCATAATATTGTCAGGGAAATTTTTTCTCCTGAAGAGCTCCACGGTTATTACAGGCAGTTTTTCGGCAATCTCTCGGAGATGCTCAAGCCCCAGAGCGTATACGCTGTCAATGATCCCATTGAACAGATCCAGATTTATACCAGGAGGAACTACCAGAAGAACCTGACTGTAGAATTCCTTGCCTCGCTCTTTTATATGAACAGCAGCTATTTAAGCCATTTGTTCCGCAAACGGACCGGGGTTAAGTACGTCTCGTACCTGAATTCGATCCGGATCGAACAGGCAAAAAAGCTTCTGGAGACGACAGACCGGAAGCTGTATCAAATCGCCAAAGCGGTGGGATATGAAAATAATAAATACTTTTTTCGCGTGTTTAAGAAAGCCGAAGGGGTTACGCCGGAGCAATATCGGAAGATGCGATGATCCGAACAGCAGTCCGGACAGCGGGTGCTCTGGCCGCTCCCGCGGCCGCGCTCCGGCGGAAGTGTATCCGGCCATTCAGTACCCTTCCTCCCGCCTCCGCTTCCGCAGCTGATACCGTTTTTCCCCTCCAAGCCATTCTGCCTGCTCAGCCTCCGATGCCAGCTCAAGCCCCGGCACCTCCACCGCATTTCCCTTTTCATCCACCGCCACCATGACAAGGTACGCCCGGTTGATACTCCTGCGGTTTCCCTGGTAGTCCTCAACATAGGTGTCTACCCGCACCTCCATGGACGCGCGTCCCACATAGGTCAGCCGGCCCACCAGGACGATCATGTCGTTCTGATAAGCTCCTGCCTTAAAATTCAGATTGTCAATGGATGCCGTTGTCACCATTTTCCCGGAATGGCGCCGGCTGACGATCCCGGCCATCTCATCGATCCACTGCATCAGATAGCCGCCGAACAGCCTGCCCTGGGGATTGATGTGCTGGGAACGGATCACATAGACCTGCTCAGTCCTGGAATCCCCCACTTTTTTCATTGCTCTTTTCTGCTCCATGCCTTTCACTTCCATTCGATTTGTCATTCATTTTTTCCAGCTATGCGGTTGCGATTGGATAAATGAATTTCGTGATCCCTGGATCATCAAACCGCACAATTGGAATTCATTTCTATAGTATATACCATAATCCCTCCGAAATCATAAAAATCTCAAGTTTTTTCTTCCCTGATGAAATTTTTTCCCCATTTCAAAGATATATATAGTAGAGTGGTATACACAACGCCGGGGTTATACTATTTGAAAGAGAAGCGCCAAAATAGCAGCGGAGAATATAAGGAGATCCTGAAATGTTACCGAAAGAGCAGTTTATTGAAATGGCAGAAAAATATATGGACATGATCTTCCGGATCGCGTTTCACTATGTAAAGAACCGTCCGGAAGCCGATGATATCACACAGGAAGTCCTGTTAAAGCTGTACAATACGAAAAAGGACTTTGAAAATGAAGACCACATCAGGCACTGGCTGATGCGCGTCACGGTCAATTGCTGCAAAAAAACATTTCTGTCCCCGTGGAGGAAAACCGAACCGCTGGAAACCTATGCGGACAAGCTGTCCTTTTCCACACCGGAGCACGGCGAACTGTTTTATCTGACCATGGATCTTCCCCGCAAATACCGGGTCGCGATCTATCTCTATTACTATGAGGACTGCAGCACTGAGGAGATTGCCCGGCTTTTGCATATCCCGAAGGCAACGGTGGCCACCCACCTGCACCGGGGGCGGGAGCTGCTCCGCAAAAAACTGATGGAGGTGAAATGACCATGTTTGACAAAAAACTCTATGTAGAAACATTTTCGGCCCTTCATGCCTCTGAGGATACGCTGGCTGAAATTCGAAAGCTCACGTCACAGACCAGAAAAAAAGCACCACATGGGATCCGCCCTGTCGTCCTGCTTACTGCCCTGCTGGTTTTTCTGCTGTCCTTTGCAGCCTTAGCCGCAGGCAGCCGGAGGATGGGCGGCTGGGTACATCATGCTTCGGTTCGAAGTGTGGAAAAAATGGGGCTTTCCTGCCCGGACCGGCTTGGAGAATACCGGCTGTCCGGTCCCTCCCCTTTCCGCCGCATCCATGCAGCCCCGGAAGAATCCAGCGTCCTGAAAGCCTGGCTGGATCCGGACTATACCTGGATGAGCGCGGAATATCAAAATGAAGCCGGCCAGACTCTTTCTCTCGGCTTCGGAAAAACCGATCATCCTCTCTGGGCATACTGTTTCAGTTATGACGCGGAAGCGGAGGTTTGGCTCGGCGCAGAGACAGATACCGGACAAAAAAACACAGAAAAGCAGGATACGGAATCGTCCGCCGGAAGTTCCGGCCCGGATATAAAAAATGTGGAGACAACAAAGTATCAGGGCTGTACGATTTATCTGGCCGCCCGAAACAGAAGCATGGAGGCCCACTGGGTCGATCCGGAGATCGGGCTTTGTCTTGTCCTTTCTTCCGGTCCCGACTGGATCCAGGATGAAACGGAAACACAAAACCGTGATACAGCGTGCCTTACACAACGTGAATTTCTGAATTTGGTAAAGCATGTCATTGACGATAACCGGACAAAATAGTCCCTGCAGATTACTCCGGCGCGCAATACAACAGGCAGATTTTTCCTTTTTATTCGGAATAAATCTGCCTGTTCATGGCAAAATACTGCCCTGCCCTGAGCCGTTCCCTTTTATTTGACGGTGATCAATTCATATTCCTTCGTCCCCAGCCCGATCTTCTCCGCATGGGCCAGACAGGTCTTATACTCGGAATTGGGCGTGGTATTCTCAAAATGGTCGTGATGGTCGCAGAAGCTACTGCCCGCCATCTGCTCCGTCAGCTGGGAGTTGGGCAGCGGGGTCTGCCGCAGGCAGGCATCCGCGCAGGCCTGATCCAGCGCCAGCGGATCCGCGGAAGCAAACATCCCGATATCCGGAAGGATCGGCACGTCATTTCCCGAATGACAGTCGCAGACCGGTGAGATATCGCACACCAGAGAAATGTGGAAGCAATCCCTGCCTGTCACCACCGCCTTCGTATATTCCGCCATACGGCAGTTCAGCTCCTTGACCGCCGCATCCTGTCCAAATGCAATGGCATCGAAGTTGCAGGCACCGATGCAGCGTCCGCAGCCCACGCATTTTTCCCCGTCAATGGTCATGACCTTTCTTTCTGCGTCAAATACCAGTCCGTCGTTTGCGCATTCCCGCATACAGCGCTTGCAGCCCCGGCAGCTCTCCGGGTCAATGACCGGCTGCCCGTTATGGTGCTGGTCCTTCTTGCCTGCTCTGGAACCGCAGCCCATCCCGATATTCTTGATGGCTCCCCCGAATCCGGTCATCTCATGCCCCTTGAAATGGGTCAGCGAGAGAAATACATCCGCATCCATGACCGCGCGCCCGATCTTTGCTTCTTTGATATATTCGCCGCCTTCCACCGGCACCGCAATGTCGTCCGTACCCTTCAAGCCATCGCCGATGATCACCGGACATCCCACCGTCATGGGTGTGAAGCCGTTCTCCCACGCACAGTACAGATGCTCAATGGCATTCTTCCTGCTGCCGGGATAGAGGGTGTTGCAGTCCGTCAAAAATGGCTTGCCGCCGCATTCCTTTACCAGATCCGCGACTGCCTTCGCATAGTTAGGTCTGAGATAACTCATATTCCCCAGCTCTCCGAAATGCATCTTGATCGCGACAAATTTGCCGTCCATATTGATCTGATCCATCCCGGCTTTCCTCAGCAGCCGTTTCAGCTTCTCCACCGGACTCTCATCCATCTCACATCGAAAATCTGTAAAGTATACCTTTGCTTTTTTGGTATCACTCATGTTATTTCTCCTCTCTTATCACAGGATCTACTGTACTTTTCGCGGAACATCCTTCCCATGTACATTCTCTGATCTAAGGAACTTCCATTCTGCGCTAAACTGTACAAAAACAAGATTCATGGCCGGAAGGCTGTAACGCGTCATTTCCATCAGTTTACCACATTTAGAAAATAGTTTCTACATCATATTTTGAGTTTTATGTAGTATATATAACCACTTAATAAGGCTTTAAAAAACTCTTCATGTATTTTGAAACGCAGCTCTGACGCTTAAAAAATTTTGAATAAAATCTTGCATTATTTGGGGCTATTGCAACGTTTCAATAAAAGGCCAGGAAACTTTTTCTTCGCACATAGGATAAAACATCCATTC
>CAJSZT010000034.1:0-61088 GCA_910573785.1 Lachnospiraceae bacterium | reverse complement strand
TTAGGCAACTCAATTATACCACAGACAAGAGGTTTATGCCTTTTTTATGTGTTAAAGTATTGATTTTTCAAGGTTCAACACACCATGCGGTGTGGGAAGTTTGAGTTAGATAATCCGTAATTTCTTCCCATACAATCTTCCCCTTTCCTTCATCAATGCGGACATTTTTCATACCATTCAAGACTAATTTCATCACTTGTTTTTACATAGCCGCAAGAAGTACACCTCTGGGCTTCATAAGTTGTCGCCGAACAGCCTCCGCTGCTGTCTTTACTATGGGATGTTGTTGTCCCAGCAGCATATTTATGTTTGCAGGCGGCTCTTGTATCATGGTTTTCATCCTTTATCTCATAGACATTTCCGGCATCATCAACAAAGAAATGATCATATGGAAGCTCTTCGACCTCCAACTTTAATTTCCCCACGGTAAACTGAAAATCAAATCCCTGTTCGGCGTAGACAGGCCCATGATCCGTTATATTCACCGGCGGGTCATACGCGCAGACCGTAATCCCGCCCATCACACCGATCAGCGCCGTTATCAGCGCAGACAAAATTCTTTTGTTTTTTCTAACTGCTTTCATTTCTACGATCCGCCTTTTAAAGGCTCTCTTACTGTTTCCCCCCAAAATTCCAACAGAAAATTCATTACCGGCCATACTTTTCTGTACCGCAAGCTTCAGAAGCAATTCGCCATATGCTTTGCGTGCCGGTTCTTCTTTTCCTCTCAGCACAATATTGTCACAATATATCTCACTGATATTTAAAATCTCATTGTACAGGATATATGTAAACGGGTTGAACCAATGGACTGCTATCGCCGCCATACCTAAAAATCTTATAAGAACATCCCGATTCTTAACATGTACCAGCTCGTGCTTCAGCACATCATGATATAAGTTCTGGTCAGCCTCATCCCGATTCCATGGAGGTATTATGACCGTCGGGGAAGCGATACCCATCGTGATCGGCGCCTTACAATATTCAGAGCATAAAAGCTTTACATTTCTCCTGATATGCAATTCGCTTTTTATCGCATGAAGCATATCCTGGTGCTCTTGCTCCACTGGTATATTTGAATATTCCAGACATGTTTTTCTCCTTTTCCAATATCGAAGGGCATACCACGGAATAACAACAAACGAGAGAAGTCCCATCCCGAGTATGAATATGAGCATTTTTTCCAACGCTGATGATACATATAAGGAACTGCCATCTGCATAAAATGCATAGCTTGTATTCAAAAGACTGACCGGCGGGCTTAACAGCTCAACCGCCCGTGGACAAAATCCAACTATCGAATCCTTGATTTCAGATAAGATAACCGGAAACGGAATCAGATAAAAGGCAAGCGCAATCTTTAAAATACGATATCTCCATGACACGGAAAAATACCTTTTCGCAATTGGAGATACGAGTAAATACAAGAGCAAAATAACACTTCCCGAAAGTGACATGATCAGCAAAAAATTATTTGTCATTCCACCACCTCCCTGTTGTATTAGATATTCTTAATACAAATTATATTTAATTCAAAAAAAATGTCAATAGCATTTTTCAAGAAAATAATAGGGGGAATCTGCTTCTATCCCCCCTATCGCCTTGATTCGGCATTCATATCTGTATGATTTTCGATTTTTATACTGACAATCCTTTTAAAGTTTTTCTTGTCTGAATGGCAATTACAAGCGATACAACTCCCGAAAAGAGAACGGCCGCATATTCACGACCTTTGCATATTTCAAACAGAATACCGTAAAATGCATTGCCCAGAGGCTGTGCACACATGGAAACGGTAAGAATGACCGCAATCACCTTTCCAATTAAATTCTGCGGGGTTTCTGTTTGGATCAAGGACATCATCTGCACAGTAAAAAGCGCCGAACATGTTGTAATGGCAAAGCTGCATACGGTTATAACGATATAATTTACGGTTGCAGACGAAAACAGTACCAATGAAGCGCTCATAGGAAACACGCAGACCGCACAAGCGACTATGAAATTGCCCGATTTGTGAACCGCCAGTTTGTCTGCAAAAATGCCTGCTCCGATCCCACCTGCCAATCCGCCTGCTGCCAGCGCTCCCTCTGCAAATCCATACAGCCTGTTTGCCTGTGAAGCTTCGAAAGCCAATACCTCCGTTATCAGATATGGAAGTGCGACAATGAGCATTGCGGAAAGGAACAAATTGATTCCGCAGACCGAAAGAACGACCTTTCCAATCACAGGCTTTTCCTTTCGGATCAATCGGATGCTCTCTGCAAAATCGGTTCTGACTGTCTTCAAAATACCGCCCTCCGAAGCCTGTTTCCGGAACGGTATTTGAATGAAAATTTCCATAACCGCCGACATCATGAAGCATACCATGCAGACCCACAATACCGGCTTTAACCCATATACACTGTATAAAACCCCTCCAAGTACAGGGCCGATCAAAGACGCAAAGGAGCTGATCGTATTGATGATGGAATTTGCCGCCATAAAATGCTCCTGGCTGGTAAGCGCAGGGATGCTTGCCTGCACGGACGGCTGATATGCTCCCGCGATGCCGTACAGAAGCATCAGCGTCACCGTCAGAAGAAACAGGAGATTCACTTCATTCATAAGCAGAGAAAAAGCCAGGATCACTGCCGCCGTAAAAAAATCCAGGATTACCATAATATTTCTTTTATTGACCCGGTCCGCTACAATGCCGCCGATGGGCGACAGCAAAATAGCCGGAATAAACGCGCATGCCGTAACCGTTCCGTAAAGCGCCGATGAACCTGTCAAATTTAATAAATACAGCGGCAGCGCAAACCGGATTGTCGCATTGCCGAACAAAGAAATGATCTGACCGATGACCACCAATGTAAAATCCTTTGAAAATAATTTTTGATTCATACTTGAAACCTCCCGTTTTTTTTGTAACCAATTTGTGAAGCAAATTGATTGCCTGCTGAATGCAACCACTTGCGCAGCAAGTGATTGCTTGCCCGCCATCTGCGAAGCAGATTTTAAATGCGGGCAATACCCGTATCATTTTTTCATACGATACTTTACACTACCTTTTGTTTTTCCTGCTTCGTAACTGTCTGAATATCTCTTTTAATACCGCACGCCTGTATGTATGATATATTAACATACTGTTGGTATGTTTGTCAAGATATTTCATTTTCCGTACCTGTTTTACTTTAGTTGACGTATCAACTATTTTCCTGTATGATGAGTTCATCAGCCAACCGGAGGTGAATCTACACGTGATAGGAAAACAGATCAGCATCTTATTCCGCCAGCTCAATTTGTATTTCAACCGTGAATTAAGCGATATCCATATTTCCTCGACGGAGCTGCTGTATTTATTCTCACTTTATGCAAACGACGGCATCCCCCAGGACGACCTGGCCCAGGAATATACCGTGGACAAAGCCGCTGTCACAAGAACTATACAGCTGATGGAAAAAAAGGGACTGGTACTCCGCCGGACAGATGCCTCCGACAAACGCGCAAAAAAAATTTATTTAACGGAAAAGGCCCGTTCTCTGGAACCAAAGCTGCGAGAATTACAAGCCCGCTGGATCTCTGCCATGACAGAGGGGATGAACACATCGGAGATCGCGCATTTCACCAAACAGGTTCATACGATGGCAGAACGGGCGAAACAATTAAATCAAAAAGAAATCGGAGGAGAAACATGAAGGCATTGATTATTTACGCTTCCGTACATCACGGAACATTTTATCAAGGGCATTTTGAAACACCGGTAACTTTATAGAAGGGGACACAGAGATGAACAATATACATCATATTGAATTTCATACCGGAAGCAAGGAAGAATTATTTCCCGATTTTTCAGTTGATTTCCCCTATATCGCCTCAAGGGCGGAGCTTGACAAATACGCCGGACGGTTTGTGCCCTGGCACTGGCACAAGGCAGTGGAGCTTTTTTACATGAAAAGCGGGAGCCTGGAATATCATACGCCCGGGGGGAAGCTTTTATTTCCTGCGGGAAGCGGCGGCCTGGTAAATTCCAATGTACTCCATATGACAAGGGCCATGCCGCAGACCGAGGAAAACATCCAGCTCCTCCATATTTTTGATCTCTCCCTGCTTTCCGGGGAACCGGGAAGCCGAATTGAAAAAAAATATATCACCCCCATTGCTGCAGCCCCGTAGATCGAACTGATTCCTCTTTTTCCCGGAAATGCGGCGCAGGAAGCCATTCTGAAACGCATCACAGAAGCATTTCGTTTTTCCGGTGAGGAATTTGGCTATGAAATGAAGCTGCGGGAAGCCCTGTCGGAAATATGGCTGATGCTTTTTGAACTGTCCCGCCCCATGCTGGAAAACGGCCGGACCCACAGCAAAAGCAACGATCAGATCAAGCTGATGATGATCTACATTCATGAGCATTTCGCGGAAAAACTCTCCATCGCGGAGCTGGCTGCTTCTGCCTTCCTGAGTCAGCGGGAATGTTTCCGGGTGTTCCGTAAATGTCTCAACATGACGCCTGTGGAATACCTGAACACATACCGCCTGCAGACGGCCTGCCGGATGCTGGCAAGGGGAACGGAGCCGGTGACGGTGATCAGCCATGCCTGCGGCCTGGGGAGCAGCAGCTATTTCGGAAAGGTTTTTCGGGAATACGCGCATTGTACGCCCTCAGAATATCGGAAAAGATGGCAGGATTGTGATACATAACGGCGGAAACGGGATATTTTTTTCATACCGACCTGCACTATAATGATATCTGCAAGAAACAGTAGAGGAGATATGAAAATGGAGTTCAACAGACAGAATGCAGAGCTGGCGCTGAAAAAAGCGTCAAAATCCAATCCGGGGGCCTGGACAGACCATTCCCGGTACGTGGCAGAAGCCTGCAAACATATTGCGCTGCACTGCGGACATTTATCTGCCAATCAGGCTTATCTTTACGGGCTGCTACACGATATCGGGCGTTATGCCGGGGTGACTTCGGAAAGGCATTTGATCGACGGTTACCGCTTCTGCATGGAGCGTGGTTGGGAAAAAGCGGCCCAGATCTGCATTTCCCATGCGTTTATGATCCAGGATATGAACACCTCCATCGGGGAGTTTGACGTCAGCGAACCGGATTACCTGTTTATAAAGGAATTTGTTGCAAACGCGGTCTATGACGATTACGACCGGCTGGTGCAGCTATGCGATTCTCTGGCTATGCCCACCGGCTTCTGCCTTCTGGAAAAACGATTTGTGGACGTGACGATACGCTACGGCGTCCACCCGGCGACCATCGGCAGATGGAAAAAAATTCTGGAAATCAAAGCAATGTTTGAAAAGAAGATGGGCTATTCTGTCTATAGCCTGCTTCCGGGCATCGTGGAAAATAGTTTTCGTTAGGAGTGAACATGAAGTACAGACATATCGTTTTTGACATCGACGGGACGCTGATCGATACGGAATATGCGGTTCTGCATTCCCTGCAGGATACCCTGCGGGCAATATCCGGGAAAGAAATCCCCGTTTCTGAACTGACTTTTGCACTGGGCATCACCGGAAAAGACGCATTGGAAATTCTTGGAATCAAAGACCTTTCCAGGGCGCAAGGTCTGTGGGATACTTATTGGCGCGGTTATGCAGATACTGTTCGGGTATTTGACGGAATCATCGAATTGTTGGATCATCTTCAAAGACTGGGATGCCGCATGGGAATCGTCACGTCACAGACACGGGAAGAATTTCGGCAAAACTTCTGCCCCTTTGGTATCCGTCCTTATTTTAAGACCATCGTCCGCGCGGAGGATACCCGGGAGCATAAGCCAAGTGCCGCTCCCCTTTTTAAATATCTGGAAACAGCAGAGGCAGACGAGCGGCAGGTACTCTACATCGGAGACAGCCCCTATGACAGCCAGTGCGCCGAAAATGCCGGTATCGATTTTGCCCTGGCAGTCTGGGGCAGCCGGCAGGAGTCTATCCGTGCAGATTACTTTTTGAAGAGTCCTTTGGATCTGATAACGCTGATTACATGACAAAAATGACTTTGAAGATCCGCATCCAATTCTTCAAAGTCATTTCTTTGCCCATTGAGAATCCTGAGACATTCTCAGCCTCTCTTTACGCCTCCCGAAGAGATTCCCTGCTCAGAAGTCCCCCAGTGATGATCAGGGTCACTGCCTCCGTCACAGGCGCCGCCAGCCAGCCCCCGGTCATTCCGAACAGGGCCGGCAGCGTGAAGATACAGGCCAGCAAAACCACCAGCCCCCGGGAGAAGGAGATCGCGGCCGACTCCGCTGCCTTTCCGACGGCGGTAAAATAGAACGACGTAATGGCGTTGATCCCGGAAAAGAAAAAGGAAACCATAAAAATCAGAATCCCCGACCGGACCATCCCCGTCACATGTTCATTCTGTACGAAAAGACCGCCGTACCAGTCCGCGCTTAAGGCCATCAGCAGGAATACCGCCGCCCCTACCCTGAAGACATACCGGTTCGTCCGTTTCCGGATATCCGAAGCCAGCATGTTCTCCCCGGCCCCATAGCAGAAGCTGATCAGCGGGCTTGCCCCTTGGCCGAATCCTACGATGACCATGCTGAATGCATACGCCGTATACCCGACAATGGTAAAAGCCGTCACCCCGTCCACTCCGATCTGTCTCATGATCACAAAATTATAGGCAAACATCGTAATCCCCGTTGAGATTTCCCCGATAAACTCCGAGCTTCCATTGAGAAGCGCCTGCACACAGACTTCCCCGGAAAAGCGGAATTTCCCCAGGCGGTAGATGCGGGCTTTTTTCCAAAAATAGTATAACAGAAAAAGCAGGGACACCGCTGCGGAGATCAGGGACGCAGCCGCGATCCCGGCCGCCCCTTTGTGAAAGCATCCGGCGAATAGGTAATCCAGCAGGATATTCAGCAGCACGTTCAAGATCGTAACTTTCATAAAGTACCGGGGACTGCCCTCTCCCCGGATGAACATGCCGAGAGAAGAATTGACCACCATGATCGGAAGCTCCAGCAGCATGATCCGGTAGTACTCCTGAAAATAAGCGATTACCCGTCCATCCGCATGCAGGATACGCAGCATCGGCCCAAAGCCGAAACCTATGAGGACGCTGATCCCTGCCGAAAGAAACAGGGTGAGTGCGATCGTCTGGCGGAAGACCTGATTGCCGGTTTCCCGGTCACCGGCTCCAAGGGCCATTCCGGCAATCGCCACCCCTCCGATGGATACCATCAGCCCCACGCCCAGGTACAGATACACGATGGGCAGCCCCAGGTTCACGGCTGCGATCGCCTCCTTCCCCACATAATTTCCCATAAAAAATCCGTCCGCAACGGTGATCCATGACGTAAGCAACATGGCAATGATGGACGGTATGGAAAACTGCAGAATCATGCTTGACGTACTGTTTTTGATCTGTTTCAGTTCCATAATAAAACCTCCTTACAATGAATCCCTTTTGATACGGTATCCATTATAAGGAGGAGACCCATTATATACTTCTGGATTCTTGCCCTTCGGGTATGGCGCATCCCATCCGGGCTGCTACAGGGTGGGATGTACGGTCAGCTTTTCACCGGAAGGCAGATGTCCAGTTCCATGTACATGGTATCACAGTCTATCTTATGATAAATGTCAAACAGACTTCTGCCGGAGTCCAGTTCACGGCGGATCCCGGGCAGCCATACCAGGAATAGCGTCTGATAGGCGGCGTAAATATATTTTGCATGCCCTTTGAAATGATACACAAAGCAAGTGCCGCCCTGAATCCGCAGCGTATTTTCCAACGGGCAGCCTTCCGGGACGCTCATACAGATATCATAGAGACACTGTTCCTGAGAGGTTACCGCCGGGTCGTCATAGGTGCGCTCCAAAAACTTCGTTTCATCCGTGATATACTTCTCATATTTTTTGATAAATCCGTCCCAGTCTCTGGAAAGCCGCTCATAACTGCCAATCCGCCTTTCATAGATCACCTCGTAATCCGGGATCTCCTCTACTGTGATCTTGGCGTTGCATTCCTCAAAGCTTTCCGTATGCCATTTCTCATGATGGAAAAACGGGTGCTCCATGGAAGACCTGCGGCATTTTTTCCGAAAAACAGCCGGAGCCATGCGGTAATGCTGACGGAATGCGGAGCTGAAATTGGACGAACTGTAGCCATAATCCGCCCCGATCTCCGTGATCCTGCGCTCCTGCTCCGTCTTTAAACGGAACGCGCTCTGTTCCAGACGCAGCCGCCTGATAAACGCATATACGCTTTCCCCGGTCTGCTCCTTGAACAGGCGGCTGAAATAATATTTGGAAAAATGGCAGTATTCCGCCACGTCGTCCAACGTCACGTCCTCTTCCATGTGGCGCAGTATATAGTCGATTGCCTGGTTGACGCTTTCATTTGTAATCATAAATCCTTCAGCCTCCGGTTCCTCGCCAAAACTCCTTCCCACTGCTCCTCCGTCAAAAACTCAGGCCGTTCCATTTCCTCCACCCTTTTCAGATCCATTCCCAGCTCCTTCTGGGCCGCAGCCGCCGATTCGTACAATGTCATCTGCTCTCTTCTGGTCTGTGAGAACACATGGGAGTAGCCGGCGAAGGCATGGTCATGATCGAACAGGGGGCAATAGCCTGTCAGTCTCCCGGTTGCATTTTCCATAAAAAATCCCCAGTTCTGCTCATGTCTGTCATTGTTGTTCAGAATATAATCTGCAATCTGCATTTTCAGATAAAACTCCCTGTCCGCTTTTTCGGCTTCCTCATAGGCATCCAGCCCGTAATTTCCGCAGAATATCTGAAATTCTTCAAATGTCACCATAGAAACCTCCTGGGAGGTAAACAGCTCTGCATTCACAACGGCATCACCCACGCTTTCGATCCACTCTCTCCGTTCTTCCGTCAGATAGGAACAAAGCTCTTCCTCTGATGAAATCCGGTAATGGATGTGGGGGATATCCAATGCAGCCAATATCCGGTCTGCGGGAATTTCGTATTTCCCGACTTTGTGCAGATAAAGACTACCGTTCTTCCGAATCCATCCTTTTGCGCTTGCCCCCAGTGTGGTAAGCTCCGGCGTATGGATGTCCTGCCGCCTGTCAAGCGTCTCCCCAGAGCAGCGTACGCTGGCTCCGGAGAGGGAAATCTCGGTGATATACAAAGATAACGGATTTTGGAACAGGTTCACCTCTTCCCACACCCTTTTATCCCCGGCATGCCGAATCCAGTACGCATCCTCCAGGCTCAGCCCCCGGCATGCCTTGCACACGGCATATCGGTTGGTCTGAGAGAGCCGGAGCGCATTCAGTATCTCCTTGGCAAAACTCCGTCCGATGGACAAGGTACGGTTCGAGGCCCACTCAATGAAATCTATAAATGTTATATTTTCTTTCCTGAGAGAAAACGGAAGCCGGTCAAAATCCAGAATTGTACAGGTTCCGTTTTCCCGGATATCCAGAAGGGGAATGTCCTTTAATAACAACTGCATAGGCCACCTCAAAATGCGTTCTTTCTGCGGGTATGAGTCCCGGATGAGACTCTTTGAGTACTCTCTTTTTCTCGGGGGTGAATTTCGGATGGAAGTTCTGCCCTTTTTCCTATTATACGTTTTTGCGGACCTCTTTACAACTGGAAATCCCGGATGTCCGTCTCTTTATTTTCCTTTTTACGGTTCAGCCGTGAACCACAATTTTTCCTTGACTTTTGGGTAAAACAGAGTTAAACTATCCGCAATGACATAAGCTTTCCTGCATATTCCATGCAGGCATTGTGCACAATAAAAGGGAGTAGCTTCCATTGAGAACGGCACCAGGGTCTCTGTCTTTTCACATCCCTGCCTTTTCGTTCTCAGTGTGATACGAAATCGTCACCACGTTCATTCCTGATATGATCCGGTTCGTATTGTCAATTAGCAAGACTTTTATTGCAGGATTACATAACAGTTGTAACTCTGCAGTAAAAGTCTTTTTTGCTGCAGGCCACACAGACAAAGGGAGGAAAAAAATGGTATATGTATTTTTAGTTCTGGGATTTGTATTGTTGATCAAAGGCGCGGATTTTTTTGTAGACGGGAGCTCCAGCGCGGCGAAGCTTTTGAAGATCCCGACGATCATCATCGGGCTGACTGTGGTCGCGTTCGGGACCAGCATGCCCGAAGCCTCTGTCAGCGTCACTGCCGCTCTCAAAGGGCAGAATGGACTGGCCGTGAGCAATGTACTGGGCTCCAATATTTTCAATCTTCTGATTGTACTTGGCTTCAGCTCAGTGATCCGTCCCCTGAAGGCAAGCCCCACTGTCCTGAAAAAGGAATTTCCTTTTTCCATCCTCATCACGGCCGTGCTTGCCCTGCTTTGTACCGGCCTGTCCTTCGGCGGACTCTTCGACGGCACAGGCAGCTTTCATCTGGATCGGATCGACGGCCTGGCGCTTCTGGCCCTGTTCCTTGTCTTTTTAGTTTCACAGGTCAGAGGCGCTTTGAAGGCCCGGACCGATGAATCTGGGGAGGATTACGAGACCATGTCCCCCCTGAAAAGCGTCCTTCTTGTCCTCGTCGGCCTGGCCGGAATCATCCTGGGCGGAGATCTGGTCGTGGACAGCGCATGCGAGATCGCCCTGCAGTATGGGCTGAGCCAGTCCTTCATCGGGCTCACCATCGTCGCCATGGGAACCTCCCTGCCGGAACTTGTCACCTCCATGGTCGCCGCCCAAAAGGGTGAAAATGACCTGGCTCTTGGAAATGTGGTCGGCTCCAATATTTTCAATATCCTTCTGATCCTGGGAATGAGCGCGGCCATCTCCCCCATCACAGTCGATGGAGAAGCCATCTTTGATATGCTGCTCCTGATCGTTATGAGCGGCGTTGCTTATGTATTTACCAGGAGCAAGGGGGTGCTTTCCAAAAAAGAGGGTGTCGTCTTCCTGTTGATGTATGCCATATATTTTGTCTATATTTATCTTAGATAACGACAGCTCAAAGGAGGTGTCTCCGATACAATTGGCTTATCCGGGCGGCAATAGGGCGCTTGCAGAAGACGATTAAAGTGGGCGTCTCCGGTACAATCGGCGGCGCCCTGCGCTTTACTGGCAGAGAGTCCCCTGGTTACTTTGGGCGCCCGGCCAGGGTTTAAGCAGTAACATCCCCTGCCCGCAGCCACAAACCTATGGCGCGGCGCGAAAAGTTCTGTTATAATGAAATCTGTGCAGCGATTCAGGACCTGCTGCAATATGCGCCGTTACTGCAAATCCTAACTGCGCACCACATACATTGGCGGAGGAAAAGAGAAACATGCTTGGAGACAAAAGAGGAAAGAAACGGAATCAATATACGGCAGACTATGTAGTTTTCGACCTGGAGACCACCGGAACCAGTGCGGTCAATGACGCAGTCATCGAGATCTCTGCGATCCTGGTGCAAAATGGCAGAACCACGGATGAATTTTCAACGCTGGTGAATCCGGAGAGGCCCATCCCCTATCATGCTTCAAAAGTGAATCATATCTATGACGACATGGTAGCACAGGCGCCCTTATTTGAAAAAGCGCTGGCTGATTTTGACGCGTTTATCGGAGACCGGATTCTGGTGGGACACAACATCCATACCTTTGACATGAGGTTTCTCTGGCGTGACGCGGAAAAATACTGGGGAAAGACCATCGCAAATGATTACATCGACACGCTGCCCCTGGCCAGACAATGCCTGCCCCAGCTTTCCAACTACAAGCTGACGGACCTGGCCTCTTATTACCGCATCTCCACAGACGGGGCCCACCGTGCCCTTGCCGACTGCAGCATGAATCAGAAGATTTTCGAAAAGCTGGGCGAAGAGCTCTCCTCTCCGAAGGCAGCTCAAAATCTGAAAATCTGCCCCAGGTGCGGCCAGCTTTTGAAAAAACGCAGCGGAAAATTCGGAGACTTCTGGGGATGCAGCGGGTATCCGAACTGTCGATATACGGAGAATATCTAAATCTCTCCTCCAAGGCTTTCGGGAAAATGGAGAAAATTTCATACCCATTCCACATTCCCATGCTACACTGTCCCCAAGGAGGTGCTACAATGGCAACACTACTAATTGTTGAGGACGACCGCAAGACCAACGACGCGATTTGTGAATACCTAAAGCCCGCAGGCCACAAGGTTATCCCGGCCTATGATGGCGGGGATGCGTTACAGTTTTTCCGTGAGAACAGCATCGACCTTGTTGTGCTGGACATTATGCTGCCCCATGTCAGCGGTCTGTCCGTCCTGCACGAAATACGGCGGACAAGCACAACGCCCGTTCTGATGCTCACTGCTATTGAGGACGAATATACTCAGGTCATGAGTTTTGACGAGCAGGCCGACGATTATATGACAAAACCCTTTTCTATGGTACTGCTGGGGAGGCGGATCACCGCTCTCTTGCGGCGAAGTGGACAGGCCCCGTTACCCCAAACTATAGCCTTTGGTGATGTGACCGTCGATTTCTCCGGCTACACCGCCAGCGACAGCGCCGGGAAAATCGACATCATGCCCAAGGAAATTGATCTGCTCCGACTGCTGGTGGAACATAAAGGGCTGGTGCTGACCCGTTCGCAGATTCTGGACGAACTATGGGGGGCTGACTACCCGATCATCGACCGAACCGTGGACACCTACATCAAAAATCTGCGGAAGAAGCTACGACTTGACTGTATCGTAACCGTTAAGGGGATCGGTTATAGATACGAGGTACAGCCATGAAACGATTAAAATTATTTCCAAAAATATTTCTGTATACCATGAGTATCATGCTATTTGTCGTTGCTGTCACACATGGGCTGATCTATCTCCTTGCCCCACAGCTGCAGCTTGCGGTGAGTACCTCGGATGATGTTGTTGTCAGCATCAGACAGGAGCAATTTGTGACCGAGGCAGTAGAAAAGGCCCTGCCCGTCTCTTTGAGCTGTTCTTTGCTGATTTCCGTTGTCTGCTCTCTCCTGTTTTCTAAAGCGATTACTGACCCTATTAAGAAGATTTCGGCGGCAACCGAGCAGATGATGAAATTAGACCATGGGGTGAACTGCCCTATTCATACAAAGGATGAAATTGGTACGCTGGCGCGAAACGTCAATGATCTATATTCTGATTTACTATCCACGATTGAACATTTAGAGCGGGAAAAGGACGCTGTGCGTGATATGGAGCGGGCCAAGGTTGACTTCCTGCGGGCGGCATCCCATGAACTGAAAACCCCTGTGACGGCTCTGAACGCCACCCTGGAAAATATGATTTTAGGCGTTGGGAAGTATCAGGATTATGCTGCCTACCTCCCGGAGTGTAAAGAAATGGTGGAGCAGCTTTCCGGGATGGTACATGAAATTTTGGAAACCTCCAGGCTGAACACCACCGATGAACCAGCGAAACCGATTGACATAGCGGAACTGATGGCGGAACTGTGTGCGCCGTATCAGATGATTGCGGCAGCACATCAGATCACCTTCTCACTTGATTTGCCAGAACAATTTCCCGCGAAACTTCCGGCTGGTCGGTTTAGCAAGGCGGTATCAAATGTTCTCGCAAACGCTGTCGCCTATACGGAGGCCGGGAAAGCCGTTTCCGTCTGCATGGAAGGGCGCAGCCTCATGGTAAAAAATGAGTGCAGGCCTATCCCTGACGATGAAATTCACCGTCTGTTTGAGCCATTCTACCGTCCAGACTTCTCCCGAAGCCGGATAAGCGGCGGCAACGGCCTAGGCCTCTATATCGTGGATACGCTCTTGACCTCTATGAATATCCCCTATTCCTTTGCGCCTATGAAATCTCCGCCTGGGATGTGTTTTACAATTCAGCTATAAATGCGGAAAACTCCCCGGCCGGGGAGTTTTTCATTTCCAGAAAAATTCCATATACGTTTCATACCCATTCCACATTGGTGTGTTATTCTGCGGGTGCGTTCGGAAGAACAGCATCACGATATGGAGGTATCGAACCATGAGCATTTTCAAGAGGGCGTTTCTATACGTCACACGAAAACGAGGGAAAACCATTCTCCTGTTCACTATCCTGATGATTATGGCAACCTTTGTCCTGACGGGGCTTTCTATCTGGAAAGCATCCGAGGCCGTACAATTTGATTTGCGGCAGAGCCTGGGCGGCAAATTTGACGTTTTCGTGGATTGGGACAATAGCCCTTATGTAGTGAAAGAACCCGTCAAAGACGAAGTGGACGAGGAAACCGGCAAGACATCAAGCAGCTTTCTCATGTATTCCACCGTACAGCTTACCCCGGAGAACATTGCGGCAATCAAAGGTCTTTCCGGCGTAAAGTATTGCAGTGCAAGGCAGGACAATCTTTTGCCGTTTGACGGGCTTTCCCTTTTCCCCGGCACGATTTCAACAGATGCGAAGTATCAGGGCTATACAAAGGTGCTGGGCGTCTGCAGCACGGAGGATGATGAACTTTTCACCACCGGCACACTGACGTTGGCAGAGGGGCGGCATATCTCCACCGATGATACCCATGCGGCAATCATCAGCCAGGACTTGGCAGAGCGGAACGAGCTGAAAATTGGGGACGATCTTACCGCCCTCAGTTACAGCGTGGAAGATCAGGGTTTTACCGGGCAGGAAATCAAGGTACAGATCGTCGGACTGTTTACCCCGAACGCGGTGGAGCAGTTTGGCGAAACCGTCACTACCTACGATAAAATCCAGAACCGGGTGTTTGTAGACTTGCAGACCTCGAAAAAATTTGACGGCGGAGAAATCAACTACGGCTTTTCCGCCCTCCATGTCACCATATCCGACCCGCAGGACATGGCGCAGGTGGTGGCCGATGTAAAAGCCCTGCCGGGTATCGACTGGAAAGCCTTTACCGTTGAGATTGACAATGAAACCTACGAAAACGCCGCCGCTCCGCTGGCTACGCTGAATGAATTGGTCATGACCCTGCTGGTGGTGATTATTGTTGTCAGCGCCATCATTCTGGCCCTGCTTTTGACCCTTTGGACAAAGACCCGCATCCATGAAATCGGCGTGTTCCTGTCCGTGGGGATCAAAAAAACGGCCATCATCGGGCAGTATTTAATTGAGGTGCTGCTGATCGCCGTCCTCGCCTTTGGCCTGTCCTATTTCACCAGCAGCGCCGTAGCGGGGCAGATCGGCAACCACCTGCTGGAGCGGAGTATGCAGACGGAGCCGGAGGACAATAACGACCTTGTAACTGCCGCCGCTGCGGTCGAGGCAGGTGCAGATAACCTTATCCAGAAGCCCCTGCCCACGGAGGACGGCATCCAGGTGTCCGTTGGGCTGGATAACCTTGCGCAGCTCTGCCTGATTGGCCTTGCCATTATCATTGTGGCCGTCAGCGCATCGTCTATCATGGTCATGCGGCTGAATCCCCGTGAAATCCTGTCGAAAATGAGCTGAAGGAGGGACGATCATGTTTACACTGGAATTAAAAAATGTTTCTTACGCCTACGAAAAGGGCAAGGCGGTTTTGCAGAACATCAGCGGGTCGCTGGAAACCGGGAAAATGTACGCCATCCTCGGCCCGTCCGGGTCTGGCAAGACTACGCTGCTGTCCCTGTTGGGCGGGCTGGATGTACCAACACAGGGCAGCGTCCTGTTTGACGGCGGGGACATAACGGCAAAGGGCCTGGAACATCACCGCAGGAACCATATCTCGCTGATTTTTCAGAGCTACAACCTGATTGATTACATGACGCCCCTTGAGAATGTGCGGCTCACCGCCAAGCTGGATGCCGCCCCCATATTAGAACGGCTGGGGCTTACAAAAGATGAAGCACAGCGTAATGTGCTGAAACTGTCCGGCGGACAGCAGCAGCGGGTGGCGATTGCGCGCGCCCTGGCCTCCGATGCCCCGGTCATTCTGGCAGACGAACCGACCGGAAACCTGGACGCCGATACTGCCGAGGAGATCACGGCCATTTTGAAAGAGAGCGCCCATGGGTTCGGAAAATGCGTGGTGGTCGTGACACATTCTGCCGTGGTAGCAAATCAGGCGGATGTGGTGCTGGAGATCAAACGGGGACATTTGCAAGAGAGGGCCTTGTCCGCTCTTTCATGAAAAACAATTGCCGAATTTTATATTTCTGCAATGTCCAGAAGTTCTTTGAATGCCTGGATCTTATAATCTGCCTTCCCGTACCCTGATGCGTCCCCGATGCCCACGGACTTCATCCCTGCCGCCCGGGCCGCATCAATCCCGGCGTACGCGTCCTCCACAACCACACATTCTTCGGCGCCGATCCCCAAAAATTCCCCGGCTTTCACAAACACCTCCGGATCCGGCTTGGAATGGGTGATGTTGGTGCCGTCGGAAATTGCGTCAAATGCATCCAGA
Organism: Lachnospiraceae bacterium; assembly: GCA_910573785.1. Lineage (GTDB taxonomy): Bacteria > Bacillota > Clostridia > Lachnospirales > Lachnospiraceae > Schaedlerella. Next base: position 44,815 of record CAJSZT010000034.1, on the reverse strand, counting down.
AGCCCTACCCGTTCCAGAATGAATTTCGCATTTTTGCTGGAGGAACCGATGGCCAGCCTGTAGCCCGCAGCCCGCAGTGCGTCCAGCGTATTCCGCACCTCGTCCGAAACGTCTGCGGGAGTCATGGTATGCAGCAGCTCCCGGTAGGTGTTGTTCTTCTCCTCCATCAGTTCCGCCTTTTTTTCCTCCGTCAGCACTTCCTCACATTTTTCCAGAATGATCTCCAGGCTCTCCGCGCGGCTCACACCACGCAGACGGTTATTGATGACCTCATCAAAATAAATTCCCATCCTGTCCGCCATCTTTTTCCACGCCTGATAGTGGAACTTGTCCGTAAATACAATCACTCCGTCCAAATCAAAAATAAAAGCCTTCATGTTCTGTCTCCTTCTTAATTTTATATTCGTGCATCAACACACATCCGTATAAAAGTCTCTCAATCTCCGTCTCTGCAAAAAATCACTCAATTTCCATCTCTATGTAAAAGTCTCTCAATTTCCGTCTCTGCGAAAAAATCACTGGATTTCTATATCTGCGCAAAATCACACAATCTCAAATGACGCAAAATCCACAGTTCCCTCTTTTACAAGAAAATAAAGTGCATGTTTTCCTGCTTCCACTTGAAGCCCGGTCGTTACATGCTTCCAGTTCTTTGAATCCACCGCTGCCGACCCAACCATAGTTCCCACCCGTGGATCGGGACTGTCCGCCCGCACCTCCAGGCATCCAAGGCCCCGCAGCTCCACGGTAATCCGGGATTCCGTTCCTTCAAACTGAAAATATTTAAAGCCTGCCGCCGACCCGGTACGCAGGTTGCGGATATATGGTTTCAGCCCCTTCTCTCCCGTCTCGTCCGCCTCTTCCGTGATATACGGCATTTCCTCCGGCAGTTCAGGCACTGCCTCGCCCGGGCCGCTCATCACGACCTGCCCTACCTGTTCCCGGTCTGCCTCGGTGAGATGGCAGGCGATGCAGGAGTCATACGCCCCTTTCGCAGGCAGCGGGCCGTCATGGAGTCCGCAGCTTGTAATCTCAATCTGGGGAATGGTTCCGTCTTCCTGGATCTTCACCTCATCTGCGCACCCCTGTCTGGAAAATGCGGTTCCATGGGTATGCCTGTGCCAGAAAATGTAGAGCCGGTCCCCAATCCTTTCCAGACCGCCGTGGTTATTTCCTGTATAATTCACTGCAAGGGTATTTCCCTCATATCCCAGGTCTCCGTTGGATACGATCACCCCTTTGTACACAAAAGGGCCCTCGGGAGTATCAGCCGTGCCGTAACACAGTTCATGACCCTGCAGGCTGGAATAGACAAAATAATACCGGTTTCCCAGCTTCCGAATGCTGGACGCTTCAAAAAACGGATGCGCTTCATAGCAAGTCCCCTTTGCCGTATCTATACCATTTGCCACACACTTCGGCTCGCTGATGATGGTGTGCATGTCCTGTGCCAGCTTCACCATCATGGCCCCCGGAAATATCACATTCTCCATCCCCGGAAATTTCCGGGCCGGCGCAAATCCATAATAAAGATAATTCCCGCTTTCTTCTGAGAGGATGGCCGGATCGAACCATCGCCCCGCATCTGGAATTGTACCATCCTCCCTGCGCACAAAATCCAGAAATTCGTATTGTCCTGCGGGTGTATCACAGACTGCCACGGAAATCACGTTTACAAAATCCAGCGCATAGTACAGGTAATATCTGCCGTCCGGCCCCTGCGCCACATCCGGCGCATATAAAAGATGCGGATTTTCCTCCGTTCCCAGGGGCATTCCGATCTCAGGCAGCTTTTTTCCGTAGGGTGCGCCGTTCAGCGGGTCCTGCATTTTTTTATAGATAACACCCTCACAGGTCCACACACCCGGCTCCTCAACCGGCGCGCTCCAGCACACATAATCCTCTTCACAGAATGAGGTACCTCCAAGCCGGTCATGGCTTCCGTAAATGTAGACCCGATCCCCAAACACATGGGGTTCACCGTCCGGAACAGTCTCCCAGAATGGAAGGTATGGATTCAGTCCTGATGTTTTCATGAAATTCCTCCTCGCGATTTTTTCAGATGCACTTCAATACTTTTTCATGATAACAGCGGCCGGGGACAGAATCCATGTAGTAATTTATTCAGAATCCGACCTTTTTTCAGTTTGTTTCCCGGCCTTAAAAATTCCTATGCAGAGCACCTCCTGCCGGCCACTTTTCTGTTTATTTTAGCTTTCTGCCGAACCGCCTGTCCTTTTGTTTGATTTACGCAGAATATCATACTGAATTTATCATAAAACAAAAGCAAAAATATTTAGCACAAAATAATATTTTGAATCGTATATGAATAAACATTTAATAAAATACGCAAAATAATATTGCATTTCAAAAAATGGGTGGTATAATTTGAGTATGATAAAGAAGAAGGAGTGTGTCGCTATGAAGATACAGGCCGTGTTAATAGATGGTTTTAAGAATCTATCAGATGTAAAAATAACTTTTGATAATATTACAGCTTTGGTAGCACTTAATAATTTTGGTAAGTCTAACGTACTTTCTGGTATTGATTTTGGGTTGTCTTTTATAAAGGCATCTATTGACGATAAGATAGAGATGATGGCAAATTCTAATCTTATTCCGATCAACCAGGGTATGCAGGGGAGAAATTACAAGTTTAAGGTAGAGGTACTAACAGAGGATGCTGGACAGGAGTATCGTGTACAGTACGGATATGAGTTCGCTTGGCAGTGTGATGAGGACGAGGTCCCTGAGATTGTTCAGGAGTATCTGAGAATTAAGCTGGATGAGAAGGGGCAGAAATATACGCAGCTTATCAACAGAACAAAAGAGGTTGCATTATATAAGAGTTCCGAGACAGGTAGATGTTCATCAAAGATTAAGGTTGAGATTTCGGAACTTGTTGTAAATAAGCTTAGAGCATATGATGAGCTTTACTATGCAGAAATCATTAAGAAACTAAATAGCATGAGAATGTATATGGAAAACAATTTGGATGCAAAGAGCTTTTATCAGCCGGACCCAATCATTCGTAAGGGTTTTGAAAACGAGATGATTAATGCTGATAACCTTCCACGCATTATCTTCAATTTAAGGAAACAGAATCCAGATAAGTTTGAGTTGCTGAAAGATGTCTATTTTCAGTTGTTCCCAGACATTGAAGATGTTATTGTAAAGAGCTTTAAAATCAATGCGTCAGAGGGTGACCAGTTCCCAGAAGATGCACCATTCATATTTACAAATTCCATTTACGTTTTATTTGTTAAGGATAAAAACTTGTCGAATGCAGTTAACTTTTCAATAATGTCAGATGGTGCTAAGAGAGTCTTTATGATATTGACCAAGATAATTGTATCCAGTGTCAACAATGTCTCTTTGATAGCGATTGAAGAGCCGGAGAACTCTGTTCATCCCGGATTGTTCCAAGCATATATACAGATTATAAGTCAGCTGTTAGATGATTGCAAGGTAATTATCACAAGTCATTCACCATATATTATCAGCTATTTGAATCCTTCATGGATTCATGTTGGTATGAATAGAAAACCCGGTGTAGCAGAATTTTTTGCGTTTAAGAAGTCAGGTCAGAAACAGTTGGAGAATGATGCAGCTGGATTTCATATGAGTATGGGAGACTATCTGTTCTCGATGCTTGCTGATTCAGAGAGTAATATAAGCGATTATTTGGAGTGTAACGCCGATGAGTAAATGCCTTGTACTTTTTGTAGAGGGTGATACAGAGGTTGAATTTTACAAGCAAGTAGTTGCAAATGCCAGAAAACTACACCCTGCGGGCAGGTTCGATACTAACATTGAATATAGGAATGTCAGAGGTGTAGGTGGCTTTAAAAGTATTGCTCTCAGAAAATTTATAAAAGAAATCAAGCCTAAATATGTGAATGACTGTGAATTTACAATCGTACTTTGCAGTGATACAGATGTTTTTGATTTTGCTCCTAAGCCACCGATAAAGTGGGATGAAGTAAAGAAAGAACTTACGGATAACGGAGCTTCCCAAATTATACATGTACAAGCAAAGCGGTCGATTGAAGATTGGTTTTTATACGACATAAAAGGAATTTTGGGATTCTTGAGATTGGGTAAAAATACGAAAGTATCTGGAAAAAACGGATATGATAAGCTTCAACGTTTGTACAAACAGGCCAATAAAGTTTATTACAAAGGAATACAAAGTAACGGTATGATAGAGCGTTTAGATATTGAAAAGATTACGAACGCAGTGAAAAACCAGCTAAATCCTTTATATAAGATACTTGGCGTAGATAAAAACTAAATAAGATTGGTATGTAAGAGCATAGCTCTTTACATAGAAAAAGCCAGAGGTTAACTCTGACTGATTCCCTTGCCAAAGAAGATCTTTGGAATTATTTTTAATTGTGAAAATTATTTAAGCGTCAACGCTGGATCGTTCTTTAGGCCAATCCATTACTATTTATGGTCATGCATCTGCACTTCCTCAAAACTCCGCTCCCCATACCCCGCAGAACGGATCCACCGGATTCACTCCCTGAAACGCGGACCTTCCCACGATCTTATCAATCACCTGATCCACCACTTCCTCTGTGGGCGTGTACCCGTTGATAAACGTCCGAAACATGGGCGCATCCAACAGATGGTATGGGTTTGCAATGGAAATGAACATTGCCGGAACCTCGTTTAAAAACCAGGGTGCGTCCGCCGCCATCAGGTGCAGCCAGTCGATCCTTCTCACGGACTGGTTGCTGGCCGTATCCAGGCACGCCACGTAGACCGCCAGGTCGAATTTGCTTTGGATATCCTCCACGCCGCCTTCAAACATCTCATGAAAATCCGGTCTGGAATAGTCAAACAGCGTTACCTCAAAGCCTTCCTTTTCCAACTTTTCCTTTACCAGTCCAATGGCCCCGTCTCCATCCTTGAAGCCGCCGTCCAGGCGGTCCTCCAGAAGGTAAAGGCGGATTCTTTTATATGTATCCGGGGAGATCGGGAGCAGGTTCTGTGTATCCTTTACAAGAGTCACACTTTTATCCGCACATTCTCTCGCCCATGCCCGATGCTCCCCGCAGGCAACAACGGACAGCGCCTCTTCCCCGGGCACAAGGGTCCCCGTTTCTTTTTTTCCGGGCAGGTCCATGGCCGCCTTCATGGCCAGAATCCGGGTCACGGCCTCGTCCACCCGTTCCATGCTCAGACGGCCGTCTGCGATGGCTTCCTGCACAAACCGGTAATCCTCCCGGATGTCCTTGTTGAACAGGATCATATCGCACCCTGCTGCCAGTGCGGCCGGGATTGCCTGGGAGCGTTTCATGGGGGTATTGAAGCCCACCATCGGCGTCGCGTCCGTCGTGATCATGCCGTTGAAGCCCAGTTTTCCCCGCAGCAGCCCCTGGAGGATTTCTTTTGACAAGGTGGCCGGAAGGATCTCTTCGTCCTTCAATTCCGGATTGATGTACTTGCTGTACGCAGGCTGCAGGATATGGCCCACCATGACGGACAGTGCCCCCGCATCCACAACCTCCTGCCAGACGGCCCCGTAGGTTCTGTCATAGTCTTCCACCGACAGGCTGTTCACAGAGGCCACCAGATGCTGGTCCCGTTCATCCACTCCGTCCCCCGGAAAATGCTTGACCGCTGCGGCAACGCCCTGGTCACTGAGCCCCTTTAGCTGTTCCCTGACAAATGTGGTGACCCGTTTCTGGTCGCTTCCGAAGGTCCGCACGTTGGTGATGGGATTGCGGAAATTCAGATCCAGGTCGCAGATGGGCGCAAAGGCCCAGTTGCATCCCACGGCCATAGCTTCTTTTCCCGCAATCGCCCCCAGGCGGTAAGCCTGTACCGGGTCATCGGTAGCCGCCGCCCCCATGGGCCTTGCAAAATACGTCCCGTCCGAGCAGATCCCGTTGCCGCCGGATTCCAGGTTTGCGCCGAAGAGCATGGGGATTCTGGAATGCTCCTGAAGAAAGCGGTGTGTCTTCTGGATCTCTGCCGCCGGCATGGGCCGGTACATGATCGCACCGGGTTTGTACTCCTCCAGAAATTCCTTTAAGAACCCTTCCTCCGTATTGCCGCCGACGGGGCAGAACATCTGCCCGATCTTCTCCTCTGTGCTCATCCCCGCCAGTGTGTCGTAGACCCATTTTTCCTTTTTGTCATCCAAAAAAAACGGATTTGCTTTTAAATCCAACATCTCATCTTCCTCCTTAACCGATGCAGCCAATTCTCACAGCATGCTTTTCAGAATCCCTCTGTCCTGATTCTATATACAGCATACGCCTGCAAAAAGTGGAATGCAATGTATTATTTTTTTCTGAATCCGACATTTTTTCAGTGTATGACCGGATGCGTTCGTCTTTCCTGGCTGTTGCTGTTTGCGGTTTGAAGAACAAAAAAAGAAGGAACAGCCGGGAAATAGGATTTATACACAACATACCGCGCATGTTTGATGACCCGCGATATATTGTGGAAAATCAGCTATTTCCTGACTGCCCCGCCTTTTTTAATTGTAGATTATGAAAGCTATTCTTTTATCTTATCAAGCTCTGTCAAATTAATACCACAAGCTGTCAAGATTACTTTTAATTCAATATACCGATCTTTCATAACTTTATACGCTTCTGAATCTTTTTCAGACAGTATCATATAATTTTGTAATCTGGAAAACTCTTCAATATTTTTTTGCAGCATTTCTTTTTCAGTCATGTAATTCCCTCCTTCGTTATGATGAAAATACGTCTATGAGATAGTTTCATTATAACAAAAGGATTTTTGAGTGTAAAGCCTTTAACAGCACTCTTTTTTACCACTCAAATACTTTCTTTACTGCCTTTTCCTCATCCATATTATAATAGGTCTGTTCTTTCACCGGAGCCTCCGTCTGTTCTCTGGACGCAATCAGCACCCAGTCATGCTCCGGGCCGGAATCCGGGGCGGATACGCTGACTTCCCCTCCGGCCGCCTGTGCAGTCTCTGCTGCTTCTGCCCTCTGCCCGGCGTGGGTATAGAACTTCCCGTCCCTCGGATTATACCACCACAGGCAGACTTCCCCGTCAAACTCCCGGGGCGCTTCCGGATTCCAGACATTTCCCAGGTTCAGGACGGCTCCGCCCCCGCTTGGAAAATAGACGCAGGCAAACCTTTCATCCAGGCAGGTACATGCCTGCAGATGCAGATCCAGCACATCCTCTCCCTGAATCTGAGGCAGTATCTCCCGGGCCGGACGGGCGGTCATGATCTGCAGGCTGTCAGAAAACTGCCGCAGATACCGGATCTGTTCAGAGCCCTCGGACTGCAGCGCTTCATACCATGTCTGGCTGCTGATGGGGCTTTTCTCCTGCTCGGAAACACAGCACCATACGGAAGCGTGCCCGTAGGTATACCCAAACGCGCCGGAAAACAGCGACCAATAGGCCCGCTTTCTTGTCATCCAGGAGCCGTGCGTCTTCGTTTCCGGAGTGATGGGCCAGGAGGTGGGCATCATCTCGTAGGCAGGCTCCCCGTCCCATACCGGCATCACTTTTTTGCGGCTGTATTCCTTTTCCACCAGTTCATAATTTTTCGGGGTCAGGCCATGGCCGGACTGCAGCATGATAAAATCAATCCAGGCTTCCTCGTCCGTCCAGTAGGACATGGTGGAGCATTCCCCTGTCTGCATCTCATGGCATGCGTGGTAGGTCATCAGAACATCCTTCCAGGCGTCGTCAGGCTGGTTGTACTTTAAGTCCTGATCCAGCACGCCTTTGGCGATTCCTTCCGCCAGGCGCCTCCACACATTTTTATAATCCACCCCGTCATGGATGGGCTGGCGGTCTCCTCCAAGACACCAGAGGATATGGTTTTTCTCCCGGTAGCGGTTTCCGATCCACCGGCCGTAGCGGTATGCGTTTTCTTCGGTAATCGTCTTTTCATAGGTACAGCCGCTCCAGTCGCTTCCAACCACCAACTGGCCCCATACAGGCAGGAGCAGGACATAGAAGCCGTACGACTCCGCCTTATCCAGAATCCAGTCCAGATATTCAAAATAGCGCTCGTTTGGCGTGTCCGGATCGTCGTTTAAAAGCGCCTTCTCCCCGGACGGGCTGTGCATCTCCATATCCCGCTCCGGGTCCAGCGCCACGATCTGGAGCACGGTAAAGCCCTGACTTTTTCTCTTTTTCATCAGATATTCCACATCGTCCCATTTCAGCCTCTGGGGGATCGTCCAGTCCGTGTCCGCAATCCATGTAAACGGCTTGCCGTCGGCAGTGACAAAATAACGCCTGTTTTCCGAAATCCTTAATTTCTCCATCATTTCTTCCTCTTTCATTATATGCAGTCTGCAAAGCAGCTCTTTGTACAATACTTTATACATAATCGATAGAACAGATTTTCATCCATTACTTTATAAGCAATCTGCGAAACAGATTTTCATCTATTCCTTTATAAGCAGTCAGCAGGACAGATTTTGATACAGTACTTTACATCACAGCTCAGGACAGAACCTTTTTTACGGCACACTTCCATCCCTCGTATTTTTTATTCCGCAATTTTTCCTGCATGTTCGGTGTATATTTTGTACGGCCCAGCTTTTCAAAAATGGTTTCATCCCAGATGCCAAGCGCCAGCCCGGCCGCATAGGCAGGCCCCATCCCGGAGAGTTCATCGGAATCCGGCACCTGTACGTCGATTCCGGCGATGTCGCTCTGAAACTGCATGAGATATGTATTTCTGGTCGGCCCGCCGTCCACCCGCAGCTCATGGACCTCCACCCCGGAATCCTCGCTCATGGCCCCGATCACATCCTGAATCTGGTAGGCAATGCATTCCAGACCGGCCCTTACGATCTCCGCCCGGCCGGTGGTCCTGGTCATTCCGGTGAACATGGCGGTGGCCCGGCTGTCCCAATAGGGTGCGCCCAATCCGGAAAATGCCGGAACCAGATACAGCGGATCGTCTGACGCCGCCTGCTCTGCCAGGGCCTGTGTTTCCTGGGGACTGTCAATCATTTTCAGGTCGTCTTTCAGCCAGGTGATCACAGCTCCTGTATAATTTAAGTTTCCTTCCAGCACGTAATTGACTTTGCCGTCCATGCTCCATGCCAGGGAGGTGACCACCCCGTGGTTGCTTAACACAGGATTCTCACCGATATTCATCATGATGGACGATCCGGTGCCGTAGGTGGATTTCATCATACCCGACCGCAGGCAGCCCTGTCCGAACAGCGCGCCGTGGGAGTCGCCCAGCACGCCGTGAATCGGAACCGGATTCGGAAGCAGCCCGTCAAAATCCGTTTCTCCGAAGTTAGAATTGGAGTCGCACACTTCCGGAAGATTGTTCGGATCGATTCCGAATATTTCACAGATTTCCTCATCCCATTTCAGGTCAAAAATGTTGAAAAGCTGTGTCCGGGACGCATTGGAAAAATCGGTTTTATAGGAGGCTTTGCCGGTCAGCTTGTAGATCACCCAACTGTCGATGGTTCCGTGGCAAAGCTTACCTGCGTCTGAGAGTTCCCTGGCGCCTTCCACATTTCTTAAGATCCAGGCGATCTTGGATGCCGGAAAATAGGGGGACAGGTTCATGCCTGTCTTTCGGCGGATTTTCTCCCCATGGCCCGCCGCTGCCACCTGGTCGCAGAGATCCGCGGCCCGGGCGCACTGCCACACCACCGCAAGCCCCACAGGCTCCCCGGTGATCCGGTTCCATGCCAGGGAGGTTTCCCGCTGGTTGCTGATCCCCACACCGGCCACCTTGTCCCTGTCGATCTGCGTCTCCTCCAGCAGCCTGGCGGTCACCGCAATAATATTCTGGTAAATCTCCATTGGGTCGTGGGACACCCAGCCCTTCTCATCGATGATCTGCCGATGGGCCTGATCCACCCTCCGGATCAGGTTTCCGGCCGAATCAAATAATAATGCTTTTGTTCCCTGGGTACTTTGATCAATACTGATTATATATTGTTCTGACATCATTCACCCCATCCTTCATCTGGATGCCAGTATGCTGATTCCTGCCATCCCTTCATATTTTGATTGAAGCCACATCAGAATCTACGGACAGCATCCTTCTGATGTGGCTATCTATGATCGTCTTTACAGCAATTCCATGGCTTTCTTTGCGATTCCTTCCGCATTCAGTCCGTAATGGTCAAATACCTCCTTTGACGTTCCGGTGATCACCGGCGCGTCGGGCAGGGCAAGGTTGACCACTTTTCTCGGGCATTCGCTTCCCACCACCTGGCTGACCATGGAGCCCAGTCCTCCGAAGGGCGCATGCTCCTCCACCGTGAGCACTGCCTTTGCCCCGGACGCAGCCTTTACGATGGCCGCTTTATCCAGAGGCTTGATACAGTACATATCCACGACTGCGGCATGGATGCCCTTCTCTTCCAGAAGCGTTGCCGTATCCGCCGCAGGCTTTACCATTTCCCCGCAGGCTATGATGGCAATATCTGTACCTTCTCTCAGAACCGTTGCCCGATCCATTTCAAAGGGCACGTTTCCTTCTTCGTAGACATCCTCCACCGGATTTCTGCCGACCCGGATGTACGCCGGCTTCTCATCCTTTAACAATGCTTTGAATAAGTGCTCTGTCTGCAGGCGGTCGCTGGGGATATAGACCCGCATGTTGGGAATGGAGCACATAGCCGCGATATCCTGGGCGGAATGGTGACTCATGCCGAGAGCCCCGTAGCTGACGCCGCCGCTGATCCCGATCAGCTTTACGTTGGTGTTGGAGTAAGCCACATCCACCTTGCACTGCTCATAGCTTCTGGTGCTTAAGAAGCTGGCCGGCGAGGACGCGTAAGGCTTTTTCCCGCATTTTGCCAGACCTGCGGAAATGCTCACCAGGTTCTGCTCCGCAATCCCCACTTCCACGAACTGCTCTGGATAGGTGTCCGCAAATTTCGTCATGGATGCGCTTCCTCTGGAATCGCTGCAGAGCGCCACCACATCCTTATCCTCTTTTGCCGCCTCAACCAATACGTCACAAATGACCTGTCTGTTCGCTATCTTATTCATGGAGCAGCGCCTCCTTTCTCTCCTTCAGATCTTTTCTGATCTGCGCCAGTTCCTCCTGATTCGGCACCTTGTGGTGCCATCCTGCTTTATGTTCCATCACCGGGGAGCCTTTTCCCTTAACCGTGTTGGCGATCAGTACCGTAGGTTTTCCTTTGGTTTCTTTTGCTTCCTCGAAGGCCGCCTTAAGCTGGGAAATGTCGTTGCCGTCCGCCACGTCAATGACATGCCAGCCGAATGACCGGAATCGTTCGTGAAGGTCGTCGTGAGCCATCACATCCTCAGTATTTCCGGAGATCTGGAGGCGGTTTCGGTCTACCACCGCACACAGATTATCCAGCTTGTAATGACTTGCCGCCATTGCGCCTTCCCATACGGAGCCTTCCGCCAGCTCCCCGTCGCCCATCACGGTATAGGTGCGGTATCCCTGCCCGTTCATCTTTGCCGCCAGCGCCATGCCCACGCAGACCGGCAGCCCGTGTCCCAGAGAACCGGAGTTCATCTCAATACCCGGCAGCTTGTTGTTGGGATGGCCGATGTATTTGGAGCCGAATTTGCTGAATTTTTCGATCACTTCCTCAATCGGGAAAAATCCTTTTTCCGCCAGCACCGCATAGTAGGCTTCCATGGAATGGCCTTTACTCATGACAAATTTATCCCGGTCTGGATCGTCCATATTTTCCGGACTGATATTCATCTGGTCAAAATACAGCTCTGTCAGGATCTCCATGACGCTCATGTCGCCGCCGATGTGTCCGGTTTTCCCTTCTACGATAATATCAATGGTGCGTTCCCGCATTTCATAAGCCAATGCTTTCAGATTGCTCATAATACAACGTCCTCCCCTCTCAGGTATGCTTTTACGTCTTCCTCGATCGGATCGTACAGATCCGGCGTGACTCCGATATATTTACATGCTTCGTATAATACCGGCACTACATTTTCATGAATGCCGACGCAGTGGTGAATGTACGGGCCTTCCACAATCTTCGCCTCCAGGCGCTTGATGTTGTCCACCTCTACCCAGAGGTAGGTGCCCATGCCCTTCGGACCTTCGATTCCCTTTGCGTTTCCAAGGAGCAGGGAATACTCGCCGTGGTCTCCGTCAAATCTCACCAGGCTCACCTTGCCGTGGTGTGCCTCTGCGGTGATGCTGCCGGGATGATCAAATGCCAAAGGATAGGTGATCTTCGGTGTTTCCTTTGCCACCGAAATGGGCCATGGGCCGCAGTGCTGCAGCAGTTCCCCGTTTGCCGCATCCGGATGGCGGATGGTCCAGTCCGCAAAGAAGCTTCTCTTCTCTCCCAGGCTGGCAGCTTCGGTGATCAGAGCGGTGACGGCTCCGTGGATGTCGGTCTCGCAGACTACCGGAATCCCTTCCTCGTTCATCAGCGCATTTGCCGCACAGGGCATAATGCCGATCTCGGACTGTAGCTGGTTCCAGCACTGGATGGCCGCTGCCTGGCAGCCGTATTTGTTTACCAGGCGCTTCATTGCCACTTTGAGGGCCGCTACGTTTTCCAGTTCCTCGTCCTTGACGCAGATCTCCATGTGGTCCCGGCAGTACTGGATCACTTCCGCTACTTCCCTGCCCTCTTCCTTTGCCTTCTTCATCTCATCGGTCAGCTCCGGCATGGGGATGGGGGTAAGCTGGATGTTGAATTTCTCCAGAAGCTCTCCTTCGTTGCACATGGTGGACCAAAATTCATAGGGCCTTGTGGAAATCTGTAAAATGCGGATGTTCCGGAAGGTTTTCACCACATTGCACACCGCCAGGAAATCCCGCAGGCCCCGCTCAAATACCGGGTCTTCCAGGCGGCAGTTGGTCATGTATGTAAAGGGGATGTTGAATCTCCGCAGTACCTTTCCTGTCGCGAACAGGCCGCACTGGGTATCCCGAAGCCTGGTACCGTCCGCTTCCGGACGCTCGTCCAGAGGCCCCCACAAAAGGACCGGTACGTTTAAGTCCTTCGCAAGGCGGGCGCATTCAAATTCGGTTCCGAAATTGCAGTGGGGAAGGAAAAGCCCGTCGATGTTTTCCCGCTTGAATTTTTCCGCAATTTTGATGCGGTCCCCGTCATCGTAGAGCAGACCCTCTTCGTTGATATCCGTAATGTCCACAAAATCAATGTTCAGCTCCTTCAGGCGCTGCGCCGTCAGCCCCCGGTATTTTACCGCGTCGGGCGCGCTGAAAATGCTTCTTCTTGTTGGTGCGTAGCCGATTTTAATCCTTGTCATTTTCTGTTCCTCCGTTAATATGTAACCAATGCCTTCTTGAATCTAAAGTAATCATAATCCATTATTTTCTAAATTGCATCCGATAATTTAGTATTTTTAACTAAATTATCACTAAATTTCATGTACTTCTATTGCATTTCTCAGGTAAATCATGCATACTGATTGTAAAAACACGTTACAATTCACAGTCGGATAAAAAACGGCAGTCAGATTCGTCAAACGCAGCTTGTAAAAAGCGGATTGGCAGTTTTTATCTGGCTGTGAATCGAAACAAAAGTAAGGAAAACCTGTCGCTGAATTATGAAGGAGATTTTAGATGAAGATTACCGCAAAAGAACTCGCAGAAAAACTGAATTTATCGCCGGCCGCTGTCAGCATTGCCTTAAACGGCCGGCACGGGGTCAGCACAGAGACCCGCAAACGGGTGCTGGATGCCGCAGAAAAGTACGGCTATGATTTTACAAGGATCTCGGAGAAAAAGAAGGCCTCCGGAACGGTCTATTTCTGTATTTATAAAAAGCACGGCGCCGTGGTGGGGGACACGCCGTTCTTTTCCCAGGTTTCGGAGGGGATTGCCTCCGGCTGCAAAAAAGCGGAATTTCGGATGAAGGTGACTTATCTGTATGAGGACTCGGAGCTGGAACGGGAGATCGAGGAGATCCAGTTCTCTGACTGTGTGGGCATGATCCTGCTTGGTACTGAGATGATGCCGGAGGATTATGCCCATTTTTCCCATCTGCCTTTTCCGGTGATCTTTTTGGATACATCCATGGAAGGGATTGCCTGCGACTGTGTGCTGATGGACAATGTCCTGGGGGCGTTCCAGGCGGTCAGCCACCTGATCAAACGTACCCGCTGCCAGCCCGGTTACCTGCATTCCTTCTATCCGATCAGCAACTTTAACGAACGGCAGGACGGTTTTTACAAGGCGCTCCGCACCCACGGCCTGTCCACCTCCGGCTCCATCGTCCACCGGCTGCCCCCGTCCATGGATGGCGCTTACAGCGATATGCTGGAGCTTTTGAAGGCCGGGACGCCCACCGCTTCAGCCTACTTTGCGGACAACGACTGGATCGCCTTAGGCGCCATGAAAGCCTTTAAAAAGATGGGGTACCGGATTCCGGATGATGTGGCGGTGGTCGGGTTTGACGATATTCCTTTCTGCACCGTCATCGAGCCGTCCCTTACCACCATCCGGGTACCCAAGCAGTCCATGGGGGAGGCTGCCGTTTCCCGCCTCATGACGCGGCTGGAGCAGCCGGGAGCGCCGATGGAAAAAATCCGGCTCGGTACGGAGCTGGTTCGGCGGCGCTCTGTAGCCGCAAAATGATTTTTCCTTGCAAAAGAGATGCCATCTGCTATAATGGAAATATACTGGCAGCACATTTTTTCTGCTTATACACAACTGGGAGGTATTATGCCATACTATATAACCTACGGTGAATTTCAGTATCACCTGCAAGACTACTTTAAACGAACGGGAAGCCGGATGCAGTTTCCGGAGATGACGGACTATCTGTTCCGCAAGGGGATGATGTCCCAGACTCCTCCCCCTGAGCTTCCCGTGAATAAAATGTTCGGAGATTTGACGGATGAGGAATTTGACAAGGCTGTCAATTCCTTTGTCCTTGCGCTGACTCCATGCCAGTCCGTCTCCTCCGATGTTCCGGAGCATGATATCATCCCTCTGGCACGGGACGTCTACATCATCCGGCATCCCCGTTATACTCGGCCGTACAAACATACGCACAATTATTTTGAGATCAACTTCGTCGCCTCCGGGGAATGCGATCTGGCATTTGAAAATGAGCAGAGAGTTTTAAAGGCCGGAGAGCTGTGTATCATTGCGCCCTCCTCTAAGCATGACGTGATCATCAATGACGACGAATCCGTTGTATTCACGATCATGATCCGGAAGAGTACGTTTAACACGACTTTTTTCTCCCTGATGTCGCAGAAAAACCTGCTCTCCCACTTTTTCCGCACGATCCTGCAGGGGGACGCCCACTCCAACTACCTGCTGTTTTACTCCGACGATATCCACTGGCTGAAGATCATCGTCCGAAACGCCATGGCCGAGTGCTACAAACAGGATACGTTCAGCAACAGCAACGCAATCAACTGGATTCACCTGTTTTTTTCACATTTGCTGCGGGATTACAGTAAAACGGTGCAGTTCTACAATTACCAACTTGGAACGGATTTTTCTCTGATCCTACAGTACATCCAGCACAATTACCAGACGCTGACGCTGGCGTCGCTGGCAGAATTTTTCCACTACAGTGAGCCCCATCTGAGTACGCTGATCAAGCAGAATACCGGCTGCGGCTTTACGGCGCTGATCAAGCAGCTCAGGATGGCCGATGCCACTTCGTTTTTGATCAATACGAAAATGAAGATCAGCGAGATCGCAGAGTGCGTGGGCTACAATTCGGCAGATCATTTTTCGCGGATCTTCCGTTCGGAATACCAGATGTCGCCCCAGGAATACCGGAAGAAGCACCAGAGCGCGGAGGATCTGTTCCAGCCCATGGCCCAGGTGAATTGATTTCTGATGGACTTATCCACTGTAAGAAATGCGTTGGGAGGCGGCAGGTGTAAAAAGACAGGGTCGGAAGCTGTTACAGTTTCCGGCCATGCCATACGAGGACGTTCGTATCAATCAGAACCCTCATGCGTTTTCATCCTCATTTCTCGATTCTTTTACAAGCGCCATAACATCATCGTCAGATGTGAGACCGGCCCGCTCTGCTTCGCCTGCCATTTCCCCCTGGAGCATCTGCATGGCATAGACAGCCGAATTAACGATACGGACAGTGCCACCCTCCACAATAAAAGAAATACGGTCTCCGCTTGCCACGCCAAGCACTTCACGGACATCTTTCGGAATTGTAACCTGTCCTTTTGCCATGACCTTTGCATTGTCAACAAAAGCATTCGCTAACATATCTTTAAGGCAACGTAGTAAAAAAAGTGAATCACAGGATAATGCTTCTGAAACCGGGTTGCTTTTTCATATTCTTCTTTTCGATGGAAAAGCCTGTTCAGTTCAAAGCAATCTTTTTTTCCGATATGCGCAGTGGTTTTAGAAAGCTTTGCCTTATGTTCAACGAGATACTTGCAGAACGCTTCAAAATCCCGGCAGATGATTTCGGCATCGCCGGTTCGGATTTGAATCGCGGGGGTCTTCTTTTGTTTTGCCATGGGAAATCTCCTTACTTTATCCGTTTTTGTTTTTACTATATCTTATCCGGAGTTCCATCACAAGACAAACAGGATAAAAACGCCGGCTCCCTTCGCAAGGATTTGACAGACTCTGCCAATCCGTCTATACTGGAATGAAACGATGCATGAAGCCGCAAAGAGATAAGGAGGAAAACCATGATTACCCTTTTCAACCGTAGAGAAGCCTATATCACCTATTCTATGCAGGAGCAGAGCGAGATCCGCAGCTTACTGGCGCAAAACGGAATTGACTATTCCGTAAAGGTGATCAACCGAAAGAGCCCGTCTCCTGCGGATGCAGGCTCCAGGGCCCGTACGGGAAGCTTTGGCGAAAATCCTGGTCTGATGTATGAATATATCTTCTATGTCCATAAGGACGATAGCGAAAAGGCCAGGCGGATTGTACAGGCCCGGAGGAAATGAACGCCGGGGCAGTTTCTTATTTTCTTTTCAGCCGGCGGTACTGGTTCGGCGTGATATGATGATTTTCTTTGAAAATCTTACAGAAATAGCTGCCGGTCCCAAACCCGGTCTCCAGGGCGATCTCCAGGATACTCTGGTCTGTGTTCCACAAAAGCTCCTGGGCCTTCTGCAGCCGTATTGAGACCAGAAATTCCCCGGGCGTGATACCCAGTATTTTCCGAAAGACACGGTAGCATTCCCGCTCGCTGATATGCACCGCGTCTGCCAGCATGGACGCGGTTATCTTTTCACTGTAATTCTCCCGGATCATGGAAAGCATTTTCTTGATCCTTTCATCCTCTTCCGAATCAAATGCACTGTCTTCTTCTCTGCCTTCCATTGCCCAGGAATACACCGTCTCCCAAAGTTCGGAAAAAAGGCTTCTGACACGCAATTCGAAAAAAGGTGCCTTTTCCTGACTGGGCCGGATGCCCTCCCGCAGTCTCTCCAAAAATACCGCATCCGATGGATTTCCCTGATACAGGGGCCTGGCATCCAATCGCTTTCGTTCCTGCACGGGCATCATGTATTTCAGGTCGTATATGCTGCCGGAACTGCCTGCCAGGAAAGAGCGGTCAAAAAACTGGGAACACAGCGCCATCTCTTCCGCCGCCTCCTGCCGATGCAGTGAATGCAGCGTACCGGAATTGATAAAGATGCCGTCTCCTCTGCGGAGGGTGTACTCATGATGATTCGTCTTATACAGGATCGAGCCGCCCACGATATAGCCAAATTCAAACTCATCATGCCAGTGCCACGGAATGTCCGTCCAGTAGCATTTTTCCGGTTCCGGCATGTACAGTCCATAGTGCAGCAGCTGGTTCTGGTAGATGATCCTTTCTTTTTTTGTTTTGTCAATCTGAAATTTTGACATCTCTTCCATTGTTCCTCTCTCAGATTCTGCAGTATGCGTTTTTGGTGGCAGAGTCTTTCTCTCTTTTGCCGTCTGATCCTTCCTTAAAAAATGCCATAAAGTAGATTTTAAAGTCTGACAGCTTTTCTGGCAGAATCTTTATATTTTTTGTCTGTATCTTTATTTAAAACCATCGTTCCTTGCAGTATCATGATATATTATAAACCAAAGACAGGAGGTTGTCATCTATGATTTATTATGTATCTGCAAATGCTTCCCATCGAGGAAGCGGCACAAAGGAAAACCCTTTCCCCACGATCAGCCAAGCTGCCAAAATCGCACGCCCGGGAGATGAAGTGATCGTTGCTCCCGGAATCTACCGCGAATATGTGAATCCATTCCGCGGCGGCACCGACGAAAATCATCGGATCGTATACCGCAGCGAGATTCCTTTGGGGGCGGTCATCACCGGTGCGGAGCCTGTTAAGCACTGGACCCGATATGAAGGAAATGTATGGACGGCACGGATTCCGAACGGCCTGTTCGGAAACTACAATCCCTACACAACCGTGATCTGCGGAGACTGGTACAATGCGGTCACTCCGGCCCATACCGGGGAGGTCTACCTGAACGGAAAGTCACTCTACGAAACCGCCTCTCTGGAGGGCGTGATCCATCCTTCCAAATATCTCAGTTCCTGGGATCCGGATTTTACGATTTACAAATGGTATACGGAACAGGACGGAGATCACACCGTGATCTATGCTAATTTCCAGGGCGCTGATCCCAATGCGGAGAATGTGGAGATCAATGTACGCCGCAATTGCTTTTATCCGGATCAGACCGGAGTGGGATACATCACCCTGTCCGGATTTGCTGTAAAGCAGGCCGCCACCACCTGGGCTCCGCCCACTGCCTATCAGGAGGGCATGGTCGGTCCTCACTGGTCAAAGGGCTGGATCATCGAGGACTGCGAGATTTCCCATTCCAAGTGCTCCGGCATTTCTCTGGGAAAATATCTGCAGCCGGAAAATGAAAACAAATGGACCACCCGGCTTTACAAGGACGGCACCCAGACCGAGCGGGACGCCATCTGCCAGGCTCAGAGGGAAGGCTGGACGAAGGAACGGATCGGCTCCCATATTGTGCGCCGCTGCAATATCCATGACTGCGGACAGACCGGAATCGTGGGGCATCTGGGGGGCGTGTTCTCTGTGATCGAGGACAACCATATCCACCATATCAACAACAAGCAGAACCTTGCCGGAGCCGAGATCGGGGGCATCAAAATGCATGCGGCCATTGACGTGACCATTCGCCGCAACCATTTCCACCACTGCACACGGGGGCTTTGGCTGGACTGGCAGGCACAGGGCACCCGTGTTACACAGAATCTGTTCCACGACAATGTACCGCCGAAGGGCACAGAGATTGCGGACGGACTTGCCCTTGGGGAGGACATTTTCATCGAAGTGTCCCACGGCCCCACTCTCATCGACAACAACCTGCTGCTCTCCGACTGCGCCGCCCGCATCAGCACCCAGGGGATCGCGTTTGTCCACAACCTGATCACCGGCTCCTTTACCTGGGTGGGACAGGGGACGGACAACGGGGGACGCCGCCTTCCCACACCGCGCTACACGCCCTACCATGTGCCCCACCGCACGGAGGTAGCCGGGTTTATGACCATCCTTCACGGGGATGCCCGGTTTTACAACAACATCTTCGTACAGAAGGAGATCCGGCAGGATCTGACCACATATGCGGAAAACAGCGGCATGGCCGCAATGTATCAGTTCGTGTGCGGCACCATGCCTTATGACGGCTATCCCACGGCGGAGGAATATTTTTCCAGATTCACGCCGGAATCTGCGGTGGATCACTGGGGAAAGGATATCTATTATGACCATCTTCCGGTGTATACAGGGGGGAATGTGTACTTCAACGGCGCGCAGCCCTGCGATTGCGAGGAAAATTACCGGGTTGACAGGGAACATCACGTCACGGTATCTCTGAAGAAGGAAAACGGCAAATACCGTCTCGAAACCAACCTGTACGAGCATCTCCCGGAATTTGAGATTCCCTTTGTCAGCACGGAAACACTGGGGGAGGCATTTGAACCGGAGCAGAAGTTCGAAGAGCCTGACGGGACGCCGATTGTGTTTGCATATGATTACTTTGGAGAAAAACGGGAGATTGTGCCGCTGGCGGGACCCTTTGCCAAAATAAGAAGATATTTAGAATTAATTCAGTAATAAACACTTGATTTATTATAGAAATTTAGTAAAACATCAGATATCCGATGAGGAAGTTCCTGCACACCCGGGATCTTCCCTGCAAAGCAGGCAGAGTTTCCGGGTATGCATTACAATCACATAGGAGGATAAGATCATGAAACAATTTGAAACCGCAGAATTTGCCCTGCGGGGCGCAGAACCCCAGGGCAGCTGCGCAGACGTGGATGTGACCGCTGTCATCACCGGAGAGGGCTTTCAGCAAACGCTCAAAGGCTTTTATGCCGGAAACGGCATTTATAAAGTCCGTTTTCTCCCCCCAAAGGCGGGCACCTTCCAGTACCGCGTCTCTGGATGTGTCGAAGGGGAAGGAACCTTTCTGGTAGAGCCCGCGGACAGCAGCCGCCACGGCATGGTTCAGGCGCGGGGAGAACACTTTGCCTATGAGGACGGCACCCCCTATTCCCCCTTCGGAACCACGGTGTACGCCCTGGTCCACCAGACGGAAGAGCTGATCGGCCAGACCATGGACTCCCTCTCCAAAGCGCCCTTTAACAAAATCCGGTTCTGTGTATTCCCAAAAAGCTACGATTACAATCACAATGAACCGCAGCGGTACGCTTTTGAAAAGGATGCGGACGGAAACTGTGATGTCCACTCCCCCTGCCTCGCATTCTGGGACGCGCTGGAAGATCGGATCCGGGAACTCGACAGGATGGGGATCGAAGCAGACCTGATCCTCTTCCACCCCTACGACCGGTGGGGATTTGACGCACTCCCGCAAAAGGACAATCTGGTGTACCTGGACTATGTGATCCGAAGACTTTCCGCATTTCCAAATATCTGGTGGAGCCTTGCTAACGAATACGATATCAGCAGCAAAAGTCTGGAGGACTGGGAAGAAATCGAAGAATTTGTGGCAGCAAACGATCCCTGGCATCATCTTCTGTCCTGCCATAACTGTTTCCCTATGTGGGATGCTTCCCGAAAGAACATTACCCACATCTCCATCCAGACAAAGGTGTTCTGGAATCTTGCAAAGCTTCGGGAAACGTATCATAAGCCTGTTATCCTGGACGAATGCTGTTATGAAGGCAACCTGCCTATGTTCTGGGGAAGCATCTCCGGCCACGAAATGGCACGGAGGTTCTGGCGAGCGGTCGCTGTGGGCGCCTACTGTACCCACGGCGAGACCTTCCTGGACCCGGAGCATGAGATCCTTTGGTGGGCAAAGGGTGGCCGCCTGAAAGGGGAAAGCCCGGAACGGATCGGTTTTTTAAAGGAAATTCTGGAAAGCCTTCCGGGACCTCTCGAGGCGCTTCCAATCCAGATCGAAGGCGCTGCCCGTGTCGCCTCTATGCCGCCCCAGCAGCAGGAAGAGATCTTTAGCCATGCGGAGCCCATATTCCGCAACGTGGTAAAAGCGGTTTCCCGCATGAGCGCGGAAGACCTGCATGATTTTATCGCGGCCGAATACCTGTACCAGGGGCACTGCGGCGAAGAGTGTTACCTGTATTTCTACGACACCAGGACCTGCGCCGAGGATACGGTCACGCTTCCCGAAAGCCATACCTACCGTGTGGAGCTGATCGATACCTGGAACATGACCCGCGAGACTCTAAAAGAGCATGTCAACGGCAAAGTCACCATTGCCCTGCCAGGCAGGGAGGATATGGCGGTGCTTGCGGTAGCGGAATGATCCCCAGCACATAGGTGGCCGTTTGCCGGCAGAGGTACAAAAGATGCGCTTGCCTGATTTGTAACTGTGGCGGCCGGGAAACAGCGGGGTTTCCCGGCAGACCTTTTATGCTTGTTTTATTTTAAGGCATCATAGGATGCATCCTCTACCGAGTATTCCAGTTCTCTTTTACGGCACCTTCATTGTGCTCGCATATCAGTGATCAGCTTTCCTATATTGCTGCCTACACAATTTTCTAACTCTGCAACATCTTCACAAAATTCCTTTTCATTACTTATAGCCTTATCAATGTCCTTCAATAATTTCTCTGCCTTATAAGAGCTCTTTTTATACCCTGGCCAAAGTCTTCGAAGTTCTTGTTCTACATACCTTCTTTTTGCTGTCACTTTTGGATTTTTCAACAGTTTTTCTCTATCCAGTTCAAATACTCCATCAAAATGTAACAACAGCCAAAATTCAAAACATGGGTTTGTAACATATAACCCAAATTCCATTTCTTCACACTTATCAATTACATACTGATACTGATTATTTTTTGATGAAGAAACAAAGCTTTCTCTGTCGCGATCTATAATTAAGCAAATCCTGTCAAATCCTTCTGCATAGGTGAATCCGCCTTCTTTTATAATATTTGAAATATCTGCAATCACATGCTGTAGATCATATTCTTCCTGTAATGCCTTTAAAATTAAATTGCAGCTCTTTTCTATATCTTCCACAAATGTATCAAGCTTTTTCAAACATTTTTCTTCACAAATCCTGCACATTGTTTTCCAAATGCTTCTTGCCTGTATCCTACTGGATGTTATTACTTTTATTTCATAAAAGTAATCCATAATGCGGTTCAGCAATGTTTCATAAGAAATATGATTTGTTCTGCTTTCTTCCAAGTTTTCAATAACCCGATCCAATATTTTTTTTGGATTACTCCATCCGTCTTCACTATAGCTTCTAATAATTGGAATAATCTCAATCAACGGGTTTATCTCAATTTTTTCACGCAGGGAACTAACTGCATCAAAATAGATCGCTTCTGTTTCAGAACCTTCGTATACGAGGAAATACTTTCTTAGAGTTTTATCCGACGCGAATACCTGTGTCCGCTCTGCAAATGTTCTTTTCTCTCTCATCCCTATACCTCTCGAATCGGGAATATAGTATTGAAAACCGGAACCCCCCCATAACGTCCTTCCAAATAAGCTTTATCAATTTTCTGATCAAATCTGGCATTGTATTCCTCTAAAGAATAAATATCGGTTTCTCCGGATTTCCTTTTATTTACAAACCAAATTTCATCACGGCGCAGCAAATCAAAATCTAATAAGCGTGATTCATGAGTTGTTACAATTAATTGAATATTTTTCTCGGATGCCAGTTCTAAAAATGTTTCGACAAATTTATATGTCAGACTGGGATGCAGACATCGATCCAGTTCATCAATGATATACGTTTTGCTTTTACCTGATAACAGCACTTCTAATAAATCTAAAAGTCTTACAGTACCATCCGATTCCTCTGACAATTCAAACAAAACATTCTTTTTTTCATGCGAAAATTTAATTGTTTTGCAAATAATGTTTTCTTCCTTATCAATGTTGATCATGAAAAAATTTCTGTAACTTCGCATTACAAATCCAAATCCACCTAAATCCATATCCTCCTTCATCTCCACCATTTTCTTTTCAATATCCGCAAGCAAGTCCTCTTGAATCTTCTTTGGTAAATGTCCTAATACCTTCTCAACAGGAACTTCCACCATCTGAAAATCTGTAATCCCTGTCCCGAACGCTGCTATAATTCTACAGATTTTTTCTACATTTTCTGTTTCCGCCATGTAGGAGTAATCGGAAATAGGTCTGTTTGGATAATTAATATCCAAATTATTTTTTATCCACATATATACATCCTGAAATATGGCAGCCTGCTTAAACTGTTGATACAAAGTCTTCTTATTTTGATTCATAACTGATAAAAATAATGCACTGCCATCCTCCTGTATATCCTCTGCATAAACATTCAATTTTTCTATTAATCCTTTTGCCTTTACTTCTCCGCCAAGTTCATAAGTCCCTTCGTTGATATCACGGCTGAAAATTAATTTTTCCCTATTATCCGATGTTAGCTCCACTAACCATTCTGATATAAATCGGCTTTGGTTTAAAATCACCTCAAACCCATAAGCATAGTATTTATTATTTAATAAAATTTCTAATTCAAAATAGCTTTCCTTCTCTTTACTTTCCTCAGTAACTTTACAGTAATGATCGGTGTGTCCTTTTGGTAAACCTGATACTACGATTCTTTGCATAAAATCCAGTGCCTTTACCAGGTTAGATTTACCAGCGGCATTTGCTCCATAAACTGCAGCAAATTTTAGAAGCTTAATCTTTCCATCCTCATATACATGTTCCTTTTTGCTCCTTACTTTTCCAGTAATCATAGAAAACTCTTCTGATTTTCCATCCTCTCTTTCTGAAAATGACAAGAAGTTTTTTACATTAAATCGAATAAGCAATTTATAGCGCCTCCTATACTTGATATTTATACCATATGTATTTTTTTCACTTTTGTCAATGCCACAAATCTATTTTTATCCTACTTTTTTTATTTTAAACGATTTTTTCACTTTTAACATTTTCATAAGTAAACAAAAAACCGGCTCAAATATTATATCTACCAGTTTAAGGCTGCAACAATACCTTGCCTTCCGATCATATCCAATGAAAAACAGATAGAACTCGCACAAGATATATGATACTATTGCAGTATGAACCAAATAACAAGTGAACAAAGCAAATAACATATATTTTGAGGTATCATATCATGACATCTGTTTATCATTATCATTCGCCCCTGGGCGGTATTACGATTTCCGGCAGCGGAAACGAACTCACAGGACTATGGTTTGACGGCCAGAAGTATTTCGGCAGTACGCTGCCAAAAGAATATGAGGAACAACCCCTCCCTGTGTTTGAAGAAACCAGGAAATGGCTTGACATCTATTTCAGCGGCAAGGCTCCGGATTTCACGCCGCCGCTGAAAATGGAAACAACGCCTTTCCGCAAAGCCGTATGGGAACTATTGCTTACGATTCCATTCGGGCAGACTCTGACATACGGCGGGATTGCGGACCGCGTCGCAAAGCAGATGGGGCTTCCTCATATGTCTGCCCAGGCGGTGGGAGGCGCGGTGGGGCACAACCCCATTTCACTGATCATTCCCTGCCACCGGGTGGTGGGAACAGACGGAAGCCTGACAGGCTACGCCGGCGGGATTGAGAAAAAGCTGCATCTGCTTACTATGGAAAACGCTGAGATCGTTCAAAGGTAGCCATACGTTTTCCTATGCTTCCAGAACATCCCCGCCGACAGCACCAGCGCCATCAGCTCCGCCGCAGGCGTGGCCAGCCAGATTCCGCTGACCCCCAGAAACAGCGGAAGCACCAGCATGGTGATCAGCATAAATACAAAGGATCGGGAAAATGCCAGGACCGCCGACACCACTCCGTTGGACAGTGCGGTGAACATCCCGCTTGCAAAAATATTAAATCCGATAAATATAAGCGCTATGGTACAGATCCGGTTTCCGGTCACGGCCAGGTCATAGACCGGATTATCCGGCCTTGCGAACACGGATACCAGCGGTTTTGTCAGTGCAAAGGATGCAACCAGTGACAGGACGGAAATGCAGGCGATCACTTTCAGGCTGATCCTGATCAACGTTTTCAGTTTTCCGTGGTTTTCTTCCCCGTGATAATAGCTGATCATGGGCGCCACCCCGTAGGAATATCCGGTATACAGGGAACTGACAAACATCAGTACATACATGATGATCGTCACCGCCGCCACGCCGTTTTCCCCCACATATCTCAGCATCGTCCAGTTGAACATCATCGTGATGATCCCGGTAACAAGTGCTGTGGCCATCTCCGAGCATCCGTTTGACGCCGCGTTTACAAGCACCTTGACGCGCGGCACTGGTTTGCGGAAATGGAGAAGGCTTGTTTTCCGGCTGAACACGACCAGTCCCACAACTGCTGTCACAGAGTATCCCATCCCTGTCGCCACGGCCGCGCCTCCGATCCCCATATCCAGCATCCCTATAAATACATAGTCCAGCACCATGTTCAAAACGCCCCCCGTCACGGAGCATACCAGGGAAAGCGTTGCCTTTTCGCTGGCGATCATGTAGAGTGTAAAGTTGTTCATCAGCAGGATCGGAACCGTAAACAGCAGATACCGGCTCAAGTAT
Source organism: Lachnospiraceae bacterium (assembly GCA_910573785.1). Lineage (GTDB taxonomy): Bacteria > Bacillota > Clostridia > Lachnospirales > Lachnospiraceae > Schaedlerella. The sequence continues at coordinate 18,859 of CAJSZT010000034.1, read as the reverse complement.
TCCACACAGTATCCGGCCACCTCCGCAGACAGATTCATCCCCGCGAAAACCGGCCCCATCGCCAGATAGCCCAGAGCGCACATCACAAATCCCACCGCAGCGTTGACCAGGATTAAAAAGGTAAAGTCCTCCCTTGCCTCCGAGACCTTCTGCTCTCCCATTTTTTTCATGATCACCGCGCTGCCTCCGGTGGCTAGCATGGTGGAAACAGCGGTCACAACCTGGATGACCGGCGCCGTCAGGTTGATCGCAGAGAGCGCGTTTGTACCGATCAGGTTGGACACAAACAGGCCGTCAACCATGGTGTAGAAGGACATAAATACCGTCATGGCTATGGTGGGGACGGCAAATTTCAGAATATGCTTCCATGTAACCGGTTTTTCGTATAAGGTTTGATTTTCCATTGTGTTTTTTTCTCCTTGCTTTTATAATCTGTATATAGTATCATAGACCGTACAGTAACTGTATGGTCAAGGAGATTTTTAAAAAATGATTCAAAACGAGAAATTGCTCACTATCGGCCAGTTTGCGGCCATGCACGGAATCAATAAGAAAACACTGATGTGGTATGACGAGATCGGGCTGTTCCGGCCGGCGGCCGTCAACCCGGAAAATGGATACCGCTGTTACAGCTATCGACAAAGCGCCGTCTTAGAGACCATTCTCCTGCTTCGGGAGCTGAACGTATCTGTCAGCGAGATTCAGGATTTTATGAAAAACCGTTCCGCCGCCAGCCTGAAAATCCTGTTGGAAGAAAAAATAACGGCCCTGGATCAGAGTATCGAACATCTGAGGTCGCTCCGGAAAACCTTATGCAGCTATCATGAACATATGGAGACCCTGCTGACTATGGACCTGTCCCAGATCCGTATTGTGGAAAAAGAAGAACGAGCCTTAGTGACCGTTGAGATCACCGGGGAGACTTCTTTTGAAAAAGAGGTAGAAATGATCACCGCTGAGACGAAGAAATGCCAGCTCCGCCGCCTGCACGACGCCTCCTACGGAACCATGCTTCCGGTGGAAAGCATTTACGGGGGGCATTTTGAGGACTATACCCGCCTCTTCATTGAAATTCCCGATCCCACGGCATCGGTTTTTACGGAAGAATCCGCAGAACCCCGCCCCCGGGAAAGCGCATTCCATATACAGCCCGCCGGCAGGTATATCCAGGCTTTTCACAAGGGGCCATGGAAAGAGATTCCCCGCAAATATCGGGAAATCCTGGATTTTGCCGAAGCGCAGAACCTGACGCTGTGGGGCTTTTCCTATGAAATGGGGATCAATGAAAATGTGATCGAGAGGATGGAGGATTATATTACGCAGATTGAGATTCCAGTTTCGTAAACATTCCCTTTTAGTATCTGATTCATTACTAATCGCGTCCAGTTAAGCCGTGAATTATAACTATAACTATAATCAAAAAATTTCCGTATTACAAACGCTTGCTTTAAGCACACAATAGTAATATAATGGACATATAAAGAGTGAAAGGAGATGTATCTATGGCACTGGCAACTTTAACCGCACGAGTAGATGAAAATGATAAAACCAGCTTTGACACATTTTGTTCCAATGTCGGTTTAAATACCTCCACTGCTATTAACCTTTTTGTGAAAGCAGTCTTACGTGAAAATCGGATTCCCTTTGAAATTACACAGTCACCTGATCCTTTTTTTTCTGAAGCAAACATCGCTTATGTAAAAAAATCTGTACAGGAACTGAAAGCCGGAAAAGGGAAATCCCATGAACTGATCGAGGTGGACGATGAGTGAAAAAATATGGTCTGATGATGCCTGGGATGATTACCTCTACTGGCAGACACAAGATAAAAAAACAATAAAACGTATCAATCAGCTTATCAAGGATATTGAACGAAATGGCTGTATGAATGGAATTGGAAAACCAGAACCTCTGACAGGCGATTTGCAAGGGGAATACAGCCGTCATATCAATGATAAAGACCGCCTTGTGTACCATATGGAAGACGAACGAATTTATATTGCACATTGTCGAGGCCATTATAAAGAAACGTAGTTTATCTGGCAATGAGGCTGGTCATCCTCTGACCAGCCTTCGTCTTTTTCCCTAATCGGATTCCATATTTCCCAAGATTACTCTTCTTTCGTAAACCGTTCTTCCTCCGGATATTCCTTCTTTTTCACAACCACGCAAATGACCCCGTAGCATACAACGATAATCGCCGCATAGATGGCCGCATAGATATAACTGCCTGTCAGCTTCCACAATGCGCCTGTCCCCACAATGCCTCCCAGCACTGTAGAGGAAAAAGCGTTCGTACCGGTAACCGCTTTTCTTGAAACCTCCAGCTTCCTTTCCCAGACCAGCCGCGCCAGGCCAAATACGGGAAGGATCATAGCAAACATATACAATAGACGTTCCGCTTCCATAGCGACTCCTTTCTGCCGCGTAAAAACGGCTGAAACGAATTGAAATTTGTTACGTTCATTTTACTCTGAACCGCCGGATATGCGGGACAGAAATTCCTCGTACCGCAGAGGGATTCCAAGCAGGATCTAAACCTGAGCGGCAGGCAGATGCTACAGAAGCTCCTGCATAACGACTCTGCATTTTTTCTTATGACATGCAATCCCATATTTCAAAACAGGCTTACATCCCTTTGCCTGAAGCAGCGCTGTATAGTTCTTCTCTTCCATCCTGCCTCTCATTTTCAAAAAACTGTTCTAAAATCTGTTCTGAAAATATATTTCTGATTTCTGTATTTGGAATTATGAGCTGCCGCTTTCTACCCTGGGCTTTTCCGCGCTGTGTCAGATATCCGGTCATAAACAGCACACTCCACATATTTTCAATCGAGTCATACATTTCTTTATAGGTCAGTTTATCCTGGATGGTCATTGTTACAGCTTCCCCATCCATCAGCCGCTCAATCTGCCGCTTCACCGTAGCAGGCTTTGCCTTCGAAAGAAATGTATGGATGATATCATTTCCGCTTGTGTTCATCCAGTATTCCTGCGGACATGCTTCCGGATTCTGGCACAGGTCATCCACATAACAGATTACGTCCCACGGGCAATATACATCCGAATTGCCGAAATGATACCCGTCATACCAATCCTTTACCGTGCCATACTGTTCCGGGAATCCATAGTGGTCAAGCAGGCGCCGGACCTCATGATCCGTAAATCCAAAATATTCATCGCACCTTACATCTGCTATAGAAAATATCTTCGGATTGTTCAGCCCTGTAAAAATACTCTCCTTTGACATGCGCAGACAGCCGGTAAGTACCGCAAAATAGAGACTGTCATTGGTTTTCAGAGCCTGCTCAAAGATACTGCGGATCAGCGATGCCATTTCTTCATAATATCCGCTCTGCTGTGCCTTTGCCAGAGGAACATCATACTCGTCAATCAGAATCAAGGTTTTTTTACCAAAATGTTTGTACAGAAGCCTGGATAATAAAGCCAGCGACACCATCACCGTTTCCTGTGTTTCCATCCTCAGCAGTTCAAAATAATTGCGCTTGTCTGTCTCCGTTAATCTGTCGCTGTCTGCCAGAAGCTGATACCGTTCGGCTTCCCTTTTCAATTCATAGCGCAGCATTCCTTTTGCAGTCTGAAAATCCGCTCCTTCAATGCCCTTAAATGTGACGGAAATCACTGGAAATTTTCCCATATACCTTTCGCACAGCGCATGTTCCCCTGAAATTGCAAGGCCGTCAAACAGTTCTTTTTTTGCGCCTGTTTCAAAAAAACTTTTCAGCATACTCATATTCAAAGACTTTCCAAACCGCCTTGGACGTGTAAAAAGGTTCACTTTTCCCCATCCTTCCAACAAATCCCTGATCAAATTTGTCTTATCGATATAATAAAAGCCTTCTGTACGGATCTCTTCAAAACTTTCGATGCCAACAGGCAGTTTGATTTTTAATTCTGCGGACATACCGGATCACCTTCCTGCTATCATGCCTAAATCATAAATGCTGTCCCTTTTCTTTATCATGTCACAAGAAGTATCTATTGTCAACCTGATTTCCTGTAACCGCTGAACCGTATAACTTGCACGTTACAGGTCACACCTTGACCAGGCGTGCCCTGTAACTCAGGCCGCCATTTAAAATTGCCTTCGGCAATGGGCGGCCTGAATCCCAGCTTTTATGTGCATCCTCCCGACCAATCAGCATGGTGTCTGGTCGGGGTGTGACATGTAACGTGAACAGTTCATAAACCACGTGAAATGCTGTGAAATTCTTGAATTTAAGATACAAAAATGATATGATAAAGGCACAAAAAGGAAGGAAATAAGATATGGCAAATATATATGACGGAGCATTCCGGACAATCCTGAATGACTGCCGTAAGCTGATTATCCCCGTAATCAATGAAATTTTCGGTGAAACATATACAGGGGATGAAGAAATACGATTTTTTCCCAATGAACATTTTTTAGACCAGCAGGACGAAGCGGACAAGGAACGGATTACGGACACAAATTTTACGGTTTTCGGGAAGATACCAAAGAAATACCATGTTGAGTGTGAAAGCAGCCTGCCAGATGGGAAAATCACGATAAGGCTTTTTGAATATGACGCACAGATAGCTCTTGACGAGGGCGAGGTTACAGAGGAAACGCTGACTGTGACATTTCCCAATACGGCAGTTCTGTATTTACGGACTTACAAAAAGACGCCGGACAAAATGAAATACGTGATTGTCACACCGGGAGGAACAGTTCAGTATGATGTGCCGATTATGAAAGTGCAGACCTATTCACTGGATGATATTTTTGAAAAAGGTCTGTTGATGCTGATTCCGTTTTATATTTTTTCACATGAGAAAGGGTTTCCAGAGTATAATAGTAATGAGCAGAAACTGGTAGAATTGAAAGCAGAGTATCAGAAAATTTTAGAAAGGCTTGATGAACTGGAACAGCAGGGAGTGATTGGGGCGTTTGACAAACGGACAATCATAGAGCTTTCCAGAGATGTAATTAAAGAGATTGCGCAGAAATATGAGAATGTACAGAAAGGTGTAGGTGATATGATGGGCGGGGCTTTGATTGAAACAGAAGCACGAAAAATTTTGAACAAAGGCATAAGTGAAACAAAAAAGGAAACTGCACTTAGAATGCTGAAAAGAGGAAAAATGACGGTTGAGGAAATTGCTGAAGATTCAGGTCTTAGCGTTGCGGAAGTGGAGCAACTCGCAGAACTTCAGTCAGTGTAAAGTGATCGTGTTAGAATATATAAAAAACGGTAATTTGATTTTGATGAAACTATTCATGGCATATATACTTGCTTTATTGGACTGCTGCCCAAATTATTTAGCACAATATAAGTATAAATCCAAACCACTTTTTCCGCATCTTTTACATGTGCAGATTTTGAATAAAGTAGTTTGGATTTTTTTGTACGGACAGTGAAATATTAGAGCTAACTTATTCCGAATAATCCATAAGCTCTCAGCACCCGACTGCGCATGTCTCCTCAGGTAATTTCTGTTTTTCTTCACAAATAAGCCATATACGATTTCTTGCCTGTCTGGCATAAAACTCATTTCCATCCGCTGAGTTCTTAATAATATCAAATGTATGCGCAATGTTTTCATCTATTTTTATCAGCCTCTATATCCCACCATTCTCCAGCAATTTCTCGAAAGAGGATTAATCCGGCAGCGGCAGCGCAAATCTCTGTTTCAGCCACTCTCCCGCCAGATCCGCCCATTTTGCCGCGTCCGGATATACCTGCGACAGGGATTCTGCCGAAGACTGGTCCGAAAGCGCCAGACCATGGGGGCCTTTCTCAAAAATATGCAGTTCAAACGGAATCTTCTTATCTGCCAGCGCATGTGCCATCCGGATCGAATGCTGCACCGGGACCAGTTCATCCTCTGCCGTTGCCCACAGAAAGACAGGCGGCATATGCTCCGTCACATTTCTTGCCGGACTCACTGCTGCCAGAACCTCATCCGAAGACTCCGCCTCTCCCAAAAACGCCGTATTGGAAGCCGCAAAAAATGCCTGATCCATGGGACTGGCGCCCTTTACGGCCTCTTTCATGTAGATATAATCACTGAGCATATACCCCAGGATGGCTGCCGCAGGGCGGAACAGTTCCTTCTCTTTTCCGAAATGTCCGCTGATCATATCCGTATGCCAGTTTGCCGCATACATTGCGGCATTGTGCGCCCCGGCAGAGAAGCCGCAGATCGCGATTCGGTCTACATCCACCATCCACTCCCTTGCATGCTCCCGCACGATCAGCATAGCCTGTCCGATCTCCCGCACAGGCACAGGATTCTGACAATGTGCTTTCGCTGTCAAAGGCTTCGACAGATCCGGAAACGCGCCCGTGCCTTCACAATACGTAGAATATCTCAGTACAAACGCATGATATCCCATGGAGGCAAATTTTAACGCAATCGGCTCCGCCTCACGGTCCGAGCAGTTAAAATATCCGCCGCTCGGGCAGATGATCACTGCCGGCCGGTCTTTCCCGTTCAGAAGCTCCGGGGAATCCTGCAAGATGTATGTTGTCAATGTAACATCCTTCCTGTCGTCATATAAATAGATTACATTACTCTGCATCGCTTTTTCTCCTTTTCTTTTTTACAGAACAAAACCGCGCAGCGCCTGAGCGATCCTGTTCCAAACATTGCATATACAGTCAGCGCCAAATGGCTCTAACCCATATCCGTCACTCCACAGCCAGCTCCGACAATTCCTCAACCGCCTGCCACAGCTTCTCCGGCTCAAAAGGCAGAAATCCCTTATGGGAAATATCCTCCAGCGTATTCGCCCCCAGCTCCGGATCGCCGGACGCTGCGATTCCCGCAATTGCAGGCGCATATTTTGCCAGCACTTTCATAGCATTTCCATCCGCCGCAATCCGGTTCAACGTGGTATCCTTGCTGTATGGCTTCCGATAATCCGTCTCCGGAACATAGCAGTATTCATAGGCCCCCGCCCCCAGTGTCACGCTCTTTTCCGGATAGCCCGGAAGCTCCACAACCGCCTCACAGTTGAACGGCACTTCCACCTGCACGCGCATCTTTCCGTCCCTGCAGATCTCATAATTGCAGACATAGTTTCCAGAAACCGAATTGTAGCTGCATTCCATTTTTCTCAGGCGGATGTCCGGATGGGGCGCGATCACCGCTTTTGCAAATCCCGGCTCCAGCGGACGGATGCCGGCTGCGTAAGCGTATACAAATTCCATCACGGAGCCGTAAGAATAATGGTTCAGGGAGTTCATCCCGGTGTCGCTGATGGTCCCGTCCTCTCCCACAGAGTTCCACCGCTCCCAGATGGTGGTAGCCCCCAGGTTGACGCTGTAGAGCCAGCTTGGGAAACCTTCCTTTAAGAGAAAATCATAGGCCAGCTCAAACAATCCGGCTTCCGCCAGCACGGTGCACAAAAGGGGCGCCCCCACGAAGCCGCATTTGATCTGATGGCAGTCCTGCATCAAGCGCTGCTTAAACTGGCCGATCATCTTCTGGCGATCCTTGTATACATGGAATTTCAGCGCGATCACATAAGCCGCCTGGGTATCAATGGCAAGCCTGCCGCTGGGTGTATAGAACTCCCGCAGAACCGCTTCATAGATCTTCTCCTCCAGTTCCTGATACCGCTTCACGTCCTCCGTTTTTCCCAGACGCCCGGCCGCCTCCCGGACGATCTGCACGGAGCGGTAATAGTAAACGGAGGCAATGAAGTCGTCGTTGGTGCTGCCCTTGAAGCTGGTAGGCGTCGGCCCGTCCAGTGCCAGCCAGTCCCCGAAATGAAATCCGAAGTTGTACAGGTACTGCCTGCCGCCCCTGGCCGCATCCTGCCGGTCGATATACTCCACCCAGTCCCGCATCATCGGGTAGCAATACTCCAGCTCTTCGGCGGTTCCGTAATACCGATACAGCACATGGGGAACAAATGTGGCCACATCCCCCCACACGCTCCCGCAGTCCGGCTTGTGTCCGATGTTGGGCACATAGTTGGGAATCCCACCGTCTAAAAACCTCTGCTCATCCCGCAGATCTTTCATGAATTTGTGGAAAAATGCCCTGGTATCCATATGGTAGCTTGCCGTAGGCGCAAAGACCTGGGCGTCGCCTGTCCAGCCCAGGCGTTCGCTTCTCTGGGGGCAGTCCGTGGGCATGTCGATGAAATTGCCCTTTAAACCCCACACTGTATTTTCATACAGGCGGTTGATCTTCTCATTGTTCGTCCGGATATATCCGGTCCGCTCAATGTCCGAATACAGCACCTTTCCTGTAAACGCTTCTTTTCTGCATTCTCCCGGCCATCCGGTGAGACGGATATAGCGGAATCCGAAAAATGTAAAATGGGGCCGGATTTTTTTCGCTGTGCCGTCGGAAATATAGGTAAATTTGGATACTGCGTCCCGGTAATTGCCGTGGTAAAAATTCCCCTCCTGCAGGATCTCGGCACATTCCAGCGTGATCTTTGTCCCCTTCGGAAACGCTGCGTCAAATTCCACAAATCCGGCAAAGTTCTGTCCGAAGTCCAGCACGGTTTCTCCCGCCGGGGTGTGAATGATCTCCTGTACCGCCAGTTCTTCCATAGCCAGCACCGGAAGACTTAAGCGATCCATGAGGTGACTCTTCACCAGATTTTTCGTCCCCTCATTTTCCTCCGGATGCTCCAGGACATTCACCGGTTTCCATGGATTTTCCTTCCCCTCCCAGAGCAGTTCATTATAGATCTCCCCGTCATAAATGCCGGAATCCTCGATCATAGAGCCTCTGTATTCCCAGCTTCCGTCCGTGCAAATGACATCCTCTGTGCCGTCCTCGTATTCGATGTACAGCTCCCCGATCGCCGCCATCCGGTCCCCGTAGTTGTGTTTCTGCAGCTCCAGGCCGAATACGCCCATGTACCAGCCTTTTCCAAGGAGAAATTCCAGCGTGTTTTCTCCCTGCGCCAATCCCTCCGCCGGGAAGGTCAGCACCTGGATGTTGGTCTCATACTGGGTCACATAAGGCGCAAGATATTCCTGCCCCAGCTTTTCCCCGTTCATATACAACTCGAACAATCCTACGCCGGTGCCGTAGATCCTGGCCCTTTTGACCGGCTTTTCCACGGAAAATACTTTGCGGAGCACCGGGTGAAAGCAGTCCTCTTCTGCCGCTGCGATCCACTCCGCCTTCCACGGCTCCTCCATCTTTCCGGTCTCAAAGCTTCCGGTTTCACTGACCGCCGAATCCCCCTGATCCCCGGTCACCGCAACACGGTAATAATATGTTGTCCTGGGCTTAAGCTCCATACACAGGGTTTCCCCCTGCTGCTTTAAGTCCGCGCCTTCCTTTGAGTAAATGATCTCCTCAAAGTCCTCGTCCAGGCTGACCTGAATCTCTGCCTTTTCCTGCTTCCGGCTGCTGGTGTCCGTCACCTTCCAGGAGCAGATGATTCTGTCCAGATGAAATCCCACCGGATTATTTACTCCATTAATTTTTAAATCCTGAATCTGCATTTCTTTTCTCCTCTTCTCTCCAAATCTGTAATCTACGGATATGGGAAAAGAGTATCCCACCGGTCGATCCCTGTGAAATACTCTCCATTCCCGTCTTTCCATCCGCAATCGGATATCAATGCTATTCTGCTCCGTTTGCTTCGTGCTCTGCCGCGATTTTCTTCTTCATCTCCGCGATCTCCGGGAAATATTTCTTCAATGGATAGAAGATCATGATCACCAGGATCGCAGCGGAAACCAGCGCCGGAACGAGAAAACGGACCATATTGGTACCCGTAACTGCTGTCTGGGACTGTCCGAACGGTCCTAACTGCGCGTCGAATCCGCAGATCGCCAGAATTGCCAGCATACCGGAATTGGTAATGGTATTGCCGCACTTCTGCGCAAATCCCTTCACGGATGAGATGATGCCGTTCAGCTGTTTTCCTTCCTTGAGCATAATGAAGTCAATCGTATCATTTACAAGCACATTCACCAACGCGTTTACCATAGAGCCTACTGCCGTTGCCACAAAGGACAGGATACAGCAGTACATAAAGTTCATACGCCCTGTAAAATACAGGATTACATAGCATATAATCGTCAGAATCTGTGAAATGATCATCGCCTTATATCCTGTCTTGAACTTTTTCAGGAAAATCGGCATCAGCACTACCATGGAAATCAGCGCGCCCATGGAGATGAATCCCATATAAGTGGAAATGGTGCCTCCGATCGTTGCCCCGATCGCCGCCTCGTCCATCGTCGCAAAATCGACTCTTTGCCCTGCCAGAATATACTGTGCATAATATACGGAGGAGGTGAACATAAATCCATAAGAAACCGCTGCCAGACACCATACTACCATCACCGGCCAGATTTCTTTATGACGGAACACGTAAACCAGCTGCTTCAATCCGCCTTCCCCTTTTTCCTTCGGCATGACATAGCGTTCTTCCGATGTCTTGTACAAGCCCCAGAAGGAAATGATCGCGAATACGGCGTAAAAGCACATCAGGTTCCGGTAGCTTCCGAAGATTTCAACCAGCTGTGTGGAAAATGTAGAAGCAATTGTAAACATCAGAGCACATACGCCAGCGCCCTTTGCGACCACATCATTGCGCTCCTCATCGTCCAGCGTCATAGCCGGAAGGATTGCCATCTGCGGCATGGTATATGCCGTTACGATCATCCCATAGAACATGTAGGTAATGCACACGTAAATACATTTTTTCATCGGGCTTCCCTGGATGAATCCCGGGTTGCTGAACAGCAGGAACATATCAACCAGCAGAAAGATCGGTGTAAATGTAAACCAGGTGCGGTACCGCCCCCATCTCGGTTTTACCGTATCACAGATCACTCCCATGATCGGGTCATTGATGGCATCCCACAGGGTACAGATCAGCAAAATAACCGACAACTGCGCGGCCGTGATTCCGATGGTCTCCTGTACATACAGTGAAAAATAACTTGCGATTGTCGCCGCGATCGCCATTGCGCCGCCATTTACGGATGTGGCATGGAACCAGATAAATGGTTTGCCGAGTTTCCCTTGCTTTGCCTGGGTTTTTGTTACTTCATTACTCATTTGCTTCATTCCCTTTCTCTTTATTTGATACAGGGTCAATTCTTTTTTCCGCCGCCCTTCCTCACATGCGGCCGGCAGTCCTTCCTGTTCGCTCCCTGTATCTTATAAGCCTATGATACACAATGGGAATCCCTTTTTGAATGTAGTTTTTTCATATGTACCCGACGTTTTTTACCATCAATCTACTTAAAATCGTACAAATCCGGCGCTTTTTCATATTTTCCCGACATTTTTTCATATCCGCTGCAGCCGCGCTCCGGCGCAAGTGTGCGTCAAGACGCACACTTTTCTTGTTCTATAGGAAACTTCTCCGAATTTTCCTATTAACAAAAACCCTCCGGGGGATGCGCACTGCGCGCATAAGGAAAATAGCTGCTGTTGCAGCTGCGCTCCGGCGCAAGTGTGCGTCAAGATGCACACTTTTCTTATATGCGGATTTCCCGGCTCAGTTCCGCCCGGGAGTCTCCTCCCACGTAGACCTTCAAGATGCCCTCGCAGGGAACCTCCTCCATATTCCAGTCGTAATAGCTTAATTCCGCAAACGGAATCACAAAATCCACCGTTTTTGTCTCACCTGCCCTCAGGCTGATCTTCTCAAACCCTTTGAGCTGCCGTACCGGGCGCACCCGTTTTGCGGCCACCTCCTGTACATAGCACTGTACGATCTCGTCCCCGTCCCGGCTGCCCGTATTGGTCACGGATACCGATACATGCACTGCTTCCCCTGTCTGTTCTGCCGCCAGATTGTCATAGGCAAAGGTCGTATAGGACAGGCCGTAGCCGAAGGGATAAACCGGCTCCACCGGGGCATCCAGGTATTTGGACGTAAACTTGGATTTTCCGCCCGGCCTTCCGGTGTTGATATGGGCATAATACATGGGGCACTGTCCGGATGATGCCGGGAAAGTGGTTGTCAGCTTGCCGGAGGGGTTCACATCACTGAAAAGCACGTCCAGGATGGCCGGGCCAGCCTCCACCCCCGGATGCCATGCCTCCAGAATGGCCGGTACATGCTCTGCCAGCTCCGGGATGGCTAAGGGCCTGCCGTTGAACAAAACGACTGCTACCGGCTTGCCGGTGGCCAGCAGGTCACGGACCAGCGCCAGGTTCTCTTTTCCCAGTGTAATGTCTGCCCGGCTTGCCGCCTCACCGCTCTCTTCCTTCTGCTCTCCGATGGCCGCCACAAGGACGTCGGAGGATGCAGCGATCTTGAGCAGGTCTTTCCCGTCTTCACTGTACTGATAAGAAATGCCCCTTGCCCCGCAGGCTTCCACGATGCTGACACAGTCCTCCGGCCTTGCCCCGATGGCCCAGGCTCCGGTCATCTGCCCTTGATCTGCCGCCAGCGCGCCGAAGATTCCGATTCTGGCGTCCGCTTTTAAGGGCAGTATCTTGTTTTCATTTTTCAGCAGTACCATAGATTTTACGGCCGCTTCCCTGGCAACGGCCCGTGAGCCTTCTGTCAGCATGGCGCCGCGTTCCCTCTCTTCGCTGGTCTGATAAGGGTTGTCAAAAAGTCCCAGCTCGAACTTGATCCGAAGGACATCCGCTGCCGCCTCATCCACCACGCGCTCCGGCACCTCGCCGCTTTCCACCAGATTTTTCAGAGATTCGGCATAGGAATTGGAGGACATGTCCATCTCCATCCCGGCCAGAATGGCCTGCTTCGCCGCATCCCGTTTATCCTCCGCCAGACCGTGGTCCACGCACTCTGCAATGGCATTGGAATCACTGATCACCAGCCCGTCGAAGCCCCATTTTTCCCGTAAAATGTCTCGCAGCAGCCAGGGATTGGCCGTACAGGGCACGCCGTTGATATCATTGAAGGCGGGCATGACCGCTCTGGCGCCGGAATCAATGCAGGCTTTGTAAGGCGGCAGGTATTCCTCCCACAGCCTCTGCATGGACATGTCCACCCGGTTATAGTCCCGCCCTGCCTCCCCTGCGCCGTAAGCCGCGAAATGCTTCACGCAGGCGGCCATGGCATCCGGTTTGGACAGGTCGTCCCCCTGAAAGCCTTTGACTTTTGCCGCGCCGTAAGCGCTGTTCAGAAGCACATCCTCCCCGGCGCCTTCACTGACTCGGCCCCAGCGGGCGTCCCTGGCCACGTCCACCATGGGAGCAAAGGTCAGATGCACGCCTGCCGCAGTGGCCTCTTCTGCCGCCACCCGGCCGGTCTTTTCCCAGAGGGCAGGTTCCCAGGCACAGCTTTCCGCCAGCGGAATGGGGGTCACCGTGCGGAAGCCGTGGATCACGTCATAGCCAAACAGAAGCGGAATCCCTAAGCGAGTCTCCTCCACCGCGATCTTCTGCAGACGGTTGGCGGTGGCAGAATCCCCGATCCCGTTGTAGGAGCCGATCTTTCCGGCACGCAGGTCTTCTTCGTGGAAGTCCTGCTCGGCGGTGCCCATCAGGCGGTCGAATTCCTCTTTGGTGACGCGGCCGTCGAACATCATGTTCAGCAGTTCGTCGAAGGAGACGTCAAAGGCGCCTACCAGGGAAGGGCCGCATTGCTGGAGCTGGCCGATCTTTTCCTCTAAGGTCATTTTGGAGAGCAGTGCGAAAATATGGGATTCATAATCTTTTTTCATTGTATTGGTTTCCTCCGGTAATTTTTATTTTTGATTCGGCAGCTTAGAAAAAATTTTTGTCTGAGCTGCGTTATTGGAGAACTTATCTTTGTCACTAAATTTCAATCTTTCCTTCTGTCAGACCTTCTCCGGAAATTTTCACTGTAATACGTTTGTGATCTTCTGCAGACGAATCTAATCTCAGCACCGCAAGCGCGTGTCCTTCCCCCGCGGTCGTATCTGAGTTTTCATAGCCGCCCCGGTGCCGGGCTCTCAGTCCTCCGAAGCCAAGCAGACGGGCCGGGCCTTCGATTTCGATATGGAGCGGTGTGGAGGCATCTGCTGTCAGCAGGCCCTGTTCGTCCACCACATCCACATTGATAAAGGCCAGTGTGTCGTAGGTTTCCGCGGATAACTCCAGGGCTGCCGGTTTTCCCGCAGTTCTTAAAGCAGCGCGGCCGATTTCTTTTCCATTTTCATAGGCAACCGCAACCAGTTCTCCTGGCTCGTATACCGTATGGAACTGTGTCTCAAATGCGGTATCTTTTCCACAGGCCTGTTTTCCAAGGGATTTTCCGTTCTGGAACAGCTCCGCTGTATCGCCTCCCGCATAGACCTGGATCATGATGGGCTTCCCTTCCTGTCCCTGGTAGGAATAGGAAAAGGTGCAGTCCGTGTAGCACCAGGGCCCGAAATTCCGCGGGATTCCATAATTCGCCGGATCTTGTACAGCGATGCAAGGCTGCTTCGTCAGCCCGAATACGATTTCCCGGTAATAAGAGACAGGACGGCGGTTTCCGATGAGGGAAATGTCTCCGGCCGGGTTCATGAGATCCGGATATACCGAAGAAACCTCGCCCAGATAATCCCATCCGGTCCAGGTGAAATCTCCGATCACCGCCGGACACCGGGTGATCGCGTCCCAGTTCTCCGCAATCTGCTTTGGATAGGTCTCGGTCCCCACCATCACTCTGTCCGCATACTTTGCCGCATCCTTCAGATAACGGGAGGTCATATAGTTATAACCCAGCACGTCCATGGTGGTTTCCAGTTTTTCCAGTATCCCGCTGATGATGGGGTGGGAAACGATGCCCGGCATATCCCTCTCCATCGCCGCCATAAAGACATTCACATCTCCGGTTCCGGTATCCGCCTCCCCATGGGTGATATCGTCCACGATCCGGGCAAGTCCGTCCCCGGCCGCAAATGCGCCGTTGATCCCGTTGGTCGTATAGCGCGTGGAATCCAGTTCATGAAATTTATCGCTGAGCATCCGGCTGGTCTCAAATCCCTTTTCCGTACAGATCTCAAAGATCTCATTTCCAGTAGAGTACATGATGACTGACGGGTGATTATAATCCGCATCCACCATATGCCGAAGATCCTGTTCCCAACTCCTCTCAAAATCAATGGCATAGTCGTAACTCACCTTACTCTTGTTCCACACGTCCACCAGTTCGTCCATCAAATACATCCCCAAACGGTCGCAGGCATTCAGGAGTGCCTGGGACGCCGGGTTATGGGCCGAGCGAATGGCATTGAAGCCTGCTTCTTTCAGCCGTTTCACCCGGCGGTACTCATAGTCCTCATAGGCGGACGCTCCCAAGATGCCCTGGTCATGGTGTACACAGGCCCCCCGCAGCTTCACGGTTTTCCCGTTGACGCGCAGGCCGCGGCGGGAATCCAGGGAAAGCTTACGGATACCAGAGGTCACTCTCGTCTCGTCCAGTACCGTTTCCCCTTCCCGGATCGTCAATGTGATCTGATACAGGTTCGGGGAGTCCTCCTCCCACAGCTTCGCCCCGTCTATGTATATATTTTTCCGGAAGTCCAGGACCGAACGGCTGTTGATCCTGACCGGATATACCTGGTCCGCAGCCGTCTTTCCTTCTCCGACCTCCTGCACCCTGACCGAGAGATCCAATGTTTTCGCGGACAGGCCGTCATTGTGGATCCGGGCGGAGACACAGACCAGAGCCCCCTCGGAATCCGCATCGATAGTAGTGAATCTCAGGCCGTAAGGCTTTACATAAGTTTCCCCGCCATGGAACAGCCATACGTCCCGGTAGATTCCCGCGCCGCTGTACCAACGGCTGCTCCTGGTGCCGCATTTTACCGTGACCAGGATTTCATTTTCCTCGCCGTATCTCAGATAGTCCCCGGCCTCCACGGTAAAATCCGTATAGCCGTAAGCGCTGCCGCCCACTTTCGACTGGTTGACAAATACGCCGGCATTCCGGTAAATGCCTTCGAACTGCAACATCACATGTCCGCCCCGGTATTCCTCGGGTACGAAAAACCGCTTGTAGTATTTGTACTCGCCTGCGTCAATATTTCCGGTATAGCCTCCATTGGCCGTCCCCTGCTTCTGCTCCTCATGGAACATGGCGTCATGGGGCAGATCCACCCGGACCGCATCCCGGGGCACCCGGAAAACCAGTTCAAATGGATCCAGATCCTTCCATACCTTCCATCCCTTGTTCAAATTTATTTTTTTCATCTCCATCCTCCTCGTCCGTCTATACATGTTATGGTTCACACCCTTTGGGTGTTCATTAACAGCAGCCTGTTTATATACTATTCTGCACGATTCCCGCAGATTTTTCTACCTCCTATTTTTATATAAAACCGACTTTTTTTGCGGAATGAAAAAATGGCAGCACGAAAAAAAGAGCCCCTCTCTTCTCAAAAAAGGGCTCTTTGTATTCCCTATATTACTCGTCATCCGTCTGCAGCCACTGCTTCATCTCGTCGCCGCACCACACGACCTGATTTCTTCCAAATCGCTTTGCGTCGTACAGCATGGTATCCGCAATATTCAGATATGTAGGGTACTGCTCACTGTCCACAGGAAAGACAGTGACCCCGCCGATACTGACGGTCACCCGTTTTCCGGCAGACGGCGCGTGGGGGATCTGAAGGTCTTCGATCCCTCTGCGGATCTGCTTCATATATTCATAATTAATCCTGGCATCCCCGCCCACGATGATCGCCACAAACTCTTCTCCTCCATAGTGCGCCACAAAATCCGTCGTACGCCGCAGATAGGTAGAAAGTGTGTTTGCCACCGCAATGATGACCTTGTCTCCTGCGGGATGTCCGAATGTATCATTGTAGGCCTTAAAGCGGTCGATATCAAACATACAGACGGTAAATGGAATCTTGAGCCGGACAGCCTCCTTCCATTTTGCTACGCTGTAAAGGTCATGCCGCCGTCTGTTGGCAATCCCGGTCAGCTGGTCAGTCATGGACTGATGCTCCACCTGCTTCCGATACTTGTACAGCTTGATATGTGTATTGACCCTGGCCTGCACGATCACCGGGTGAAATGGCTTGGCAATATAATCCACTGCGCCCAGTGTAAATCCGCGCTGCTCATTCTGAATGTCGGAAAGACTTGTGATCAGGATTACTGGAATGCTCCGGGTTATGATCTCCTCCTGCAGCCTTTTCAGCAGCATAAACCCGTCCATCCCGGGCATCACGACATCCAGCAGGATCAGAGAAAAATCCTGGGAGCTTGCATAGCTGAGCCCATCCTCTGCTGTCTGCGCGATGGTAATATCATAATCTTCCTCTAAAATCGATTTTAACCGTGCTGCCTGGATGGCACTGTCGTCAACGATCAATATTTTATCCATATCTATTTCCTCCTCTTATGAGTTTACAAAAACAGAGTGGATTTTGCAACCACTTTTTACCCAAATCCTTCCAAAATGTCCTATAAAATGTGTTGCTTGATCTCAGACGTGTCATTTTTCAATAAGTATATGATCTTTTCTGCTTCCGATTCCAGCTCCGGAGGGAGGCATCCGTATTCTCCCGCAATCCGATCCTGCAGCTTCTCCTTCCAGCCCATACCTCCGAGCGCGTCCATCCGTATATTTTCCTCTGCCAGAAATTGTTCAAGCTTCCTCGCCTTCTCCCGTTCTCTGCTGTCGATCGGCCACCGCCCCAGCTGTATCTTTATCTTCTGCCCATTGAGGTAGTACACCTCCAGCCGGACCCGATGGAACCCATGGCGCTTGAAACCGTATCCATATTCCAGATGAGCCATAACAGCCAGTTTTTTGGAAATAACAGTTCCTTCCGCCACAAGCCAGTTGGCGCTTCTGTAGATTGGATGGGATCTGTCCAGATCTTCATCGGAAAACCGGACCTGCTGAAAATGCTCCCTTGTCATCAGGCTGTCCATTTCCTCTTTGGACAGGATCCGGTTCAGACCCGGCATGGAATGATACGGGCACAGGATATACCGGAGCATCGGTACCAATGTAACAACAGTCATCAGACAAAAGAAAAGTGAAAAACCGATATCCTTTGCATCCCCTGCGATCCCCCCTCCTGCCAGAATATAGACCTGAAATGCCATGGCGCTAAACACTGCGAAAAACAGCCACACCAAAAGCAGGATCCGCTTTTTCAGAGGATAAAACCGGATCCACTCGATCTGTTCCATCCGGGTCCCGCACCTCCTGCCAGGGCGTGTCGTCCCTGGTTCCGGATCGGCAAGCGCCCTCCTGGCGATCTTTCTGCTGAGCCATTCGGGGAGCCCTATGCAGATCACAAGGATCACCGTGATCACGGCGAACATGCACAGCAGGATGAAGCCGGCTCTCAGAGCCGCTTTCAAATATAACGCTTTATAATCAATCAAAAAATACACCTTCTTTAACCGAGCAGAAGAGATTTTCTCTCCCCTCTCACAGAACTTAGTATATTGTACAATATGAAAAAAGTCAATGCCGGGCCAGAAAGCATGGCGTGTTACAGGTCACACCTTGACCAGGCGTGCCCTGTAACTCAGGCCGTCATTTTAAATTGTCTGCGGCAATGGACGGCCTGAATCCCAGCTTTTATGTGCATCCTCCTGACCAATCAGCGTAGTGATTGGTCGGTGTGTGACATGTAACCATGGCGTTACAGTTCACGGCCCGTTACAGTTCACACGGTGTCGTGCACTTGCAGCACGGCATCCGGCCAATTCAGTGATGGGGCGGGCATCCACCCCCCTCGCCGAGAGGCGACTTTTCAATGGGCTGGAGGCCGTTACTGTGAGCACCCGGTCAGGGTGTGAACAGTAACCACGGCCCAACCGGCCGCGAACTGTAACACACTGCGGCAGATTTATCCGGCGCTCAGCATAACAGGATTGAAAGGTGAAATTTTTTCGCACTAAAAAAGTAAATAACTACTGTTGTTTGAGGCGGTTTGTGATAAAATTTAGAAAAAAGTTTTTCGCAAAGGAGTTTT
>CAJSZT010000033.1:0-62882 GCA_910573785.1 Lachnospiraceae bacterium | reverse complement strand
CAAGAGGGCGGATGCGCTGGAAAATAGAGAATGAAGGATTTAATATGCAAAAGAGGAATGGATATTATCTGGAACATTTATTCAGTAAAAAATACCAGGGGATCAAGAATCATTATTACCTGATCCAGATTGGGCATATGATTTCAGAGATTATGGAGTCATGGGCACAATTATGGGAAGGGATCAGGTTGAGCATAGAGCAAAAACATCAAAAGCTAAAGGATTCATTTAAGATCGTCAGGCTGAAAGAATACAGCGGAACAGAAAAGAAGATACAGATACGATTACAATAGAGACACCTCGAAGAAGGGGGGGATAGCAAAAAGGAGGAAAATTAAATAGGAAAAATCAAGGGGATACTATTCCCTGAGATTCAGAAAACCAAGAAAAAGCTGTTAAAAATGTAATGTTTTTATAGCTTAGAAAAATAAAATTAAATTTATGCGTCAGAGCTGCACAAATAGCCATGTGCTTGTAAAATTGGGAGGTATATGGTAGTATGGAGATACGAAAACAGAGGGGAAAGCAGGTGGGAAGATTGACAGTGACGGAACAGATAGACCGGAAACATCAGGAAGATTTACAGAGGCTAAGAGGCTTTCGCTTGCTTGATGATGATTTCCTCACAAAGTGTTTTGAGGGAGATACGGCAAGCATAGAACTGGTATTGCAGATTGTACTGGAAAAACCGGATTTAAAGGTGTTGGACGTCCGTACTCAGGTATTTGTGGAGAACCTGCTGAACCGTTCGGTGAGGCTGGATATCTTGGCTACGGACAGCACAGCGGCAAAACTGAATGTGGAAGTACAGCGCTCCGACAAAGGAGCCGGGAGAAAAAGAGCCAGGTACAACAGCAGCATGATGGACGCAAACCTTTTGAAGAAAGGCGAGGACTTCGACAAGCTGCCGGAAACGTGGGTAATCTTTATCACAGAGAATGACGTAATGGGAAAAGGGCTGCCGCTCTATCCGATTGAGCGGCGCTTTTTAGAAACCGGGGAAAGATTTGAGGACGGTTCGCACATACTGTATGTAAATGGCGCTTACCGTGGAGATACGCCAATCGGGAAGTTAATGCATGACTTCTCCTGCACAGACGCAGCGGATATGTACTATGGGACACTGGCGAACAGGGTGAGATTTTTCAAAGAGAGCAAGGAGGGAATTGAAATTATGTGTAAGGCCATGGAAGATATGAGAAACGAATCCTTACAGGAAGGCATCCGTGAAGGCATGAAAGCTACGGCACGCCGTATGCTGGCAGCCGGCAAATATGCGTTGGAGGAAATCGTTAATATTTCAGGACTTTCTCTTGAAGAAGTAAAACAACTGAAAGCTGATAGAAGTGCATAGACAAAATTGTAGGCTGGGAATCTAAAGACAGGTTCCCAGTCTATAATTTTTACGATTATACAAGACACTATTTATAAAATGTGTTGAACGACGAATTGTAATCGGAACTAACAGCGAATTATTTTAACATGTTCTGGATATTTTTTTGTACCATTACTCTGTCCCGTATCTTTCCAAGATCATCAAAAAAAGCACCGGGAAAAACTTTAAGCAGCTTGTCAACGAGGCCAAAATGCGCAAAGCCATTTATTATCTGGAAAATGTGTGAACGTCGAATACAAAAGTACTTTCAATGGGACAGATACGTTACGATTCGCGGCCGCACAGATGAAAAGCTCTTGACGGCCGCTCCCAATCTGGTCCTATTTCATCTCAAACCATCCGAACTCTGCCTGATTTTCGCAGTCTTCTCCATTGCCGGACGCAAACATCCCGATCATGGTTCCTGTCATGCAGCCCACCTTTTCCGGATTGATTCGTGTTCCGTCCGCGACACAGAGTTCTTTTAGCGCCTCTTTTGTTTCCCCGTAACGGACCGCAAATCTCTCGCCTTCGATCCCCAACTGCAGCACGATCTCTTCCGTCTCCCAGGGCACCTCCGCAATCACCTCCCGATGGGTCTCGCTGGTAAAGCCGGGGAAGTACGGCGGCACATTGTAGTCTGCTGTATACAGCAGCAGGCGGAGCACCTGCCTGCCCTGGCTGACCGCCCGTTCCAGATGGTACTGGTGGTTCATGGCCTGAACAACCGCAAGTCCGGCGCTCTCCAATCCTTGCGGCAGGAATTTCATACCGCAGGTGACCGTCGTATTGACGCCGCACTGCCTGCATGCCAGAAATGCGGTATCATATTCTTCCGATTTTTCCGCCTCAAGGGACATGGGGCGCAGGTCTTCTATGAGGGACTGGCGGATGCATTTCAGGTGCAGCGCAGAATCCTTGATCTTGTAAAAATCATGGTAAGGCCTTCCCCAGAATGACCAGCAGAGGTCCAGCTCTTCCTTGTCAAAATCCTCATAAACCACGCCGAATCCTCCCGAATGGGCATCCTCTTCCCAGGGCAGGCACTCCGGCGCATCGTATTCCCACTCCACCTTTCCGGTTTCCGGGCTGAACAGGGGCCAGCCGCGCTCCCATACCACCGGGCAGATGAAGGTCTCCCTTCCCAGGTTCTTGCATTTTCCCTCAATCAGCCGGGAGGCCAGCATCACCGCGTACCAGCTTCCGTCGGGCAGCTCCACCAGATCCGCGTGTCCCACATTGATAATGGGACTTTTGAAACCAAAGTGGCGGTGGGTCATCACCGGGTTGGCCGGATTGCCTTCATAAAAGCCAAAAAGCTCTTTGCTTCTTGCCGCCATGACCGCATGATAATGCTCGGTTCCTCCTTCCGCGATGATCAGATAATAATATTCCCCGATATGGTACAAATGGGGCGACTCCGGGGAGCTTCCCACCCGGAGGGCGCTGTTGAAGATGGTCACCGGCTCTCCCAGCATATGGAAATGCTCCACATCATATTTTGCCAGCCAGATCCCCCGCTCTTTCACGCCGGTTCCGTTGTCCCACACGTCACCAGTTCCCATGATATAGGCCTGCCCGTCATCGTCAAAAAAGAGAGAAGCATCGATTCCCGGAACATCGTCCAGCCAGTGGGGCTCTGACCAGGGGCCTGCGGGATCTTCCGCTGTTACAATATAATTGCCTTTATCGCTGAAATTGGCATTGATAATATAAAACAGTCCGTCATGATAGCGGAGCGTAGGAGCCATGACGCCGCCCACACCGCTGTCCCGCTCCATATGGAATCCATTTTCCGGGGTCATGGCATAGCAGATCTGCTCCCAGTGGGCCAGATCCCGGCTGTGAAAAATCGGCACGCCGGGGCAGAGTTCAAAGCTGGAGCACGCCAGATAATAGTCACCACCCACCCTGCAGATGGACGGGTCCGGGTAAAAGCCCGGGATGATTGGATTGATCAATTTTTTCTTCATCGTTAATTCCTCCTGATATAAAAAGTACAGTCCGTCCAAAGAGGTTCCAGGACAGACCTGAAAAATTTTCATTCTGTCTCAAAAAGCCACCCTTACTTCCTCACAAAGACAGTCCCGGGAATTTCCGCCCGCATAGATCCGGAATAGTCCGTCCTCCAGCACATATTTGCCCTGGTTGTTGTAGAATCCCATATCCTGCTTCTTCAATTCCAGTTCCACCGTCCGCGTTTCTCCCGCTTCCAATTCCACTCGCCGGAATCCTCTCAATTCCTTCACCGGGCGTACCAGGCTGGCGGTCACATCCTGCATATACAGCTGGACAACCTCCGTGCCCTTCCTGTCCCCCGTATTTTTCACACGGACAGAGACGAGGAGCTTTTCCTCCTCTTCCTCCACGTTCAGGTCCGAATATGCAAATGTCGTATAGCTCAGCCCATAGCCGAAGGGGAACAGAGCGTCAAAAGGCGCGTCCAGATAGCGGGAGGTAAACTTGCTCTTGCTGCCCGGCCTTCCGGTATTGGGATGGTTGTAGTAAATGGGGCACTGGCCGTTTACGGAGGGGAAAGAGGATGCCAGCTTCCCGCTGGGGTTCTCCTCGCCGGTGAGCACCGCTGCCACAGCGTTTCCCATCTGTACGCCCAGATGCCATGCCTCCACCAGCACCGGAAGATGCTCCGCCTCCCAGCCCAGAGCCAGCGGCCGGCCATTCATCAGCACCGTAACAAGCTGCTTTCCTGCCGCCGCAGTCTGTTCCAGCAGGAGGGAGAGCATTTTTTTCTGCTTTCCGGGAAGCTCTACATTCGCCTTGGAGGAAGCCTCCCCGGACATGTTCACCAGCTCGCCCGCGACTGCGACCACTACGTCTCCCTCCTCACAGGCTTTTTTGATCTCGTCCGGATCCACTTCATCCTCCGGCCCGCCGCAGGGATAATATGTCACATCCGCGCCGCAGTTTTTCAGTCCGTCCAGGATGGACACACAGTCCTCGTTCTTCCAGCTCATGGCCCAGGCGCCGATCACTTCCTCTTCCTTTGCGGCCAGCGTACCCACCAGGCTGATCTTCTGCTTTTTCGAGAGCGGAAGCACATTTCCCTCATTTTTCAAAAGGACGATGGACTTCTTCGCCGCTTCCAGGGCCGTCTCCGCATGCTCCGCCGGGATCCTGCCCGCATATCTGGCAATGGCTTCCTCCGATACGTAGGGATTCTCAAACAGGCCCAGCCACATTTTCACGGAAAGAATCCTGCGCGCCGCGTCATCCAGTACCTCCATGGAAACCGCGCCGCTTTCAACTGCTTCTTTCAGATGATCTTTGTAAATGTGGGTACCCATGTCCATGTCCAGCCCCGCATTGGCCGACTGGATCCCCGCGTCCCTATCGTCCTCTGCGATCCCGTGGGTCACACATTCCTTGATCCCGTTGGCGTCGCTGACTACAAAGCCGTCCATCCCGTATGCTCCCTTTAAGAGTTCCCGGAGGGTATAGGGATTCACTGTACAGGGCACGCCGTTCAGGTCGTTGAAGGACGCCATGGCGCTTGCCGCTCCCTCCTCCACCGCCGCTTTAAAGGGAGGAAGATACACATTGTGCAATTGAGAAATGGACATGCTGGTGGTGTTGTAGTCCCTCCCGGACTCGCAGGCGCTGTACGCCACATAGTGCTTTAAGCAGGCCGCCACGTAGTTTTCCGGAGAAGTCCGGTCATTCTGCAGGCCGCGGATCTTTGCCTTCGCAAAGCTGGATGCCAGGAACGGATCCTCCCCCGGGCCTTCCGAAACCCGTCCCCAGCGGCAGTCCCTTGCCACGTCGATCATGGGGGCGAAATTCCACCCGATCCCGTGGGCCCTGGATTCCCTGGCCGCGATCCGGGCAGTCCGCTCAAACAAGTCCTCGTCAAATGCCCCTGCCTCCGCAATCGCGATGGGATACACGGTACGAAGCCCGTGGATCACGTCGAAGCCTATGATCAGCGGGATTCCCAGGCGGCTCTCCTCCACCGCGATTTTCTGCAGCTCGTTGGCCTTCACCGGATCGTCCCCCATCATGGCCCCAACCAGCCCGGCACGGATATCCTCCTCATGGAAATCCCGGGTAGCCGTGGACATGATCTTCTGGAATTCCTCCTGGGAAATTCTTCCGTCTGTCATCATTTCGATCAGTTCCTCAAAGGGCACATCGAAGCCGCCCACAATGGACGGGGATTCCAGGTTCATCTGCCCGATCTTCTCCTCCAGTGTCATCCGGGATAATAACTCCTCTACCCGGTTTTTCTGCTGCTCTGTTAATTTCATCTCTCACCTGCTCCTCTCTTTTTGGATCCCTGTTCCCGCTCAGAACAGCAGGCGGATCTGCGGCCTGCTGTTTTGAGCGGGAATACATAATTTTATTTTAAGGAATTCAAAGGAATAAAACCTGTCTATTTTTAATGATTTATAGTTAAAAAAATAACCTTTGCCGCTGTATTTCCCTTTTTCAACGAGCAAAGGTTAAAAAATGATATCTGATTATTGTCCTGACCGGATGCCTTGCAGCTGGGCGCAAGGCACCGTGAACAGTAACGGATTAAGGGCAGTTTTGATCATACCGCTGCTAAGGAACTCTCCGGTCACGATCCCGGACCTCCCGGGAACTTATATCTCCGCGATCACGATCCCCTGGATCTCCTGCGCGCTCAGCCGGGTCTCCACCACCAGCGTATGGTCGTAGGCTTCTGCCTTATGGATCGTCAGCGCGGGCTGGCAGGCGGTCTGAAGATATTGGATCTCGATCACGGAAAGGGAATTAAAATAGGCCAGCTTCCGCCACTCATTCTGTACATTTCCATGTTCCTGACTCACGGAAAATATCTTCACCTGATATATCCCGTTATTGACCGGATGCAGCTTAAAATTCATCTGGATGGCTTCACGGTCCGCAAACAGGCGGGACTGCTGCTCGACCTCAATCTGGTTTTCATCCTGAGAATAATACCGGAAATTAAAATGCTTGTAATTGTGGCAGCATATATAGAAAAGGCCCTTTCCGTCGCCGGAGACAATGGCATTCCTGCTTTTTCCCATGAAATATTTTTCCAGATGGTTCAGATGATCAAAGGCAAAAAAAGCCGGCTTGCGGATCCCGTCCCTGCTGATCAGCCCGCAGCCTCCGAACAAGAGATCTTCCGAGTCGATCCTTTCGGCGAATATGTCGGTGGCGATCCAGTATGCCACCGCGTCCGCCTCATCGTAGTTCTGGATCAGGTTCTTCATAACATAGGCGCTCTTATAGCAGCCATCATTGAGGCAGTTTCGGTTGGAAAGCGTAGAGCTCCACTCCGTCACCAAAAATTCCGGAATATGGAAATCCGCCTCTTCCAGTACCTGCTTCGCCGCCCGGATCTGGTGATACAGGTAGTCCTCATCCGGGGAAAAGGGATTTCTTCCCGTGTCCAGCAGATGCTCTTTGACCAGATAAGGATAGGAATAAATGGAAATAAAATCCGGGCGCTGCTCCCTTTTCGCCCACTTTGCAATGATCTCGGGAAATTCCTCCCCGATATAATTCATGCTGAACCCTGCCCCTCCCAGCTTCACGCCGGGGGCGTAGTTGCGGAAAATGCCCGCGATCAGATCAAAGGCTTCAAAATAATGCTCAATGGGCACCTTTTTCTGGACCACCGCGTTCTGCTCCAGCTCAAAATACCATTCCTCCACCTTACTGATCCCATACCGTTTTGTCAGATGCCGGATCAGCTCCTCCAGGAGGACTTTATTTTTTTCCAGCAGGCTGATCTGATTTTCCAGATCCTGGCTGAGCATATTCAGCCCCACTTTTTTCACAAACAGCTCCCGTCCTTTAAATCCCAGCTCAATATGGGGCTTCACACCGATCTCCATCAAAAAATCAAAGATCTGGTCGATCAGCTTGAAATTATACCGGGAATTTTTTTCTTTCAGCTCGATCATCACGTCATCGGTGAGGAGGTTCCAGAAGCGCACATATTCAAAGTGAAGCCTTTCCTTGATATAACGGAGCTGTTCCCTCACGTCAAACCTGAGCAGATCGGAAGCCAGGCCGATATTGATGATCCGGCACCAGTTTCTTTTCACCTCTTCCTTCCGGGAGGTGTCGATCTCCATCTCCTGCACAATGGAGTCGGCTGCTTCCGAGGTTCTAACCAGGTTGGAGGTCAGATACTGCTCCACCTTTTCCTGCACCTGGCTGCTGTCCTCCTGCTCTCCCCGGTCCAGCTTTTCCGCCATCTGCTCCCGGTATTCCGCCGGCGTGGTATGGTAGCATTCCCGAAACGCGTGGTTCAAGCCGGCCTGATTCGGAAATCCGTTGTCCATGGCGATCTTCAGTATGGTCTTATCTGTATGCAGCAGGTCGCTGACCGCATGATCCAGCCGGATATTATTCAAAAGCTTTAAAAAACTCATTCCGAAGTTATTTTTGATATATTTGGACAGATAGGTATGGGACAAAAACAGGCGGTCCGCCAGCTCCTTCAAGGTAATCGGCTCCCGGTAATTCATCATAAGGAAGCTTAGGATCTCATTCATCCGTTCATCCCGAATCCCCCGCAGGGATTCGTATTTGCGCATCCCTCTTTTCACGATAAAATCCGTGGTGATCAGATAGATCAGCTGGTAGTAAATGCTGTTTTTCAGGGCGATCCCTTGTCCCTCCGTGGTCTGATTATAGTTGAAGACCTGCCGGATAAAGTAGCGCATTTTTTCGTAGCTCTCCGACCGTTCCTGTACCGAATTGCACCAGAAAAACTGCTGCTCCCCACCGAACATTTCCGTCAGCAGCTTATTGTCGATAAACAGGCTGCCCAGCAGGATATCGCCGCCGCTCCCGTCCGGTCCGCCCCCGCCTTTCAGCACGGCATGATACCCATGGCGCACATTGGAATTGATCAGCATGAACTGATCGGTGCCCAGAGTATAGGTCTCCTCCTCGTACTCGATCTCCAGCCAACCGTCCAACACGTATAGGATCTCAATATCCTGATGCAGGTGCATCCCCTGTTCCTTCTTTGTAGAAAACTGGCATCTGATAATCTCATGCGGCATCTGTTCTTCCCTCCTGACATCTGTGAGCACTTCTGGAAACTCCCCCGCCTTTGCGGCTGAGTTTCCGAGAACGCTCTGAGTATCCGGCCTGCGCCGCCGGACTGCATGTTGTCAATTGTAACGGAATCCTGTCCGCATGGCTATATCTATTTTAACCTTTTTTACATCTCTTTTATTTTGCTTTTGCCGCATTTCTTTCATCCAATTAAAAAAGACGAGCCTGTTCAAATGGAGATATTCTTTATCCATCCATTTAGATGTAAGCGCATACTCGAAAAAAGGAGCTGCCACTCCATTAGCGAAATAAGGATCGTATATATCTGTCATAAAATTCCCAGGTCAAATCTCCGTTCAGCACAGATCGTACCACTCTGTCCTCAAGTTCCCTGTCAAGAAATGACTCTGTAAAATTCATCACATGACCAAGGCTGCAGTAACACAAAGTCGAAGATACCGACATATCAGGGTAAAAACATATAATATTTATTTGCTAATGATTGTTTACAGGAAGTTTATTATGCTGGTAGGATCTGAGTAATAACCAAAAAGGACAGGCTCTCTTTTACAGTGCGGCCTATCCTTCTCATAATAGCAGGTGATTTATTTGTTCCCCATTGATGAGTTTTTTGGATCAGCGAAAAACTCATCTATTGTAAATTCTGTTGTAAACACGCATTGTCTGTTGCCGTCTGTTTCCTGCAGTCCTGATTCTCTTAGTATCTTTATTCGGTTTTAGGAGATTTTCATGACCGCTTCATAAGCCTCTGATACCGCCGCCATGATATTGCGCGCCTGATTACTGTCTCCGATTGAAATAACTGGGCAGATTTCTTCGTATTGCTTTGCGTCCTGTACGGTTGTCTTTCCACCTGCTGCCCTGAGCTGCCATCAAAGCCGCCGCACAACCGCCCGGTCCTGCTCCAATGACCAGCACTTTCTTTTTCTTCTGTGCCTGTGATATCGTCCGGGTTCTTTCATGACCGCAGATTGGATTAATCGCACAGCCTGCAGGCTGACCCGCAAATACCTGTCCGATACAGCCGTCATTACAGGAAATGCAGGGTCGGATATCTTCCGTGTTCCCACACATCACCTTATTGGGCAGCTCCGGATCTGCCAGAACTCCGCGGGCGATTGCCACGAAATCACAGCTTCCCTGTCGGAGTGCCGCTTCTGCCTTTTCTACATCTCCCAGCCTTCCGTGAGTGATCACCGGGATAGATACCGCTTCCCGTACCGCCTTTGCAATCGCGATCTGCGGAGTCATTTCCTGAAAATATACCGGCGGCATCGCATAATGCCATTTCTCATAGCATCCGGCATCCACATGCAGCACGTCTACGCCGGCAGCTTCCAGCCGTCTTCCGATCTCAATCCCTTCCTCAATTCCCCGGAAGCCATATTCCACAGGAAGGTCATGGCAGGGCACCCCCGGCGCATGCATCCAGTCACAGGCTGACGCGCTGACCGGCACGCCGTATTGCGGAGCCGGGCCGCCTACCCTTCCGCAGCCCGGCATTAACTGCGGACATACCTTGCAGTCATTTGAATGGGCAATCTCACAGATTTTATGAAAGGTATCAATGTTTTCTGCTGTAAGCAACATAGAAGCAGATGTATCCTCAAATGCTCCCGTCACCATCGTATTGCACATAATCATGGATGCGCCGCCCTCAATCCTGGCTTTGTAGAATGCTGCCGTATCCTTTTCTTTAAAACCGGGCTGCCTGTGCCAGCTGCATTCTTATCACGTCTTTCAGATCTATCCGGATGACAACCTGCCTTTAGACATGATATTCCTTACGGAAGATTATACATTGATGAGTTATTGGAGTTTTTTCCAGAACAAGGATGAAGCTGAAGCGAAAAATATATTTTATCTGCCTCCAGTCATTTATCCCAAAAGGGAAATGCAGGAGACTATTTTCAGATTTTTCAATCAATCATGGCAGAAGATCTTACGGAAAAGAAGCATAGCCTGTTTATGAAATCGGTACTTTATACCAGACTCCATTATCTATATCAGTATATTTGCTTAAATCATCCAAAGAATTGTGCGCCATACTCCCCAACCCCAGTCTGGAATATCCTGCCGCAGGAATACCGAAGGCAGATTGCCGCTGTTAAATGCCAGAACCCTGATGTATTAGTCTCGGATGACGCATATGAAATTCTTTACTATATTACCTGCCATTTTAATGATGAGATTACTCTGAAAAAATTATGCAATGAGCTATATATCACAGAGCAGAACGCGGCCTCCATATTGCAGAAAAAATTTCAGATATCTTTCCACGAGATGGTGGCAATCTTCCGGTTACGCTACGCACAGGCAATGCTTCTCGTCTCGCCAATGACTTTAGTGGACATCTCTGCCTGCTGCGGATTCCAGTCAGTACACACTTTTATCCGGCTGTTTAGAGCAAAAAAACATTTAACGCCGACTGCATACCGAAAAAAATATAAGGAGCGTATCTATGAATCATAAAAAACAAGACCACCGATCGGGTTGGGACTGAGCCGTGATTATTTCAGCCAAAACCTGATTCCATCCCCTCCTGCTGTCAATGAGATCCGTTACTACTCTCCGTCTGCATTACTGCATTATGACGGAATTGAAATATTGTATGTTTTCGAAGGAGAAGGCATCTTTTGCACAAACGCAATAAATTATGACTGTAAAAAAGGAAGCCTGATTATGCTGTTTTTTTATCATCTGACACGGGTCATTCCCAAGGAAGGGATAAGGCCAGAATAAACGCATGAATGAACATGTAGGGATATTACAGAAAAAATTATGCATATTTACGAAGGTATATTTTTCCAATACTCTTTATCTGACATCGAAAATCGTGTATACTATGCCTGAAATGAACCAGATTATAGTTTAGAAAGGCAAATAAAAGAGATGTCAAAGAAAGATACCAGGCTTCAGAGTTTATCAGAAACCATCCATATCCGAGTAGAAGAATTGAGAGGACTGGGGATAAAAGATTTAGACAAAATATTTATGGAAGAGTATTTAATACAGGCAGATCAACTTACTGACAGCCGGCAACAGGCGAAGGTATGGCATTCCGTGAAAGATATTGTCGGGATTGTTTTCTTTGGCGTCCTTGCAGGAAACGATGAATGGACAGATATTGCCGATTTTGCGGTAGACGAAAGGGAGACTTTGGAACAATATCTGGAACTGCCTCACGGGATCCCTTCCCATGATACGATCCAGAGAGTCTTCTGCATCCTACGTTCGGACGAACTACAGAGTATGTTGGTAAATATCTTGATACGGATTGTCACAGTGGCTGGTAAAAAGCTGGATGAATATCTTTATAAAAATGATGAGCTGGGCTGTTATATCAGAGATGTGATTGCGGCGGATGGAAAAGAAACTCACAATACCGGCAAAAAAAAACAGCGAAGATCCCACAGAAAGACGCAACCTCAATGAGTTTAATGTGATGTCAACGGAATGGGGAATCAACCTTTCTTCCACACGAATTGACGAAAAAAGCAATGAGATTCCGGAAATGCGGAAGGTCATGAAACAACTCGACTGCAGAGGCTGTGTGGTGACTGCGGATGCGATGAATACACAGAAAACAACAGCAAAAGCCATCATAGAAGAGGCACATGGGGATTACTGCCTTGCCTTGAAGGAAAACCAGAAAACCGCATACCTTGAGGTAAAAGAATATTTTGCCTGTGAAGAACTCCTGAAAGAAGTTCAGGCAAAGGAGGGGCAGTATTTCAAGGAAACCGAAGAAACGACCTACGATATCATCACAAGAGAATACATGATCACAGACGAAATCAAGTGGTTTGAAGGCAGGAAAGACTGGAAAAAACTGACATCCATAGGGTATGAAAGAAAAACAATTTCCAAAAAGGAGACTGGAGAAGAATCCATAGAGGAACGGTATTATCTGTGCAGTATCAAGCCAATCGCAGAACTGTTCGCAATTGTTGCGCGTCGGCATTGGCATATCGAAAATGGGCTGCATTGGGTGCTCGATATCGTATTCAAAGAAGATAAACTGCGTTCCAAAGAGAAAAACGGGATACACAATCTTGGCTTGGTCAGAAGGTTTGTCATGTTCATTATAAAGTTGTTGAAAGTTTACTATCATAGGAGCATGAAGCGAATCCGTAACAAAATAGGCAGAAACCTGGAAACGGAGATTCCTGTGATTCTTGCTGTCCTGAAAGTATTATACGATAATGATATGTTGGATGCAATTGACGAACTGGCCAAATAAATGGGCAAATAAGTCCGTCTTACTGTTCGTGCGTTTATTCTGAAAAACAGCCGGCAAAGCCTTGACATCTCTGTTTTACCATGCTATTTTGGAAAACAGCATGAAGGATCTAAAAATAGGAAAGAGGGCCATACAAGTGAGAAGAGCTGACAGAGAAGTAAAAGATGTGAATGAAATGATCAGGATCATGAAACAATGCGATGTGTGCAGGCTTGCGCTGAATGACGAGGGATATCCGTATATACTGCCTTTGAATTTCGGAGTGAAGGTGCAGGAGGGAAAAGTGACGCTGTACTTTCATGGAGCGGAGAAAGGAAAAAAATACGAGCTGATCAAGAAGGACAGCCGTGCCTCCTTTGAGATGGACTGTTCGCACAGGCTGGTTTCCTCAGAAGAGAAGGGGTATTGCACGATGGAGTATGAGAGCGTGATCGGAAGAGGAAAAGTAGAGATCGTATCTGAAGAAGAGAAGATGGAAGCATTGACCATCATGACAGACCACTACCACGAAACGCATTTTGATTTTCACACAAAGGCGGTTCCGAGAACGACGGCGATGAAGCTTGTGGTGGAGGAAATGACAGGAAAGCGGAGAGTGAAGGGAGAACATTAAAAAATGAAGTATATCACGTTTGCGATTCCATGCTATAATTCGGAAGCGTATATGGAAAAAGCGATCAATTCTATCCTGCCGGCAGGTGAGGACGTGGAGATCCTGATCGTGAATGACGGTTCTACAGATAAGACGAAGAAGATCGGGAAGCAGTATGCGGAACGGTTTCCGTCTATTGTGAAAGTGATCAATAAGGAGAACGGCGGACATGGGGACGCGGTGAATTCCGGACTGTCCCATGCTTCCGGAAAATATTTCAAGGTCGTGGACAGCGACGACTGGGTAGACGAGGATTCCCTGATGAAGCTTCTGGAGGTGATCAGGGGATTTGTCCGGGAAGGGTCTGAGGTGGACATGATCGTATCCAATTATGTCTATGAAAAAGCAGGGATGGAACACAAGAAGATCATCCATTACCGGAATGTCCTTCCGCAGAACGAGATCTTCCGGTGGGACGATATCGGCAGCTTCCATCTGGATCAGTATATCCTCATGCATTCGGTCATGTATCGTACAGAGATGCTCAAGCTCTGTCAGTTAAAGCTGCCGAAGCATACGTTTTATGTAGACAACATTTATGTCTACTATCCGCTCCCCCATGTGCGCCTGCTGTGTTATCTGGACGTGGATTTTTACCGGTATTTTATCGGCAGGGAAGACCAGTCTGTGAATGAGAAGATCATGATCAGCCGTGTGGACCAGCAGATCTATGTGACAAAGAGCATGATATCCATGTACGACCTGCGCCTGATCGGGAGCAAGAAGCTCAGGAAATATATGATCAATTATCTGGCGATCATGATGACGGTATCTTCCATATTATGTATCCGCTCTAAAAATGCGGAGAACCTTCAGAAGAAAAAAGAATTGTGGAAATATCTGCGGCAGATGGATTATAAGATTTTCCTGAAGATCCGCTATGGTATCCTGGGACAGACCATGAATCTGCCGGGAAGGTCCGGGAGAAAGGTATCTTCCATGGCGTACAGCGTCGCAAGAAGGCTGATCGGATTCAATTGATGCCTTTTGCGGCTTCTGCGGGCCGGATTTTGAAATGCAAAACGGCGGAGTCCCGCCGAATGATAGAAAATATTGGATTTTGAAGTATATTTTTCCAGCCATGGGACAGACTACTTATCGAAAGATAGAAAAAGAAAGGGAGTTTGTTCTATGGCTGTTCATTTTAAGGAAAGCAAGACAAAAGAAAATCTGATGCGGGCATTTGCCGGGGAGAGCCAGGCAAGAAACCGTTATACGTTAGGCGCGGAAAAAGCGCGGCAGATGAAAATGTATTCGATCGCGGATATTTTTGAGTACACGGCAGAGCAGGAACGCGCCCATGCGGAGCGGTATTATGAACTGCTGAAAAGCCTGTCGGGAGAGACGATCTTTATTGACGGAGGATATCCGGTGGACCAGCAGGAAGACCTTGCACAGCTGATCCGGGCCGCGGAGCACAATGAAAAGGAAGAGGCGGACGACGTATACCAGGAATTTGCCAGGGTTGCCAAGGAAGAAGGCTTCCTGGAAGCCGCATCTGCTTTTTCTCTGATCGCGGAAGTAGAACGGACTCACCAGCTCCGTTTTGCGCAGGTGGCCGAGATGCTGGAAAAGAACGAATATTTTGCCAGTGAAAATACCGGGAAATGGATCTGCACAAACTGCGGATACATTTTCGAAGGAAAGCAGGCTCCTTCATCCTGCCCGTCCTGCCACCATGAGCAGGGGTATTTCCTGCCTTATGAGCTTGCTCCATATAAAGGGAAGAATTAGTATATTTTTTGCAGATTGCCGCTGCTTTTGGTGTGCAGTCTGCATTTTATCGGAAAGAAATGAATGCGGTTTCGCTCATTTTCGTTATGCGGAGGATCATTTTGCATCTTGGCAAACCGCGGCATTTGTGCTATCATTTAACACAGATAGGAAAAGAGAGGCTGGATTTTATGTTCTGGAAAATGACAAATCTGCAACTGAAAAAAGGTAACATTTTACTG
The DNA here is from genome assembly GCA_910573785.1 of Lachnospiraceae bacterium. GTDB lineage: Bacteria > Bacillota > Clostridia > Lachnospirales > Lachnospiraceae > Schaedlerella. The sequence continues at coordinate 47,610 of CAJSZT010000033.1, read as the reverse complement.
CTTTGCGGGGATAGTGCGCCTTTTTTCAGGAAGATTTGCAGAAGAACAGGAATCTATAAGCAGGATTTTTGACAGCTTCTGTTTTTCATTCATCGGATTTATAACAGGCACATTATCTCCTTAACGATTCTAAAATTACAGTTAAGGAGATTTTTTTATGCAGAATATACAAAAACAAATAACGAGATTGTATCTATCGACTGTACTCGGCAGTCTGTCCCTGACAGGCGCGTGGGTGGCGATTCTTGCGGCACGGGGTTATACATTGGTTGAAATAGGCTTTGCGGAAACTGTATTTCATATCACCAGTTTGATATTGGAAATTCCGTCAGGTGTCCTTGCCGATGTATTCGGAAGAAAAAATATGCTGATCGTCAGCAGCATGATGAGGATGACCGGTAATATCATGATGATAGTTTCCGGCAATTTATGGATGATATGTATATCCATGATGTTCCAGGCAGCAAGCTATAATTTTTCGTCAGGGTCAGGGGAGGCGCTGGCTTACGATTCGCTGAAATCAGAGGAACAGGAAGATCGCTATGAAAAGTATGCGTCAGATCAGCTGATCTTATATCGGCTTTGCGGCGGAATCTCTACGCTATGTGCCGGCTTCGCGCTTTTTATCGGATATCAGGCGGCATATGGGGCGGATCTGCTGATCGGGATTGCGCAAATGTGGGTACTCCGTTCCTTAAGCGAGGTTCGATGCTGCGAACATGAGAAAAATGGGAGGAGTCCGCAGCCGGGCTCTGCCATGAGGAGCCGGAAATTCCGAACCGCTCTATTTGCCATCAGGAGTGAGCTTGTGTCCTGTTTTCTCATGAGCCTTGGCTTTATGAAAAAGGCAAAGCGTGCCGTGCTTCTCATGTTCTGCAATTCGATGGTCGGGGCGGTTGATGTTTTGCTGTTATTTTTTCTTCAGGCAAAGCTGCCCAAGGCCGGTATGCCGGGGCATGTGCTTGGCTTCACACTGTTTTTCATGCAGCTGGGCGGCATACTCGGCGCGAGACTCATACTCAGATGTAAGAAGCTGCGGTATCGAAGCGTATTTGCGATAACTGCGTCACTTGTGCTTTGCGGTGTACTGGCGGAGCATTCCGGAAGGTATCTGCTTATGACCGCAGGAGGTTTTGCCGCCGCGCTCAGCGATGACGCGCTTCAGGTCAGAACCAATACGATTCTGCAGGATATGTTTCCGTCAGAGCAGAGGGCAACCTTGATTTCTATGGAATCATTTACCTTTTCGATGATCATGATCGTATTGTCACCGCTTGCGGGAGTGTTGTTTTCACATTGGTAAAGGACGGATGAGGCCGTCGGGAAATGGCATTTTTGTAAAATCTCTTGCTGTGATGCCTAATCGGTCCCAGCCATTTCCCGACAGCTTCGTTTTTCAGTATGCGGAGGGATTTCAGAAGATCGGAGGATATGGATTCGCATTTTGTATAAATCCGGCATATTGTAAAGGAGAGTGTGTGAAAAGCGGCGGTGCATTTATGGATAGTCAGAAAGCAGATAATCAGTTAAATCTTGCTCTGGATGCTTCGGAGGAGGAACGGCGGAAATCACTGGAGCTGGATGTGGGATATGACCCGATTGACCGGGAGTGGGATCTGATCATCAAATATTCCGGCAATTTGAATGAAGTTCGTCTGATTGCGGAGTCTGTAACGGAGATGGCCAATGAATATGCGGTCATTGTGATACGGGAATCCCAGATCCCTGAGCTGGTCAGGATTCCGGAGGTCGAGTATATCGAAAAGCCGAAGCGGTTATTTTTCCAGGTGGCAAACGGAAAAAGAGTTTCCTGTGTCAATCCGGTTCGGCAGGCTCCTTTTTCCTTAAGGGGAAAAGGCGTTCTCGTAGCGATCGTAGACAGCGGAATTGATTACAGCCTGTGGGATTTCCGCAATCCGGACGGTACGACGAGGATCCGTGCATTATGGGACCAGTCGATTGCCGGGAGCCCTCCCGAGGGGTATGCGATAGGAACGGAATATACACAGGAACAGATCAATGAGGCATTATCGGCGGAAAGCCTGCAGGAGAGAAACCGGATCGTGCCAAGCCGGGATTCCTCCGGACATGGTACGGCGGTGGCCGGGATTGCGGCCGGGAATGGACGGCAGTATATGGCATCAGGAAATGCCCGCAATGGGGAAAACGGGGGGCTGCCGGATATGCCGGAGGATGCAGGAAGCAATGCGGGAATCAGCTATCGTTCCGACAGCTCAGCCGTGGCGGAACAATATGCCGGCGTGGCTCCGGAAAGCGAACTGCTGATCGTCAAGATGGGCAGCCCCCGGGCGGATGGATTTCCCAGAACGACAGAACTGATGCAGGGAGTTGATTATGTGATCAAGAAAGCTCTGGAGCTGCGGATGCCGGTGGCGGTGAATATCAGCTTTGGAAATACCTATGGGGCGCACGACGGCTCATCATTAGTGGAACATTTCCTGGATGATATTTCGAATTACTGGAAGAGTGTGTTCTGCGTCGGCACCGGAAATGAGGGGACCAGCGCCGGGCATACGGCAGGGCGGATGCGTGAGAACCAGGAGGAAGAGGTGCAGCTTGGAGTGCAGAGCAATGAACCTGCGCTGAATGTGCAGATCTGGAAGTCTTATGTGGATCAGGTGGATATTTCCCTGGTCAGCCCTTCCGGTGTCCGCGTGGGACCGATTCAGGAGATATTAGGCTCCCAGAGATTTGTGCTGGGAAATACGGAGATCCTTCTATACTATGGAGAGCCCAGCCCTTATAGTGTGCGGCAGGAGATCTTCATAGATTTTCTTCCCAGGCAGTCCTATATCGACAGCGGAGTCTGGAGGATCATACTGACGCCCAGGAAGATTGTGAATGGAGAATATGAGATGTGGCTTCCGAGCCAGGGAGTGCTGAATATAGGAACGGCATTTTTATATCCGGAAAGCGGGGCTACGCTTACGATTCCGTCCACTGCGTCCAGAGTTGTGACGGTGGGGGCATATGATGCCCTGAACTTTACGTATGCGGACTTTTCCGGAAGGGGCGCCCGGACGGAGTATGCGGCGGGGTATGAAAATATGACGGCATTTAAGCCGGACCTGGCGGCTCCTGGAGTCAACGTGATGACTGCGGCGGCAGGGGGCGGATATGCTCCGGTGACGGGGACCTCGTTTGCGACGCCGTTTGTGACAGGGGGTGTGGCGCTGCTGATGGAGTGGGGGATCGTGAACGAGAATGATCCTTATCTGTATGGGGAGAAGGTGAAGGCTTATCTTAGGAGAGGGGCAAGGGCGCTGCCGGGGTTTGATGTGTATCCCAATCCGCAGGTGGGGTATGGGGCGCTTTGTGTGAGGGATAGTCTGCCGGTTTGAAAAATTTTATTGAAATTAAGAAAATGAAAACATATTCTTCTCAGTTTTATAAAATAATGATATACTAAAACCATTAGGGAGGTATCGAGAATGGCTGTTATAACGTATAATGACCAGTTGAGAAGGTTATTAGCTAATGTGAGATGCGTACTGGCATTTGATACAGCGGCAGACTTTTTGGGATTAACGAATGGTGGATATAGATCTGTAGTGCAGATTTTTGTTGATAAAAAACAAAATATTGAAGGAACTGAACAGACTTTGGTGCCTTCTTTAGAGACTCTTAAGTATGAAGAACGCAATGGGTTGAAATGTACAACAGTAAGCCAGACCATTATAGATCTTCTTGAACAAAATGGTGATGAACAGATTATTACAGAAAGTCTGGCAAATTATTATGAAGAGAATAATGAAAGTTTTGAAGGACTAGTGATACCAGCGCGTTTGCAATCAAGATTTGAAAAGTACAGAGTGTGGGCAATAGAATATTATGAAGAGTAGGTGACATATTTGGAGTTGATGGATTTTCTATATAGAGTTATGGAAGAGCTGGGAAATGCAGGTGTACCAATTGTCTTCAAAGGAGCAATGGTTCTTAATCTTGCAATTAAAAATAACAATCCATCAAAGGTAGAACGGGCAACCAGAGATATTGATGGAGACTGGGTCGGAGAATTACCGACAATGAAGGAAATAGAAAAAGCGTTGCAAAATGCTGTAAATAAAGTGGATTCTTCTTTAAATATTCAAGTCGTCAGAGTGTTTGGGGAAAGGAAGTCAGCAGGATTCAAAATTAGCAATGAGAGAGGAGAAAAGATTGCAAGTATTGATTTGAGCATTAGACAAAACCGATTTTGTAAATCATATATTTCTTATGTGAATGGAGTGGCTATTAAAGGAGCCAGCTTATCAAAAATGCTGTCGGATAAAATTTATGCAATTTCAAGTGGAAATGTGTGTAGAAGAACAAAAGATGTTTTAGATATATATGTGATGTCTTTTATTATGAAAATTGATGCGGATGAATTGCATCGAATATGGAAAGAGTCGGGCAGAGTACTTGGAGATTTTAAGGAATATAAAATACGATTTTCTGAATTGGAAGAAGCATATGGTAAAATGAAGGGCATAAAAAATAAACCGGATTTTATTGAGGTATACAACCGTGTAAGTGATATTGTTCATATGTTTGAAATTTAAACAAAGATAACATTGAAGAAGCAGAGTTGTTTACTGAGTTTCAGACAGCGTGAAAGAATGTAGATATCTTATAAGATTGAATTTGCGGACACAGGATGAATGAAGTGATACGGATGCGTCCGTTTGAGAGGATGGAGGGGGATTACAATTTGAAATATTTGGAATCAATCCAGGAAACCGTATACTTGTCTGCCGGTAATGCTCCGCAATACAGGCGCATAATGCGGATTTTTTTTATAGAGTACGAAAAAATGCACTTTCAATTATATAAGGAAGATGTGTTAGAGTTGCTTAAGGAGTACCCTGAGTTTTCAGATTATAATATGGAGCAGTTGAAAGCAGATTTGGAGGCGTTGGTTGGATGGAAAAATCTTACTCCGCTCCAAGACCCGAAAAGGGTTTATACGATTGCGGAATATAAAAAAAGCAGTACCGTTATACGATGTCAGAATATGCAGTAGAGATAGAGAGAATGATGGTAAAGCTTGAAAATCTTTTTATGGACAGTGGTAATCTGTCCATGAATTATTTTGTGAGGATTGAAAATGCCTTGAATAAAATGGAACAGATAGACCGCCAGGAACTGAAAGTGGTGAATGAGTGGTGGAGCAATCTACAGGAAGATTTTAAGAGATTAAACCGGAATTATCAGGATTATTTGAGAGAATTTTATTCAGGTAAATCAGATAAGGTGCTCAAATCCATTGAATTTGTCGTACATAAGGATCGGTTTATTTCTTACTTACAAGAGTTTGTGCAACAGCTTCAGAATAAATCCATACGTATCGAAAATATAATTAAGAATTTGCCGCAACAGATGGTAGACGGGGTATTGGAGAGGGTTATTGACAGTGAACTGGCAATCCCACATCCAGATTCGGAAATCCAGGATTTAAGAGTGAATGCGATAAGAGAAAATATTTACGGAAAATGGCAGAGCCTGTCAGATTGGTTTGTTCCGACGGATAAGCATCCAAGCGAAAGTCAGAAAGTAATGGATATTACTGACGATGTTATACGGAAAATTATACAGAATGCCGCCTTAATCGTACAGATACAAAATTGGGGAATCAGCCGTAAGGAAGATTATAAGAAATTTATTCAGATGTTTGTACAGTGCAAAAATGTGGAAGAGGCACATAAACTTTCGGCACATATATTTGGAATACAGCATGTGCGGTATTTTAAAGTAAACTGTTCGCGTTCTACGGATAGTATAAACAGCAGCGTGTTTGATGAACTGCCATCGGAATATGAACTGAAGCCCCATACAAGAACTTATAAACCAAGAATACATAAATCTGGGTTTGAAAGTAAAGCGTTGGAGAAACTTGCACAGCGTAACCAATATTTGAAAAAGCTTGAGGAAGACAGAGAACTGGTTATGAAATATATCCAGGGCAATCAACTGGATATCAGTCGGATTGATGACTGTATTTCTGTGGATACAAGGGAAACTCTTCTGCGTTGGATTGCGCAGGCAAATCTGACTGTTTCCAAAAGCGGACGGACTGAGTATGGGCAGGCATTTCATTTAATAAAACAGGAAGGGAGCCACACTCTGAAATGTGAGGATGGGGAATTGGTGATTCCCAGATATATATTTCAGTTTGCGGAGTAGAAAAAATGGAAGCGGTAAAGGCATTAATAGAAAATTGCTGGATTGATAAGAAAAAGGATAAAGAATTATATAGGAAGGTCCGCAGGGAATTACAAAAATGTCAGAAATTTTTTCGGGAGCAGCTGGGATGGACGGTGCTCAATAATGAACAGATACTGAAAGTGGAGAAAATTCCTGCCCATGCGGAAAGCTATATGGGCATCACAGACTTTATGGAAAGCCGGGATTACTGTCTTTTTTGTGCTGTTCTAGCATTTCTGGAAGATAAGGAAGAGCAGGAACAATTTCTGTTATCAGAATTAGTAGATATGCTGGAATTGCAGCTAAAAGATGTGATGGATGTGGATTGGACTTCTTTTACGCAGAGAAAGTCTCTTGTAAGAGTCTTGCAGTTTTGTGAGAACATGAGGCTGTTAGAAGCATATGAAGAGAGCAGCGATAATATTGTCAGCAGTATAGGAAAGGAGATTTTGTATGAGAATACAGGGCTTTCCAGATATATGGCGGTAAATTTCGCATATAGCATAGCTGATTTCCAATCATGGGAAGATTTTGAGATGCAGCAGAATGAGGAAAGGGAAGCGGACAGAGGCCATTACCGTATTAATCGTGTATACAGGCAGATGGCCGCAGCGCCTGCTCTTTACTGGAGCCAGTCCGATGATCCGGACAGTATCTATTTGAAAAACCAGAGGCAGTGGATACAGAAAAACTTCAGTGAATATTTGGGAGGACAGCTTCATATTCATAAAAATGCTGCTTTTCTGATAATGGATGAAGAGGATTCTTTTGGAGAAAGGCATCCAAGGGAGGCTATGCTTCCGGAACTTGTTTTGCTCTTGTGCGGACTGATCAGGGAAAAAGTGGACGAAGGTGTTTGGATGAAAAGGCAGGACGGGTGTATTGTTGTTTCAAAAAAAGAGTTTCAGGAGGAACTTTATGATTGCCGCCATAGATACAGTCCGGCATGGAGCAAGGAATACAGGGAGATGGAAGACGCTAAGCTATTGGCAGCAGTTATTCCTTATATGAAATCATGGATGATGATTGACGTGTGCGACGGAGAAATTGTCCTCTACCCGGCGGTAGGAAAAATGATTGGGAGTTATCCGACCGAGTTTGAGTTTAAGGAGAAGAATAGATGAGTGAACGTTGGCATATGAACCGAATAGGATTTGTAAATTTCTGGATGTACGATGATGAAGTGTTTTCTTTTGCAGATGGCAAATTGCTTCTCCGCGGACAGAATGGCTCGGGAAAATCTATCACAACACAGAGTTTTATTCCTTTCATACTGGATGGCGATAGAACTCCCAGCCGATTGGATCCTTTTGGTTCCAATGACAGGAGGATGGAATATTATTTTCTGAACGACGGGGAGAAAGAGGAAGCCACCGGCTATCTGTATTTGGAGTTTAAGAAAGGGAACCGCTATCGGACGATTGGAATTGGCCAGCATGCTCAAAAGGGGAAAGCTATGGGCTTCTGGGGATTTGTCGTTTTGAATGGGAGGAGAATTGGATTTGATTTTAACCTGTACCGGGAAGTGGGAAATACGAAGATTGCATATACGAAACAGGAGATGAAAAAGGAACTGGGAGAAAACAATCTGTTTACGGAAACACAGAAAGATTATATGCGTTTTGTTAATAAACATATATTTGGGTTTCCGAGGCTGGAACAGTATGAACAGTTTATACGCCTGCTCATCAAGGTCAGGGCGCCCAAACTTTCTAAAGAATTTACGCCCAGAAAAGTATATGAGATACTGAACGATTCTTTGCAGACTTTGTCTGACGAGGATTTGCGTGCCATGGTAGAAGCCATGGAGAAAATGGATGATATACAGGATAGGGTGTAGATAAAAATTCTGAGTTATTGCTTTTCTCTTGACATCTGTCATGTAGTAATGTTAATATAGCCATATGAATGAGGTGGTTATAATGCCAGACCAAGAAAAACGCAGTATTGATGAAATAATGGAAGATCTCCAACGCATCAATCAAGAGTTTAGAGAAAGGGTCCGGGATGGCTTTAAAAATCCTGACGATTTTATAAAACTTAGTGAAATCGAGAAAATGGGCAGAGAGCTGTCTTTAAATACTCAGAAATTATATTTGGAAGAAACAACTTCATTGCTTAATGATATTGATGAAAGTTTGCTTATTCGTAAAAAAAACAGAGTACAAAGAAAAAGGGATAAATCTTACCCCTTCACAACTCGAAGCTCGAAATATCACAACGATCAATGGAGTAGTCAGCATTTTCCGCCGAAGACTACGCCCTGTAAACAAAGAGAGCAAAGCACTTTTATTAAAGACGGAAGGCGTAAAAAGCATCGCTCCGCTGGATTGTTTTTTAGGTATTGACAAACTGCCTTTTAAAATGACAGCAGCAGCCATGCTCGAATGCGCTTACTGGGCACAGGATCAAGTATCTTTCCAGCGNGCGGAAGAAAAGATAAAAAGAACACTACACATTTCCATTGATGACGACACGATCCGCAAAGCTGCCGGTTATATTGGCAAAGCGGTTTTCGAGGAGGACTGCCGCAAAGCAGATGAGGCATGGGCAGAGTTCTGTAAAAGGCCTCTGGTTTTAGAGCCGAAAAGAAAAAAGGGTGTACTTTATATAGAAACAGATGGCAGTTCGGTAAATACAAGGATCCAGGACGAAAACGGGTCGACCTGGCGTGAGAATAAACTTGCGATCTTTTTTTCTACTGACCACATATATAAGTGGAAAAATAAGAAGGGAGAGATCTGCCGGAAGATCGAAAAGAAAGAATACGTAAGTTATCTGGGTTCTGTTTCAGAATTTAAGAAGCATGTATTGGCCGGTGCAATCCGTAATGGATATGGGAGATATGAAAAAGTCGTGCTGTTAAGTGATGGCGCGGGATGGATTGCAAATATGAAGGATGAACTTTTTGGAGAGGATGTCCTCCAAATCCTGGATTTTTTCCATTTGAGCGAAAACGTTTACTCATACGGGAAAGCAAAATTTAAAATGAATGAATCACAATATATACCATGGGCTGATGAGGAATGCAAAAAACTCAGAGATGGAAACTGGAAAGAAGTCCTCGGCGAACTGGATCCGGAAGAAACTTATAAAAATACTGTTAATCTATATCATTATATAAACTCGAACAAGGAGCATATTGATTACCCACAGTATTCAGCGATGGGATTGTTTATTGGCAGTGGGGCTATCGAAAGCAGCAATAAGATAATCGTACAGAGGCGATTCAAACAAGCTGGAATGAGATGGGGGGTATCAACTGCACAATATTTAATGACCCTTGTTTCCAAATGGGAAAGCGAACTTTGGGAGTCGGATGTTGTAAATAGAACCTATAAAATATTGAACTAATTTAAGCACCTGTGTATGCAGGTGCTTAAATTGTCAGATAATTACTCAGAAATTTTATCTACACCCCCTCGGATTGAAAAGGGAATGCAGGAGGACAGATAAAAAGAGGAACGCTGTACAGCCGGGAAGTATCCTACGGTTTGGCGTTCTCCTTTTTATACCCAAGGGCATCCCATCACGGCCATGCGGCCGTTTCACGAGGTATATCCAAGGGCGTCCCATCATGGCCATACAGCCGTTTCACAGGGGATGCCCTTGTGTATATTCCCTGCAAAATTCCAGAAATTTCCCGGCGGCCTGGCTGCGCCGTTTGATATCGACTTTCCGGAAAATGTTGTAGATATGCGTTTTGGTGGTGGACTGGGAAATGACGGCTTTTTCGCAGATCTCCGCGTTGTCCGCCCCTTCCATCAGATAACGGAAAATCTCCATCTCCCGTGGGGTCAGCTTATACTGTTTCGCAAATAAAGCTTCCAGATCCGCTTCGGATAAAACAGACATGGAATTTTCCTTTTTCCGGCTGCGGGAAACACAAAGCAGATGCCAGATTGCAAAAAATATCCCAATTCCGCTGATGATTTCTATGAATACGATTCGAACACCGGATCTGTTCCCCAAATAGAACGAATATGAACAGCCAAAGCAGAGAAACGACCAAAGTACCACAGACGATTTGAGGAGCATACATATTGCGGGGGAAAGATTGCTCTCGGTACGTTCTGCGTATCGAAAACTAAGATAGATCATCCAAATATGGGGCAGGAAATTGATTGTAATTAGACAGACGGATGCCCACTGCGGTATTGCAGTAAAAAACAGCAAAAAAGTAACTCCGAGCCGAAAGAAGCTGTAAAGTGCCATCAGACCGCGCTCTTTTTTGGAAGGCAGGACATGGAGAAGGCAGGCGAGGATCATACGGTAGCAGATTAAAAGTATCATATTGAGTACCAGAAGGAAAACTCTGTTGAATATTGGGAACTCCTGATATAACACAGGAAGCGCTTTTATAAATTCGAGGGAGGAATAATAAAGCTCATCCACCAGATAAACTGAAAACAGCAGAGCCAGCCAGAGATGCAGCCGCTCTTTTTTTTGAACGAAAAGTTGGAAGTATAAGAACATCAGGAGACCGTAGATCAGAACCAATATGATATTCTCTTAACAGAACATCAATAAAAAACATCAAAGGATAAATTTGGACACAAGTATTCGACCTGTCAAAAAGGCAGGCTTTTAAAGCGGTTATTTCTTGTGGCTGTTAAGAAGCTGCTAAGTCCGGGTATATTTTCCGTTTTGTTTCAATCAATGCCCCCATGACACGGCGACCTTTATCCGTCACAAGATATTTTCGGGAATGGGGAATCTTCCGTATCAAGCCATGCGCACGGAGTTTGGACAGTGTGCGGCTCATTTTTCCACGCACTTTCTTGTCGGACTGACTTTGGGGATACAGGATGCTTCGTATATCCTTGTTTGTAAAGCCGCGGATGAGATATTTCCCATCCGAAATTGTCTCAAACAGCTGCATGGTTTCTTTTGACCAGACATTGTAACCGGTGACGGTCTTTCCACGGACCGTCCTGTTCCCACAAACTTCATTGATCTCCCGTTCAATGCTGCCTGCCGGGACGATGCCTTGCAGGGAATCCAAAAATCTTCTGTTTGCAGCTTTTGATACTTCAGCATACCGGTACAGGTTGGAAATGGATTTTCCCATGGGAACCCAACGTTTGGAGACCGTCCCATCCTGATGGTGGACATCCTTATAAACCTTAAATTCCCTTGGGTCATTGATTGTCATTTCCACACGCAGGCAGCTGAATTTATCATACATCTTGATACTGTTTGACTTCATTTTGAATTTTATCCTCCAGCCAGCCGGACGTTTACGGTAATCGGAGACTGCTTCTCCCTGAAACTTGGGGTCAAGTTTACGCCCGAGAAAGGAAAAAACATCGGTGCATCTGAAGTCGTAGAATGCGTGCCCAACCAGGGATGGATAGATATCCTCCAGAGCCTCGCGGCTTTTAAACATGACATCGGTTGCGAACTCGCATTGGTCTACACACCAGTAATAACCCTGGTGGAATGTTTTTTCGATGGTATCAAGATAAGGGTTCACTTTATGCGCAAAGAGATCAAGCTGCCGGCAGAGGGATTTGGAATCAAACTTGTCCGCAAGCTCCTGTGCTTTCGCAATGTTGCTGATCTCATAAAAAGAATTATCATACATCTTGTACGCGATCCCGTTTTCATCGAAAACGTGCTTCATCATTTCGCGTCCATTGATGTAGATCTGGATCAGGAACGGAAACCATGTCTGCAGTTTCACATGCATAAAGCCAAAATGCTTATCCAGGTAATATAAGTAATAGTATTTGCATTTGCGGTCGACATTACGCAGCTCCAGTTTGCCATCCTTGTTCTTAATGGGCTGAAGTGTCTGGCAGTATTCAACAACAGAAAGAATACAGACCAATCCCTCTTCTACCGGGTCCTCCTTTAAGATCTCCATGGCGGTCTGTTCTTTCGGGATTTTTGCGGAGGTAAGATATCGCAGGGGGCGGTGCGTTTCCTCTGCCATTTTTTCAACATGGGCAACAATATCAGAGGTCACCTGGTTGGCATAGGCGGAAAAATCTTTCAGCAGGACATTTTGTTCAGAAAGGAAAAAACCTTTGCCAGAGGCAGAGAAGAACTGACGGATATGTCCTTTGATGATCATTCTGTCAAAAAATGCAAATGTACCATTGATTTTATCTTTAAATTGTTCTAATATAGTGTTCATAGGGTCATCCTTTCGTATGAATGCTACTGGGGAATTAAGTTCCCGATTGATGATTGGTACACAGATACCGTAAGTGCATTATAGCACATGCGTCAACGATTGGATGATCCTTTTTATTTGAAATTAACTATAAAAGTTTGATTGCAGCTATAAGCTGCGCTATGATATTATAAAAATATAAAAAATAATCCATGATGCGCCCTCTCTTTAGTAAAAACATATCCTACATACAATGATATCTGAAACCAGGGGGATTGTAAAGCCGTTTTTTAATGCGGAAATATCTGGAATATATTGAGATTAGTCCATCGACGATCTTTTATAGTGCTGCAGGGTCGGCCTGGCGATAAGCATGAGAAAAAGTCATACCGGATTTCATACATTTTCTCGATTCATAAATACTCATTTTCTTTGTATACTGACTTCATCAATTCGATGACAGAAGGGATCCGGAAACGAACAAAATTAAATCAGGAGGAACAGACAATGAAAAAGAAACATGTACTTCGGCTATTGGCCGCAGCAGTCACAATGGGCATGCTGGCAGGAACCGTTTCATGCGGAAACGCAGGCCAGAACGACAGTCAGGAAAGCTCTCAGGCAGAGAAAGAAAAAACGGAAGAATCGGAACAGGAGAGCGGGGATGGAGAAGAATCGGACATGGTATTTCGCGGCGGAACAATCCTTACTATGTTGTCGGAGGACGATATGGACAATTCTGCCGTTGCAGTGAAGGATGGCGAGATAGTTTATGTCGGAGATGAGGAAGGTATAGAAAAATATATCTCCGATGAGACAGAAGTGATCGATCTGGATGGACAGACATTGATGCCGGGCTTTATTGACGGGCATATCCATGAGCCGGGCAATTTCCTGACAGAAAACACGACCCTAATTCTGCCGGAAGGAAATCCGGATCTGAATGTGTACAAGAAAGCAATCCAGGAATTTATAGACGACAATCCGGATTTCCCGATTTATCAGGTGGCAAGTATGGATTTACAGGCATTTCCGAATAACATTCCTGAGAACAGTTGGATGGAAGAACTGGATACAGATAAACCTGTCGTGTTATCAGATACCTCCAAGCATGGCAGGCTGGCAAATAAGATCGCGATTGAAATGGCAGGCATTACAAAAGACAGTACGCCTCCGGACGGCGGAAAGGTTTTCCTGGATGAAAACGGAGAACTGACAGGGTATTTTTCGGATGCGGCAAGCATGTTGGATTCTCTGCCAACCATCGAGTATACGAAAGAGCAGATTAAGGAAGCTTATGATATGTTCCAGAAGCTGGCAAACAGCTACGGGCTGACGGCGATTGATTCCGGCGGTGCGGACGACAATTACGCAGTAGTAAGTGATATGGAAAAGGATGGGGAACTGACACTGCGCATCAATACCACATCATGGGCAGGACAGCCCTTGGGAACAGAAGAAGCGGAACGTTTGATCAAATTACTGGATGATTACCAGAAATATGCCTCTGATTTTATGCGCGTCTGCCAGGTAAAATTCTCTCTGGACGGCGTACCCGAAGGCGCCACCTCCGCACTGTTGGAGCCTTATACAAAGGAAGCCGGTCAGGAAGAGGGCTATGCGGGAACCCAGAAGGCCACGGAAGAGGACCTCACATTATTTGTCACCGCAATGAACGCGGCCGGCTACAGTGTGGAAACCCACGCCATGGGAGACGCTTCCGTACAGCGCAGCATGAATGCGTTTGAGGCCGCGGCAGAGACCAACGGGGGAACACCGGACGGCGTGATCAACAAGATTGCCCATGTGAACCTGCTGACAACAGAGGACATGACCCGCATGGCAGACGAGGGTGTGATTGCGGCCATGCAGCCGCTGTGGTTTTACTATGATCCGTTTTTCTCCGCCCAGGAAGAAAGCAACCTGGGAAAAGAGCGTTTTGAGCAGGAATATCACATCCGGGACATGATTGATGAGGGCGTCATCATTACAGGCTCCAACGATTACCCGGTGACCGCAGACTTTGCGCCGCTCCACGCCATTGAGGCAGGGGCAACCCAGCAGTCACCTTATGAAGGCGAAGACGACGATCCGGCATACATCCGCAATCCCGAGCAGAGCGCGACGGTCTATGAAATGCTGCAGATGTACACGGTCAATGCGGCATACGGGGCGCATATGGACGATATTGTGGGAACGGTTGAGGAAGGAAAGAAAGCAGATTTCGTCATTCTGGGAGACAATCCTCTGACCTGCGATGTAAAGGCAATTTCGGACATCACCGTGGAATATACGATATCCGACGGACGCATCGTATATCAGAAATAAAACGTTCGGCATCTTAAGAAGGCATAACAAAAAAGACAGCCTGCAGTAAGAAAACTTACGCAGTCTGTCTTTTTTGTTACGATTCACAGTCGGATAAATACTGCCGGTCAGATTCATCAAGCGCGGCTTGCAAGAAGCTGATTGTCAGTTTTTATCTGACTGGAATCAGTCATTTTTTTATTCACAACACACAGCAATTATAAAATGATCCTAGCGTATATTCTTCAACTTGAAGGAACGCATCAGATTCTTCAGCAGGCTTGCCTGAGACGACAATTCCTCGCTGGCAGCGGCACACTGCTCGCTGGTGGCGGAATTGGTCTGCACTACGGAAGAGATCTGGTCGATTCCGTCGGTAACCTGAGAGAGGGCAGAAGTTTGATTCTCTACAGCATCCACCACGATGGACATCTGGTCGGTCACATGTCCCGCGCTCTGGCTGGTCTGATCCAGCGCCTCTGTTACCTTATTTACGATATTGCCGCCTTCCGTGACAGCAATGATAGAGCTTTCGATCAGTTCCTTGGTGGCCTTGGCAGCCTTATCCGACTTGGATGCCAGATTGCCGACCTCATCTGCTACAACGGCAAAGCCCTTGCCTGCGGAGCCTGCGCGGGCAGCCTCAACAGCAGCGTTCAAAGCAAGAATATTGATCTGGAATGCAATATCCTCAATGGTGGCGATGATCGTACCGATCTTCTTAGAAGAATCGGAAATATTTTTCATGGCTACATTCAATTCATCCACAAAGCCGATGCTGACTCCCAGATGGGAACCTGCTTCGTTGACATACTCGCCGGCCTTCTCGGCAGCCTCTGCGGTCTGCTTGGCGTTCTGGGAAATCTCTGCCATAGTCGCGGAAATCTCCTCAATGGAGCTGGCCTGCTCGGTAGCGCCCTGAGCCAGAGCCTGGGAACTGCTGGAAACCTGCTCCGCCCCGGAAGAAACCTGTTCCGCGCTGGTGGAAATCTGTCCCATTGTATGGTTGAGCGCGGACTGGATTTTGTCCAGGGATTTTTTGATGGACTGGAAATCACCCAGATAATCCTGTGTAGCGCCCTGGGTCATATTTCCGCCGGCCATTGCTTCGAGCACATCGGAAATCTCCCCAATATAGGACCGCAGCCGGCCGAATGTGTCCTCAAACATCTGCGCCAGTGTGCCGATCTCGTCATTGGAAGAAATGTCGATCCGGATGTCCTCATTGTCCGCCAGCCCCAGATCTCCCTGTTCCAGCCGTCCGGCGGCGCTGGTGATCTTGCCCAGCGGATTGGATACACGTTTCTTCATGTAACCGGTCAGGAACATAATACAGATACCGATTACAACCGCGCTGACCAGGATTGACAGGACAACCACGAGAATGACCTCCTGCTTGGCATCTTCCCTGGAAATACCTGCGAAGATCAGCCCGTTGATCTTTCCGTCGTCCCCTTTGGTGGGAACATAGGAACACAGAAAGCTGGCTCCCTGGATTTCCGATTCGCCTACATATGTATCTCCCTGCTGGAGTACGATCTTATTCAGATCAGAAGAGAGCTGGGTACCTACCACCCGCTGCCCGTCCTGGGTCACGGTCGTGTAAGCGCGTGTATCGCCTTCAAAAATAGTAAATTCACAGCCCATGCGGTTTTTTAATTCATCCAGAAGCTGATTGGGGTCGTCGCCCTCGGACAGCTTGTCGAGTTCATAGGCCAGCATATTTGTACCGTTGGTACAGCGATCTGTCTGCATCTTTGTGACCAGAGAGTTGTACATAAACACACACACCAACATGACCACTGCAATAGAAATCGCCTGCATGATGATGACGACTCTGCCGACTTTTGCTCCGATCCGTTTGTATTTTCCTTTTAGTTTGCCCTCTGGAACATGCATATCATCCATCAGTTCATCCTCCCTATGTTTCAAAATAATCTTCGCATAAAGCGTCTTATTTTCCTATTGTAGCATAGATTGAAGACGAAGGAAAGACTATTTTTTCCGGAATGTGGTTTCAATATTCTGTAAAATTTTACCATGCATGATCCAAAGCTTGAACCAAGGAATAAAGAAGTCGAACCAATTTAGCATTGATGAATTACTATTTGCTGACACATGAACATCCGCCGCTGATTATCTACGAGGAGGAGAAGGCTTGGCAGACTTGTAAAAGGGATGTAACAGGATCAGATATGCGGGCAGAAAGTCAGGGGGAAGCACGTGTGCTGAAGCCGGAGATTGAGCTGGACCAGATGTATAACCCGTCAGCAGACGTTGCAGATAAGGAAGCGAAGCTTGCCGAACTGGAGGCCCCTTGCCATCAGCCGGCTATCCGGATTCGTTTGACTCGTCCCTCTGATATTCCAGTATGTCTCCCGGCTGGCAGTCCAGCACATCGCAGATCTTATCCAGTGTAAGGTCAGCCGATTCCTTCGGCTTCTGATCCAACCGCAATCATTACGGAGCAGGACTCGGGAGTTCGACACTTCCCATTACCCAAAAACTTCTTAAAGCCTTATTTTAGGCTTATTTTTTTGTCAAATTTTCCCTATTTTTATGTTGTATGTGCTGTATGTATATGATATAATGGTTATGAGGTGATGTTTTATGAAGCTATACTATGATAAACGTCTTAAAGATCCTACCTATTATGCTCAGCAAGGCATTCGGAATGGGAAAAAAACGACCACCAGAAATGTTAAAAACTTTGGGAAACATTCTGAACTTTTAAAAATAACAGATGATCCGGAAGCTTATGTAAGAGAAGAAATCAAAAAAATGAATGAAGAATACCGGATTGGCAGAGTCACTTTTAACCTGACTGCTGATTTCAATGAAAAAGTGAAACATACACAGGATGCGGCGTCTGCTTCCAATTGGGTTAATATCGGATACTTTTTTCTGCAGTACATTATGGAAGGTCTTAACCTGAAAGAATTCTTTTCCCAAAAAAGCAGCGGGCGTAAAGTTACTTTTGACTGCTTTACAATCTCGCGCTTTCTTACATATGCAAGGATTCTGGATCCCAGATCCAAATTTGCCACATGGAACCATCTGGCATCCTATTATGAACAACCCTGTTTTGATTACCAGCACATCCTTCGGTTTATGGACTTATTAGAAACTAATTATGACTCTTATCTGGAATGGCTTTTTAAAAACAGTAACTCGGTCGTGAAACGGGACACTTCTGTCCTCTACTATGATTGTACAAATTTCTATTTTGAGTGTGAACAGCCAGATGAAGACGTGGTTGATGAAGTGACTGGCGAAATCATCAATGGATTAAGGAAATTTGGCATAAGCAAAGAACACCGTCCGAATCCCATCGTAGAAATGGGGCTTTTCATGGACAGCAGGGGCATTCCGATCACCATGTGCCTCCATCCCGGAAATACCAGTGAGCAGGTAACTGCTGTCCCTTTGGAAAAAGAAGTACTCCAGATGCTGGATGGGGCAAAATTCATTTATTGTGCGGATGACGGGCTGGGTTCTTATAACATCCGCAAGTTCAACAGTATGGGAGGCCGGGCATTTATTGTCACACAGTCCATCAAAAAGCTCAGTGATACTCTAAAAAAATCTGTATTCAATGACTTTGACTACAAACTGCTTTCCAATGACGCACCGGTAAAAATCAGTGGTATGAAGGAATTTGACAGGCACCTGGAAGAGAACCTGAAATTATACAATGATTTTGCCTATAAGATCATTGATGCAGATAAAGCCGTAGACCTTGGGCTGTATGAGGAAAAAATCCTTAAAAATGGTAAAGTCAAACGTGTGAAAGCAACCGGACTCCTAAAACAACGCATCATTATCACATTTTCACGGAAAATGATGGAATACCAGAGGGCTGTACGCGAACGGCAGATTGAACGCGCTAAAAAACTATTGGAAAAGAAAGATCCTGAGGAAATCAAAAAGGGACCAAATGATATAAAGAGATTTATGAAAAGGGTGACACATACAAAATCTGGTGAAAAGGCAACCGTTGAATATCTGCTTGATGAAGCGAAGATTGCAGAGGAAGAAAAATACGACGGCTATTATGCTGTGGCGACAAACCTTCTGGATCCGGCCAAAGACATTCTGGACGTATCACATAAAAGATACCAGATTGAAGACTGTTTCCGGATTATAAAAACCAATTTCACAGGAAGGCCTGTAAACCATCGGCTGCCAAACCGTATCAAAGCGCATTTTCTGATCTGCTATACCGCATTGCTGGTATATCGTTTACTGGAGGCCAAGTTAGATGATCAGGAGACTCATGTAACACCACAGGATTTAATCACTACATTAAGAAACATGAACGTTACTAATATACATGATGTTGAATATATGGCACTCTATAATGGAAGCAAGGCACTAGATGCCCTGGAGCAATTAACATCTTTGAATCTGGACAGGCTGCATTATAAACCCAAGGATTTAAATGGAAAAATAAAAAAAATTTTGAGATAGGGTTCACATACAACATTTATTTACAAGGAAAAATCCGATAACCCCAGTATTTATAAGGATTATCGGATTTTTTTAGTTCACAAGTGTCGAAAACGGGATTGTAGCATAGATTGAAGACGAAGGAAAGACTATTTTTTCCGGAATGTGGTTTCAATATTCTGTAAAATTTTACCATGCATGATCCAAAGCTTGAACCAAGGAATAAAGAAGTCGAACCAATTTAGCATTGATGAATTACTATTTGCTGACACATGACCATCCGCCGCTGATTATCTACGAGGAGAAGGCTTGGCAGACTTGTAAAAGGGATGTAACAGGATCAGATATGCGGGCAGAAAGTCAGGGGGAAGCACGTGTGCTGAAGCCGGAGATTGAGCTGGACCAGATGTATAACCCGTCAGCAGACGTTGCAGATAAGGAAGCGAAGCTTGCCGAACTGGAGGCCCCTTGCCATCAGCCGGCTATCCGGATTCGTTTGACTCGTCCCTCTGATATTCCAGTATGTCTCCCGGCTGGCAGTCCAGCACATCGCAGATCTTATCCAGTGTAAGGTCAGCCGATTCCTTCGGCTTCTGATCCAACCGCAATCATTACGGAGCAGGACTCTTTTCTCGCCGTGATCGAATTTGATATGCTGGCATATAAAAAACGCACAAGTTCCCGGGCGGTTAAAAAAACGCTAAGTATAACGGAATGGCTAAATGAAGCAGCGATAGCAATGGATTTGAATTTTTCTCAGATCCTTCAGGAAGCTCTTATTTCCAAAATAAAGGTATGAAAATTCTGTGGATCATTGAGAAAGACTGATCACTGACGAAAAACAATATAAAGAGAAGAAAAAACTACATCCCCTGCCTGAACCGAATCCCAGGCAGGGGATGTTTGATGCCCTTCTAAATCGTCACACTGTCCTTTACTTTACCGGAAATGCCTCATCATTTACAACAATCTCCTGGATCTCATTGATATCTACAATACGGTTGAAAGCCGTCATATACCAGGTTTGCGGATCGCCCACGCCTCCCAGTACATAGCCGCTGTTTTCGATATGGTTTTCCGCGTCGCTGATCACATAGCTGCTGCCGTCCTGAAAACGGATCTCCAGGTGAGTGAGGTTTACAGGATCATAGGCATCTGCCTCCGACAGGCCGAGTCCCTTCGACAGATCCACACCGAGGGAAATCGGGGAATAGGTGATATAGCCTTCCAGCTTCTGGACCGGAATTGCAGGCTGATCGGTCAGCACGATGTCTTCCACCTCAGTTTTGGCATAGAACTCCTCCATTTTCTGGCTCCATTCTTCCTCCGTCCATTCGTCTTTTTTGACCGACACCTCTTTCAGAGAACCCGGATACTTCGCAATGGAAAGCATCGGGAACACCCCGTCCGGAAGCTGATTGCTCCAAAGAAGATAAGCGGTGCAGCACATCTTGTCCGCTGTGCTCTTCTCCGTATCCACGTAAATATTGCTGCCGCCGAAGATGTCGCCGGTGGTTCCGAAGGAGAAGCCGTAGTTTATGTCCTCTGCAAAATAGGCGCCCTTCCGTACATTGGTGTCAGCATCCCCGATCATCATGGTAACGCCGCCTGAGCGTTCCAGTGTAAATGTAATGACAGCTCCGTTCTTGTCATAGACCATATTTTCGACGGTCAGGGTATGGTCGCCCAGCTTCTTTACGATCGGCTCGCTGATGCACCCGCCTCCGGTCAGGTTCTGCGCCTGCTGCGGATCCACGGAAACAAATTCCCTGGAAGGGATGGTGACATCGGCCATCTTTGGAGTTCCATCCTCATTCGTTTTTCCGGTATCGACCTCTGTCTCGATCACAGGCGTTGATTTTTTCGTGCTGTTCCCGAACATGGCGTCAAAGAAATCCAGATTCGTGGCCGCATAGACGGCTCCCGGCACTGCAAGGCAGGCGGCCACTGCAATGGTAGCCGCGGCATAGGAAAATCTCCGGCGGCGGGGCGGGCGCTGGCTGCGTTTCTGTTCTGCTCTCAGCATTTTGTAAGTGTCCTGGATCCTTTTGTTGACCGTATCCGATACCTGGATATCCTGGCTTAAAATCCCTCTCATTTCTTTTTCAGAAAATCCCATAGTCTGTCCTCCTTAAAATCTGTTTAACATGATAAAACCTGTTTCAGCTTTTTCCGGCCCCTCTGGAGCCTGCTCTTTACCGTATTTTCATTCCATCCCAGGAGCTCCGCGATCTCACGCGCGTTGAAGCATTCCCCATAATATAGAAGGAATATGGTCCGATCCTTCTCCGGAAGCTCCCGGATCAGCTCATAAAATTCATAGTCACTTTCCAGAAATGTTCCGGTCTGCTCTTCAGCCTGCTCCATGGAAACGACCCGTTTCTGCTGACGAACCACATCGGTACAGTGATTGATCAGGATCCGGATCAGCCATGTCTTAAAATAGGAAACGGTCTTCAGCTCTCCGATGTGTTCATAGGCGGAAAGAATCGTGCCCTGTATGACATCCGCAACGTCCTCCTCATTTTTTAAATAGGTCTTGGCTACTTTGTAGAGCGCGGTCTTGTACTCCTCGATCAGTTGGATAAATGCGTCCGTATCGTGTTTCTGCGCTCTTTTTATCAACAGCATGTTCAAAAGTGTTCACCTCGATTCCTTTGTTTTGTTGTTTTCTACTTATTAGACGGAGAAGTGTGCCGTTTGGGTGCAGGGAAATTCATTTTTTTAGGTGAGTTGAGAGGGGACGCTCCGCCAAAGAGAATGGTGCGGCTAATGGTCTGCCCCCTCTGTTTTTGGAGAACCCTAACCAATTTGACACGCTTGAAAAAAGCAGTTTTTTGAGTATAATGAAATTGTGGCAGGGGTGCGGATGTGACAATCTCACTGCCATACATTCATGAAGAAAGGCGGTGTATGCCGTTGAAAGCAGATACAGTTACAAAGGATTATGTAAAAGATGCGGGCGTATTTGCCGACATTTTTAATTACTATATTTACGGCGGGCGGCAGGTAATCCTGCCGGAGCAGCTTACGGAGCGTGATTCCACTAAAATTGCGCTGCCATATGGTGCGGATGGCGCTGTAGTTCCCGTCCAGAAATTCCGTGATGTACAGAAGTTGTATGTTGCAATGACAGACGGGAAAATGGAATATGTCCTTTACGGTGCGGAGAATCAGGCTGAAATCCATTATGCTATGCCTGTGAAGAACAATCTCTATGATGCGCTGGAATACGCAGGGCAGGTGGAAGAGGCGGCAAAGTCGCACAGGAATGAAATGAAGCGGAAAAAGGAGCAGGGGGAAATATCTGCCGAAGAAGGCGGAAAACACTAAGCGCAGGTGAATTCTTAAGCGGTTTCTGGATGGAGGACAGACTGATACCTTCCATCACGGTGACTATATTTTTCGGTTCGGAAGAGTGGGATGGACCGTTAAGCCTGTTTGATATGATGGACGTGTCAGACCCAGATGTGCTTGCCTGCATGGACAATTACCATGTGCGGTTGATTGCGCCGGCGCAGATGCCGGACAAGGAGATTATGAAATTCCAGTCCAGCCTGCGTGAGGTCATGCTGTTCATCAAGTATTCGAAAGACAAGAAAAATTTAAGCAGGGTATTGGCAGCCAATGAAAAGCGTTTCCGGGAAGTGGAGCGCAGGGCGGCAGATGTGATTGAGGCAATTACAAATTCAGGCATAAAATATGATGAAGAAGACGAGGTGGTTAATGTGTGTCAGGCGATTCAGGAAATGAGGAAAGAGGAAAGGCAGATAGGAGAATTAAATAAGGCCAAGGAAGCCGCCAGAAATTTTTATAACCTTGGGATTGATGTCGAAAAGATTGCTCAAGGTGTAGGCTATGCAGTGGAAACTGTAAAGGAGTGGCTTGGACTTGAATCATAATGCATAGTGATGTGTTGATACCCCTGAACAATATCTAACAGCGGTCCAGGCGGCAATTCAGAAATAATGCCATAGGAATTTGGGTACTAACAGGCAAAAGTATTGAAGAATGGCTTAAAATCAAGTTTTTCTAGGCTTGGTGGGGTTCATCACGGTGGGTGGTGGATCCCTTTTTTCGTGTTTTTGGAGGCCGCTGATAGGATGGTGATTGAGGGAAAAATCGTACTAACAGGCAAAAGTATATTTTCACGCAAAAGTCCGGGGTTTCCGTGATAGTATGGGGTTTTGCGTGATAGTATACAGAAAAATTGAAAAATGGTAGCGGGGGAAAAGGCTGTTGCACAGCGCCGCCGGCTGACTGAAGCCGCAAAACTGCTTGTTTTTTCGGATAAACCAATCCTCGAAATTGCACTCATTGCTGGATATGAGAGTCAGCAGTCTTTTACTGACAGCTTTAAGGCTATGTATAAAAAGGCTCCTAATCAGTACAGAGAGGAAGAAGAATTTTACCCGTTGCAGCTAAGATACGTTTTGAATGAGAATCCTACAAACTTAGAAGGGGAAAGCTGCTGGCAGCAGAAAATTACTTATGCAACAGACGCTGATATCCCGGAATGGATGAAACTGGTTCATCTTGTGATTGATGGTTTCCCGCATTTGGATGAGAAGCAGTATCTTGAACAGTTGCAGGAATATATCAGGGGCAGGCGAGCACTGATTTTGAAAGATGCCGATACCGCAGTCGGGATCATGGCATTTAATGAGGTGACGGGGAGTATTGACTTTTTGGGCGTGCATCCGCAATACCGGAAAAAGGGAATAGCAAAAGCATTCTGTGAAAAAGCGCTGCACGAACTGGTATACTCCGAAGCAATCACCGTCACGACTTTCAGGGAGGGTGATAAGGCTGATACCGGACACCGGAAAACAATCAAAAGCCTTGGCTTTGCCGAAGCGGAACTGCTGGTCGAGTTTGGGTACCCAACACAGAAGTTCATTTTACGGAAAGAAGAAACGGAGGGAATGGGGCATGAATGAAGTACAGGAAGAAGGAAATCCACTTTCGCAAGACTTTGATATAAAGTCATTGCTGAAATTCGCACTTCCAACAATTATAATGATGCTACTCATGGGGTTGTATACGATTGTCGATACAATTTTTGTGGCACGGTTTGTAGGCACCAATGCGCTGTCGGCGCTCAATATTGTATGTCCGGTGATCAATCTGATTGTAGGGCTTGGAACCATGCTTGCCACAGGGGGGAGTGCCATTGTCGCCAGGAAGATGGGGGCAGGGGAGACTGTGAGGGCATCACAGGATTTCACGCTGATCATCGGTGCGGGTGCTTTGTTTGGAGTGATCATTACGGTTTTGGGAACTGCATTAATAGACAATATGATTCGGGGGCTTGGTGCAAGCGGGACTCTATTTCCGTATTGTAAGGAATATCTGTCCATCCTGCTCCTTTTCACGCCCGCAAGTATGCTGCAGGTCCTTTTTCAAAACCTGATTGTAACGGCGGGACGCCCCGGATTTGGAATGGCGCTTGGGATAAGTGCGGGAGCGGCCAATATCTTGTTTGATTATATTTTTATGGTTCCCCTGCAGATGGGAATCAAAGGAGCGGCATTAGGAACGGGAATCGGATACCTGATACCGACAGTGGCGGGTATCCTGTTTTTCACGGCGGGAAATGGCAGCCTGCATTTCAGGAGGCCTGTTATGGATATTTTCGTTCTGGCAGGGAGCTGTGCAAACGGTTTTTCAGAAATGGTAAGCCAGGGAGCCGCTGCGGTGACCACCTTTCTTTTTAACAGGACCATGATGAATCTGCTCGGTGAGGATGGTGTGGCAGCCATTACAATCATCATTTATACACAGTTCCTGCTGACTGCGCTTTACATAGGATTTTCGATGGGAGTAGCGCCTGTTATCAGCTATAATTATGGGAAACAGGACAATGGTCGGTTAAAAAAGGTATTTTCTGTTTGTATGCGGTTTATTATCCTGGTCTCTATCGTTATTTTTGGAATGGCTATTGCCTTTGGCTCCCCACTGGTCAGCCTTTTTTCAGAAAAGGGGACGCACGTTTATGAGATTGCGCGAAGAGGTTTTTTGATATTCCCATTCAGTTTTCTTTTTTGTGGGATGAACATTTTTACTTCAGCCACATTCACTGCGCTGTCAAATGGGAAGCTGTCAGCGGTATTATCCTTCCTTCGGACATTTGGGCTGATATTTGTGCTGCTGCTGATACTGCCGGAATTTATGGGAGTGACGGGGGTGTGGCTGGCAGTGCCGATTGCGGAGTTGCTTACAATGGTGGTGGCTTTGGCTTTTCTTTATCAGAATAAAGACAGGTACCATTATGCGTGATTGCAGGAGGAGTGTATTTCATTACTGGATAAGGGCACAAACACTACATGGAAAGCCGGAACCACAATATCATCCTGTACTTAAAAAGCGGAAATATAGAATACTATGCGAAGATCGGGGATTTGGAGGAGGAACTGGCGGGGCAGTTCTACCGAATCCACCGGGGATACCTTATCAACCTTTTCCATGTGGAGGGTTACGATAAGACGGAGGTAAGGATGGCGAACGGGGATAAGCTGCTGCTTTCAAGGTATAAATATGACGGCTTCGTGCAGGCATACATGGATTACATTTCGGAGGAAAGCCTATGAGCCAGCCAGCGTTTGAAATAGTGAATAGCATCTTGGATATATGGAAGATTGCCGTACAAGCCATCATGTTCCTTGTTTGCTATTTCGCAATTTTTTTGTTATTTGCCAGCCATCTGCTTTTCCTGCTAACCGGCACCTCCATATCCAAGCGGAAAAACTTCGTGCGGATGATGGAGGACGCGAAGGACGGCCATTTCGACTTAATCGTCACGAGGGAGGTATCGAGGTTTAAGCCAAGCAGGTAGGCGAGCATCCCAAACCGGGAGCCCAGCGCGTTCTGCTCACTGACGTAGCGGTCAATCAGCAGCCGGATTTCTTTTGATAAATCCATCCTGTCCAGTTCGCCGGAGTATATGTCCGACCTTCGGAGAATCGCCTGGTATTCCCCGTCACTGCTCACGATACCGTTCATGACGCTGTGCATGCGTGTGTCCATGAGCTGGTACAATGCAGAATTCTTTTCCAATCCAATCCCTCCTTCCGTGGTGTCGTAGCTTACCTCTGTTTTGGCGGGATTGCAAGCGGAAAAATAAGTTATAAAAAATTCATAAAATGTTTTGTTGCATTAACCGATATAAAATAATAAAATAGAAATAGAAAAGTATGAATTGCAACGGAAGAACCATACTAACAAAGGAGGTGTTTATCATGGCAACTTCAAGTATCACAAAGAATTTTGTCATTTCCGGCAAGGAACAGGTGGAGATGTTCATCAATGCGATTGAAGAATCTGCCAAGAACCGTCCTGTGCGTACTCCTGTGGCTGCAAGGCAGATCAAAGGGGAAGAGGAACTGAGAAAATTCATGAAAGAATGGGAGAAAGCGAATGCAGATCAATGATAAGTTTTTTTATATCAACATTCGTGATTATCTGGCATTAGGAAATGATGATAAAGCCGGAGAGCCAATGCTTGCCAGAGTGCTTTCCGGTTTTTCCTGTCCGAAGAATCAGGATGTGGCGAATTTTTTAAAGAAGAACGCGGTGGAATTTACCAAGAAGAGCCAGTCAGTTATATACCTTGTGTTTTCCGTGGAGAGCAAGGAACTTCTTGGATATTTTACCCTTGCATTAAAGCCTTTGTCAGTCAGGGGGGAAACGGTAAGCAAGACCACGAAAAGGAAACTGCTGCGTATCAGCGAACTGGACGAGAAATCAGATACATATACCATGTCAGCCTATCTGATTGCCCAGCTTGGGAAGAATTATACGAATGGCGCAAATAATAAGATTACTGGAAAAGAGCTTGTCGAACTGGCATGGACTGTGATAGAGGATGCACAATATATGCTTGGCGGCATAGTGACATTTTTAGAAGCTGAAAATGAGGAAAAGCTGTTATCATTTTACCGCGATAACCGTTTTTCGCAGTTTGATACCAGGCAGACTGCATCAGATACGGACGAGTCGCATGAGTTGGTACAGCTTTTAAGACTGCTCTGATGCGATTGCGCCGTGCTAAAAAGCATGGGTTTTAGCGAAAAAAGAGCAATTTGTCGAATTCCGTTTGTCGAAAGTCGAATTGGGTGGGGTAAATGGGGTAAAGAGGGGTAAAAGTCATCAAAGTATAACAGCGGCACAGTCGGCTATTTCCAATTGATGTCATAGGAATTTGGGTACTCGCAGGCAAAAGTATGGAAGAATGGCTTAAAATCAAGGAATTTTGGGCGTAGAGGGGAGAGGATACATTTTGCAGAAAATCATGGTAGTGGAGGATGACAGGAAGCTGAACCGTGCTGTATGTTATGCGTTGGAGAAGGAAGGGTATGGCGTGGTTTCTTCCTATTGTATAGAGGAGGCGAAGGCGGTCTGGCTGCAGGGCGGGGTGGAACTGATCCTTTTGGATGTGAACCTGCCGGACGGGGAAGGGTTTGTATTTTGCAAATGGGTCAAAGAGCAGGCGGCGGTCCCGGTCTTGTTCCTGACGGCGCGGGATCTGGAGGAGGATGCGCTGAATGGGTATGAGCTGGGGGCGGAGGATTATGTGACGAAGCCCTTTTCCATGAAAATCTTGCTGAAAAAGATTGATGTGATCCTGAAACGAAAAGGATTGGACGGGCATCAGTGCTTTGACGACGGATTTTTGAAGGTGGACTTTGAGGCGGCCAAAACCCGGGCAGGAGGGCAGGAGTGTGTGCTTACGCCTACGGAGTTCCGGCTGCTGAGGCAGTTTGTGACGAACCGGGGGAAGCTTCTGACCTATGAGGTCCTGCTGGAACGGCTGTGGGATGTGAACGGGCAGTTTGTGGACAAGCACACCCTGGCCGTGAACGTGAACCGGCTTCGGAGGAAGATCGAGGACGAGGAGCACAGGTATATTTCAAATGTATATGGGATGGGGTATCAATGGCTGGGTTGATCGTATTGACGGTATGCGCGCTGCTTCTGGCGGCGTTTTTGGGGCGGAAGCTGTATCTTCTGAAACAGGATGTCTACCGGTTCGCAGATCAGCTGGAAAAGAGCCTGGACGGGATCATTTCCGGAAAGGAGCCTGGGGAGGACTGTGAGGATGAGGTTTGCGGGGATGTGGCCTGCGGGGATTGCGAGGATGAGGACACGCTGTGGGGGAAGATCTACGAAAAGCTGCGGCGGGCGGACCATATCTGGCAGAGGAAAGAGGAGGAAAGCCTGTCTGAAAAAAATAAAATGAAGGAATTGATCTCCGACATTTCCCACCAGACCAAAACACCGGTGGCCAATCTGAAATTGTGTATGGAGATCCTCCAGGATGAGCCCATGTCGGAGCGGGCGGAGGAATTTTTGAACAGCATGGAAGGGCAGATTGAAAAGCTGGATTTCCTGATCCAGGGCATGGTCAAGATCTCCCGGCTGGAAACAGGCGTGATCACGATCCGGGATCAGGAATCCGACCTGCGGGCGACCATCGGGCGGGCAGTGGCGGCCATTGTTCCCAAGGCGGAGGAGAAGCAGATCCGGCTGTATGTGGATTGTGACCGGGAGATTCAAATCCGGCATGACGGGAAATGGACGGAGGAAGCGATCTTCAATCTTCTGGACAACGGAGTGAAATACACCGATGCCGGGGGAGAAATCCATATCGAAGTGAAGGTGCAGGAAATGTTTATCCAGATCTGTATCCGGGATACCGGAAAGGGGATCGCACCGGAACGGCAGGCGGAGATCTTTACCAGATTCTACCGGGAACCGGAGGTTCACGAGCAGGAAGGCATCGGGATCGGCCTGTACCTTGCCCGGAAGATCATTGAACTGCAGAAGGGGTATATCGAAGTCAAGTCAGAGGTGGGAGAGGGCGCGGAATTTCGGATTTATCTGCTGAATTCCTGACCCGGATAACCGGAAAAGCACAATGCGGGTGGAAATATTTCCAACCCACTTAACCATTCGAAAAAATCGTGCTGACGCACTCTTACGTCTGCTAACGCAGCCTCTTTTTGCTCATTAATAAGTGCGTGAGAATACAAAAAATCCGGCTGTTAAACCGGATTTTTTGTGATTTCGATCAGAATCTGTACAACATGCTCCATGGCCTCCACGGTGATATGCTCAAAGGGCCCGTGGAATCCCTCCCCTCCGGTGCCAAGGTTGGGGCAGGGAAGTCCCCGGAAGGAAAGCTCTGCGCCGTCAGTGCCTCCCCGGATGGCAGGAGATACCGGCGTGACCCCCACGGCCTTCATGGCTGCCCTTGCTTTTTCTACGATATAAAAATGCTCCTTCACCACTTCCAGCATATTCCGATAGTTGTGGGTTATGGAGAGAGCTACCGTGCCTTTCCCATATTTTTCATTGAATGAGGCTTCCAGTTCACGCAGAAAAGCAAGCCGCTTTTCAAAAATCTGCTGATCGTGATCCCGGACGATATACTGCAGCTTTGCGTGAGCTACATTTCCCTCCATGTCGGTCAGGTGGTAGAAGCCCTGTCGGTCCTCCGTATGCTCCGGAACTTCTTCGGGAGGAAGCATGCGGTGCAGCTCACAGGCAATGGAGCCCGCATTGACCATGATATCCTTGGCGCTTCCGGGATGGACGTTGACACCACGGATCTGGAACAGGGCAGCCGCGGCGTTAAAGTTCTCATAGGAGATCTCGCCCTCATAATCCCCGTCCACGGTATATGCGTAATCCGCCTGGAAGTGTTCCAGGTCAAAGGCTTCGAAGCCCCGTCCCACTTCCTCGTCCGGCGTGATCCCCACCCAGATGTCGCCGTGGGGAATCTGTTCCCGGACAATCTGCTCCACTGCGGTTATGATCTCCGCAGCTCCGGCCTTGTCATCCGCGCCCAGCAGGGTGGAGCCGTCCGTTACGATCAAAGTCTGCCCTTTCCGGGAAGCCAGTCTCGGAAAATCCGAAACCTTCAGCACAGCTCCGGTAGCCTGCAGTGTCACATCCTTCCCGTCATAATCCGGGATGAGCGTGGGATGTACATCCTTTCCGGAAAAATCCGGCGCGGTATCCATATGTGCGATAAAACCGATGGACTTCTTGTCTTCATAGCCCTCTGTGGCCGGGAGCAGGCCATATACATAGCAGTGCTCATCGCATTTCACCCGGGAGAGCCCCAGCTCTCTCAGCTCGTCCGCCAGGGCGTGTCCAAGCTCAAATTGCCGGTCCGTGCTGGGAATCTGTTCCTGGCCGTCGCAGGACGTAGTCCAATAAGAGACGTATTTTAGAAATCTTTCTTCAACCTTCATAGTAACCTCCTGAAAAATGATAAAGTGATATATATGCCTAAACCTGAAAGGTTTTTAGAGCCATATAGTTTTTGGAGAAATAATGAGTGCAGATGGCAGCTACATTTTCGGGATTTAACCTTTGCGGCATATTGATCCCTTCTACTTTTTTCGAATATCCAAGCCGGTTATTCTTAATCAGTTCATTGATTTTTCCATTATAGATCCGATTATTTTTATACGCTTCATCTGCACAGGAATACTCCTGGTATGCATCCTTTAACAGATCACTCAATTTTAAATAGCTAGAATGTATGTATCCAAAATCCTCTAACTCTGTAACCGGATACTTCTCTGTAAGAACCTGCTTTATAATGTATTTTCGAAATGTCATGGCAAAATATAAATTCATTTCATGCAATACACTTTTATGTTCAACAGCAAAAGTATGATCCCAGTCGGCAAGAAACCAGGATTCGATCTCCGGTAACGCATAAAGAAAAAATACCGGCATTTCCTGATTTTGCAGAAGCTCCCTTATGTTCGCTGTTATTTTCTGCTTTCGAGCTTCAATCTCCGCATAATCCCGCCCTGTCTTTGAAGGCAGGAAAAACTGGTCGTCCATGTCATCTTCGATCAGAATTCCATGATATTTTTGGAATGCCTCTTTATGATTACGTATATCGTCATAAATCCATTTGATCAAATCGGCGCCTGTTTTTCCGTCAACCTTAAAATGAGTACGTGCCTTTCCCTTTTTTCCAATATTTTTCTGCGGAAAGCGCTGCCGATAATCAAAAGTGTTGTTTATCTTTTCTAAAAAGTGTGTCATATATCCGCACTCTGTCCAGCCGCCTGTGATATAGCAGGCAATTTGAGGCTTCACCACGGCCATCCTCCTATCGACGGATCATTTACACGATACAGATCCCCCAATTCCCAATCCTCCAGTTCCTGAGCCATCTGTGCATGATCCAGCTTCCTTACGATAATTTCCTCCCTCGGATCGAAAACGAAAACATTGACGTCCCCTCTTTTAAATCCTTCGGTAAACGTATCCAAAAAATCAGGCGAATGAGTACTGATAAAGCATTGTTTAAAATTGTCTGACTGCTGGATCCACCGGCCTATGATCTGCTGCCAGGCGGGATGAATATTCATCTCCGGCTCATCAATGGCAAGCATGGCAAGTCCGTCATTGATGGGAATCTGAATCAGCATAGTCAGCAAAAATGCCTTGATCGTTCCATCTGAGAGATCCTCCAGACTGAACTGCCGGCCGTCATAACGGATTTTAAAAACCAGTTTATTAAATTCTGCCATTACATCGGCCAGTTCTAAAGAGGGCATTAATTCTTTCAGCTTTTCCAGATAAGTAAAAATATGGCTGATATCCTTATTTTTATAGTAATTTACTACATTTACAAAATTTGAGCCATCCTTTGCTAATATTCTCCCGTCCATCTGTATGCCCTGCGGTTCTCTGATTTTTACTAAATCGAATTGAGAACTGGAATAAAAGTAATATTTTCCAAAATATTCCTGTAATTTCTGGATCAGGCCGACCTGCCTGTCAGATGCCTCATAAATTTCTTTGTTTTCCAGACGAATCTTGTCGAATTGTCTCAAAACAGTGTCATTGTACGGAATACGGAATGAAATCCTCCTGTTTGCTTCTCCAGGATTTACGGCCTGTGAAATGTATCCCTCACCTTGTTTTTCATGGCATGTAAAATAATTAAAGGGGTGCTTTTCTCTTTTATTCCGATAGCGGTCATCCAGCTTCTCTCTTGTAATAAAAAAATCCTTCATTTCATTGCCGGTATGAAAATCGAATGTATAACTGACTTTTTTCGATCCCGTCAGATCAATATTCCATTTCATGCAGATAGATTTGGTCGGATCATCAGAGTATTTATTGAATAGATCTCCCATTCCGAGCTTACTGATCATAGTCTGAAAAGCGGAGTCACCGATCAGGCTGCCTGAGCAATTCATCATATCCGCGCAAAAAGATAAGGCTTTGATAAAATTTGTTTTTCCTGAATTGTTCGGACCGATCAATATATTGATCCTGCTGAATTTTAAATCCGATACATTCACATTTCTGAAATTTGTACAGCTAAATGATTTGATCATGACATCCTCCTGATTGAATTTTGCGCTCACCCTTGACTTATAGTATACGCAATTAGAATTTAAAAATCAACCTAAGGATCTGTCAAAAACGAAACGAGATTAGAGCTTTGATAGATTGCAAAAATATAATAAAACAAACAAATATATAATACATTTCGCTCCTCTCTCTATAAAATATAGAAAAATGACAACATTTCAGAACGAGAGGAGAACCAACATGCTGAACATTACGCATATAACCTGCGAACATCAGACCCATCCGCTGGCGATTGAAACTCCGAATCCCCGCTTTTCCTGGGAGCTCTGCTCCGATGAGCCGGGCGTGTTTCAGACGGCATGCCGGATCACGGTATCCGAAAAAAACGGCCGTGAGGTATGGGACAGCGGACGCACGGAGACCGGCAATACGCTGGATATGGAATATACGGGGGAGGACTTAAAGCCTGCCGCACGCTACGTTTACAGGATTCAGGTATGGGATGACCGAGGCAATTCCTGCACAGGTGAAGAACAGATTTTTGAGACCGCATACCTGAACAAAGAGGGCTGGAAGGCAACGTGGATCGAGCCGGAGCCTTTGCCCCAGCTTCCGGAAAATCCGCTCATCAAAGCGCAGGAAATGTGGACGGAAAGCCTGACGGCGATGATGAAAGGGGAGCAGCCGTTATACTATACAGACGACCAGATCTGGGAAACGCTGCCCACGGAACCCTACGACCCGCCGGTACGGTTCCGCAGAGTATTTGAACTGGAACAAAAGCCGGAATACGCCAAAATCTTCGTTACGGCGCATGGGATCTACAGCCTTTCCATCAACGGGAGGAAGGTGCCGGGAACCCTTCTGGCGCCGGGCTTTACCACCTATGACAAACGTCTGAGATATCAGGCGTATGAGGTGACAAAATATCTGCAGGCGGGAAAAAATGCATTGGCAATTACCGTGGCGGACGGCTGGTATAAGGGAAAGATCGCTCTGGGAAAAGGCTGTGAATACGGGGAAATCCCAGGACTCCTGATGCAGCTGGAGCTCTGGAATCCGGACGGTACGAGAGGGCAGCTCTGCTCGGATGCGGCATTTGCCTTTTCCTATGACGGACCCATCCGGTATGCAGATCTGTTTCTTGGAGAATGCGTGGACGCGCGGAGAGATGACGGGGATCCGTCGGCGGTTTCTTTCCGGGCGGAGAACTGGAAGCCGGTGATCCTCAAGGAAAAACAGTCAAACACGATATCAAAAGAAGCAGCACAGGAGGAATCAGCACAAGAAGAATCGGCGCAAAAAGAATCGGTACAGAAAGAAACAGCGCAGAAAGAAGCGCGGGATGAGAAAGAGATTGCAGTTCTGACCGCCCAGAACGCGCCGCAGATCGAAGTGTATGCAGAACTTCCGGCAAAGCAGATCTTCGTCACGCCCAATGGTGAGACGGTGGTGGATTTCGGGCAGAACATGGCAGGCACGATCCGGGTGGAGGTCTGTGCGGAGGCAGGCGAAGAGATCGCCTTTGACCACGGGGAGGTTTTGGATCAGAACGGCAATTTTACCTATGCATTTACGGGAACCGCCCGTGCCCAGCGGGACGTGTATATCAGTGCGGGCAGGCCGAAAGAGGTCTTTGAACCGGAATTTACCTATCACGGATTCCGCTATGTCCGGGTCACCGGAGGAGGGGACTGGAAGCCGGAGCAGTTCACGGCAAAGGCACTCAGCAGCGCCAATCCGGTCACCGGAAGCTTTCGCTGTTCGGATGAAAAATTAAACCGGCTTCAGAGCAACATCTGCTGGAGCCAGCGCTCCAACACCATCGGGACGCCCACGGACTGTCCCACCAGGGAAAAAGCAGGATGGACAGGAGACGTGGTGGTATACGGCGCGACGGCCCTTTATAATCAGGAAATGACGGCGTTTTTCGAGGACTGGCTGGAAAGCATCCGGATCGAGCAGAATCCCCAGGGGCATGTGATGAACACGGTTCCCCTGATCAAAAACTATGTGCAGCAGACCATGGCAGGCTCTCTTGGCTGGGGCGATGTGATCCTGACGCTGCCGTTGCAGCTCTATCGGGCTTACGGAAACCGGAAGGTGCTGGAGGAAAATTACGGGGCAATGGAGCGATGGGTCCAGGCCATGCAGAAGGTGGCAGAAGAGCTTCCGGAGACCGCGGCCGGGCTTACGGGCCGGAGTCTGGAAAACCAGCATTACCTGATCAACACAGGCTTTCATTTTGGAGACTGGCTTGTGCCCAGCGTGAAAAACGAGGCAGGCTTTTCCGACGGTCCGGCTTCCTCCTTTCTGACCATGCAGACGGTAGACACGGCGCTGCTCGCGGCCGACGCAGACATGCTCTCCGAGGTATCCGAGCTTCTGGGAAGATCAGAAAAAGCGGAAGCTTACCGGCGGTATGCCGCAAGAGTGCGGGAAGCATTTTACGAAGAACTGTGTGATGAAAACGGAACACTGACGCAGGAAATGCAGGGAAATTATATTCTGGCATTGAAGCACCATATGGTGCCGGAAGCATTGGAGACAAAACTGGCGGAACGTCTGGCAGAGCTGATCAGACAAAATGAGAACCGTCCGGATACCGGGTTCATGTCGGTGGCGCATATACTGGATGTACTCTGCGACTATGGCTACCGGGACCTGGCCTGGAAGGTGCTCAACCAGAATGGCTGTCCGGGGTGGATCTACGAGGTGGAGCACGGGGCGACCACCATGTGGGAAAACTGGGACGCAGTCCGTCCGGACGGACAGGTGGACGGCTGTTCCTTTAACCATTACGCATTCGGCTGTGTGGGAGATTTCCTGTACCGGAGGGTGCTGGGAATCGCAAACGCGGGCATCGGATATGACAGGATCCGTCTGGAGCCGGGCTGTGACTTCGGGCTGGAATGGGCGGAAGGAAGCTTTCACAGTGTCCGCGGGGAGATCCGTCTGAGATGGGAAAAGACAAAGGACGGGATTCTGGTCAGCGGGACCGTTCCGGCGAATACGGAAGCAGTTCTTGTGATGCCGGACAAAACGGAGAAAAAGCTGGAGAGCGGGAGCTTTGAATTTATTTCTACGGATGTGATCAGAAAACAGGAAAGATAGAACAAAAATATAAATAAACGAACAAATATAAAATACGTATTATTTATCCTTTTATAAAATATGCTAAAACAAGCAAATCAGGCAAATGAAAAGGAGGAACATTCAATGTATGAAAAGCTGTTTGCGCCGATCAAGATCCGCGGTATGGAGTTGAAAAGCCGTATTGTGCTTCCGGCAATGGGAACAAAATTTTCCGGAAAGACGAGTTTTGTAACAGACCAGCTGATCGATTATCATGTGGCAAGGGTAAAAGGCGGCAGTACGTTGAATATCGTAGAGGTATCCAGCGTACATACTCCCAGCGCGCCGAGAGGATTTTTGTCGATTTCAGAGGATGAATATATCCCTGGGCTGAAGCGTCTGGCGGATGCCATTCATGAAGCCGGAGGAAAGGCCGGAATCCAGCTCTGGCAGGGCAGTATCTGTGTGGGGATGGACCAGACGGCACAGATTCTGGTAGCAAGCGATATGCCCGTAGGACCCGGGATGACTCTGCCGGGAATCAGCAGGGAGCAGATTCAGGAAATTGTTCACTGCTATGGAGAGGCGGCGCGCAGGGCGGCGGAAGCTGGGTTCGACTGTATCGAATTTCACTGCGCCCACAATTATCTGCCCCATTCCTTCCTGTCAGGCGGAATCAACCACCGCACCGACGAATATGGCGGCAGCCTGGAAAACCGGGCGCGTTTTCCGCTGGAGGCGATCCGTGCGATGCGCGCAAAGCTTCCCGAGGAAATGCCGATCTTTATGCGTGTGGACGCGCAGGACGATTATCTGGAAGGCGGACTGACTATCGAGGAAGTGATCGAGTTCTGTAAGATGGCAAAGGAAGCCGGAGTAGATGTGCTGGATGTTTCAAGGGGAAATGTGATCTCCGCAGGCAATAAGTACGAAGTGCCGCCGATCGACCTTCCGAGGGGCTTTAATATCGAAAATGCGGCGCGCATCCGGAAAGAGACCGGAATGTTGACAATTGGTGTCGGACGTCTGAATGAGCCGGGGATTGCAGAGCGTGTTCTGGAAGAGGGCCAGGTGGATCTGGTGGTCATGGGGCGTGCACAGCTTGCGGATCCGGAATTTGTGAATAAGGTGCGGGAAGGAAAAACAGAAGACATCGATTACTGTGTGGGCTGCGACCAGGGATGCCTGGACGGATTTGCAGACACAGACTGTCCGCATATCACCTGCCTGAGGAATCCGGCGGTGGGACGGGAAAAGGAATGTGCCATTGTAAAAACAGATCAACCGGAGACCGTGCTGATCGCGGGCGGAGGAATCGCCGGGCTGGAAGCTGCTGTCATATTGAAGCAGCGCGGGCATCAGCCGATCCTCTGCGAGTCTTCCGATCGGCTTGGCGGTCAGTTTTTGACCGCAGGTATGGCGCCGCGGAAAGCGGAGATGAAGCAGGCAGTGGAGGCTATGGGCGAAAAGGCCCGGAGGCTGGGCGTGGATATCCGCCTGAATACCACGGTCACAAAAGAACTGATTGAAGATATCAGGCCCCATACGGTATTCAATGCGATCGGAGCAGTGCCGCTGATCCCGCGTATCCCGGGAGCAGACAAAGCATTTGTATCCAATTCCCATGATGTATTGAATGGAAAGATTACACCGGAAGGCAATGTGGTTGTGATCGGCGGAGGACTGGTGGGCATGGAAGTGTCCGAGTACCTGGCCGAAAAAGGTTGTAAGGTGACCACATTGGAAATGCTCAAAGAAATTTGTATTGATATGGGCTCCGCAAGGAAGAGCTGTGTGCTGGAAAGCGTATATGCGGCCGGAATCGTTCCGGTGACCGAGGTGACAGTGACCGCGATCGAGGACGGAAAAGTTATCGGACAGAAAGACGGGGAAAAGGTAGAGTATCCCTGCGACCATGCGGTTCTGGCAATCGGTTCCAGATCCAGGGATGGAAGTGACCTGGAAAGCGGCGCACGTTCCGTCGGCGCAGGCTACATGGTGATCGGGGATGCCGGAATGGCGCGGCGTGCGTTAAATGCCACCAGAGAGGCAATGGATGCTGCCCTGACCTTTGACGATCCGCAGGTGCATGCGGATGTGACAAAACCGAAAAAAGTGGTTCTTGTAACCGGTGCGACCGGGATCATGGGACAGGAAACGATGAAGCAGCTTCTTTCCAGGAGCAATCGTTTTCAGGTGCGGGCACTTGCCAGGCCGTCCGAGAAGAACAAAGCGCTGATGAAGAAATATGCCTGCCCGTCTCTGGAAGTCCTTTGGGGAGATATGGCGGATTATGATACGGTGAAACGAGGCGTAGACGGAGCGGATTATGTACTGCATATCGGGGCCATGGTATCCCCGGCGGCCGACCAGTATCCGGAGAAAACGCTGTATACGAATATCGGCTCTACGCTGAATATCATCAAGGCGATCAAAGAACAGCCGGATCCGGATAAGGTGCATTTTGCATATGTGGGGACAGTGGCAATGACCGGAGGACGTACGGACCCGATCCACTGGGGAAGAGTGGGAGATCCCATCAATCCGTCCATCTTTGATTATTATGCGCTGTCGAAGGTCTATTCCGAAATGGCAGTATTTGAATCCGGACTGAAACACTGGGTATCCATCCGGCAGACCGGGCAGCATCCCAGCGCAGAGGGCGCGGGGGAGGAGCCGATCATCTTCCATCAGCCGCCCAACAACGTACTGGAATGGAGCACGTCCATCGAGTCCGGGATCTGTATGGCAAATCTCTGTGAAGACTGGGTTCCGGAGTCCTTCTGGAGAAAAGGCTACAACTTAAGCAGCGGCGCCGGATACCGTACTGCAACCTGGGAGCTGATGGACATCAATCTGAGTGCGTTCGGTATTACACTAAAGGATCTGTTTGATTCCAATATGATGGCGCAGTACAATTTCCACGGTCATTATTTTTCTGATGCGGATCAGCTTGATGAGATCCTTCATTTCCGCTGCATCCCGGCGGAGCAGTACTGGGGCGGTGTGAGAGACGAGATGCGCAGGATGGCGTCTAACCCGATGATCGCGGCCATGTTCCCGACGGCAGAACAGATGAAGGCACATAATATAGAGATCGGCCACAAGCGCATGGGCACCTACTGGATGTTTGAAAATAACGAAGAAAACTGGATCAGGGCATTCTTTGGTTCCAGGGAAAAACAGCAGCAGATCAAGGGATGGGACGAATATGAACTGTATCATCCGAGTGAAGAGGTGACGTATCTGAATCACGGATATGATGAAGAGAAGGGGATTGAGAACCTGACCCTGGAAGATCTGAAAAAAGCAGCCGAATACCGGGGCGGGGAGTGTCTGGCGGAATCCGTGCCGGATATCTATACACCGATCCGGTGGAAATGTGCGGACGGGCATGAATTTATGATGTCGGTCAATGCGGTTCTGCAGGGCGGACACTGGTGCCCGCAGTGTCTGGCGCATGAATGGAGATACGGAGAGATTGCAAAGAAAAATCCATTCTATGCGCAGGTATGGTTCCCGATTCATGGGGAAAATGATGATTATGTGATTCCGATGGAATTCAGCGGATATGAGATTTCGAAGGAATTGAAAGAAAAATTGGGGCTGTAAGACTGCAGGGCAGGGAATGGAATGGAGCTCTCTGTCATAAGAAGGAGGCTGTCGGAAAATGAATGGTTTCCGGCAGTCTCTTTTCTTATGTGAAAAAAATTCTGGCTGTACAGTTAGAAAATCGAAGTGATTTTAAAAAGTGATAACAAAAATATAATATTGCGAACAAAAATAAAATATTTTTTGCCTCGGATTCCTTAGAATACAGGTATCAAGACAGACAACCGTGCACAAGCACGATCTAAGAAAGGAAGAGACTTCATGAACAAGGAAAAAATCAGGCATCTCATTTCACAAATGACACTGGAGGAAAAAGCGGGACTCTGCTCCGGGGCAGACTTTTGGAGCACGAAGGGCGTGGAACGTCTGGGGATTCCCGCCGTGTCCGTCTCCGACGGCCCTCACGGACTGCGCAAGCAGAGCGGCGAGGCGGACCACCTGGGGCTCAATGAGAGCATCCGGGCAGTCTGCTTCCCGGCAGGCTGCGCCGTAGCGGCAAGCTTCGACCGGGAGCTGGCGAAAACACTGGGAGAGACCCTGGGAGAAGAGTGTCAGGCGGAGGACATCAGCACCATCCTGGGGCCGGCCATGAACATCAAGCGCTCCCCCCTGTGCGGACGGAATTTTGAGTATTATTCCGAGGATCCGCTTTTATCTGCTGAGCTGGGCGCTGCTTATGTAAAGGGCGTTCAGAGCAAAAACGTAGGAACCAGCCCCAAACATTTTATGGCAAACAACCAGGAATACCACCGGATGACCAGCGATTCCCGGATGGATGAGCGGACCATGCGGGAAATCTATCTGGCGTCCTTTGAGGGCATGGTGAAACAGGCCCGGCCATGGACCATCATGAATTCCTATAATAAGCTGAACGGAACCTATCTCTGTGAAAACAAAGAGATCCTGACTGACATCCTACGGAAGGAATGGGGCTTCGACGGCTATGTGATGACGGACTGGGGCGCTATGAACAACCGGGTCGAGGCTTTGCAGGCAGGCTGCAATCTGGAAATGCCCTCATCCGGCGGAGCCACCGACGCGGAGATTGCGGCGGCAGTCCGGGAAGGAACCCTTTCGGAGGAGCTGCTGGATGACTCCTGTGAAGAGCTTTTGAACATCATGTTCCGCTATGTGGAAAACAGAGATCCTTCTGCCCGGCTGGATCTGGAAAAGGATCATGAGACAGCAAGAAGGATTGCGGAGGAATGCATCGTGCTCCTGAAAAATGAGGAACAACTCCTGCCGTTATCCCCGAAAACAAAGACCGCCTTTATCGGTAAATATGCGGCGGCTCCCAGATACCAGGGCGGCGGCAGCTCCCACATCAACAGCTTCCGGGTGGAATCCGCGCTGGAGCAGGCAGAAAACTTTGCAGATGTGGTCTATGCGCAGGGCTATGATGACGCGGCAGATGTCACGGATGAAGCCTTGCTCTCGGAAGCGGTGGAGGCGGCGAAGCATGCAAAAGCCGCGGTGATCTTTGCCGGACTGCCGGATGACTTTGAATCCGAAGGGTATGACAGGAAACATCTCCGGATGCCGGACTGCCAGAACCGCCTCATTGAGGCTGTGGCAGAGGTCCAGCCCAATGTAGCGGTGGTCCTGCACAATGGCGCCCCCGTGGAAATGC
The DNA here is from genome assembly GCA_910573785.1 of Lachnospiraceae bacterium. Lineage (GTDB taxonomy): Bacteria > Bacillota > Clostridia > Lachnospirales > Lachnospiraceae > Schaedlerella. Next base: position 6,859 of record CAJSZT010000033.1, on the reverse strand, counting down.
CCTGGCTTTCGAAGGTAAAAGCAGTCCTGGAGGTCTATCTCGGAGGCCAGGCCGTAGGCAGCGCCGCGGCAAATGTCCTGTACGGAAAGGTGAATCCCGGAGGACGTCTTCCGGAGACCTTCCCGCTGCGTCTGCAGGATACGCCCTGCTTCCTGACATACGGAGGGGAAAACGACCGGTCCGAATACCGGGAAGGCGTATTCGCAGGCTATCGGTACTATACCTCCAAGGAGATGCCGGTGCTCTTCCCATTTGGATACGGACTGTCCTACACCACATTTGACTATCAGAATCTGCATGTGGAAAAGGACAGCATCAAAGAATCCGAGGGGCTGAAGGTTACGGTGGATGTGACAAACAAGGGAGACCGGGCCGGAAAAGAAGTGGTGCAGCTCTATGTATCCCCGAAAGACAGCAAAGCGATCCGTCCGGTCAGAGAGCTCCGCGGGTTTGAAAAGATCGAACTGCAGCCGGGAGAGACGAAAACGGTCAGCTTTACACTGGACAGCCGGGCATTTTCGTACTGGAATACAGAGATCCATGATTGGTATGCAGAGTCCGGGGATTATGAGATCCAGATCGGGAAGTCCGCCCATGAGATCCTGCTGCGCGAGGCGGTGCATGTAGAGTCGGAAAAGGCGATCCCCAAGACCTTCCATCTCAACTCCACTCTGGGCGAGATCCTGGCGGATCCGAAGGGGAAAATGATCATGGAGCAGGCTATGGGCGGCGCCATGGGGGCCGGTGCGGCGGAGATGGCAAAGAGCGCGGACAAGGATGACGCGATCAATGCGGAAATGATGGCGGCGATGATGGAGGCTATGCCGCTGAGACAGCTATTGAGCTTTGTGCCGGGGGTGACGAAGGAATCACTGGAACAGCTGGTGGCGGCATTGAACGCCTGAAAAACAGAAAAAGGAGAGAGAAAAAATGGCAAAGAAACCGTTAGGAAAAGACAAATTCGGAATCCAGAAGGTCATGCGTGTAGGCGATTATTTTGGGGACTCGCTGGGGCAGTTTTCGCTGAATGCGATCTCCGGCCTGGTAGGCCAGCTCACCTACTTCTATACAGACAAGGTGGGGCTGGCGGCAGGCGCGGTGGCGACTGCGTTCATGCTCACCAAGATCCTGGACGCGTTTACGGATCTGATCATGGGAAATATCATCGACCACACCAAACCGGGAAAAGAAAAATACCGGCCCTGGCTTTTAAAGATGGCGGTCCCGGCAGCCCTGCTGATCATACTGCTGTTTACGGTTCCGGCAAATGTAAGCCCAATGCTTCAGATCATCTATATGTTTCTTACCAATTTCCTTCTGACCGCAGTGATCTATACGGCGATCGCGGTTCCCTACAGCGCGATCCAGGTTGTGCGGACCGCAAGCCAGGAGGAGCGCGGGACGATGGGAACCTTCCGCGCGGCGGCAGGCTATGTGTCCGGAATGATCATCGCGGTACTGACCATACCTTTGACCAATATCTTAGGCGGCGATCAGGGCGCATGGATCAAATACGGATTTGGGTTCGGACTGGCGGCTCTGCTATGCCTGCTTTTGTGCTATGCAAGAAGCAAGGAAACGAATCCGGCCGCAGAGGTGAAGCCGGAGGAGGACGAGGAGGAGCAGATCCCATTTGGGGAAGCGGTAGGAAAGCTGTTCCGGAATAAATACTGGGTGATGGTGCTGGTATTGAGCCTGTGCGCCAATGTGACATACGGCCTGGCCAATTCCGCGGGAACCTATTATGCGAAATGGATCTATGGAAATGACAACCTGATCGGGATCCAGGGAGCGATCGGAATGATCCCCACACTGCTGGGATTCATACTGGTAGGTCCCATGATCAAGAAGATGGGAGTTACAAAGACACTGCGGGTATCCTTCTTCCTGGGAATGGCGGCCAATGTGCTCCGTCTGCTGAATCCGTACCACTTCTGGATGAACACGATCCTGGGATGCTTCGGGACATTTTCCAATATTCCGATGATGTGTCTGCTGGGGGTAATGACGGCGATGTCCATTGACTATAATGAGTATCAATTCGGGCAGCGCATGGTGGCACGCTCCCAGAGCGCGGCAAGCTTCGGATGCAAGGTGGGGACCGGTGTCGGAGCCTCCCTGGTAGGCTGGTGCTTAGGCATTGCCAGCTACGACCCCAATGCGGCGGCTTTGACGGCAGGAACAAAATACGCGATCTTCACATTCAACATTTATATTCCGATCATACTGTTTGCGGTGATGTTCTTCGTATCGCTGAAATTCGATCTGGAAAAGCGGATGCCGGAGATCCATGCAAAGATCGCGGAGCGCAAGGCAGCAGCCCCTTGCCGTGCGGCGCGGGATTTTTCCGGTACTGCAGGGGCGTGATCTTGTACTGCTTTTTAAAGGCTGTCTGAAAATGGCTCTGGCTGGAGAAGCAGAGATAGCTGCTGATGACACTTAAAGGCTTGTCCGTAAACTGCAGCAGCTGCCTGCTTTCTTCCAGCCTGCACCGGAGAATATAGGCGCTCAGGGAAAAGCCCATCTGTTCCTTGAAGTAGGTGGAAAAATAGGAACGGCTGAATCCTACATATTCCGCCACGTCGCTGACCGTGATCGGCCTGTTCGTATTCTGCTGGACAAACCGGAGCGCGCGCAGGAGGAGTTCGTCGGAGGTGCCCGGCAGGAAACACTCCTGCACCTTCCCGGCAAAGTCCAGCAGCATCTGAAAACTCAGTGCATTCAGGGTGGCCGGATCATTGGTCTGTTCGGCCGTCCGGATATACAGGTCGGAGATCTGAAATGCGGTATCCGTATCCACTCCGCTTTTGATCGCGGATCTGGTGGCCAGGGTGGTCATAACGATGAATGTGTTTTTGATCTGCCGCAGCTGCGTGGGAGCAACCACTCCCGCCTGAATGACCGCGTCTGTGAAAGTCATGTTCTTTAACCCGTCTATATTTCCTGTCTCTATATAATGTAAGATCAGCGATTCTACCTCATAAGAATTATTGTGGGTAAAGGTCTCCTTCTGTTCGTATGTTTTTTCTACATGCTGTGCGGAAATCTCCCCGGAATCAGGTTTTAAAATATCGGAGAGCTCCAGCTTTTTGTGATTGACAATATAGTTTACCAGAAGCATTTTTGTGAGGAAGGAGGTCAGCGATACCGGAGGGATGAACTGAAAGAAGCCCTGAAAAAACGCGCGGTCCTCCTGCGCCACGATATAATCGGCATACATATGGTGGAAATCCGAGTCCGTAAAAGGAATGTGGTTGACCGGGCCGGCAAGGATCCAAAGCCCAGGGGGGGTGCTTGCGTGTACAGAGGCATATAAGATCCCGTAGTCCGTGAAAAGGTAGGAAATGGCCTCTGCATTTTCGAAAAGAGCGTCCCGGTATCGGGCAGGGGGATATACGCAGGCCAGCTGCGTATCGGGAAACGCAAAGAGAAGCTCCGTATTTTGATACAGGTAAAAGGGGATATTCGTATCCTGATAAAACATCTGGCAAAGGGTTTTCAGATCATCGATTCGGTTCATGGGGCGGCCTCCTGTATGGAACTGCTGTGATTTATGGATATGATAGCAGAAACAGGACAGGATATCAAATAAATTTATAATATATCGAACAAATCTGAAAGAATTAGAGGCGGAAATCAGGTAGAATCATTGACAGATTGAAAGCTTCCTCCGAGAACTGGCGGTATTGTCTTATCACAGCAGGCTTGTGGAAGTTTCGTAAAAAAGAAAAAGGAGAAAGATATGAAATTATATGATCTGAGGACAGAATACAGAGTAAACCCGATCGGGATCGGCAGGATACACCCGAGATTCTCATGGAAAATGGAGTCCAAGCAGGCAGATACGGTGCAGAAATCCTGCCGCGTCCAGGTCAGGACCGGGGAAAAAATGGTTTGGGATCACAGGGAGGAAAGCGAGACTTCCGTACTGATCCCCTACGCCGGAACAGAGCTGGAACCGGAAACCCGATATCATGTGACTGTGGAGGTGACGGACAACCACGGAAATACGGCGTCGGAAACCATGACCTTTGAAACCGGGATCTTCCGGCCGGAGGAATTTCAGGCGAAGATGATCACCCATGATTTTCCGGAGGAGGAAACGGCATGTCCGGTCTTTTACAGGACATTTCCTTTAAAGGGAGCGGTGAAGCAGGCCAGGCTCTATTCTACGGCATGGGGAGTCTATGAGGCGTACCTGAATGGAGCGCGTATCGGGGACGAGCGCATGGCGCCCGGGTGGACCAGCTACCATCACCGCCTGCAATACCAGATCCACGATGTTACGGAGCTGCTGCGGAACGGATGTGGAAATGTGTCCCAAAATAAAAATCCGGAGCAGGACCGGCTGGACACTCAAAATGAAGTACCAAACCAGGCGGCATTGGAGATGATCGTCGGAAACGGCTGGTATAAAGGCATTTTCGGTTTCATGCTGCAGAGCAGTCTTTACGGCAGCCGGGCCGGTGTCTTTGCGGAGCTCCATCTTCTCTATGAGGACGGCAGCCGGGAAGTGATCTGTACGGATGAGGCCTGGAAGGTGAGAACCGGAGAGATCCGATACAGCGAGATCTACATGGGAGAAACCATAGATACGGATCAGCCCGAGATCAGGGAGGGTCATGTATCCGTGGCTGAGTTCGACAAATCAATACTGACCGCCCAGGAAAATGAACCGGTGCGCATCACGGAGCGGATCCCGGCAAAGGAACTGATCGTCACGCCGAAGGGAGAAAAGCTGGTGGATTTCGGACAGAACCTGACCGGTGCTGCAGAGATCCGGGTGCACGGAAAAAAGGGACAGAAAATTGTCATCCGCCATGCGGAGGTTCTGGACAAGGACGGCAACTTTTATCCCGATACCCTGCGCCAGGCAAAATCCATTGACACCTATATCTGCAGCGGAGAAGAGCAGACGTTCCTGCCTCATTTTACATTTCACGGATTCCGTTATCTCTGTGTGGAAGGGCTTGACGAGCTGTCCACAGATCAGTTTACGGCCTGCGTGATGCATTCCGATATGGAGAAAACCGGAACGTTTTTCTGTTCCAACCCGAAGGTCAATCAGCTCCAGAGCAATATTTCCTGGGGACAGAGGGGCAATTTTCTGGATATTCCGACAGACTGCCCTCAGCGGGACGAACGGCTGGGATGGACCGGGGATGCCCAGATCTTCTCCTGGACGGCAGCATTTCACCGAAATACGGCTTTATTTTTCAGCAAATGGATGCGGGATGTGGCGGCGGAATCCTCCCTGGAAAAAGGAGTCCCTCATGTGGTGCCGGACATCCTGGGGCAGTACAGCTCTTCGGCGTGGAGCGACGTGGCGGTGATCGTTCCCTGGGTCGTGTATCAGATCTACGGCGATAAGGGGATTCTGGAGGAATCCTGGAAATGCATGCACGAGTGGGTAGACTATATCCGAAGCCAGTGCGGCGAAAACGGGCTCTGGCAGAGCGGCTTCCAGTACGGGGACTGGCTGGCGCTGGACAAGGAGGAGAGCGCAGATCGGACCGGGGCAACGGATAAATATTTCATCGCAAACGCCTATTATCTGTATGTGACCGACCTGGTGAAGCGGACTGCGGAGGTGCTGGGCCTTGGGGAGGCTGCGAAGGTATATCAGGAGCTGTATGACAACACCCTGGAAGCATTCCGCCAGGAATACTATACCAATACGGGAAGGATTGTCAGCGAGACCCAGACCGGGGCGGTGCTGTCCCTGTATTTTGACCTGGCCCGCGAGAAGGACCGGGAACGGATCCTGCAGACCCTGCGAACCAATATCGAAAATCATAAGAACCACCTGGCAACCGGTTTTGTGGGTACGCCGTACCTGTGCCATGCATTGTCCGAGAACGGGGCTCATGACCTTGCGGCGGCATTATTTATGAAGGAAGATTATCCGTCCTGGCTGTATGCGGTCAACAAAGGGGCGACCACCATCTGGGAACGCTGGAATTCCATCCTGCCGGACGGCAGCTTTGACGTGTCGGGAATGAATTCCCTGAACCACTATGCCTACGGCTCCATCGGGGACTGGATGTACCGGAAGGTGGCAGGAGTCAGCCAGCTGGAACCGGGCTACAAACGGTTCCGGGTGCAGCCCATGTTTGTGAAAGGGATTGAAGAGGCCGGGATCGAATTTGAATCCGTCTACGGGAAGATCTTGAGTCAATGGAGCTGCAGGGATGGAAAGATCCGGGTACATGTGGAGGTTCCGGCCAATACCTCGGCGGAGATCTGGCTTCCGGAAAAGGACGGAGCGATCAAGGCCGGCTCCGGGATCCATGAATACGAATATGAGACAGAGACCAGCCTTGCCTTTGAACGGTTCAGCATGGACAGCACGCTGGGAGAAATCCTGGCAGAGCCGCTGGCGGTAGAGATGTTCAACCAGATGGCGCCGGGCATGCTGGAGAATCCGATGCTTGCCATGGCGCATCAGATGACCATGGCGGAGCTGTGCGCGCAGGCGGCGGAGGCGAAGCCGCTGTATGAGGCGGTGATCGGGGCGCTGAATCAGCAGGAGATTGCGGATGCAAATGCAAAGTCAAAAAAATGCAATAAAATGGTGAGAGCTTTGCCCCTTGCGGCAGCCGCAAAATAGCCGTGCAAGTATGACTGCCTGGCGCTTTGCGGGAATAGAGTGATATATCAGCCAACCGGCTCCAGCGGGAAATCTGCGGGAGCCGGTTTTATCATCGTATGCAGAAAAGCTGCCGGTTTTCTATATGGAAAGAACGCAGAAGATATGTTATTGCTTTCTCAAAACATAAAAATAGAACGATGTATTTTGATTTTGGGCATAAACATTGAGCCTGACGATTTGGCAGACTTGAGAAAAAGTATTAACAGG
>CAJSZT010000032.1:0-64672 GCA_910573785.1 Lachnospiraceae bacterium | reverse complement strand
TCCTTATCGTTAGTGTTGCGTTATGATTCAGGCTCTTGGGGCAGCTAAGGCTGGCAAGGCTGCGCGTTTTGGTAGAGACTGTTTTCTTCTTTCCGCTTAATTTATTTTGTTTGTTTCTTTTTCTAGCTCCGATATCCGGTGACGTAATTTTGCCGCCTGTTCTGCCTTTTCTGGATGTTTTTCTTTTTCTGCGTGAATGATGCGCCTGAGAGCATCTTTCGCTTCCGTAGCGTCAAAATGGAAGTGCAGGTTGAGAACAGCAAGGTCTACACCTGCCTTACAAAGCTCCGGGTCTCCATCGTATTCATTCATCATAAGGAAGAGCGCNATTTCTCTGGCTGCGTCATTGATGCGATTTAGCAGAGAGCAAATTTCTGCGATGTTTTTATCCATGGTTATCTCCTAGAATATTAACAGTAATTAAAAAGCGTATGGGTAGAATGAGGCTCCTATCATTTCGTCAGTCTGCCCCCTTAGCTACACCAAGAGCCTGAGTCTGTGTTTGTTGCGGTGATGGTTTAGCATAGGATTTCTCTATTGCCACCATAGCGGATCAAGTCTTCCAGTTCCTCTGTTGTGATTACGGCAAAGAGTTTCGGCTGTTTATCAAAAGCTTCTCTGATGTGAGCGATTAACCGTTCTTTACGTGTGCTATCCGGTACTACCCAGACGGTAAGGGGAAAGACTTCGGATTTCTCCTGCTCAAGTCCACTGCGGTAGTATTTATGGTAACGGTCACATTTTTCTAAAATTTTTGCAGGAGACTCCGTAGCGAGGTCTACCTCAAAGAACCATCTATCTTCATATTCATCGGACATAGTAACGGCAAAGAGGTCTGGTTTGAGGGAGAGCATTGCCCCATAGTCGCTGTAGGTGCGCCAGCATTCCGGTTCCAGTTCTAAGACGGAAAGTCCAGACGCATGCTCCCGGCAGATTTCTGTGAGCCTAATGGAGATTTCTGCTACCGCCAGCCCATGCGCCAAAAAGTGTGGTGAGGGTTCAAAGAATCTCTTGCTGGGGTATGGTTTATGGTCACGGAGCCGGAGCAAGCGTTCGCCTGCGTGGGTGAGGTACCAGACCAATCCACTGGAGCCTGCCCGTACTCCACCGATGCGCCGGGAAAGGCTGTCAACCAGTCCCAGCTCTTTGAGCTTTTTAAGGTTACGGCTGGTGGCTCTGAGGGCGGCAGCGGGAGTGGCAGCTTCCAGAAAATACAGGCGCTGTACCTGCCCGGTGAGCAGATAGCGGTATTTTTGCACCGCTAAAAGCACCTGTCGGTCACGGGCGCTGAGAGCTATGTCAATCGCTGCTAGTTGTTGCCGGGAAATTCGTCGGTGTTCGTCCGGAGCTTCGCCGGGCATGGTAGTATCTTTAGCAGGAATGCTAAAGGAATCCTGCACGTTAAATTTAGAGAAGTCCGGCGTGGCGGGCGTTTCCGGCTTTTGCTCGCCGTCCTGGGGCGATGGGTGATTAGTCATGAGCGTTTTCTCCTTCCAATGGCTGCATCGTCGGGATTTTCTCCGGCAGTGCTGTCGTAATTAAATATTTTTAGGTAGTCGTCCTCCACTTGTTCAGCGGATATACCATAGGTTGTTTGACTCCTGGCACGAAGCTCAGCAGCGTCCTGCAAAACTGGTGGCGGTGATAAAGTCTGTCCCTGAATCCAGCCCGTGTTCCTCCTATTTGACTGGAAAGAGGTGTAAACCCGGTAGCGTGGCAAACTCATAAAGTCCTCCGCTGTAAGCTCCGGAGCCATTGCTGCCATATCCTTAGCATCTTTACTATTTAGCCCGAACACTATCTTGTTCCTGGCATTGGCATCAATGCCAGAACGGATGTTTACTGGTAGCTGGTCGCGATACTGGTGGGCTAGTGTTAAGCCTACACCGAGTCCTCTTGCCTGAGCTAAAGCATCCGATAAATCGGTGGGCAGGCTGAGGTAGTCTTGGAGCTCGTCAATGTAAACCTCAACGATATGTCGTTTTTCTGCTGGCAGACTAGCTCGTGATAAAGCTAAAGTCCAAGTTAAGCCGACAATTAGACTCCCCAGCAATTTGGCGGTTTCTCCTCCCACCAAGCCTTTATTGAGCGGTATAAGTACAATCCGGCGCTTATAAAATAAGTCTGTTAATGAGAACTTCGGCTTGGCTTGTCCAAGCACATTCCTTAGTCCTGGACGGAGCAGGAACTGTCGGAGTTTATTTAGTACCGGGTCGGTTTGCTGTCTGCGCTCTGAGTCTTTTAAATCCTCATATTGTAACCAGAAAGGACGCAAAGCAACTTTGTCTTTGACTTGAGCTGTAATCCTCCGGCGGAAGTTGCTGTCTGTCAGAAGCGGCGGAAGCCAGAGCAGTGTAGCGTCTTCAATTTCCACTAGTGTGAGCAGAGCTGCGTTGAGAATATCTGCAATTCTAACACCCCAGCTATCGCTCCATATCTCCTTCAGTACGGACAGAATCGCATCTGCAATCAACGCTTTGTTGCCGTATTCCTTGAACGCCAGCGGGTTAAACCCACAAGGTGCTGGGCTGGAAGGGTCAATGATTACAACATCATCCATACGTTCCTCTGGGATTCTGGCAAGGACATCATTAACCAGGTCGGCTTTGGGGTCGAGCACCAGTACGCTTCTTCCGGCTTTGATATCTGCCAGAATTAGGTGTAACATAGCAGTGGACTTGCCGCTTCCTGTAGGACCGATCAGATGACTATGTTCTAGGCTGTCCTGCGGAGAAATACTGAGTTTCTTTGGACTAATGGTATCCATTGACACCGCAAAGCTCCGATTGTTGTGTTTATTAGTGGGACTATAATACCAAGTAGGTGGCAAAGTTAGTTTTGGATGAAGCCCTGGTGTGCCGGGCAGTTCTTCCTCACCGGCTGGAAGTAGTAGAAAGTTAGCCAACTCCTTTACTGATAAGCTCAGTGGAAAATGCCATGGTACATGTGCGGTATTGAGGTCATTTGGTTTAGCGGCTTCCTCACGTATCCTTACGCCTACTGATTCCAAAGTCCTAAACGCACTGAGAATACTGCGTAAGCGGAAAATGACATTTTCTCCTGCTACACCAATCCGAACCACGGCTTGGAAAATCTGTTGCTCGGCTTTTTCTTTGACGGTTTTACGGCTCTCAGCGGAGGCTTTCTGCACATCCCCTAGAATAATCTGCAGCCATGAAGCGTGTGGGTCGTCCAGATTGCTGGGCACTGGGGAAGGGGCATAAGCCCTCCCCAGTACAATTTGTACTACCGTTTCCGCGTCCGTCTTATTTTCCATAATTGCCGCCAGTCCTGCCCGAATGACTGATTCTGTAATGTCAGTCTTAAGCGATAACTCGGGGTGAGTTATCTTAAGCTGTCTGGCGATACCAATAGGCTTCCGGCTGTCGATAGCAATATCATGACACTGGATATCGCCATGCGCTTTGATTGCTTCCTCTATACTTTTGATGTACTTATAATCAGCACCAAGCAGATAACTGACTTTTCCATTAGAGCTGCGGATTTCCCAAATCACGGAACCTCTGGGTGTAATAGTGGCAAGATGCGAGAGTAGTTCCCACACCGCTTTTATGTCGTATGGTCGATGCCAGACTACCTCCTTCCAACAAATATTTTCTATCTGGTGTTTTCTCATGAACGCCCACTCCTTTCTTTTCCTACCATTGTCCCAAATCATGTTTGTGTCTCCAGATTCTGTAAGCGACTACAGCTACGATGATAATTGCAAAAATAATAGCGAGTATTGGCCAGACCTCCAGAATCCACTCTACGGCCGTGTGGATAAAGAAAGCGCTGAGCATTAGCATGAAAGCGGCTTCCAAAATGCGGTCGAGCCATTTCTTTGGCGGTTCCAATCATCTACACCTTCCGTTCTATATCTGCTGGGTTCACTTTATCGCTGTACTTTGGCACAGGATAGCCGGGGATGACAAGGTCGCTGCCTATCTCATTGCCCCAGCAGTCCCAGCCGGGTTGACGGCGGCGGGCGAAGAGTTCGAGATATGGCGGGTGTGATAAACGTTCGATAATGGCAAATTGCTCCTCAGGCTTGTGGCTATGGTCTTGCTGTGGACAAAACATCCAATTGGGCTGCGCTTTGAACCGTACTGGCGCCTTACCTCTGGTGGCAAACAAGCACGTCTCACTGGCATTCCGGATATAGTTTCCGAGCCCAAGCCTAGGTTTTATCCAGTATAGCGGACACCGATAGGTAAACCCCCATGCCTTAATGACATCTAACCCCTCCTGCAATAAAGCATTAGGAATCCACAAGTAGAGATGGGCGTTTTCTGCTGCCAAATCGGATACTGGCATGGCTTTAATACGGTCTAGTGACATAAGAGGATAGTGGCTTTCTGCACTTCGAACATTTGTTCGTCCTTTTTGGTTGCGACTCCAAGGTGGATCTGCAAGTATGGTCGAATATTTGTTCGATGTTGTGTTGATTACTGACTTAGTTATTTGGTTTTCTGTATTATGATTATTTTTCTGCATATAATTTGTCCTTTCTTATAGCCGGTGCGGCTTTGGTGTCATTTAACGACATTTCCGCACCGAATAATAATGTTTAAGGTAAAAACCTTCTGAACGACAAGACATCACTTAACAGAGGTCAAAGTCGGTTTTAGAAGTATCAAAAAACGATGTTGTCAAATATTTAACAAAGTATTGATAAATCCGGCAATACTACTTTTGTTACCGTTTGTTAGCTTCTTGGAGCATTGCTCTATAAGCCGCAAGACAGGAGCTTCTGATGTTATTCTGAGCCTGGATAGTCCTCCGGTACATCATGATTTCTTTTAAGAGCTCTTTTCGTTCCCAGATAACGTAAACAAGGAATAATCCAGCAAGTATTCCGCAGATAATAGACAAGATAATAACAGCTAATTTTAGTTCCATAATAGTCATCATAGTGTTCACCTTTCTTTCCGCTGCAGTCTTCTGGCGCAAATTGCTTTTGCACCAAAAGACTGTAGCTAAGTATTGTGTTTAGTGGTATTTAGTTGTAAAAAGAGTTACTATTGTCCTATTTGCTGCAGAGTCCGCATCGTATAGGCATCTACAATAGCCTTGCACCTTCCGGCTGCCCAGGGAGCTTGGCTTACAATCTCGCCCTCCAGTACGGAGAGGGCGGCAGTACAGTCAAGAGCGGTTTTTGCTACTGCTGAGCGACAACAAACCTCTGTTGCCTCTAATCTGGCATGGTTTATAAGGGCACGTGACTGACGGTTAGTTGATAAAGACATAATCCCGAAATCACTACCTATTGACGTGTTGATAACGTCTCCGGTAAGAATTTCTTGTCCTGCTACGTTGAAGTTGGTCATGATAAAGTCCTCCTTGCTTTGATGTTGATAGGTTGATGAGTTACATGATGATTCTAATAGTGGTAGGTTATAAGTGCATTGGGGTCACCTCCATGCCGTGTTAAATTTATAGATTTTGAATAGTAAATACTAAAACCTATATGTACTAGTCATCGGGGACAAGGATTTTTTAACCTTTTGACAGAAAAATTAAAGAATTTTTTTGATTGGATATAAAAAGGACATAAAGATAAGGAAAAATAGGATGATAGAATAGATTAAAAAAGAGACACCGCAAAGGATGTCTCTTGAAAATGGAATAAATTAAGGTTGCAATTATTTTTTAGATACGTATTTACGTTTATTTGCATATATAGATATTATAATCGTTATTATAAAAATCACAGCTAAAATAACAGGTACGAATTTGTTGTTTTTGAAAACTGTTATAGCCGCAAAATCTTGCAAAACGATATGATTCGTAGAACCTTTGACCCAGTTGTTAATTGTGTTAGATCCGTAAGCAAGACCCACATCAACAACTTTAGTCCGAAATCGGACATAAGCATTTGCTCCAGGAGAATAGCTTCCTATATTTACACCTGTAGTTCCAATAGTATCGCCACGGTCAGTTGCTCCATCAACGTTAGAATTCCAAAGTTTTGTAGTACCGGGAATATATTCAAGGCAATCTGGTAAGAGTGTGCCAATCATAACGTTCATTTGATCATAAGTCCCAGTATTACGATATTCTATTTGATATTCAATTTCCTCCCCAATCTCAACATCCTCTAGCCAATCAACCCAGCTATTACCAGTACCAAGATGACGAACGGTGTGATGTAGCAAAAAAGTATCAACATCCTCGACATTATCAACAAGAGCATCATCATAAACCACCTTAACTTTAATGCTCACTAGATCTGCGAAGTAATAACAGCCTGGTAATTCACCATTGGGACTTTCAAAACCAATAGAAGTACCACCAGATTTAGCTTTAACGATATCATCACTAATGGTGCGACCAGTATGCCTATTGCTCTCGGCATCGTACCAAGGTTCAATTGCATTATTCTCTTCAAGGGCTGAGCCATAAACATATTCCAGATGAAATTTCTGACCGTTTTTGCTCTTAAACGTTACGCCATCAGAAATCTGCTGTGGAACGGCGTTTGATGCGGTAACAATGCCGTGAATATCGACTTGCGTATCAGAAACCTGCGGAATATTAAAAGCAACTTTGGCATCATGAGCAACACCACGACCATCTTGTTTCCAATTCACTTCATCACTAATGGTATTATTATGCACGAAAGCACGAACTACGTAAGTTTCGCCATCTTCCGCAATAATTGATTCATGGTTCCAGACGTTATCTTTACCCTTATCGCCATCATCTAGACGAGCACCAACAAAGTTGGTTTCGTCATACCATTCGGCGGTAGGATCATTAATAGAGTTAAAGGTAACCTTACCTTCGTCCATTAGGCTATCGAGCGCACCTTCGTCGATTTCTTTCCGTGTGTATAGGGGACGGGTATAACTATTGTCAATTGCAAGAGCAATCATGGGCTTCAAAAATATATTTATAACTAAGATGAAATTTATTACTGCAAAAATCATCTTTTTAAACTTCTGCATCAATTGCATACCTCCTAAACGAGCTTAATATCATTATAAACACAGTCGTAAAACTTAAAAAATATTTAGTTAAAATAGAATATACTTTAATAATTCCTTTAATTATGTAGTAGACAGTACAAAAAAGTTTCAATTCCATTATAGACAATGGGCTTCTTTTTTTAGATAAGATATTGCATCTAATTTCTTCATTATTTTAGTCATTCCTATCGCTTCGCTCAGGCACAAGCAAGGTATAAAAAAGTTTGTTGTGCCACCTCACCATTTATTTTTTATACGTAAATTACCAGTAAATCGGTAGATATTGTAATAAACGGAGAGGTGAGTGGCAAATGCATTTTCGCCCCCGTATTATTATATGTGCCGTCATCCTTTCAGGCACAAACAAGTGGAACTTTGAACACGGACTCTTATCGTTGGCAATAAATCATGTTTATCTAGTCACAAGATGACAGTCAATGTTGCTATCTTTTTTAGACACACCCCCTGTTTTTTATGCACATATACTTTTGGTTAGAACGGGGTTCCTACAAACCCTTGGGAAAGTGTGCTCAAAAATCCACTTTATTTCTTACTCTTCCTCCTTATCCTCGTCAATTGACTTGTCAACATCATCATTCTCAAATGAATATTCTTTTGTTCCGAAAATTTCACCTTTCCATAAATTTACTCCCCAGCTCTCTTTGTAGGTACCTTTATTTGCATCTTTTTGCACATTGCCTCCTGCCCTAGGTGCATCAAGCACTTTATTAGTTTGCTTTAAGAACAATAGATAGCTGCTTAAACTTACTCCTACTATCGCCGTTGCCACTATTAATATAATTTTTATGTTTCTCTTGCCCCATTTTATAATCCTTTGCAGAGGATTTAAATGACAACAAGGCCCTGGTAAATGCAAACAACCCTTTTTAACATCGTACACCTCTGGATTTTTTAAATCTTCAACAATAGAGCTAACAATGCCTAATTTCTTATTTTCATTATGTAATTCTGTGATTATTTTGCCTACCAAATAGCCTGATATTTCTTTGTGCTTCTCTGTGTAGGCTTCACAAATGTTGTCTTTATCTATCTTTTTATTAGACCGGATATGATGAGAATATTTATAGTATGCTATTTCGCGACTCTCAATTTTGCCGCATTTTTTCTCTTCATATTTACGCAAAAGTCCGTACATTGCAAGCAAAAACTCAGCATCATTTTCAGTCTTACAGCATCGTTGAATTATCCTGATTATGTATAATTTACAAAAATCACGATGCTGACCAAAAGTAATCTCCGTAGGTATATAATCAAGTTTCTTCACAATAACCTCAAAATAAGTATTATCTGAACGCAATTTAAAGAACATATCGTAAAGCTCATCAGCTAAGTCTAGTATTGGTTCTGAATTGTTAGTTTCGGAATCCTCAGCACCTTCATTAATAGGTTCATCTTCCTGGCCTTCTTCTGCTGATGCATTGGATATTTCTTTTTCTATGGAGTTACTATCATCGCTTGGAGGGTTATCTTTTTCAAAAATGGACTTTGGTAAGAATAATGTATTGGTTTCACCATCAAAAACCTCGGTTTTCTTAAATTCAGATATAACATCATTGACCAACCCCAGTTTTCCATTGTCAGAAAGCTCTTTTGCTAATTTGTTAGAGAGGCTCTTTAAAACTTCTTCGAGTACTGTATCTAGAGCTATATTTATGTTACTATCAATCAACTCCTTTTTGAGGCATTCATTGTATTCATGTGCATATTCCCAATATTTTTTTTCGCGAGAATTCACGTCTTCGTATTTTGTTCGTTCAAAATCCCGTAAAAGACCATATACTGCAAGAAGAAGATCGACTTCGTCAAGTGTTGCACAATATTTCTGAATTAACTTGATTATGTATAGTTTACAAAAATTATACTGGTACTCGTGATTAATTTTCATAGGAATATCATCAAGTTTTTTTACGATGGCTTCAAAGCAGCTATTATCTGTGCATAGCTTTAAAAATAAATTGCAAAGGTTATCGGCTAAAATCAAAAAATCTGAATCTAAAATCTCTTCTCTAACATTTTGTAATTTTTCCAATTTCACTATAAGGTCTTCATCTTTGGCGCCTGGGTTCTCAAAATAATCTCCCATATTATTGTTTATATCCTCCAGGAATTTCGTCATATTCGACATTGAATATATTCTTTTAGCAACATCGTCCAAGTATCTTCCATCATCAGTCCCAAGAGTATCAATTACTGTTTTATGTGTAAGAACATTTCCTCTATGGTTTTTTGCTTTTCCATCTGCATAATCTCTATATGAATAACCATATTTATTCTTTATGTATTGGCTTTCTTTAATAAATTTACTACGACGCTCTGTCAATAAAGAACGCCCATCATAATCCTCGTTATCATGACGATTATTATATTCTTGTAATAAGCCGAGTGCAACTAGGACGGCATCTATCTTAATGCTCTCATCATCTTTAAATGTTTCTTTGGTAGCTTTGATTAACAAAGCTTGCATTCTAGCATAACTGACTTTAATGTCTGGCGACAATATAAAATCCAATTCAAGATTCTCAAGATCGATTCTAAATTTATTAGACGAACGAAGCTTCTTTACCTTTTTTTGAAAATCTGTAAGACTTATCCCCTTAGGCTCTCCCATCTTCCCACCTCATATGTACGATAGTAAAAATATTATATACTACTATATAAGTATTTTCAAGAAAATTGGACACAGGTGACCCGTATCCAATTTTTACTTTTACCAATAGTATTCATATACAGTAGCAAGTCTACGTTTCTCCTCATTGGCTACAGTGGCTTTTTCCACTGGTAAATAAATTACACGCTTTCTAGAAGGATTCAGTTCTGTGATGCTAGTACGTGCGTCTTTTGAAAAATGAACTTGCACAATCTCGATCTTCGAACAATGTGGGCGATGAAGCATAAAGTGAATGTCGGCATGAAGCCAGCCTGCTGCATCATCTATTGAGAAAACCACGTTCTCCCGATAATATGGCAGGTTATCCAATGAGCATTCAGGACTTTTTTCTACTTTTTTATAATAATTAGTATATAACTTTTTGTTGCAAAAAGTCATCCACATCATGCCATCGATAATTTTTATGGCTACTAATTTCCAAGGAGTCTTTTGACCCTGTAGTGCCAGCATATAATATCGCCGAAAGTTGAGATTTTCTTCGCTGGAAACATCATAGGTAAAGCATGAAAATAAAGCATCTAAATCGTTACATCCTTTAATAGTCATTTTAATTCCAGGGTTATTGACATTGCCATCTTCAAGACAGACGTCGTCAGTATTTGCATTACTAATTACATAATTGTCAGTAAGACCTGCTTCCATAGGTATGAGATATTTCATGATTTTCATGGTACTTGCCCCCTTGATTTTTATTAGATTATTGCATTATCGCTCACCCATCAGAGTTGAGTAAGCGAATTTTGCAATAATCTATTGGGGATATAGAGCTATTGATAAGAATTTTAATGTACCAATCTAGTTAGATTATACTAACTATTGTAGCACATTGTTAAAAAAATGTCAATATTATTTTTGATTTCGAGGTTTTTGAGATATGTCTATCTGATAAAATTTATTGTCCGTCGACACTGTCTGTTGTCAGCGGACAAAGATTTTTTTGTACGTGGGCGTTAAGCTAGAATTGTAGCTACTACTATTCTAAAAATGGGAAAGTGAGGTGAATCTGAGTATCCCTGTCAAGGGATTTTGTAACACAGATGTACATCTAATAATCTGAGCAATAAATAGTAAGGTAACCAATAGTTTGTAAAATAACATTCAATTCAAATGATCCTGCGAGACCGAAATAATGACATATTGGGCATCCAAAGTGATGCCCCGCTGTCATATATTATGTCTCTTACGGATCATCCCCATAATTTAAGCGGTTCTCGCAGGATCAGAAGCGAGAAAGGATAAATTATGGAATATAATTATGCATCAAAAAAATACAAATTCAAAGAGACAATCAAGAAGGAGATAAAAGAATATAGAAAGGCAGGCGTATCATATTCAATACTAAAGGAGTTTTATAGTTCAAGAAAAAAGGAATTTAATGGAGAACGTGCATTTTATACCCACACGCAATTTATCAATGATTCTCATTTTTCGGATAAAAAAGATGTAAAAGAAGATGTAAAAGAAGATCGTTCTCCGCTTATGAAAAAACACTTGGAGAAGCTTAGCTTTACTGAGGAAAAAATTGAACAGTATGGATGTGATACATTTATTGATAAGATCGGTACACCCAATTTACAAGAATTCATAAAAACATTACCAGAAAATGATATAGAGCTATTGAGTATGCTTTGCATTGATGATATGAAGCAAAAGGAGATCGCAATCGAACAGGGACGTTCAAGTGCAGCGGTTTCAAAACAGAAGTCAAAAATCAAAGAAAAAGCTAGAAAATGGCTCAGCTCAGAAGTAGGTCGCCCTATAGAGCCTCAAGAAATTAAGTTATTAAATGAAGTAAATGGCCTACATAAATTTATAGAAATTCTAAAAAGTCAAAATCCAAGAGCAGAATTAAAAATATTTTAAATTTTTCTGTCCAAAGGTTAAAAAATCCTTATTCTCAATGACTAGTAAATAAGAGCAGTTAGATGTGAGGTTTTTATCACTGACTACCTCACATCTAACCTCTGACACAATAAATTTTATTTATAGAAGGGAGAAGTACTCATGAAAAATCAACCAAACAAAAATCACTCAAAGAACCAGGCTACACAATTAAATTCCGTAAAAGATTATGGAAAACCAGCGGTAGAATCACGCTCTGCTGGGATTCCACTCAGCATCGGTCTCTTACGAGAAGATTCTAATAATCCCAAAGAGTCTCCAACACTCGTCGATCATGAAACCTTCGGTAAATCTTATCGAGTGCAAGACGGTGCTGTTTATACCATCCGCCTTGGGGTTCACAGCGATCCCAATGGAGTTGGCGCTATTACGAAGGACTCTGCCGTCGCTTGTATGATTCCTACAGTGACTACGAAGCGGGCTCAACTTTTAGCGATGTTCTTTATTGATGAGTTGTATCCAGCCAAGTTCGCAGACTGCGTGTATTTAGTTGGCGACAATGCGTTCAAGTTGGAATACTTACATAAGACAGCTAGGCTAGAATCTAACAATGAATCCAGAGAAAGCCTCACTCTAAGCGATGACGTTGTTCGCATGGAGAATGAGAATATTCTGATATTTTTTAATGGTCTTGACGAAGAGCTACCAGAATGTAATAACTTTACTTATGATTTTCTTACTTTTGAGGTAAGGATAGCATTTGAGAAAAAGCATATGGTCAAGCAGAGAGTCCGTGTTGTTAGTGATAAACGCAAGACTTGGAATGAGCATATCCACGCAAAAGTCGGAGATAAGATAGAAATTGAAGTGAGTTATAGCAATTATAGTAGTGACACCATAGAAAATCTGATTATTACGACAGATATTCCAGAATGCTTTCGGTTTATCAAAGATTCTGCTACTACAGATGGAGCAAGGCGTTTAGACTGTGCGCTGATGAAAAAAGATGATCTCACCATCCTAAGAATTGCGCTTGGTGAATGCAAGCCAGGAACAATGGTTTCTGTTCGCTATACTGTGGAAGTGGTCAACAATAATCTGCCCGATGGTCAAGATGGATTATGTAACTGGGTACAAGTAAGTGCAGGTTCAAATATACAATGTGCTTATACGGAAATATTCCTCAAATAGCTTGCTTACAGCCTCTAAAAGCCCTCTTATGGGGGCTTTTAGCTTGTAGTGGAGTAAGGACTCTTATTTTCGATATTCTAGTTGATCCTTATAATTAAGAATCACTGTTTGATAGCAGTATCCAAAGAAGTAAAGGTTCATCTCTAGCTTATTAGGTATCCCATTAATTCGATTATGCTCATTTGCAATCTCCTGATAAAGCTCTGTGTTATTGAACATTTTGTACATTATTACGTCGAGCGTGGTTTCTATGCCAGAATCAGAGATTTTAACGAAACTGCGATGAATATGGAAGTCAGGCAGACTCTCATAATAAAGCCAGCCTGTTAGTATTATAAGAATAAAAACCGCCGTGAATCTTTTGGATTTTCCCATACTATTTTATTTACTCCTTAGAAAGCATAAACTGGACAATACATGTGTCTTTTGGATTTTGAAGCAACAAAGTGTGGCGATAAAATGCTAATCATACGGCTGCTTCATGCTGGAGCAGCCGTATGTCATAGTGTTATAAAATTACGTGTTAGTTTATGGCTGCGTCGTAGTATCTAAGAAATCTTGTAACGTACTAATTGTATTTTGTAATTCAGTAAGTGCTTGTTTATTATCTTCTTCCAGATACACAAGATGATATAGTGTAGTCTGATTCAGGATATTGTCGGCAACAGCCATAGCTTCCGCTAAAGATGCCGTTGCTCCATTAATAGTAGATTGCGCATTGTTGTCTGCTATGACGGCTTGTGTTTGCTCAAATTGCGAACTTGTATATTCCCAGACAAAAATACGTTTTGGCATACCAGTTCTGCCCGCAAGAATGGCGTACTGTCCATCAAAGTTCGCAATTCCTACATTACTACATATCTGGCTACCAATCATGGTTCTATCGCTATATACCTGTCTAAGTTCACCGTCGAGATAATCCCAAATCTCTAGTTCATGGTCATAAAAGGCTTCCGCTCTTGCAGGATCAAAGTAGGCAATGATTAGCTCCTCGTCTCCGTCTTGGTTAAAATCAAGTAATTTAGCGAAACATAATCCCTTCAAGTATGATTCATAGCCGTCCTCTATCAGCTCGCATTCTCCATATTTTTCTTGGTATTCTAAAATAAGTTGATAGTATGCCTCATATCGTTCGGAACGTCTATAATTTTCTTTTTTCTGATTGAGTGCGCTTATAACATCTTCGTTACTTGTTAATTTCTGTAAGTCAGTAATGAGCGTAAGGACGTATTCTTTATCATTTTGCTGTTCAAAGTACTCTATCGTTGTACTATAAAACTTTTCCCAGTCTTCCGATATTTTGCCATTTGCCATACACTCATCATTTATCATTGCAACAGCGTCTTTGTACACTTTTTCTAGATGTTCGTTATCTTCTGTGCCTCGATAAACTTCAACTAACCCTTGATAAGCTTCGATACATTTTGAATCCAGTTTTATCGCTTCTTCAAAAGCCGTCTCTGCCTGTTGATAATCTTTTTCTTTAAGATATTTTTCTCCATCCACTAGGTAATCTTCAAGTGATGGTTCACTTGTGGCTTCTTCTGATGCATCTTCCTCTGTTGGAACCTGTACATTTTGCTCTGGAATTTGCTGTTCACCTTGGCTATCTTCTCGCAAAATTCTCACGAGTATAAGGGTAAACACTAAAGTTATAATGCTAACGATTATCATTATTTTGCCCAACTTAGATTTCTGAGGATCTATTTGTGCCTGCCTAAGTGCAATTATTCCTATGGTGAATAATATAGCAGCAACGATAACTAATACTATAGCTATAATTACACCAATAGGTCGAGATTGAGCGGGTGTTTCTGAAGCAGTTGTTTCTTGCACAAGTAATTCCTCAGTACCATCTTCGAGTACTTCCGCAATTTTTGTATTGTCATTATCCAGTACGAAAAGCTGAACTTCCGATACCGGAGCTTCTGCGGTAATATTGGCAGACAATTCTTTTCCATTTGCTAGCTTAACATTACTGAAAGTTTTTTCTTCTAAAATCTCTCCGGAGCACGCATCAACCGTCTGCTGCGTATAAGACATTATACTATTGCCCGTCCCCTTGATGGAGAGTCTATACGTTGACTCCATAGGTGCATAGATATAGTTTTTATCACCATCAGTTAGAATAAACGCCTGACAATCCTCAGATGGAGTTATAGTTTGACTTTTAATTTCTCCTAGTAACGTCTCCTTGCTATCCAATATTTGAATATCAACAGCACCTTGGATAGAAGATAGAGCATAGATATTGTCAGTATCAGGAATGGTATTGGAAGGAGCAGTGTTCAGTAAGCATTCTAAATAAGTGGAAATGGAATGGTTCTCCAGCGAAACGTTAGTGTTATCGCCGCTGTTCGCCTTGTCAATATACCAATTCTCCCCATAATGGGTGTAACCTATTGGTAAAATCGACACAAGATCACCTGTATTGATTATATTATGTATATTTCCATAAGATTCTCCCTTATCATCTTCCGGAATATAATTGGTTGTGCCAAATGTATAAATAAACGTATTTTCTGAGCTGGCATATTCTTGAAGGGAATCCGATAGCATACCTGCGACCGCTCCGCCGAATCCATGACCAGAGGCAAAAAGGATTGTATTATCCCGATTCAAATCACAACCATAAAAGTCAGCGGTTTTTGATAAGTAGTTGGTTAGTTCATCCACTACAATATCTTTGACATGAGAAGCGCCATCAATTTGGGTTGCAATGTCAGTCATAAGATTATGGTAGTCTGGCAAATCTTTTATGATTATCGTGATAATAAGTTTTTCTATACCGTCAAAACTGGTTTTACATGAGGCAAAAGTTATGCCCAGCTTACATTCTTCCCATGACCAGTTTGTAGAATAATTTTGAGAAGAGATATTTTCTAAGCCTATCATCCCTAAACACGACTCCACATCGTCCTGAGAAGACTCTGCCATTTGGTTCAGCACGGATGCTGATATTGCCAAATCATTACTGTATTCTAAAGCATCCTGATCGAATAAATCCCAGCCCCAGTTTATCTCAACATCGTCTGTGGATGACGTAATCTGGATTGGCCTTATGTCATTCTCAGGCGGATCGGTAACTTTTGGTGGTATATTGTCCTCTGATGGTGCGGTGACCGATTCGCTTGGAGCAGGGGTCTGCACTGGTGCGTAAGGAGAAAGATCTATAGGTTCATTTAGCATGTTTGTTCCAATACCAGTATCTCGGTCTACATAATACCAATCGCAGGTTGCAGTGTGATTTGTTACGACATCATACAAATGAATCACGCCGTTCGTGCCAATGTCAACATGCCCTGGCGTGTAGCCGGTTTTATTTACATAATATTGAAGTGCCATATTGCATAGCTCATCATCAGAGTAGGCAAATACAGTTATTGATGAAAGCCATATTACTGATAATACTGTTAAAAACGTACCGATAATTCTCGGAAAATATTTGTGCATAGTAGACCTCCTTTGCTAAGAACTGGTGAATGTCTTAGTTCCTATAGTTCATGTGCTATAATGGAAGTGTCTTACTTTTATCAATCGTATGTTTTTGATATATCCACTGGTGAATTTTAAGCGACATCGCATAAATAATCAGCAGTGGATGCATACGATTATGAATGGAAGTAAGACACCTTGCGGTGTCGCTTTTTGTTAGAGGAAGTTAGAAGGCTCGCATAATTTTACCAATTATTAACATTAAGAAAGATAAAATGGGCAATAAAACTATAAAATCAAAATCACAAAAATCTTCAACTGTAAATACCCAACCAAATACCGAACAAATCCACTTGGTAGAAAAATTACATCAAGTTTCGATACGTCCTGTAATTGTCGGCGCAGTTACAATTGTAATGCAAAGATTTCTCTCTATGTGTATATTCCTTTTTGCTACACCTGAAAATTATAATAATCTTACAGCACAGACAATCTATACCCTAATCAACCTTTGCGTCCCTATGGCTGGTCTTATCGTAGCCATCATTTTTGTCTTACAACAGCGAAAACTTCGCTGTCAGCTTAATCTTCCAAATACTTTTGATAAATATCGTATCTTTAGTATAGCCGGAATTATATTGTGTATCTATTGCCTGATGCGTTATTTCTATTTCTTTTGATAGATGTCAGGACAAAATGTAAGACTCGATAAATTTATGTAGGGACTATTGCATAAACAAATAGTCCCCCTACTTCTAAAAATAAATTATTTATGTTTTAGCCAATCAATATCATAACCACGCCTTTTTAGAACCATGTAGATGAATGCCAATATGGCAAGCACTTCTAATAAGCGTAACCATACTATTGAAGTCGTATCTCCAGTAGCAGGAGATTTATTGGCGCTAGCAATATTATTAGCACCAGACGAACCGGAATTATTTTGGTTGCCATTGCTCGTCAAGTTACCATTGGAATTAGTGCTACTTCCAGAACCGCCGTTGTTGTCGCCGGAACCGCTTCCAGTATTTTCAGAGCTTCCATTACTATTGGCTTTACCCCATTGAGCATAGACCGTAGAATCACTAGTGAATATCGTGTCAGTCGTTATCTGTGTTCCACCGTTTGCGGCTGTATACCAACCTCTAAATCTGTAACCGTTACGAGTCGGAGTTGGTAGACTTGACAACTTGCCATTTGTCCCCGTTGTCATAGTAGTTGGATTGACGGTGCCACCGTTAGCATTAAACGTGACTGTACGAGAGATGTACACTTCCGTGCCATTTCCGTCTGGCAATATTTCTTTTATAGCATTTCCATCTTCATCAGTCATAAAAAGTTGGACTTCTGACACATCAATTTTATCATCAGTATCAATTGCGTTGTCATTTTTATCCCATAGGCTAACTTTGCTACTCATTTTCTTATCCTTAGCAAGAGTAACGTTTGCAAAGATTTTTTCATTGACCATTGTGGATTCGTCTAAGTTAAAACCCTGTACGGTATATTCCATAGTTCCAGTGTCAGTACCCGTAAATTTCAAAGTATAGTCATCATCGTTCATTAAACAAAGATACTTTACATCGCCATCCACGTGAATATACGCTTTTTCTGGTACAATATTTTCTGCAACGTTATTAACAACACGCCCTAGCAATTGATTATCTGATGAATAAACTTCTACATCAACAGGACACTTAATGCGACATAATAGTGCAGAGATTAACCGCGATATAGTCGATGTCGATTGATTAGCATCATGCCCCAAAATGTAAGTCATGTATGTTTCTACAGCATGATTTCTAAGGAATGGGGTACCTTCATCAAAATTTTGACCCGTCAATTCTTTATAACGAGCAGAAAATGCCGAGCTATAAATATCCGCTTTGGAAAATTTCCATTTTTCTTGTCCGTAACGATGCTGTGCTCCTGGTGGAAGTGTTGTAACAATATCATTTGCGTTTATTACGTTTAAAATATTCCGATTGCGCGAGATTTCTAACAACTTTTCAAGAATATTTGCAGTCAATGGAGAAGCAAAGGTGTACGCAAAAATGTTCTTTTCACCGTATGCCGTGGTCGTATTTAAATTCTTGGCAACAATATTTGCTACTGCACCACCAAGACTATGTCCAGTAACAAAAATGGATGTATTTGATTTTATCCCATTTAAGTTTAGCCCGCATGTATTTTGTATAAAATCATTAAATTGTGCCCCAATAAGAGTAGCGCTTATATTAAAGCGATCATATACTGAAAGAATATCCGTTCGTATGTCTGCAACACTTGATGTTCCGCGTACCACGATGGCAAAAATGTGTCTAGTTCCATTGCTGGTAGTAGCCACCTTATGTCCAAATGTTACACCTGGTTGAAATGTGCCAAACCATTCAGTATCAAAATTTTTCGAGTTTACAGTTTGAAAACCAAGTTTTTTGAGTTCGGACTCTGCTGCTCCCTGCGAGTTTTCTGCTGCAGCAGATAGAATCAAGCCAGTTTTAGCGAGGGTATTATTGTATTCTGTCGAACTTCCAGTAAATAAATCCCAGTTCCATGAAATTTCTCTTTCTATACCACCTGCAGTCCACGTATAGAATGTAAGTTTTTTATTGCCGTCCTCTGATGGCATCGGCACATCTTCTGGCTTACTGTTATAGTGTATTGTAGCTTTTTCTAAAGCTTCATTGCTAAGTCCAATAGCTATTGCGTTCCACTCATCCTCACTGCCACCATAATAGATATCAGATAGCTTATCGCAATCAGCAAATGCTGCAACTCCAATATTTGCGACATTTTTAGGAATATATACATTAGCCAACTGGCTACAGCCTTTGAATAATGATTTTTGAAGTTCTGTTAAATTTTCTGAAAGAATTACGCTGATTAGCCCCGCACATTCCCAAAATGCCCCCGACCCAGCGCTGGTATTTTCAATTTCAATTACACTATTAGGAATAACTATGCTTTTTAAGTGTCTACAAAAAGTAAATGCATCTCCTTCAATTTTAGTTACGCTATCTGGAATATCAATGCTTTCAAATCCACAATACGAAAACGCACCGGCTCTAATAGTTACTACCCCATTGGGAATAGTGACATTAACTAAATTTTCGCAATTTGCAAATACTGAACGTTCAATAGTAGTTATTCCCTTAGGGAGTGTTGCGCTCGTCAAATTTCTACATTCGCTAAAAGCCTGCATCTCAAGATTTGTTACACTATCAGGAATGTCTATACTAGATAGACTGAGACAACCACTAAAAGCTGCCTGTTCGATACTGACTACGCTATTGGGAATAGTTATGTTTGTGACGCTAGTGCAGCTCGCAAATGCACCCTTCTCAATAGTGGCTACGCTATTAGGGATAGTTATATCTGTTAAATTCTTAAATCCATTAAATGTCCATTCTCCAATACTGGTTATACCATCTTGAATGACAATGGTTTTAACGATGGTTTCGTAAGCGTTCCATTGACGATCCCCTGCTATACGACCTGTACCACTAATGGTCAAAACACCTGTATAAGTATTCAAAGTCCAAGTTGCATTATCACCACAAGTTCCAGAAGCCGTCAATCCTGGATCTGTAATTGAGGTTCTAGCAGACTCTTTGGTTTCCGAAAGAATCATAGGCTCATCCTGTTCGTTTCCAGAATCAGAACCAGAAAGCTGAGAGTTTGTGGCATCTTCTGATGGATTTCCTAACTCGCTCGTGCCACCAGAATCTGGAGTCGTCGTTTGCTCATCCTCTGTTACTTCTATGGGCGTTAGCGGTGTCGGATTCTCAGGCGTTGTAGCTTCTTCCTCTTGTAATTCAGCCCCTGTCTCTGTTTCCACTGGTGGCTCATCTGTCGCCAAAGCATTCAATGGTAGCATTGTCAGCACCAAGCATAATGCCAACATGGTTGATAGTAACCGTTTTTTCATGTTCGTTTTTCCTCCTCAAAAAGATTCTGGGATAGATCAGATTTACGTGAGAATGCTATACACATGCCAAAAAATCTGCCGTCTCCGGCATTGAATGACAAGCAGTATATAATAGAAGGTTTTAGTGGTTAAATAATTCTAATCAGCAAAAACCGGATAATCCCTCAAGATTATCCTTTAACGCCACAAATCTAATCAAATCCCCTAAGATGTAACACAATATTTAGAATGTTACATCCTGAGACTAGCCACACCCTGCAATATCCGGGAAAAGATGATTATAAACAGGTATTCACTGCTTTTGACAAATTTTTCAAAAAAAGTACCGGAAAACCTTGAATCTGGGTATTTTTGATGGTAAGATAGGTATCAATATAAATAAACGGTTACAAAGCCCTCTCGTCCGGGGATACACTTTATTTACGTATCTTTAGACAAGGGGGCTTTAATCAATTATGGCATCAACAGAACCTATTAGAAGCAAGAAAGAACTTAAAGGATTAGCAAAATATTATCTGGACAAAGGACAAATGCGTAATTACACCATGCTGATCATGGGTGTATATACCGCACTCAGGATTTCTGACCTGCTTCGTCTTAGATGGTCGGATGTGTACGATGAAGAAAAACAAATATTTTATAAAGAAGTAACACTCACGGAGAAAAAGACTGGTAAAACTAAGACCATCGCCCTGAACAAACAGATTCTCGGGGCTTTAAGGCTTTATCTGCCACATCGACGTGGTGAGTTTATCTTCGCCAGCAATCGTAAAGAAGACAAGGCAATTAGCCGGGTGCAAGCTTGGCGGATTATCCATGCAGCAGTAGAAGCGCTAGGTATTACTGGTAAGATTGCTTGTCATAGTCTCAGAAAGACCTGGGGCTACCATGCGTGGAATAAAGGCATCTCACCAGTTGTGATTATGACTATTTATAATCATAGTAGCTTTAAGGTGACGATGAAGTATTTGGGTGTAGAGCAAGATGATTTGAACGCAGCGTATCTTAAAATGGAGCTATTCTAAGCAGAACTGATGATAGATATAAGAGAAAAATAATCCTCTATACGCCTTAACCAACATATAGAGAATTATTTTTTGTCCGACAACCCTAGCATATAATCTGCAGAAACCCCGTAATACTTACAAAGTGCTACCAAGTATTCTATTGGCATCGGACGCTTATAAAGTTCATATTGTGAGTAGGTCGTTTGTGCAATTCCCAGCATTTTGGCTATGTCTGTTTGCGTTAAGTCGTTATCCTCACGCAAGGCTCTCATGCGTTCGGGGTACTTCATAGTTATCACCTCGGACTTATTTTAGCAAAAGCGAAACTTATTATTGCTTTTTAAGTCGGTGTGAGTTAAGATAACGACCATAAAAATATCCCAGGAGGTAATAAACCATGGAGTTCAAGGCAATGGCAGATCTTATGAGTGACAAAGAAGTGGCGTTAATCTTACGTTTAGTAGAACCGTTTAGCAGAGTAGAAAAGATTATCAGAAATTATGAAAGTAATTCTCTCAACGTACATTACTCTTTGCTGCACGATAAGCATGAGAAAGTTCATCAAATAAACTTTCTTCCAGACGATGTTTACTTAATACCGGATGATGCTTCACTTGATGAAGAAAGGATGGAAGAAGGTGAAGTACTTTATAAGTACCGACAGTTTATGATTGCTAAAGGCTATAGTGAGATGTGGTTGAATAATCCGTATGTTGAATTATAATTCGCACCGCACTGGTGCAAGATTGGTGCATAGGATTAAAACATACAATCATTAGCAAAACATAATGCGCCATGGTTTTGCACTATTATGTAAAAACCATGGTGCAAAGAGTATATGCGTGTATCAACAGTGACAGCTATACACATTGAAAAGTCGCCTGACGGCGAGGGCTGGATGCGCGCAACCGCTATTTTACTGGCCGGATGCCTTGCAGCAGGGTGCAAGGCACCGTGAGCAGTAACAAGAAGGCGTTACTTTTTATCCTTCCTCTCCATTCCCCGTCAACACAAACACCTCATGAGCCAGCACCGGGAATGCCGCCAGGATCAGCAGCACGGCCCATTCCTGCCACCCAAGGACCGCCGTCCCGAACATCCCCACCAGATAGGGGATCTCCGTGACCGC
The DNA here is from genome assembly GCA_910573785.1 of Lachnospiraceae bacterium. Taxonomy (GTDB): domain Bacteria; phylum Bacillota; class Clostridia; order Lachnospirales; family Lachnospiraceae; genus Schaedlerella. The sequence goes on along the minus strand of CAJSZT010000032.1, from coordinate 42,480 downwards.
CATCTGCAGCAGGACTCCCAGCACAAAGGCCGCAGCCAGCACCGGATTAAAGGTTCGTTTTCCGGAAAATACGGAGGTCCGCACATCCCGCATACCGAGGGCATGGAAGAGCTGCGACATGCCCAGCACGGTAAACGCGTAGGTCTGGGCCCGCGCCAGAGCCGCTTCGTTCTGCAGCACCGCCGCAATGTTGGACAAATTGAAGGCTTTCCCACTCTCCGCCAGCACATCCCACGGAATCTTTAAAAACGCGGTCAGGCTGATGGCCGCGATCAGCAGTCCGTAAAAGACCGTACATGCCAGCCCGCCGTTTGCGAACATCCCCTCCTTTGCGCTCCGGGGCGGCTCCCGCATCAATGCCTCCTTGTCATTTTCATCCACCCCCAGGGCCAAAGCCGGCAGGGAGTCTGTGATCAGGTTGATCCAGAGGATATGGCTGGCCTTCAGCGGAGCGGCAAGGCCCAGCAGCACCGCCGTAAACATGGTGATGATCTCCCCAAAATTGGAGGAAAGCAGGAACAGCACGGTTTTTTTGATATTTTGAAAAATACTCCTCCCTTCTTCAATGGCCTTTTCAATGGTGGCAAAATTGTCGTCCGTCAAGATCATGTCGGAGGCATTTTTTGCCACGTCTGTTCCTGACATTCCCATGGAGATGCCGATATCCGCGGTGCGCAGCGACGGCGCGTCATTGACTCCGTCCCCGGTCATGGCAACGATATTGCCGCACTCCTTTAACAGCTTCACGATCCGTACCTTATGCTCCGGGGAAACTCTGGCAAATACACTGGTTTCTTTTAAACGCACCCGCAGGTTGTGATCCGACAGATTGTCCAGCTCCGCGCCTGTCAGGCACTGGTCAGGCTTCCTGGCGATCCCCAGTTCCTTTGCAATGGCAAATGCGGTATCTGCATGGTCACCGGTGATCATGATGGTACGCACCGAGGCTTTGCTGAACTTCTCGACCGCGTCCCTGGCCTCCGGACGGATAGGATCCTTCATCCCTGCCAGGCCGAGAAATACCAGGTCCCGCTCTTTGAGCAGCGCTTCCGAATCCCCTGTTCCCTCCTTCATGGCCAGCGCCAGGACACGCAGCGCCTGGGATGACATTTCCTCCAGGGCGGCCTGGATCCTCCGGCGCTTGAGATCCCCAAGGGGCTGGATCCTGCCGCCCAGATAGATTTTTGTGCAGCGTTTCAGCACCACATCGGGCGCTCCTTTTGTAAAAGCGATCAGGCCGCGGCATTGGTGCACCGTAGTCATCATCTTTCTTGTAGAGTCAAATGCCTGTTCCGACACCCTCGGATACCGGGCTTCCGTCTGTGCCTTCCGGACTCCGCAGTTGGACGACATGACCGCCAACGCAATCTCTGTAGGGTCACCCACCGCCCTGCCGCTCTCAGGAATGACCGCGTCGTTGCACAGCGCAAAGCCCTGCAAAAACAGCTCCGGGATCTCCGCCTGCTCCCGGATATTGCTTGTGGAAATGGGAATCACCTGCTCGTTGACGTAGCACCGGGTCACAGTCATTTTGTTCTGGGTCAGCGTGCCGGTCTTGTCGGAGCAGACCACATTGACCGCTCCCAAAGTCTCTACGGATGGCAGCTTTCTCACGATGGTATTCACCTTCACCATCCGGGACACGCTCATGGCCAGCACAATGGTCACCACCGCAGGCAGGCCCTCAGGCACAGCCGCCACTGCAAGGGAGATCGCCGTAATGAGCATTTCCAGAATGTCGCGTTTCTGCAGCACCGCGATACCGAACAGCAAAACGCAGAGCAGGACAGACACGATACTCAAAAATTTTCCCAGCTCCGCAAGCTTCCTTTGGAGCGGTGTAAATTCCTTTGGAACCGTTTTTATGATAGAAGCAATCTTTCCGATCTCCGTCTGCATCCCTCTGGCGATCACGATGCCTTCGCCCCGGCCGCCGGCAACCATGGTGGACATGAACGCTTCGTTTTTCCGCTCCCCGATCTGCAGCTCCCCGGCTGCCAAAAATTCCGCGTCCTTCTCAACCGGAAGGGATTCCCCGGTAAGGGCGGACTCCTCGATCTTGAGATTCCAGGTTTTGACCAGACGCAGGTCGGCGGGGACCTGCATTCCTGCCTCTAACAGCACGATATCTCCGGGTGCCAACTCCGCGGCAGCGATCTTGCGGATCTCACCGCCCCGGCGGACGTGCGCTTCCGGGCTTGTCAGCTTTTTCAGCGAATCAAGGGCTTTCTGGGCCTTTCCCTCCTGGATCACCCCCACCGACGCATTGAGCACGATGACTACTCCGATGATGACTGTGTCACTATATTCTTTTAATAGAAACGATACGAATGCCGCCACCAGCAGCACACAGATCAACGGGTCATTCAGCTGCTCCAGAAATGTCTCCGGGACACTTTTTTTCCGCTCCCCTTCCAGTTCATTTCTCCCGTCGGCGGACAGCCGGGTGACCGCTTCCGCCCAGGACAGTCCCTGTTCAGGATCCGTATGGAACTGTCCGGTTACCTCCTCTATGGATTTCTCTTCGTACAAAAAAATCCCCCCTTTCGTGTCTTGTCCCCCGAAGCGCAGCATGTAAAAAAGCGGATCCGGAGATTACAGCGCCCTGGCGCATGTCCTAATTTATGGTATGCGCCAGGGCGGGGGGATATTACTATTTATTCCACTTCATTCCCCGTGCTCTCCCCTTTGGCAAATGCAGCCGCGTTTTTCAAAGTTGTCTCGCTAATAGCGCCCAGAGCCTCCTCCGTAAAGAATCCCTGATGAGAGGTGATCAGCACATTCGGAAACGACAGGAGGCGGGATGTGATCGAACTTTCCAGGATTTCATCGGAACGGTCCTCATACACATTCCGTTTTTCCTCCTCGTACACGTCCAGACCCACCGCAAAAAATTTTCTGGCCCGAATGCCTTCGATCAGGTCCTCGGTCTTGACCAGGCCGCCCCGGGATGTGTTGACCAGCACCACGCCATCCTTCATTTTCTGAATCGTTTCCCGGCAGATCAGATGGTACGTCTCTTCCGTCAGAGGACAGTGCAGAGAAACCAGGTCGCTCCTGCCGAGCAGCTCATCCATGGCCACATACTGAACGAAATCCAGCTCCGGATTCTGATACTTGTCATAAGCAAGCACCTCCATGCCGAATCCATGGCAGATCCTTGCCATCGCCGCCCCAATCTTTCCGGTCCCCACGATTCCCGCGGTCTTTCTGTAAAAGTTGAATCCCAGCATGCCCCCCAGGCTAAAATCATTTTCCCGGACGCGCACATATGCCTTGTGGATCCGCCGGTTTGCCGCCAGCGCCAGAGCCATGGCATGCTCCGCCACCGCCTCCGGGGAATAGCCGGGCACCCGCATGACCTTGATCCCGAACGCCTTTGCCTTTCCGATATCCACGTGGTTGAAGCCGGCGCTGCGGAGCAGGATCAGGCGTACCCGGCACTCGTGGAGCAATTCTACAGTTTCTGTTCCTACATCACAGTTTACAAAGGCACAGACCGCGTCATAGCCGTTTGCCAGCCTTGCCGTGGCCGGGGTCAGCTCGGATTTCAGATAATCAATCTCGATATCCGGATAAAGGCACCGCTTTTCCTCAAAAGAATCCCTGTCGTAGCTTTTTGTATCATAGAATAAAATTTTCATCGCTGTTCTACCATCCTTGTCTCATCATGTTGATTTCCGCGAAGCAGAGAGGCAAGCGGACATGTCTGCATGTACATTCGCCGGCTGACGCGGTTTTTCAAGATCTAGTGTGTCCATTTTCCGGCAATTCTTCCCTGAAAGAATATTCTTTTGTGATTTTCTTATACTAATTTTGACAACGAGGTAAGCATGATGACCAAAAATGAAGAACTGCCGATCGGCTTTACGATGGAGCTGGCCCAGCATACGGAATTTCCCTGTTGATTTGGCATGAAAACTGTATTATAATGTCAGAGGCTTTTGAGAGTATACGAGTGTACTGCAGTGCGGAATCGGGAGGAAAATGGAATGGATCAGCAGGGAATTTTTCAGAAACGGATCTTTATGACAACCGTCGGCGTCATTTTATGCGCCATCGCCGTTGGATTTTTCAAATGCTCACAGTTCGGTGTGGATCCGTTCCAGTGTTTTGCGCAGGGAATCTGGGGGCGTTTTTTTCAAACAGGGCTTTCGTATGGAAGCTACTACATCATACTGAGCGGAATCATGCTGGTGCTGGATCTTTTTATCGCCAGAAGCTCTATGGGCGCGGCCACCCTGGTCAATATGTTTCTGACGGGGTATGTGGTTGATTTTGCCTGCATGGTCATAAGCCGTTTCTTTCCGAATCCTGATCTGCCGGCGCGGATCATTTTTCTTGCTGTCGGAGTCCTGGTGATGTGCTTCGCCTCTTCCTTATACATGACTTCCAATCTGGGCGTTTCCGTGTATGACGCAATCCCTATTGTCATTGCGGAAAAGCGGAAGCTTCCTTTCAAATTCGTACGGATCGGCTGCGACCTGTTCTGTGTCATCATCGGAACAGTTACAGGCCTGCTGCCGGGTATCGGCACGCTCATCACAGCATTTTTTATGGGGCCCCTGATCGTGTTCTTTAACCACAGTTTTTCAGAGCCTTTCCTCTTTGGGAAGAAAACGGAATTTACTTCTGATGAATGATCTAAACGCAAAAAGGCAGTACGCCATGTATTGGAAACGTACTGCCTTTCTGTATGTTCCTGTGCCGCAGTCAGTATTGTTTATCTGCCAGGTCAAGACCATAGTCTTTCAAGCTGCCGTTTATCGCGTCAGCAAGCCATCCAAAGACGGGTTGTTCTTGCTCCTCAAACGGCAGCCATACTTGTTTCCTCGTTTATACGTGCCGCGCCGCTTCTGCGGGCCGCTTCCGCAACCGCCTGTGCCACCGCATCCCTTACGCGCGGATCAAATGCCGCGGGCAGGATATAATCTGCGGACAGCTCCGCGTCGCTTACCAGACCTGCGATCGCGTGAGCTGCAGCCGCCTTCATTTCATCGTTGATGTCCGCGGCTCGGACATCCAAGGCCCCGCGGAACATTCCTGGGAAGCACAATACATTGTTGACCTGGTTCGGATAATCTGACCGTCCGGTAGACACTACGGCTGCGCCTGCTGCTTTTGCTTCTTCCGGAAATATCTCCGGAGTCGGATTGGCGCAGGCAAAGATGACGGGATCCTCTGCCATAGACCGGACCATATCGGCGGTCAATGTCTCCGGGGCAGATACCCCGATAAATACGTCCGCTTTTCGGATCACATCCGACAGGCTTCCTTTTTCGCAGGCGTGATTGGTAATCTCCGCCATTTCCTTTTTGATCGGATTTAGCCCTTCCCGGCCACGGTAGATTGCCCCCTGCCGGTCTGTCATGATCACATTTTTCAGCCCCATGGAAATGAGCAGGCGGATAATGGCAATACCTGCCGCCCCGGCGCCGGAGGTCACAATCTTTACTTCGTCCAGCCTTTTGCCAACCAGCTTGAGCGCATTGATGAGTCCCGCCAGCGTAATGACTGCGGTTCCATGCTGATCGTCATGAAAAATCGGAATATCACAGCATTCTTTGAGGCGTTTTTCAATTTCAAAGCATCTGGGCGCGGAAATGTCTTCCAGATTGATCCCGCCAAAGCTGCCGGCCAGGAGACGGACGGTCTCTACAATAGCATCCGTCTCTTTACTGCGGATACACAAGGGAATCGCGTCCACGCCGCCGAATTCCTTGAACAAGACGCATTTTCCTTCCATGACCGGCATCCCCGCCTCCGGACCGATGTCCCCCAGCCCCAGGACTGCGGTGCCGTCCGTAACAACCGCAACTGTATTCCAGCGCCGGGTCAGTTCATAGCTTTTATCAGGATCCTTCTGAATCTCCAGGCAGGGCTTTGCAACGCCGGGCGTATACGCAAGACTCAGTGCCTCTTTGGAATCCACCCTTGCGCGGGAAGCAATCTCTATCTTTCCCTTCAGGTCATAGTGCATTTGTAATGATTCCAATGAATAATCCTTGTTCATAGCCTTCCTCCTCGTATTTATGTTTACGGCAGTTCAACACAGCAGACAGAATCGACGGCCTGCTGTTCTGAATCCTTATCTGTATTAGAAATTATGCCTAAAGGTGTCACTTCACCCACATAAGCAAAAAATCAAGACGCGAAGCATCGGCAGACGGCTTTGCCGACTGTTTTTGCGCATGTGAGTGAAATGACTGTGAATAGTAACACTTCATAATGTTCAGGGAAAATTTTTCTTATACTTTTTTACAACTGCGGAACCACTGTCTGCCAGAGTGAGTTACCAATCTTTTGAAACTGTCCTTCCAGGGACATCACAACAACAACGGTCCTTTTTTCTGGATAGGCCAAGCAGAACTGTCCGTAATTTCCGTCAGACCGAAATGAGCCCGGTTCCGGGTTCATCACAAACTGGTATCCATATCCGAAGCCGGAATACAGATTCCCGGGGGTTTTTGAAGCGGAGTTATCTGCCAGATTGGAGGTCGCTTTTTTCATATAGCTCTCCGGAACCAACTGCCGGTCCTTATATCTCCCCATATTCATGATCATGTTCCCGTAATTTGCCATTTCATCGATCGTAACATAAAGTCCGTTGGCCGCGTGGACATGGCCTTTGGGGCACAGGGTCCAGTCCGGGTTGCCGATTTCGAGCGGCTCAAAGAAACGGTTGCGGAGATATTCCAGCAGATTCACACCGGCCCGTTTCTCTATGACACAGCTTAGCATGTACGTGTTGAAGTTGCTGTACAGCCACTGAGTTCCAGGTTCATTTGCAAAAACAGCATTTGTAAAGAAATATCGGATCCAGTCTTTGGTTGTGTAACGCTCCTCCCAATCGCAGAAAAACAGGGAGTTCTCAAGCCCACTGGTCATGGTCAGGAGATGCTCCAGACTTACTTTGGGCAGATTGCTTCCGGGATCCTCCGGCACAGATTCTGGGAATATATCCACAAGCTTTTCGTCCAGACGGATCAGCCCTTCGTCCAATGCGATCCCTGCCGCACATGACACCACGCCTTTGCAGGCAGACCAAGTATTCAGACGCGTCTTTACCGGCATCCGTTTATATTCCGCTGTCCGGGTTCCTTCGCGCCAAATCTGGGCGTACATAACATTTAGATTTTGTTTTAAAGTGTCAATTACAAATTCTGATAGTATATTCTGGTCATTTCTCATCTTGTTTATTCCTCCCATACACTGATTTCCATATTTACTTCAGGACTGCTGCTCCGGAACCAGCCATAGATCATGCATACCACAATCGCCGCCAGGCTGATGACCAGGACCGGAATCGTCAGGCTTAAGCACGAATTCAGGAAAATGCAGACATAGGCCAGAAGGCTCAATGTACAGATTCCATAATATGCCTTGTCCGGTATATGCATCGGAGACTTTGCCCATGCTTCCGGATGACGCTTCGGAAGCTGAAAATATGCGTAAATCTGTAAGAACGCAACGCAGGACGCAAGCAGCATAATATTATTTACCACCTGACTGATCGAAAAATCAAGCATAACCGGCAGAATCCCCATAAGGTAGGTGAAGGTCATCAGCTTCCAATATGCTCCGTACCTGTTGGTAGATGCCCATGACTTCGGAAGCCATCCATCCTTACAGGACTGGGCAACCGGAATGCAGTTGTTCGATATCGTCGAATTGATAGATGACGACAGAGCCAGGATCGGACCGCCCAGCATAAAAATAACGAACAAGGAAGGGTGCAGTATCTTCTGCGCAACCATAGTCAACGGCTGTCCTGCTACCTGATCCAGAGGCAGTACACCGGTTGCTACCAGTGCTACCCCGCCGTAGACGATGACCAATGTCGGGATACAATAGAACAATGCCCTGGGAATATCCAATTTTGCATTTTTAGCCTGCTTTCCATAATTCATGATACAGGAATATCCATTTGTGGAATACACATAAAGCATAATCGCTGCAAAAAAGCCGGAACCGCCTTCTGAAAAAAAGTCGGGCGCAGTAAAATTCATGACCGGATTATTGATCTGTACAACCCCTAAAACAATGAAAAGCCCTAATGCGGCAAAGAGCAGGATCACCATGATCTTCTGTGCTTTTGCCATTACATCCACACCAAACAGATTGATGATAAAGAACAGGCTCAAGGCCGCACATCCAATCCATTTTGCATTCAGTGAAGGCCAGAGTGAGGTTGCGTACATACCGATCGCAACCCCATAGGTGGCCAGGTTAATCGTCTGAGGAAGAAATCCTACGGCATACATGCCGGCCAGCCGCTTTCCGGCCAGGTCACCGATGACGGAGTAAAAACCTCCTCCCAATTTTAGCGTTGAAGTGATCCATGGGATGGGCGCAATCATAAAGAATCCCCACACACAGGCCGCGACATAGGCAAGCCATGCGGACTGCCCGGTCAGCAGAATTGCCGGGCCGATCAGGGTGAGGACGCCGGATCCAATTGCCTGCCCGACACCAATCGTATAGAGGTCAAATCTTCCAAGAAATCCCGTTGTTTTTTGTTCTGATTTGCTGTTGTTCATTCCTTTTCTCCTTCCGGTTCAGATAGAATACCTATGGCATCCCATAATACATTTTTTTAGAAAAACGTTCTAATAGTGAATTTAATTCTTCATTATTGCAATACGAATTATTTAATTCTTTTTCATGTTATCATAAATCCTAAAGATTGTATATTAGCAATAATGCGAAAATTTATGTTATGATTTTTATGCATTTTTTACATTTTTTATTTTTTCGAAGAATTTTTTTCTACTATATGTTGTTGAACAGCGAATCGTATGGTAGAATAGAAAAAAAAGAGGGAGAGCATATGAAGGTAGAACAATTGATCCGCGAAAAAATAGGCTCCCTATCCGCCGGACAGCGGAAGGCCGCCGAGTATGTGCTGAAAAACCAGGATTTATTCAGCTATTCTACATTGACAAAGTTAAGCAAGGAAATCGCAGTAAGTGAGACAACGATTATTCGGCTGGCGTATTCCCTTGGATTCGAAAGCTTTTCAAGCCTTCAGCAGAAGGTCCGTGAGGAAATTCTTACGGAGCCCCAGCGTCGGGCCGAGGGGGCCATTGCAAACGGAAGCTGTTACCAGAGTGTAATCGCAAAGGAAATGCTCATGCTGGAAAATTGGAAAAACCATCTGGATGAGGAGACATTAGATCATTTTATTACCCTGTTGCTGGAAGCAGACAAAATCCTAGTGATCGGTGCCCGTTCCTCCTACAGCGCGTCGTTATGGTTCGGAGCTGTATTGGAGCGGCTGCTTGGAAATGTATATGTTATAAAGGAATTTTACGACTCCAGAACAGAACTGGTATCCGGTGTTACGGAAAAGACCGCTGCTGTCTCCATTACCTTTGCTCGTTATACAAAATGGACGTACCAGTATACGAAAATATTGAAAAAAAGAGGAGCCAAGGTATTAAGCATAGCCGACAGCATCATTTCTCCTATTATTGAGATTTCGGATGAGTCCATAATCGTCGATTCCAACATGGATGAAATGGGATTTAATTCGGTGGTATGTCTATATATTCTTTTTGACGCCATCATTGCAAAAATACAAAAGAAGAATAAAAATAAAATCTCAGAGCGTCTCAAAACGCTGGAGACGGTTTATTCCGATATGGATTTATTTTTTGAATAGGGGGGACAGACATGCAGGAGCTGATGGATTTATTTTTGAAAAAGTCAAAAGAAAAACACTCGAATATTATCTATGCACAGGCTTATAAGAATGGCATCCTGAAAGCGGAGTATAAGCTTTTCCCGGTCAAGACCCGATTGAATGTATGGTCGGTCAGCAAACCTTTTGTAGCCATGGCGGCAGGTATTGCGGAAAAGGAAGGCATCATAAAACGGGCGGAATCCATCTATGCGGATTTTCAGCAGTACATCCCGGAAGATGGGAAGTATACTCGGAATATAGAAAAAATCACCGTTGAAAATCTGCTGACTATGAGCAGCGGCTTAAAAGAGCCCTTATTTTTTTGTGACGACCCTCTGCGGTATCAGGTCAAAGATTGGATCCGCTATTATTTTACAGCCGGAGAATTTGTACATGAACCAGGAACCCATTTTTTATACAGCAATTTTAATACCTATATCTTGTCGTGCCTACTTGAAATGCGCACGGGAGAAAATCTGCTGAACTATCTCAGGGACCGCCTGTTTGAGCCAATCGGCATTGGCAATCCGGACTGGACAGTATGTCCCATGGGGCATTGCATGGCAGCAAACGGACTGTATCTGACAATTGATGAGCTGGCTCATTTCGGGCATCTGCTGCTGTATAACGGAGACTATAGCAGGAAACAGGTCGTTCCGTCCTCCTACGTATCGGATGCCTGCAGGAAGCAGATTGATAACCAAGGAAAAGATGAGATCGTTCGCGACTACGAAAGCTATGGTTATGGATATTTTATACGCATGGCGCCCATTCCGGGTGCAGTGCTCTTAGGTGGGAACTATGGGCAATATTGTATGGTTTATCCGAAAGAGAAGGCAGTTCTCTGTGTCATGTCCCTGGATGGAAACGACCACACCAAAATCCGAAATGACCTGGTTGATGCGGCGGCAGAATATTATGGCATCGCAATTTAAATCTGCCTAAAATCTATAGACAGGCTTTACACCCAAAGCTCCCTTTGATATAATAAAACCATACCTTATAAAACGGCCGGATGGCCACTATGAGATGCCCTTGAGTATGCTTTGATTCAGTAGGAAGGAGCGATGAATAAATGACTGGTAAAGAGGTTGTAAATCTTATAAGGAAGCTAAAAGAAAAAGGCCTGAGCAGTGATGAAATCCTGGAATTGATTGAATATATCGAAACTCACGATCCGAAAGAGCAGGAAAAGTAAATGTGCGGAAAAATATAAAGTGTAAATATTGACATTCCAAAGACTTGTAGTAATATGTAACCACAAAGAAGCGAGGAAGCTGTCCCATCAGCTGCCCCGTTTCTTTCTTATTTTTCGCAGACTGTCCGGAGCCGCGCGCTCCGGCTTCCGCCTACCGCAAAGCAGCCAGCGGGGGAATCCTGAAACGCCACAGCGGATATATCTCAATGGTGATCCAGGAGGGAGAACTGGCCGTGGTCAAGACGCGGACCGTATCGCTTACGACCTGAAAGTTCAGCTGCGTCCCCGCGCTGTCGCACTCATAATTCACCGCACGGCTGGGCTGGATCCCGAAGCGCCCGGCCGTTTCGATAGCGTCAATATTTGCGCCCAGGAATAAAAATTCCCATCCATACCGCTCCTTCTGCCTGCCGAGCATGGAATTAAATCCACCGATGGTGTCCTTCTCCAGCCCGCTCATAGAGCCACTCCTGTCCAGGACAAATACGAGTTCTGTTAAATTCTTTTTCATGATGCTTACCTCCGTGAATTTTTGAAATGTAATAATCCAGATTGGAAAGGCGACGAACGGCAGCCAACAACAAAAACAGCCCACCATACACCGTTTTTTTATATGGTGGACGTTTGCGTTAAAAATTTATAGCCTACTAAAAGTTTGCATTTCGGACAATATAGTGGAAAGTTTTTCAATTCTGTATCTTACCGTATCTATAACCTTGTTTTATTTCCGCAGATTGGGCAAAGCAACCATTCTGTTTTTATAATGTCAAATCCTTTTCTTTCATAAAGCAGATACTTATACTCTTATTTCTTCCTAGATTTTACGCAAATATCGTTTAAACAAAAAGCAAATCCACATAGCAAATAAAACAAATGCGGGCAGCATATAAAGCGGCATATTTTCTAAAATCGCTTTTCCAATCCAAAAAGAGGGTAGCGGAGATAGTACATACTGTATATCTGATTTAATGAAAAACGGGATAACAGCACCAAAAATAGTCAGCGTAGATAACTTCGTTACTGCCATACCCTCTAGCTTGTTTGATGAAATCGTCAGTACAAGCAATGCAACAATTATGCCCTGCAAGGTTCCTCCCGTCGCAAGCAATAAAATGGTAAGCGGAGAAAGAGGCGTCAGTTTAAAAGCAGGCAACAGAATAATAGTCGCAAGAAATGCAATAGCAGAAGGCACGCCAAACCGCGCGACTATGTAACCTGTTTTTCTTAAAGGCGTAATGAATAAATAGACGGCTGTCTTTTCATCCCTTTCCTCTAAAGAAATCATTGCTGAAACAAAGCAGAACATAGTGGATGACAGCATTGCAAACAGGATGTCAACCAACTTGTAATAGGGAGAAATAATTGCCGCTATATGAAAACTGTCTGTCAAAGCAGATTCTATGAAAGGTATGGCAAACCGAAAGAAAAAGCCTGCAAGGATTGGCGAAAAACAAGATATAAACAGCATCATGTCCCGCCGCATAGCTGCCGCCATTTGGAAAAAGCTTAATCTAATTGCTTTCATAGCTTTACACCTCCCATGCTATCCCACATTTTCAAGACACAAAATCTTGAAAGCACAAATAGGATTACCGTCGTTGCCACCACGCCCCAAAAACCTATTGCGGACGAAGAATGCCCTAAAACCATATCCATACAAACATTGACAGGATAATACCCGCACCATGCAGGAGTAATTTTAAATAAATGCAAAATTGCAGGAACAAAGCAAACGGCTTCGATTGGCACAGTCCATAATATAAACTGATTAAGGCTTGCAATTTTTGTTGCAACGATTATTCCAAATAATGTAAATATCACATTGGATATAAACGTACCAAAAAGCACAATGCGCAAATTATCCGCATCTGCGGCTAATGCTAAAATAGCTGCTACAACAAGTGAAATGGCTGACAATGAACTGACTTTAGCAATCACATATTCCGTAGCATGGACAGGAGAAACTGCCAATGCACAGGTTGTATGCTGGCTCTTTTCCAAAAGGACAATCGCTCCTATAAAGAACAGCCCCATTGACGCGGGGTCAGAAAAGATTAAAATTGCGGCAGCTTTTTCTTTCCAGTTTTCGGGAAGCGCAAAAAGCACTGCTATATAGATTACAGTCAACACTGCATATAAAAAGTAAAAGCCATATTTCGCTTGAAAGCGCATATCCAATAAAAACAGCTTTTTCAACCTCATAACAGCGTCCTCCCCGTAACATCCATAAAAATATCATTTAAGGTTGGCTCACTGCTGTGAATGGATTGCAGACGGTTTTGGGCTATCAGATTTTTCAGACGCTCATCAGAAGATATTTGTTCCAAAGGGCAGCTTGCTCTATGCTCCCCATTCTCAACCCATGTATAAGTTACGGTTGCCGCTCCTTTTGACATAATCAGATTGCGCGGGCTGTCAAGAGCGCATATTTTGCCGTTTACGATAAATGCCACCCTGTCGCAAAGCTCGGCCGCGTCCTGCATATTATGCGTCGTCAAAAGAATGGTTTTCCCTTTTGCCTTTTCCTCTAAAATCATATTTTTCATCATACGGCTGTTTGCGGGGTCAAGCCCGCTGGTCGGTTCGTCAAGGCAGAGCAGGACAGGGTCATGCAGCAATGCTTTTATAAAGTTTAAGCGGGATTTCATGCCCTTTGAATAATCGGCTACACGTTTATCTGCATCCTGCTCCAAACCTACCGTTTCCAAAAGTTCATCTATCGGGCGTGGCTTTTTTTCGTATAATGATGAGAAAAACTGCAAGTTCTCTCTTGCCGTCAGCTTTTCATACATTGTTGAAAATTCAAAATCAACCCCTATATTCTCATAAAAATTCTTTGTACGATTTTTACACTCAATGCCATTTACCAGACAGGAGCCTTGATATGTTCTCAACATTCCAATCAAGATTTTCTGCAATGTGCTTTTGCCTGCCCCAGATGGTCCTAAAAATCCCAAAATTTCACCCTCTGGAACAGAAAAACTCATACCAGAAATAAATGGGCTTTTCGTGTAACTAAACGAAAGATTTTCTACTGTAATCATATCTACCTCCATACCGTTTGACTCAATCACTCTGTATAGTCAATTTAAAGGCTGTTTTAAGTCTGGCTGGTTGCCAGACTCTTTAAATAATTTGTGTCACAATACCATAAATCAAGGAATACAACGCTTCATCATACTGTTCACCAATCTCAGCCTTATGCAGAGTCGCAAAATAGATTGCGTGGAATGCGGCACTAAGAACTTTTATGTCTACTTCTTTTTTCACAGGAAATAGGGCGAGCATTTTTTCAATCGTATCTGTATCGTCCTGAAAATGCTCCTCCACAATTTCCCGTGGCAGCTTACGCACAAGCAATTCCACTTCATTAACATCTATCAATTTCAAAATCAGCATTTCCTCTGTCATTTTATAGAACTCAAATATCACATCAGTCAGCTTTTCCGCTGACAACTCTGTACTGGCAATGCCAGAAATGGTCTGATACAGCTTGCGGTTGACAGTTTCCTGCTGTTCTTGAATAACTTCAAACAAAAGTAATTCTTTTGATTTATAAAAGAGATAGAAAGTTCCTTTTGGAATATTAACCCGTTTCACGATTTCATCGACTGTCGTGCGGCGGACGCCATACCTTGCAAGGCATTTTGCCGCTTCTTCTTTCAATCGTTTTCTGATGTATTCCCGTTCCTGCTCTGAATAGCTCTTCGGCACTTTAACGCCTCCCATTTGACTAATTCTGCTTATACAGTCATTATATACAGCTTTTAGAACTCTGTCAATATTCTATTTCATAGAAGTATAAATCGTTTATGAGAAATAACAGCATATTTTGCCCTCCGAAAGGCAAAATATGCTGTTCCGTTATGCCCTGTGCCTGTTTCAAGCCCTCTATGAGCCTTTCAAAGCGTTCCTGTGCTTGCCTGTTGATGTCGGCAAGGTATGTATTCAGCTTGCCGCTTGTAAGAAGATTGGTGTATGTAACCTTGCGGTACTGCTTCAGATAGTCCAGATGCTGCTGTCCCCATGTGCCTATTTTTGAGTTTTCTCCTTATCTGGTTTCATTCATTTGTCAATGCATTTCTATGTATTTCATTCAGCCTGAGATCAACGGCACGATCACACTTCGTTTCACATCCACAAGCCCCTTGTCCGTCAATTTCAGCGCCGGGCTCACCGGCAGGCCCAGCGTGCCAAGGGACATCACCGGGCTGGAGTGCCGATATCCAAGCTCCTCTAAGCTTTCACGGACGGCTTTCAGATCCAGCGCCGTATCCTGGATTCCCCGTTCGGAAAGAATCCCGCATACCGGCAGTGCCAGCTCAGCAAGAACCTTCCTGTTCTTCACCGTCAAGAATCCGCCCTGCAGCGTCTGAATCCGCCTCACGGCAAACAGCATATCCTCCGGGTCATCTCCCGCGACGAAAAGATTATGGTGATCGTGGAAATATGTTGTAGCTACGGTACCGGTTTTCAGGCAAGAGCCTGTGATAAATCCATACCCGATATTCCCGTTCTTGCCGTGACGCTCCAGAACCATGGCCAACAGACATCCGCTGGCATACCGCAAAGGCGCTTATCTTCCGGCCTATGCCCGGGATTTTATCCGGATCGCGCAGCAGAAGTGCTGAAAGCCTTGCCTCGATAAAAAAGCTATGCGGTTGGATGCTCCCCTTTCCGCAAACTCTCTCACAGGCTCTTATGCAGCAGCCCCAGCACCGTTTCCAGATCATGGACTTCCATCTGTCCCGGAGCGGAAGCCTTCTTCGCCGCGCCGAAGGTCAGCGCGGAGCCGAACACCTCCCCACACAATCTGCTGATCACACCGGTTCCTGCCATTGACATGGTGATGATCGGGCGGTCCGCATATTCCCGGGTCATTTCCTCCGTCGCAAGGAGAAGTGTCAGCACATCCCTCTTATTCTGCGGCATGACCGCGATCTTCGGGATGTCTGCGCCAAGCTCCTGCATCTTCCGCAGTCGGCTCACGATCTCCTCCTGGGCCGGAGTCTTGTGGAAATCATGGTTAGAGCTCACCACCTTGACTCCGGCCTCATGTGCGGCTTCGATGATCTCCCGGACCACCTCGTCCCCGGTAAATGCCTCCACATCCACCAGGTCCACATCACCGCTCTCTGCCGCGGCCTTGTTGAGCGCAGCATAGTCCTCCGGCTCGATGGCCTTTTCCCCGCCTTCCTTCGAAGTCCGGAAGGTAAACAGCAGAGGGGTTTCTTTCAGGGCCGCCCTCAGCCCTGAGAGCACCTCCTTCACCTGTTCCAGATCAAACACATGCTCAAACCAGTCCGCGCGCCACTCCACCACATCCACCGGAATCGTTTCCAATGACCTTGCCTCCTGGATGATCTCTTCCTTTGTAACGCCTACGATGGGCACACAGATCTTCGGGATGCCCTCCCCTATCTTTACATTTCTTACTACCACCGGGTTCATCTGTATTTCCTCCTCGTCCTGCCGGACAAGCCGGAACAATCCCCCCAGAAAAGTTCCGGCCGTACAGGCAGTAATTCTTATTTCACACCTAAAACTCAGTATAACAATACCAGCCCCAACAGATAATGTCAAATCTTAAGGAACTGTCCAAAAATAGCAGACCCTTGATCGTTACATGTCACACACTGACCAATCACTACGCTGATTGGTCAGGAGGATGCACATAAAAGCTGGGATTCAGGCCGTCCATTGCCGCAGGCAATTTAAAATGACGGCCTGAGTTACAGGGCACGCCTGGTGAAGGTGTGGCCTGTAACCCTTGATCGGCGGGAGCAGAGGGTTGGAACCGGTGGCATTGAGATGATATCCGCTCACGGCTGAAAGAGTCCGCAATCCACTCCATAACGCACTATATGGAGAGCCGTGTGCTGCCATATTTCAAACTGTGCGGTTGGAATTATTTTTTTATTGCGGAAGGCAATAATGGGTATTCTTGCCCTTTCCTTCTTGGATAAGCAGACCGTTTTCAATCAGTTTTTTTAGCAGCCGTCCGCATGATGACTGACCTATACCAAGCAGTATTTCTATTTCTTTTCTTGTAATAACCCCCCGTTGCTTTGTCAGAACAATCACTTTTTCTTCTGGTGTGCTTTTCTCTGGATTTACTTGCATTTGCCTTGCGGGTTCAGGCATTGCATTCAGATTAGGGAGAATAATTTTAAATGCATTATCAGATGTTTCAATATGCGGTGTCATTCCGGTTCCCTCATACGCCTCCATGATTTTTATAATTCCGGTTCCATAGGCTTCTATCAATTCTAAACGGTAAAATACATTTGCCAGTTTGAAGTTCCGACAGACGGAAATACCCATTGTTACATCTTTTAAGGACACGCCGCTTACCAGACCGCCAATAGAGGTAAATTCAAGTCTGTCTGCATAAAGGCTGATGAAAGTACTGGCGCGGAATGAATATTCACGATGCACAAGAAGATTCAAAAGAGCTTCCCTGACTGCTGTTTCCGGATAATCCCGTCTGTCAATACGATATAACTTATCAAAGGTTGAGTGTGTCTGATTACGGAAATCAATAAAATCATATGCTTCATCCATCTGCCGAAAGAGGGAGCCGGAGAATTCTCGCCGATCCTTAAATTCACTCTGCGTTGTACCTTGAAAAACAGCGGCTTTAATTGTATGCACACACTGATCCGAAAGCAGTAACCCCAAGTTTGTATAGACACCATCCTGTGTTACCATTCCCAATGTTTTCATTTGTGTGAGACCAAACTTGACATTTCGTTCAGCAAATACTTTTTTTGCACTTTCGAAGGTTAAATTTTGTTCCAAAGACCGCATTTCTTCAAAATGATCTCCGTCAGTTTCCTTAATCATGCGACGGATCGCAGTGTTTGTAGCCGGAACAGAAGAATAACCTTGACGGACATAAACGCCTTCAGGACGCAAGCCTTTTTTGGCTATATAATATGGTCGCTCTGTTCCCTGCTGAATATCAACAGTAACGATTTTCTTTCCATCTACCGTTACTGTTTCATAATGAAGAAACATCGTCAGATCCGGTTTAATTGCATCTCGAACCATATTGCTGATTTGCAAAGAAGTTTCATCTGGGTTATCCAGTCCTGACACGGTTCCGTCGTCCTGAACGCCTATATACAGTTTTCCTCCCTCACAGTTTGCAAAAGCAATGACTTCTTTTTTTATATCGTCCACTACAATTGCTTTTAGTTCAACCGTTTCGCTTTCCTGAAAAATCACTTGACTGCCTCCTAATTTTATTCTACCCACATTCTACCCATTCTACTCATTCTTGTCAATCATTTTGTTGGAATGAGTAGAATAAATTAAAAATGCAATAGGAAACGGAATAATACTCAGCTTTTTCCGTTTGTCGTTATTATACCGTAACGGCATTCTCACGTGTCGCTATTAATTGACATGGGATTCCCGGCAATGCTCATTGCGGAGCGGATTGGCGATACCGTGGAAATGATTAATAACACTTATGGTCACCTATACCCAAACCGGCACGAGGAGGTAGCAGCCGCTATTTTACTGGACGGATGCCTTGCGGCAGAGTGCAAGGCACCGTGAACAGTAACATATAGCGTTACATGTCACACCCCGACCAATCACCACGCTGATTGGTTGGGAGGATGCACATAAGAGCTGGTATTCAGGCCGTCCATTGCCGTAGGCAATTTAAAATGACGGCCTGAGTTACAGGGCACGCCTGGTCAAGGTGTGACCTGTAACCATATAGCAGTTCATTCGAATTCATGCCCTCTCTCAGAATAGACTTTCCCCCTCCATTATGATATACTTACACCATCACGAAAGCCGTCCCGTTCCCGGTCTCATCAACAGTCAGACCGGACGGGCAGCATGATCTATATCCAATATATTTTTAAGATCGGAGGAATTTACACATGAATACGAGAGGACGTGTAACCATACCCACAGACATGGATATCATCGAAGATACCATACGCCTGTCCGAACAATGGGGCGCCGACGCGGTCCGGGACTGCGACGGGACCGATTTCCCCGTGGAGTTAAAAGACGCGGGGCTCAAGGTCTACTCCACCTACTACACCACCCGCAAGGACAACGCCTGGGCCAAAGCCAACCCCGACGAGATCCAGCAGATGTACCTTATGACCCCCATTTACACCGCATCGGCGGATTCTCTGCGCATCCCCCTGATGAAGGGTCTGTACAGAGACATGCTGACCCCCAACACCCGGGACGACATCACCCGCTGGTGGGAGGTCATCGACCGGAGCACCGGTAAGGTCGTCCCCCCATCCAGCCGGCACTGCGGCGAGAGCAGCGGAGAGGCGGTTCCCGCATCCGGCTGGCACTATGACGAGAGTACCGGAGAGGTGGTCATCCGAACCGTCCCATTTCACGATTATACGGTCAGCTTCCTGGCCTACATCATGTGGGATCCGGTTCATATGTACAACGCGGTGGTCAACGACTGGAAGGACGTGGAGCACCAGATCACCTTCGACGTACGCCAGCCCAAGACCCACGCATTTACTATGGAGCGCCTGCGCAGGTTCATCCAGGACCACCCCTATGTAAATGTACTCCGCTTCACCACATTTTTCCACCAGTTCACCCTCGTATTCGATGAGCTGGCCCGTGAAAAATACGTGGACTGGTACGGCTATTCCGCATCCGTCAGCCCCTATATCCTGGAGCAGTTCGAGCGGGAAGCCGGCTACCCCTTCCGCCCCGAATACATCATTGATCAGGGCTATTACAACAACCAGTACCGCATCCCCTCCAAAGAATTTCGGGATTTCCAGGCATTCCAGCGCAGGGAAGTTGCGAAGATCGTAAAAGAAATGACAGACATTACCCATGAATACGGCAAGGAAGCCATGATGTTCCTGGGGGACCATTGGATCGGCACCGAACCGTTCCTGGAGGGATTTGAAAAGCTGGGGCTGGACGCGGTTGTGGGAAGCGTAGGAAATGGCTCCACCCTGCGGCTGATCAGCGACATCGAAGGCGTTTCCTATACAGAGGCCCGCCTGCTGCCCTATTTCTTCCCGGATACCTTCCACGAAGGCGGAGATCCCGTGAAGGAGGCCAAGGTCAACTGGGTGACTGCCCGCCGCGCCATCCTGCGAAAGCCCGTAGACCGGATCGGGTACGGCGGATACCTGAAGCTGACGCTGGATTTCCCGGAATTTGTAGACTATGTGGAGTCCGTCTGCAATGAATTCCGCGAGCTCTATGACAACGTAAAAGGCTGCGTGCCCTACTGCGTCAAGCGTGTCGCCGTCCTGAACTGCTGGGGAAAAATGCGTGCCTGGGGATGCCACATGGTACACCATGCCCTGTATTTCAAACAGAATTATTCCTATGCGGGAGTCATTGAGGCCCTCTCCGGAGCTCCTTTTGACGTGCGTTTCATCAGCTTTGACGACATCAAGGAGAATCCGGATATCCTGAAAGGTATCGACGCGCTCGTCAACGTAGGTGATGCCGACACGGCTCATACCGGCGGGGAATGGTGGTGCGACCCGGACATATCCTCCGCGGTCAAGCAGTTTGTCTACAACGGCGGCGGTATTATCGGAATCGGCGAACCCACCGCCCACCAGGCAAACGGCCATTTCTTCCAGCTCGCCAACGTGTTCGGCGTAGAGGAGGAACGCGGCTTCACTCTGGGCTACGACAAATACAACTGGGAGTGCGGCAGCCATTTTATCACCGAGGACGCGTCAGATGAGATCGACTTCGGAGAAGGCAAGAAAAATATCTATGCGCTGGAAGGCGCCCAGGTGCTGGTAGAGCGAGAAAAGGAAGTGCAGCTTGCGGTCAACACCTTCGGAAAGGGCCGCGCCGTCTACATCACCGGACTGCCCTACAGCTTCGAGAACAGCCGCCTCTTCTACCGGGCGGTCCTGTGGAGCACCGGAGACGAAGCGAATCTGCGCCGATGGTTTTCCACGAACTACAACGTGGAGGTCCATGCCTATCCTGAAAATGGAAAATACTGCGTGGTAAATAATACCTACGAGCCTCAGAGCACGACCGTGTATTTGGGAGATGGAAGCAGCTTTGAGCTGGAGCTGGAAGCGAATCAGATTGTATGGTATACCTTGTGAAGCGGCCGGATGGCCATAATGGGATGCCCTTGGGCATACCCTGAGAAATGGCCGATACACTGGGACTGCCGGAACGATTTTCCGGCAGCCCCATCACTCTGTTTCCGGCAGGCTTCCCGGAACCAGCTCCCCATACCCGCTGTTCCTGGCAATCTGCATCAGTCTAGTTACAGGTCACACCTTGACCAGGCGTGCCCTGTAACTCAGTCTATCCTTTTTCCACTTTTTCCCCCAGAACCAATTGACATGCACCCCATAATTGCATAAAATAAGAAGGCATGCAATGAATCTGTCAGATTCCGCATGAATTTACACCGTTGTATATCCCCCTCCGATCCGTCTCCGCGCCGATCGCCGGGCGGATAACATAAAGAGTAGTAGAAAAATAACTGACACATCTTGGCTTGTCTATCTGTATCACTTATTTTTCTACTGCTCCTAAATTTCCCAGAAAAGGAGCACTCACTTATGCCAACCATCCGTCCTTTCCGGTGCGTGCGGCCATCGAAGGAAAAAGCTTCCTCCATCGCCGCCCTCCCCTATGACGTTTACAACCGGGCAGAAGCCAAAGAAGCAGTCAGGCAGAACCCCCTTTCCTTTTTGAAGATAGACCGCCCGGAGACCCAGTTTCCGGATGATACCGACATGTATTCCCCGCAGGTTTACGAGCGCGCCCGTGACACTCTCCGGGAAATGCTCTCAGACGGGTCGTTTATCGAGGACCCCGAGCCCTGCTACTATCTCTATGCCCTGACCTTTGCCGGACGCACCCAGACCGGCATCGTAGGATGCGCCTCCATCGACGATTATCTGAACGGGACCATCCGCAGGCATGAGAATACCAAGGAAGAAAAGGAGCTGGACCGAATCCGCCATGTGGACACGCTGAGCGCCCAGACCGGCCCCATTTTTCTGACCTACCGTCCTGATCCGGGCCTGAGGCAGCTTACGGAAGCCGCAAAAGCCTCCGCTCCGCTCTACGATTTCACGGCAGAGGACGGGATCCGCCATCAGGTATGGCGTTTGGAGCAAAATATCGAAGCCGTCACGGAATTATTCGCCGGGATCGGGCATATTTATATCGCAGACGGCCATCACCGTGCCGCCTCCGCAGTAAAAGCCGGTCTCAAACGCAGGGAGGCACACCCGGATTATACCGGGGATGAGGAATTTAACTACTTCCTCTCCGTACTCTTCCCCGCGGATGAGCTGCGGATTTACGATTACAACCGGGTCGTCACCGGATGGAACGGACACACCCGCGAAGAACTGCTGGACGCAGTCAGCAGACATTTTGACATTCGGGAACTGTCCGGCCCCCGGCATCCCGGGCACAAAGGCGAGATCGCCATGTACCTCGGCGACGTCTGGTATGCGCTTACGGCACATGCAGATCTGTACACCCAGGATCCGGTAGATGACCTGGACGTGTCCATTCTGCAAAATACTGTTCTCGGCCCGCTGTTCGGCATCCAGGATCCCAGGACTGACCCTCGGATCCGGTTCATAGGCGGAATCCGGGGATTGGAGGAGCTGGTTCGGCTGACAGATGCAGGCACAGAGAACGCAGCCTTTGCCATGTATCCCACTTCAATGGAAGAACTGCTCTCAGTGGCGGATTCCGGCCGCCTGATGCCGCCCAAGTCCACCTGGTTCGAGCCCAAGCTGCGGAGCGGATTATTTATTCACCGTTTTTGATCCATCATCGGACACAGCGCCTGTCCCGCAGACGTTACAGGCAGTACACGGATAATCTATTCATGCCATGATGTTCCGGGCGTGCCCTTTGATCGTATACTTATATAAGGAATGCGGACATATGTTAAATTATATCATTCGTAAATGGAAAAGAGAGGTAATGAAAATGCAGCGAAATGATCCATGCTGGTGCGGCAGCGGCAAAAAATATAAAAAATGCCACATGCCGATCGAAGAAAAAATCCTGTTACATGCCGACCGGGGCGAGATCGTTCCAAAGAGAGAGCTTTTAAAAACCCCCTTTCAGATTGAAAAGATCAAGGAAAGCGCAGCGTTAAACACAGCTGTACTGGACGAGGTGGAGAAGCATATCCATATCGGCATGAGCACCGCGGAGATCGACCGGATCGTATATGATTTTACCACCAGCCACGGCGGGATCCCTGCGCCGCTCCACTACCAGGGATTTCCAAAAAGCGTCTGCACCTCTATCAACAACGAAGTCTGCCACGGCATTCCGGATGAAAACATCATCCTGCGGGAGGGCGATATTGTCAATGTAGACGTGTCCACCAGCCTGGACGGTTACTTTTCCGACGCGTCCCGCATGTTCACTCTGGGAAAGATTTCCGAGCGCGCCGAGCGCATCATCCGCGTAACGGAAGAATGCGTTCATCTCGGCCTGGCCCAGGCAAAGCCCTGGGGACATCTGGGAGATATTGCTGACGCCATCAACTCCCATGCCCAGGCAAACGGCTATTCCGTAGTGGAGGAGATTGGCGGACACGGGATCGGTCTGGAATTTCATGAAGAACCCTTTGTCAGCTACGTAACTCCCAAAGGCAGCGAAATGCTCCTGGTGCCCGGCATGATGTTCACCATCGAACCCATGGTCAACGAAGGCAGCCCCGATTTCTTCGTAGACGAAGACAATGACTGGACCGTTTACACCATCGATGACGGATTGTCCGCGCAGATCGAATACATGGTGCTGATCACCGAGACCGGCGCCGAGGTTCTTACCAAATAAAAACCAAAAAAATGCGCCTGCGGCCTGTATTTGTCCTCCCGCAGCGCGCATTTTCAATTCCTTTTCCGTTTCTAACATTTAACTCTCTCACGGCTCAGGTAAACCTTCTACACAAATTTTCTCACCCGCAGCTCCACTCCCAACGATTCCGCCAGCTTCCTGCTGTCCTCAATGTCCCTCTCCGGCAGCACATCCACCACCGTCATCTTCACCTGCGGGATCCTTTTTGCGCATTCCGCCGTAAATGCCAGCATTCCCTCAAACGCGTCCTCAAACCGCGGCCGGGTGACTTCCATATATTCCTCTTTATTCGGCGCATTCAGGCTGATCGAAATGGAATCCACCACCTCCGCCAGCATCGGAACAATGTCCCTTCCATGATACAGATTTCCCAGCCCGTTCGTATTCAGCCGGATCCACAGACCATACCTCTCCTTCGCATATCTGGCCGATTCCACCAGATTCTCCAGCGCACAGGTCGGCTCTCCATAGCCGCAGTACACAAGCTCCTTCCTGCCGGAAAAGTCAAACGCGTCCATTGCAGCCTTGACCTCCTCCAGCTTCGGATCCTGCTCATGCCACAGCGTATCCGCGTCCCCCACCCCGTCGTGATGGCTGCGGATGCAGAACCGGCAGCTGCAGTCACATTGATTGGTCAGATTGACATATACCTGGTCCTGATACGTATACAAAATCTCCGCCATTTTTTCTCTTCTCCTTTCTACAGCCTCAGCATCTGCTTTGCCAGACTCTTCATATGCATCTTATCCAGAGCTGTAGCCAGCGTCAGGAAGATCACCGCGCTTCCTCCCGACTGCACCGCACTTCCCGCCAGCGATGCCAGCGGAGCCACAAAAGATCCGAACAAAATCCCCTCCGCCAGATAATACCCGGCCGCAGAGATCACAGCGGCCAGAAACGGCGCCGCAATGTTGCGCGCGCAGAGGATCCTCCCCTCCTTCGATGTAAACGGCAGCACGATCAGCATCTTAATGATTACCGTGGCAGGCGCCCATACCGGCACCGTCAGGATATCCGCCATTCCTCCCCCGATCGCCGCCGCAGCCAGCGCATACGGCCTGGGAAGAAATGCTGCCCCCAGATAGATCAGCGCGTCTCCAAAATGGATATATCCGCCGTTGGCCCCATATGGAATATGGAAAATATATGCCGTCATGATCGTGATCATTGCCGCAAACAATCCCGCTGTCACAAGCTTCGAGGTTGCCGCGCTTCCCCGTCTGTTGTCCATCATCTCAAATCCTCCTGTTTTCATTGTACTCCTGCCGCCCGCGGATCAGCATCCCAAGATACTTTTCAAAATTCGTCCCGTCATTGCGGTCCACCTGCTCAGCCATGGAGTCCTTCATCGCCCTTTCAATGAATTCCCCCGCAAGGTCCATGGTCTGGAAAATGTCATCCCCCCTGGCAAGTCCGCCGGCAATGATGGACGCGAACAGATCCCCGGTTCCGGAAAAGCTCCCTCCGATATAGGGAAACGCAGACATTCTCCTGCCGTTTCGGTCCACAGCCAGGTTCCCGATCATCCGTTCCCCGCTTTCTGCGTCTTCAAACCGGATCCCTGTCACGACAACAGTTCCCGGCCCGGATTCCATCAGCTTTTCCGCCAGCTCCCCCGCCGCCTCCGAAATCTCTCTTTCCCCTTTCAGCTTCCCCAGCTCCTCATAATCCGCTTCCGCAAGGAGGCACAGCTCCGTCAGGTTCGGCGTCACCACATCCGCCCGCAGGGCCAGCTCCTTCATCCGCTGCATCAGTCCCGGAGTGAACAGCTTATATACCCGTCCCTCATCCCCCATGACCGGATCCACCAGAAGAAATGTGGGTTCCTTATAAAATGTATCCAAAAACCGAAAAATATGCCGGATCTGCGCTTCACTTGCCACGAACCCCGTATAGATCCCGTCAAACCGCACCCGCATCTTCTCCCATTCCTGCCGGAAATATTCCATCTTCTCCGTATAGTCGTCGCAGTAATAGCTGGGATACCCCGTCTGCGCGCTTAACACTGCCGTCGGCAGGGGACAGGGCTGAACCCCCATCACAGAAATCGTCGGAATCGCCGCCGTCAGCGAGCAATGCCCAAATCCCGACAGATCATTGATAACCGCAATCTTTTTCGCCATCATCCATCTCCTTAAAAACTCTGTATCATTAACTTATTTTTCTGAAAAAACCAGAAAAGCACGTCATGAAATCCATTTTGGACAAGAAATTGCTTCCGCGCACCTAATACACATCTGAATCCGTTTCATAGATATCTCCGTTTACGGAAAACTCCTGCTGCCAAATATCAGGTATAAAAAAGAATATCACACAACTGGATATTTCAAAACAGCCAGTTATATGATATTCAACCAATCCACTTTTTATTCTTTTTCAACAAACCGACATTATGATGCGGTTCAGGATTTTTCTCTCCTGAAATATATCGCTCCTAAATCATTTTTCTCCCGAACGGATACCGCGGTTCGCCAGAAACAACGGAATTCCGACCAGCACCATTCCTCCGATCACATTTCCCGCTGTTACAAAAAGAAGGCTGCATCCCCCGTTCCATCCGTTCAGGACTCCCAGCTGCTCCGTCGTGATCCCATAAGCCTCCTGAGCTTTTGCCGCATAAGCCGGATTCATTGCCGCCAGCATCCCGGCCGGAATATAAAACATATTTGCCACACAATGCTCAAATCCGCCGATCACAAACGCCCCGATCGGAAAAAATACCGCCCAGATCTTTCCCGCAATATCCCTCGCCGCCGCGGCCATCAAGATTGCGGCGCAGACCAGAAAATTGCAGAGCGTCCCCGACGCGATTCCCTGCACCGGCGCGATCCCGGCCTTCGCAACTGCGGTCTTGATCGTATATGCCCCCAGTAATCCGCCGGAATAATTCAGATTGCCGCTGAGATACAACAGCACGGCGATCAAAACGGCACCGGCCAGATTGCTGAGATAAACTATGACCAGATTCCGCAGCACTCTTCCCCAAGCCACGCGCCCGTCCAATGCAGCCATGACCATCAGACAATTCCCCGTAAACAGCTCACCGCCCAGCAAAATGACCATCATCAGCCCCACCGGAAAGATCATCCCGCTCACTGCCCTCGCAAGCCCTACATCCGCGATCCCATGGGCCGCCGTACTGCTTGCCGCTCCGCCCAGCGCAATGAACGCCCCGGCCAGCATTCCAAGCAGGATCATTTTTCGGGCAGACAGCGCGGCCTTCCCCTGAGCCCCTTTCATATTGGCTTCCACAACCTCCGCCGGACTATTAAAATATGTTTGCACTCTGCACCTCCGATCCGAAATCAGCCCTTGTGAAATGGCCGCAGTCTCGATCCCCCTTTCCCGCACACCTGAACTGTTATAAAAATAAGGAATCCACATCCGGATTCCTTATTCGTCAACACTTTCATGCCATGCCAAAAGGCATCCCCTTATGGCCATTCGGCTGTTTTACAAGATATGTATTATTTAGATGACGGACCCGACTGATTGGTTCTCAGCTTAAACCGTGTCACCAGTGACTTCAGAAGCTGTGACTGGCTGGACAGCTCTTCGCTGGCCGCCGCGCTCTCCTCAGATGTAGCAGAGTTGGTCTGCACCACGCTGGAAATCTGATCCATACCGGTCGTAACCTGTGAGATCGCCTCTGCCTGGCTCTCTGCCGCTGTCGTGATCTTATCCACATAATCAACCGCGCTTCTGGTGCTTTCTACCGTAGCTGAAATTGCCTCCGCAGTCCGGCCCGCGATCTCCGTCCCATTTTCTACCGCGGCGATCGTTCCTTCGATCAGAGCCGTCGTATTGCTTGCCGCCTCCGCACTCTTGGAAGCCAGGTTCCGCACTTCGTCAGCCACAACCGCGAAGCCCTTGCCCGCCTCGCCCGCACGCGCAGCTTCAACTGCCGCATTCAGCGCCAGAATATTGGTCTGGAACGCAATATCTTCAATGGTCTTAATGATCTTACCAATATCGCCGGACTTCTGGCTGATATCGCCCATAGCATCAATCATATCCTGCATCTGCTCATTGGAAACAGAAAGCTTGCTCTGGGCCTCTGTCACCTTGCCGCTTGCGTCCTTCGCGTTCTGAGCGGTATTGCTGACCTCTCTGGAAATCTCGTTGACCGTTGCAGCCAGCTCTTCCACGGAGCTTGCCTGCTGTGTCGCGCCCTGAGAAAGCGCCTGCGCGCCGGAGGATACCTGGTCTGCTCCGCTTGCCACCTGGTCGGAAGCATCATTGATCTGACGCATAACGTCACTCAGGTTAATATTCATACGGCGGATTGATTCCAGAAGCGGAATAAAGTCGCCCTTATACAGCTCCTGATTTGCGCGGATATCAAAGTTCCCCTTTGCCATCTCGTCCAGAAGATTTCTGAGATCATCCACAACTCCTTCCAGAGCGGTGCAGGTAGCCTTTACATTCTTCACCAGCGTTCCAAACTCATCTCTTGATTCATATTCAAGCTCCTGAGTCATATTGCCTTCCGCCAGGCCTTCCATTGCCTTCTCAATCTCTGCCACAGGCTTCACGATGGTTGACGTCACTCTGCCGCAGATCACCAGCGCAAGGATCACCGCAATCACCACCATACCGATCAGGAGGAACATGCTGGTGTTGGTCGAGTCATAGCTTTCCTGCAGTGCATCCGCACGCATGCTCGAAGATTTATCACTCAAAGGCCTTGCCAGCTGGATTACCTTTTCCAGTGCCGGGGTACACTTATTCAGGATCGCATCCTTCGCGCCGTCCTGATCGCCCCTTTCCAGCATAGCAATAATATCATTTGCCTCTGAAAGCCAGTCATTAACAGCCGTCTTATATGCAGCCACCTCGTCCTGGTTCAGATCCTTGGAACTCTCAAGCACTTCAAAATTACTTTCGATAGAGGCAACATCCTCCTCAATCGTCTGCTTCTCCGTTGTTCCGACTCTCCCGCTGATATACATATCACGCACATGCTTCGCTGCCTCATTTGTAGCGATCCGGTTGTTCTGTACAGCGTCATCCGCCGCAACAGGTCCGGTCATGCAGGCATTCAGGTTACTGTTCGCCTTTCTCAGCTGCAAAACGGAAAAAACTGAAATTATGACCGTTAAGATCAATACCATCGCAA
Organism: Lachnospiraceae bacterium; assembly: GCA_910573785.1. Taxonomy (GTDB): domain Bacteria; phylum Bacillota; class Clostridia; order Lachnospirales; family Lachnospiraceae; genus Schaedlerella. The sequence goes on along the minus strand of CAJSZT010000032.1, from coordinate 13,629 downwards.
AAGATACATACAATTTGTTTCTAATCTTTAAATTCTTCAACTTGCCCGTCTCCTTCTGTCATTTCCGGCTCCGCATTGCCTGAATCGGCGCTGCTTTCCGGTTCTTTTTCTTTTGCCGTTCCTGTTATGACCGGCTGTTTTTCATTTTGCTCCGGCTCTGACTGTCCTGATCCGCCGCAGTCTCCGGATTCCTGAGTCTCTGACTCGTCCGCGGCATCTGCGGAAAGCAATTCTTCCGGTTCTTCTTCCCTTTTTCGGAACCGCGTCTTTATCTTTTCTCTTATATCCAAACATTTTACGCTGAGCCGAAACCACATCTTTTCACATCGGGCCGCCAGCATCCTGTAATAGATGCGGACATTCCGGATGCCCCAGCAAAAAATGAGTAAAAATGGATATTTGTCCAGTATTGGGAAAAACTGGCACATATAATCTCTGGGAGGAAACATCCACTCCCTCTTTTTGAGAAGCCATTCTTCTTCTCTGTCGCGCCGGTAAAAATCCAGCCTGACCTTTTCATTCGGCAGGAGGACCTTATCCAGGTGGTTATTCTCCTGACCGTGCAGGAGGATATATTCCTCCAGTTCCAGCGCGATCCCGTACTGCTGCCTTACGCCCTCTTCAAACCAGAGCGAAGAAAGCACCTCGGCCTGACGGACAAATTCCGTCCACTTTGCCTTTTCCAGAAGATCCTTCACCGCTTTCCATGGAAAAGCTTCATCCAATACCTTCCTGAACAGCCAAAATTCCAGGATATCCCTAATCTTCAGTACCCCTGTCAGGTACAGCTCGACCAGTCTTCCCGCGCGATATACATATTCTTCCTCATCAGACAATATATGTATAAAACGATACTTTGCCGAAGCAGCACCGGCCAGATGCAGCGCCCCCCGGCGCGGCGCATTCTGCGGGCCGCAGTTTTCCATACGCAGATACTTCCTGATGGGACCGGAAAAATAACGCTTAAGAACCTTATTCTCAATCGGAACCTCACCGTAAAATACAACCCGGATCCCCGGCACCCTCACGTATACATTTCCCTTTTCCAGCCTGTCATCCGCCTGCTCATAGTCCATATCCCGCATCAGTCTGTAGACCTGAGCCAGCTTCTTCTTGTCTACAAGTATCTCAATCTGACTGAAAGACGCCATCTCCGGCAGCGGGTACAATTCCCTCACACTCGTATCCGACAGCAGCAGCGCGTCAATCCCATGCCTCTCCAACTGCCAGAGGATCACTTCTTCCGCCTTTTGGTACGATTCATACAAAAGAAGCTCCCTCTTATACTTCTGATAAAACTCTTCCCCGCACGCTTCTGAGATCTCTTTCTCCAGTCCCAGGATTCCCAGATAAACAAGATTGACCACATTCTGGTAATCGGAAACGCTTAAGATCTTATCCCAATTTACATATCTTCTCGAGGTCTGGACCGGTTTTTGATTAATTATGGCCCCCAGCAGCATCAGCATATATCTGATTTCATAATTAATAATTGGTCCCTCCTTCCAGCGTCACAAAAATTAGCCCTTCTATAATTATCGGATATTTCCCGACAAATATAATGTTTTTTCAGCTTTTTTCTTGACCAGAATGCTTTTTCTTGATTGCCGGCCTCTTCCCCGATCATCTGCCATAACCGATTGCGCCGCAAACAGGAGCAACCGCTGCCTTTTCTTTCGTCTGCTACCGCTTCCTTGACAAAATCTTCCTTTCTTCAAATATATCCGTGGCCTTTTGATTGTATATCGCGTTCTTTTCATCCGCCACAACCATACCGGAAACCAGCGAAATACACCGTTTTTTCATGATCGTAACCAGATCCCTGGCATGGCTGGCGACCACAACCGTCATTCCCTGGTAATTCACCTCCGCCAGGAGCTGCATCAGGTCCCAGGAAGCGTCAGGATCCAGATTGGCCGTCGGCTCGTCCGCGATCAGGATGTCCGGGCTGGTGGAAAGAGCCCTTGCCAAAAGCACTCTCGCCTGCTCTCCGCCGGACAGCTCGTCAGGAAATGACTCCGATTTTCCCACCAGGCCCACCAGGCCGAGCACGCGCATAGCCGTCTTCTTCATCTGCGCGCTGCCATGCTCCGTGGCCCACAGCGCAAATAAGATATTGTCATAGACGGAGCGGTTTTTCAGCAGTCCCACCTCCTGGGATACAATCCCGATCCGCCGGCGGTGCGCGGAGATCTTTCTCCTCTTCATGATGTCCAGCCTGCGCCCATTGACCGTGATCCGCCCGGATGTGGCCTCCTCCTGCTTCATGATCAGATTCAGCAGAGTACTTTTTCCCGCGCCGCTCCTGCCGATCACAAAAACAAATTCCCCTTTTTCGATCTCAAAGGATACATTTTCCAGCGCGGTCTCATCCCCAAACCTTTTTGTCACATGATCAAAAATAATTTGTGCCATACACTCCCTACCTTAATTTTTTTCCACAAGTTCCGATATACGATACATGTAAACAACAGTCATCAAACCGTGGGGCTATCCATATAATATAAACTTTTCATACCATTTATATAGAAAACAGGATATAATATAAATATACTTTTTTTAATCGGAACAGTCAATAGATTATAAGAATATGGAGAAAAAAATGAAAAAGAAAATATTATGCGGAATCTTTTTTCTGACAATTTTATTCTGTATCTCTTTCTCTCAGACACATATGGCCGCCGCTGGCGCAGGTTTCTTTTCCGGATGCGCTTTCGGCACGGATCCTTCTTTAGGAAATACTTCCGGCATGGATTCTGCGCTTGGAAACTCTTCCGGCATGGATTCCTCTCTGGAAAATGTTTCCGACGTGGATCCTTCTTCAGATCATTCGACTACCGGAGATTTCTCTTTAGGAAATACTCCCGGGATTCCCGGCACAGACGGCACGATTCCCGGCACAGACGGCACGATTCCCGGCGCTCAGTCTGCCATAGACGCAGGCGGACAGAGAGTTCCCCTGGGAGATCTGGCAACGCCCGAGCCTTTGGAAAATACGGCCGCTTCGGCAGGAGAGTTCACTCTGTCCCTGACTACCAGCATCGGCACTCTGACCTATTATAACCAGTCTGATTCCCGCTGGGCCAATTATCCCTACGGCGGCAGCGATCCCCTCGCGGTCTACGGCTGCGGGCCCACCGTAATGGCCATGCTGGTGACCAGCTTTACAGAGCATACCATCCAGCCTCCGGACATGGCCGCATGGGCGGCTGCCAACCACTACTGGTCCTCTGGCTACGGCACCAGGCACGAATTTATTCTTGAAGGTGCCGCGGCCTTCGGCCTCCAGGCCGAATCCTTCCAGAACCTGACAGCAGAAGGCGTAATGTCCGAGCTGAAAAACGGACATATCCTGGTGGCATTGATGGGCCCCGGGCATTTTTCAGACAGCGGACATTTCATCATCATTACCGAGGACTGGTCCGGCAGCCAGGTCCGGGTCGCCGATCCCGCAAGGCTGGAACGGACACAGGCCGCATGGGATGTACAGCTGATTCTGGATGAACTGCTCACCACAGCTACGGCGGGCGGGCCGGTTTGGAGCATTACCCCCAGATAATATCCGCAAAAACATACTGGTACATCACAAACCTTTTATAACCACAGTTCCATTGTGCACTGAGGCTGCAAAAGGATATGAGATGTACCAGTCACGATCTGTCGATCTCTTACAGTCTTCATAAACTAGGCGTTTTGCGAATATTCACAGGAAAATTCTGACACTCCCCTGATCCTTACAATTAGTAATAAACCAGTAACGATGCGACAATCTCTTACAATTCATATTCCTTGTACAACCGTTCGCGCAATGCATCGTCAGCTGCAATTTTGACAATCAGGTTGCTTTTCCCTTCATTTGTCAGATGAAGGATTAATCTCCCATATCTTTGTGCTTCCTCTTCTTTGCCTTCTGCCCTGCCCTCTTCTTTGCCTTCTATTCTTCCAATCGCCCGTTCTTCTTCCCGGAGGTAATCAAGCACTTCTTTTTCATCATATTCAAAAATACTCATGGCAATCACCTCCGCTTTGTTCTTTCTCAGGAAATCTGCCAGGATTCCATCTTTGATACATTCATCCACCGCACGTTGCACGGCTTCTTTCAGATCCATATTGCCGCAGTAACTTCGAACGCATTCCACATATTTCATATATTCCCGCAGTGTCGGACACTGATCCAGAAATTCTTGATTGTTGCCCGGATTGATGTTGATCACCAGCACCTTTAATTCCAGGAGCGGTGATTCCTGCTGCAGGATCCGACCGATCTCGCTGAAAGCTTTGACGGTTTTTACAGCAGTATCACTTCCCTTATCCACATTGCTTTTAGCAGTATCGGTGCTGCTGGATGCATTCACTCCGTTATCCGCTGTACCGTCAGCATTGGTTTCGCATATCTTATACAAATCTGACAATTTCAGGATCATCCGTTCCGGATATTTGTTTGTTCCATTATAAAATACCACAAAATGAGGCGCATGCAGTTTCACTGGTGTACTCCCATACAGCCTTTTGCTCTCTACCAGCCCCTCATACTCTTTCGAAATATAATGCAGGAAGCGCAGCGGCATGTTCGGATTAACAGTCGATTGGTGTTCGTATAAATGCAGATCATCAAATACAATAAATGCAAGGTCATTTTTCATGCCCATATAGATCGCATGCTTCAACGTAACGACCTCCAGACCTGCGGTATCCGTATAACGTTTCCCGCTGACAGCATTATAAAGTTCCATCTGTCGCTTCTTATCATCGCGATATAAAATACAAAATACGCTGTCCTTATGTTCCTTGTTGACAAATATCTGTTTTTCGCTCATGTGGGCCTCCTTTTCCGGGCCTTTAAAAAGCAGACATTCATTCCTGTACGGTTTGTATAAAACACTCTGTCAGCGATTCAAAAACCCTATGCTGTTTTAAAAGTATTGAAATAAGCATAGATTTTCTGAAATGTTGAATGATAAGAAATCAACAGAAATAGAACTTTAGAATCCTTATGCTTTGCAATGATGATAACATGGGACACAGATATTTACAAGCGTTTTCTGTTTTTTGTCCCAAATATTTATTATGAATGGCTACAGATCAGAATTTAGCCTGCAGCGCAGCTGAACTTTCGAAGACGGTCGGAAAGTACTGTTTATCTGCAGTAGTTTCTGACGGCATCTGATGCCCCTTACCTATACAGCAGACATTTCGTAATTTCACGACCGCCCTGTCTTCTCTCTATTTATGAATTTGTCTGATAGTAAGATTCTTTTCCTGCAACTTTTGAGTTCAGTACTTTATCCAGACTGATTGTCCGGTTCAGTACCTGCTGCGTCTGACCGCTCAGCTCGGCAATCTTCCTGGCCTCGAAGCTGTCCGGCGCATACTGCTCCTGACCCCCACCGTTCAGCCAGGAACGGAACTTTTCTCTTTCCTCCGAATCCAATGCCTCAAGGATCGTCTGAATCTCATGCTTCGCGGTACTGACCTGATCCATTTCCTCGCCTCGCATTTTTAAGAGCAGCTCGACAGACTCCTTGTCATTTCTCGATAAAGAATCTGCCATATCCTTTGTCAGCCTCTCAATCTCTACCATATGTACATAATTCCGCTGTACCCTTATCAGGACCTCTGACAGAAATTCTTCTCTATTTTCCATATGCCTTATGTGTCCTCTCCCATATCGTATTACAGGCCCCGGATAAAACCGGCGGCCTGTAACATGAATCTGTCAATTTCGTTTTTTACACAGCAGCCGTCTTACTGGCTTCTTTAAACGCATCCCGAAGATCCCCCACAAGGGGCTTCAGTTCCTGGATCACAGCTACTTTTCTTCCGGCCTGCAGCCGGCTCAGCTCAAAGAGGAAAAATTCATACATTCTCCTCAGTTCATAACTGATCTTGTAATCCATATTCAAAGTAAAGTCAAGATACTGTACGATCTCCTTCGATCTCTGAACTGATTGATTAAACAAATCATAATTTTCATCTTCCAACGCAACCTGCGCCCTGGTGAGACGCTTGAGCAGCTCATCGTAGAGAAGCAGGAGCATTTCCCCGCTTGTCATCGTGTTTACAGACTGCATCTTATACTGTTCATATCCATTCTGATACATTCTTTTCCCCTTTTCGGTTTAATATCCTCCCATGGAGCTCAGGTAGCTGGACTGGCTGTTCATGTTTGCGATCATAGTCTCCAGGGTAGAGAACTGTGAAATATAACGGTCCTGTTCTGTCTTCAGCCGGGTTTTCAGCTGGTTGATCAGCTTATCCAGAGCTGTCAGCTGATCATAGTATGTGTTCTGCGTAAGGCTCTGAGCAGCGCTCTTGGATCCGGCCTTCCGGATCAGGATACCCTTGGTCTCCATAGAACCGACCGTCTTTACATATTTGTCCATGACGGACTTAAGGTTTGTTGCAAGTCCGTTAGAAGTCGGCTTTCCATCCGCACCAATTCCGCCTTCTTTCGAAGTGAACAGATTCTGCACTTTCTCCGGATCCGTCTCCAGTGCCGCACGCAGTTTTGATTCATCAATGCTAAGCTTACCGTTATCAGAATAGCTGCTGGAAAGATTGATTCCAATCTTCTCAAATTCTACCAGAAGCCCGCCGCTGACAACCACACGCAGATCCATACTCAATGACCTCAGGTCACTGTCGCCGTAGAGCAGACCTTCCTTCGCCTTTGTCTCCCATTTTGAGATCTCAGTCTCAGACAGTTCAGCTTTCTGATCAGATGTAAGCGGATCGTAATCCCTGTCGTGCTTCGTAGTCAGTTCGCCGTTTACCAGATCAACGATCGCGTTGTAGTCTGCTACGAAGGACTTGATGGTGTCCATCAGTTTGTCAACGTCTACGGAAGCATTGATTTCTACTGCATCAACAGAATGATCTCTTTCTAACTCGCCAGCATCATTTTTCTTATAACCAAACTCACCTTTTAATGCAATTGTAAGACCATCTACTGTAAATGTATTGGAATCTCTCCGCAGTTCTACTTCCTGATCTGAACCTGCGTATTTTACGGCAACAATAGCATCCTGACCGCGTACTGAGTCATTCATTTTGTCTCTATTTAAACCAAAAACCTCGCTCAATTTATTGTTGGCATCATCAGAGTTTTTGCTAAAATCAATCACACCACTTGCACCATTTACCTTCGATGTAAATGTGAACTTATCTGCTGCTTCCTGATAGGTTACGGTTACATTTGCATTACTGTTATTGATTGCATTAATTAAATCTTTTTTAGTTGCGAAGCCATTTTCATCACCCCGAACTTGAATGTCTTCTCCGTTAAGTTTAAATTTATACCAGTACTCCGTCACTGTTTCTCCAGTATCATTGCCATCCTTATCTTTTACTGGTACTTTCTTCTCTTCTGCTGGTCCAAATGCTGATAAATCTACCTTTTCATCAAAATTTGTTCTGTTTGACAATCCGGCCCTTAATCCCAATGCTGATAAAGTCTCATAATTCCCACCTGTAACTTTTAAAATAGACGAATCATCCGTTTCTTTTGTCGCTCCGTCTCCAGGAATCGTTGTCCTAAAGGTAAGTTTCGGCGTTATAGCATTACCACTATCATCCTTATCTTTGATATCTACCGACACTCTGTCCTTTCCGAATTTTGCGTCAAGAGACTTCTGAAGTGACTCTTTTACTTTTTCTAATGTATCAGCATCATCTGCTATCTCTATCTTTGCCTCCGTCCCATTATATGAAAATGTCAAAGTCTGGCCTTTCACCCTCTCAGCCCAAGTTTTTTCGAGGTCTATCTTACTTATATCACTTGATACCGGCCCTTGTGTTGCGACCGAAAAATCCACTTCCTTATTTTCAATTCCCATATATTCCAGCGCGGAACCGCCCTTCAACATAGTTGGCTTACCGCTGATGAGCGACTTAGACACAGCATCAATTTTAAAAGCGCCTCCGTCTGCGGTTACCTTAATAAGATTTCCTAGCTTTTGGTCTCCTGTAACTTCGGTTTTATTTAGTATATCTTGAATAGATTTTGCTGCCTCTTCTACAGTAGAATAATCCCCCTCATTCAATACTACTTTGTAATTTTCACCTGCAACTGAAAATTCCAGAGTCTGGTTTTTTAATGACTCGACTGTAGCAGAAGTATCAATACTTTCTGATGTCATTGTACTGGCAGGCTTCCTCGACGAAGACAACGACGCATTCTGAGCTTTCTGCTTAATCCCCATAATGGTCATAGCATCCGCCCCGCTTGCCGTCCCGGATATTGACACATACTTGCTGTTATCCCCAGACGTCGTGATCTTATTCCGACCCCAGAGCAGGGAGCTGAACAGGTTGGTAGGAGAAGTCAGGGTTTCCGTATATTTTCCATGGAAACTGATCATCTTGTCGCTGATTGCGCGGACTGCTTCCTGCATCCACTCGATCTTCTGCTTTTTCTGCTCCTGCTGATTCAGCTTTGATGTCGTGCCAAGAGTCATTCCCTTGATTAATTCGTCTCTGTCCAGGCCGCTGGCCAGACCGCCGTAACCACGAATACTATTACTTGTTGAACTGCTTAATGAACCTACTGATGCCATATCAATCCTCTCCTTCTTCTCTTCATATTCTCCATGACCGCCCGCCGGAAGATCCGATTCCTAAAACCTGAAATGAAACGCTGAAAACGCAGATTCTCAGATCCTGAATGCCTGAAATTCGGCTTCCGCCTCCTCGATCATACAATTGCATGACAAAATCTACTGCAATCTTTTGTGAACTGGTAGCTATATATTGCCTTCCCCGCATAACGCTCTGCCTCTGGCCGAAACAGAATATCCGCCAGAAAAATGATGGAACGGGACATCTGCTCCATCACCGAAATTGATTTTAAATAGCAGATGCCGTTACTATGAGCGGCCGGTCAGACCTTGTATAGTAACAACGGCAGAAAGCAAATACACACTGATAAATTTTATTTTATTCTGTACTTATTTATCGGCATATAGTATACTTTAAATAATAGCGAAATGAGTTTTTTTACGAATGGAGGAATATATTTTGGCTACTATCATCGTACTCACCAATCAGAAAGGCGGCGTAGGCAAGACGACTACATCCACTGCTCTGGCGGCCGGCCTGGTTTCTTTTTACAATAAAAAAGTACTTGCGATTGATCTGGATCCGCAGGGGAATATGGGGTTTAGCCTTGGGCTTGACATTGAGGAAGGGCGCACGATCCATGACGTGATGATCGGATGTACCTCCGCACGGGAAGCGATCCAGACGACCGATTACTGCGACGTGATCACTTCGAATATCCTGCTCAGCAGCGCGGAGCTTGAATTTAACTTTTCAGACCGGGAGCTTTTGTTGAAAAATTCATTGGCGCCTGTTGCGGATGATTATGATTTTATCATCATTGACACTCCGCCGGCCCTGAATATTCTGACGGTAAACGCATATGCTATGGCAGATTATCTCATTATCCCCATGGCGCCGGAGATTTTGAGCCTTCTCGCCGTTACTCAGATCAAGGAGACCATTGATTCTGTCCGTGAAAGCCTGAACCCGCATCTGGACGTGCTGGGGATCCTTCTGACTAAGTACAACCCGCGAACAGTCCTGGCCCGTGAGGTCAAGGAGATGGCGGAAAATATTGCCTCGCAGATTGGGACATGCGTATTTGACACCCAGATCCGTTCCAGTGTGTCCGTCGCGGAAGCGCCTGCCCACGGCCTGAGCATATTTGACTATGCGCCACGCGCGAAGCCCTCAGAAGACTATATGAGTTTTATTAAGGAAATCAGAATCATGATGAGAACCAAAACACTCCAGGAGGTAAGATAAAATGGCCAGAAAAAGCAACAAAACCGCTCATGTTCTGAACCTGCTTGCAGGACATGACGCGGCAAAGGATGCGGACGATCAGGCATCTATAGAATCGGAGGCTTCCGGCGGTTCAGCTGCGCAGACGGCCTCCGGCGGCGCGGCTACTCAGGCAGCTCAGGCCAACGCAGCTTCCGGCAGCGCCGTTTCTCAGTCCGATTCGGATGGTACGGCTCCTCAGGCAGTTTCCGGCAGGCAGTCCAGGCAGGCAGCTCCTCAGACAGCAGCCGGAAGGCAGCCCAGACAGGCGGCTGCGGGCAGCGCGGCTACTCAGAAAGCTCCCGGCAGGCCGGCCCGACAGCCGGGAGGATCAGCCACGGCTTCTGCCGCGCCGGTTTCCGGCAATGCCGGCCCGGCTACCACTCCGACTCCTGTCGTATCTGCCCAAAACAATATCGCCGTGATTGACAAGACCGGGGAGGATCCGGTAGCGGAACTCATTCAGCAAAAGTTATCCAGTGAATTTGAAAAGCAGATGAAGCAGTCTCAGCCGGAGGCATCCTCCGCAAAAGATATTACGCCTGTGCCTGAAATGGATGCAGGTTCCGCGGAAGATTCCGAATATCCTTCCGATGCCCTTCCTCTTACAGAAGCAGAGGAGATTCTTGATGATATTGATCTTGATGGATTGCTGCTTTCCGATGCCGAGCCTATCGCTCCCGAACCGGAACAGGCATCCTCCATGAATGAAATCAATGCAGACGCTATGATTTTGGATGAAGATGCAGCAGAAGCTTTCGACGATGTACCCGGGGCAGACTCTTTTCCGGAGCCAGAAGATGAATCACTGATTCTTTCGGCAGCAGAGCCCCTTCCGGAGAGTACACCGGTTTCTCAGCCTGTTGCTGACCAGGAGAGCTTATCGGTTCCTCAGTCTGTTGCCGATCAGGACATTGCGCCGGTTTCTATGACCGCTGCCAGCCAGGACAATGTGCCGGTTTCTCAGCCTGTTACTGTACAGGATGCTGAGGCTGCCGTGCCTGCGCAGGAAACTGCTGTTTCCCCGCAGCCAGATCGGACGCCTGCCGCCGCGCCGGAGGCGAACCCGGTACAGGAAGCCGCACCCATTTCGCAGTCGGCTTCTGAACCTGCTGTTTCAGCTCCCGCCCCCGTACCGACGCCGGTGCCGGAGCCTGAACCCGAGCCGGAGCCTGATTTTGCCGCAATCAATGTTATGGAGCATATTGTAAGGGACAAGATCATTTATTTTATGCGCCAGTTTGACGTCTGCACATGCGACCGCTGTAAAGCAGATGTCACTGCGCTGACGCTCAATGGTTTGATGCCAAAATACATTGTCACCACGAAGGCGGCGGTTGACCCGCTTCTCAGTTATTACACAAACCGGCTGATTTCGGATGTCACTGTAGAGGCTACAAAATCCTGCATGATCGTAAAAGAAAATCCGAGGCATTAAGACTTCTTAATTCCTCCTGAGCATAAAAAGGGCTGTTGGAAAATGACGGCAATTCCACAATATCTCATCGCAGCTAATGAATTTTGCAACGGTATATTGTTTACAAATGCCATTTTCCAACAGCTTCTTTTTAGTTGGTTTCCTGCTTCTTTTCCTTGTTCAGCCGTTTCCGTATTTTATTAATATCATAATCCGGCGCGAAAGGCTGTGCAGTATCGTATATTCTCTGTACAATTCTCTCATCCTCTTCCAGAACATTCGCTATTTCCCTTGCACTGAGGTTCTTTTTCATCTTTTTGCAAATCTGCTCTATCAGTTTCTTTTCCTCGCCAATAGAAATTCCGTTTTTCTCACCGATAGAGATTCCGTTTTTCTCACCCTGCTCATATCCGCTGTGCCAGTTACTGTATACCTGCGTATTATAATCATAAAGCGCTTTTTGCCTTGCCTCGTATATCAAACGCTTATTTCCATCTTCGCTCATATGCAGTAATTGTTCATATGCCTTCCGGATATGCGGATCTGTCTTCGCTGCCATCTCAAACTCCTCCTTTTTCTCGGCATTGAGAAATTTTGCCCATTTTAATAACGCTGTCTCCGGATACTCGTGCTCCGCAACCTTGGGCAGTTCTACGATATGAATCTCGAATTTATCGCTGTACTTCCGCCGCCTTTTATCTTCCCACATGTGAAAGCAGGAATAGAACTCCTTGAAACAAAAATCCACCTTCGGTTTCATGATAAAGTTCCTCGTGTTTTCCATACTGCCGCTCCTTTCTTCGCCTGAAATAGAGAAAAAATTCCGGTGCAGGAAAACAAATCAGCGTAAAATCTCAGGGCCCTTCGCTTATTTTTATTATAGTAGCATCCTGTAAATTAAACAACTTTTTTCCCTTTCTTCAGTTTGAATCGTTTTTTTGTCATGTTACTTTTTCGGTAACGTTGTTGTCTTCTCATTACTGGAAATGCTGCTCCGAATACGGGAGCATTGAAAAATCATAAGCTTTATCACTGACCTGCCCGTTGATTTTTTAGGAATGAGATTGCCTATCCATGGCATTAGAAAAACGCCAGAATGGATATGCGTATTTCTTTGTATAGTATTTATATACAGCCCTTTATCATAAAGCGGCTAATATATCCATATCTGTGTTAATCTGCGTCCTGATTCTTTTCCGCATTCAGCCGCTTCCGTATTTTTTCAATATCATAATCCGGTGCGAAAGACCGTGCAGTATCGTATATTCTCTGCACAATTCTCTCATCCTCTTCCAGAATTTTCGCAATCTCCCCTGCACTGAGATTCTTTTTCATCTTTTTACAGATCTGTTCTATCAGTTTCTTTTCCTCTCCGTTTTTCTCTCCCTGCTCATATCCGCTATGCCAGTTACTGTATACCTGCGTATTATAATCATAAATCGCCTTTTGCCTTGCCTCATAGATCAGACGCTTTTTTCCATCTTCGCTCATATACAGTAATTGTTCATATGCTTTCCGAATATGCGGATCTGTCTTCGCTATCATCTCAAACTCCTTCTTTTTCTCAGCATTGAGAAATTTTGACTCCCGGCTCTCTCTGTTAATCTGCATCCTGATTCTTTTCCGCATTCAGCCGCTTCCGTATTTTTTCAATATCATAATCCGGTGCGAATGACAATGCTGTATCGTAAATTCTCTGCACAATGCTCTCATCCTCTTCCAGAATATTCGCAATCTCCCTTGCACTCAAGTTCTTTTTTATCTTTTTACAGATCTGTTCTATTAATTTCTGTTCATATCCGCTATGCCAGTTACTGTATACCTGCGTATTATAATCATAAATCGCCTTTTGCCTTGCCTCATATATCAAACGCTTATTTCCATCTTCGCTCATATGCAGTAATTGTTCATACGCCTTCCGGATATGTGGATCTGTCTTCGCTGCCATCTCAAACTCCTCCTTTTTCTCGGCATTGAGAAATTTTGCCCATTTTAATAACGCTGTCTCCGGATACTCGTGCTCCGCAAGCTTGGGCAGTTCTACGATATGAATCTCGAATTTATCACTGTACTTCCGCCGCCTTTTATCTTCCCACATGTGAAAGCAGGAATAGAACTCCTCATCTTCCTCAAACAGGATGAAGTCCAGGATCCCTACATGGATGCATTTTCCCAGGACATGATAGCCCTCGCCCGTCAGAATCACATCGGAATACATCTTGCTCAGATAGAACAGCGAACGCTCCCTCCAAAACAGGAATTTCGCGTAAGCGCCTCAAAAGATGGCGTAGTGCATTTCCCATCCATTCCTGCTATACTGATAGACATCATATAACGAAAGGAGTGAAACCCGAATGGGAAATGGAAAACAGGAACCAGCCATCGCATTC
>CAJSZT010000031.1:0-68253 GCA_910573785.1 Lachnospiraceae bacterium | reverse complement strand
ACTATAATCTGGTTCATTTCAGGCATAGTATACACGATTTTCGATGTCAGATAAAGAGTATTGGAAAAATATACCTTCGTAAATATGCATAATTTTTTCTGTAATATCCCTACATGTTCATTCATGCGTTTATTCTGGGCTGTTTTTGCACATGTCTGTAAAGTGTCGGTGAATAATAACCACACGTAAACACAATTACAAAAATTCGATAAAATTTTTGTTGACAATGTGCTCTGGATACTATATAATAGGTTTTGCGTCACGGGTGGGACGTATGGTTTTGATGTTGCGGGGTGTGGCTCAGCTTGGCTAGAGCGCCTGGTTTGGGACCAGGAGGTCGCAGGTTCGAATCCTGTCACCCCGACTTGACATGCGGGTGTAGTTCAATGGTAGAACACCAGCCTTCCAAGCTGGATACGTGGGTTCGATTCCCATCACCCGCTCTCTTACAGATATTGATAATGTAAGAAGGAAGCCTACACAGTGCATGGGGGCTGTTTCATTTATGAGTCTGTAGCTCAGCTGGATAGAGCAACGGCCTTCTAAGCCGTAGGTCGAGGGTTCGAATCCCCCCAGGCTCGTTATGGTGGGTATGGTGCAGTTGGTTAGCGCGTCGGATTGTGGTTCCGAATGTCGTGGGTTCGAGTCCCACTACCCACCCTCTTCTCGCAGGAAGAAGAAAGCATCAGAGAGACATGATGTTTATCCAAGTCTTTGATGGGCTATCGCCAAGCGGTAAGGCACAGGACTTTGACTCCTGCATTCGCTGGTTCGAATCCAGCTAGCCCAGTTTACCCGGATAATTCGGGTTTGGGAATTTCATAAGATTACGGGCGTGTAGCTCAGGTGGCAGAGCACTTGACTTTTAATCAAGTTGTCCGGGGTTCGAATCCCCGCACGCTCATTTGGTGACAATATCCTGGAATTGATTCCCGGATATTTTTTCATCCATAATAATATAGGATCTGATATAAGAGACATCAAGCAGCGGATCATTCGCAGTACAAATGATTCTGCAGGCTGTGATCTTAGATTCTATTTTTAGATCATGCGGATATGGCGGAATTGGCAGACGCGCCAGACTTAGGATCTGGTGTCTATGACGTGCAGGTTCAAGTCCTGTTATCCGCATTGAGCTGAAAACACCGGAGGTCCTGTTTATAAGGTTTTCCGGTGTTTTTCTATTTGTAAAATCAGAAAAAAGGGGCAGAAAAGGGGCAAACTTTTCATGCCCCGAAGTGTCGATATTCTCTTTAGATTTTCCAAACAAAACCATGCAATATCCATGCCCAAACCGCATACACTGATCATATATATAAATCCGCGGAGGCAATGAACCATGCAGCAGATCGCAGTCATTCTCATTTTGACGGGCATATCGTTTCTGATCGGACTTGCCGTAGGCTTTTGCTGCGGCAGGAGCGAAAACTGAATCCCGCAATATGGATCAGCGAACTTCAAAATCAATCCTTATTTCAGAAAGCATTGCTGATATTTCGCCTGATCCTCCTCCAGTTCCATAATCATATAGCTGCCTTTCCGCCCTTCCTGGCGCGGAAAGGACAGGCTCCCCGGATTCAGCACCGTGATGTCCGGATTCTGTTCCAGATAAGGCCGATGGGTATGCCCGAACATGACAATATCCGCGCTCCTCGCTCTGCCTTCCTCTTTCACCTGCTGCGGATCCAGGGAAACGCAGTAAGTATGTCCATGGGTGATAAACACCTTTTTTTCCCCGATATAAAATTCATCCTCCTTCGGAAGTTCTGAAAAGAAGTCGTTATTTCCTCTGACAATGTGCTTTTCACACGCTACCACAGCGTTGATATACTCCTCTCCGCCTTCTACATCCCCCAGATGGATAAACATGTCTACCGCACCCGCACTCTCTAACGCACGATCTAGGTTTCTGTGATAACCGTGTGTATCACTGACAATTAAGATCCTCATTCCTCTCCCTTCCCAAATCTTGCTTCTATAATCCTGTGCATGGCACGAAGGGCATTTCCCCGGTGGCTGAGTTCGTTTTTCTTATCCGGATCCATCTGCGCGGTTGTGCAGCCATATTCCGGCACGTAGAAAATGGGATCGTATCCGAAGCCATTTTCTCCAAGCATCTCTTTTGCGATCGTACCTTCGATCGTACCGCGGACTGTCTCCACACTTCCGTCCGGAAATGCAGCCGCCACCGCGCACACAAAGCGGGCAGTACGCTCTTCATCCGGTATCCCCTCCAGTTTGTCCAGCAAGATACAGTTCTTAACATCATAGGAAGTGTCCTCGCCCGCAAATCTTGCGGAGTAGATCCCCGGCGCCTTATCCAGATAGTCGATCTCCAGCCCCGAATCATCTGCAAGAACGATATCGTCGGGCAGAAGCCTTGAAATTGCCCTTGCCTTGATCTCTGCGTTTTCTTCAAAAGAAATACCGTCTTCCACGATGTCCGCCTCAACTCCCAACTCCTTCATGGAATAGACCGGCATTCCCAGATCTGATAAAATCATACGGATTTCTGCCATCTTATTTTCATTTCCCGTCGCAAATACGATTCTTCTCTCCATAATCCTACCTTCTTAGTTCCTCTTACGTCTTTCTTAAGTTTACTGATTTATAAATTCATATCCAATCCAGTAACAGTATAACATAAACCTGTGCTTTTTGCGATAAAAAAACGCAATCTTACTTTTATTTATTGGAATTTTTTCTTGGGAGGCTTCGGTCCCATAAACTGGTAAAAATAGGTCTTGATCATGCCGTTGTAGATCTTCCGGTTCTTATCTGCTTTCCTCCCAAAATAACGTTCCGCATCCTCATAGCCGGTGATCACATATGCGGACCAGTCAGACAGACGGCGGAAGCTTTCCCCAAAATCCCGGTAGATCTGCGGCAGAGACTGCCGGTCCTCCAGCCTTTCCCCATAAGGAGGGTTGGTAATGATAAATCCGTATTTTTTCGGATGACGGAGATCACTTACCGGACGCTGCTGCAGATGGATCAGATGATCCACTCCCGCGTCGATCGCATTCTGTCTGGCCGCCCGGATCACATCCCCGTCGGCGTCATAGCCCTGGATATCTGTTTCCACATCCGGGTTCTCCTGCTCCCTGGCCTCATCCGCAGTCTCCCGCCACAGCCTCCTCGGAATCAGCTCCGGCCAGTCCTCTGCCGTAAATTCCCGATTCAGACCCGGAGCGATATTTGCGGCGATCATTGCCGCCTCAATGGGAAATGTACCGCTTCCGCAAAACGGGTCTACAAGGATCCTGTCCTTTTTCCAGGGTGACAGCAAAATCAGCGCAGCCGCCAGAGTCTCTGTAATGGGAGCTTTGCTGGAAAGCTGGCGGTACCCCCGCTTATGTAATGATACTCCGGATGTATCGATACCAATCGTTGCGATATCTTTCATGAAAAAGACACGGATCGGGTAGGACGCGCCGTCCTCCGGAAACCGTTCCTTGTGATAGCAGGTTTTCATCCGCTCTACCATCGCTTTTTTCATAATAGACTGTATATCAGAAGGACTGAACAGCGCGCTCTTTACTGACGCGGCCTTAGTTACCCAGAACCGGCCGTTTGCAGGGATATAGTTTTCCCATGGAATCTGCTTTGTTTTTTCAAAAAGCTCGTCAAATGTAACTGCCTGAAATTCCCCGGCCTTTAACAGAATCCTCTCTGCCGTTCTTAGAAATATGTTGGCCCTGCAGACTGCCTTCATATCCCCCTGAAAGGTTACCCGGCCGTCTTCCACCTTGATAATCTCGTATCCCAGATCCAGAATCTCTCTTTTCAGCACCGATTCCAAACCAAAGTGACAGGGAGCAATCAATTCTACCCTTTCC
Source organism: Lachnospiraceae bacterium (assembly GCA_910573785.1). GTDB lineage: Bacteria > Bacillota > Clostridia > Lachnospirales > Lachnospiraceae > Schaedlerella. Next base: position 64,414 of record CAJSZT010000031.1, on the reverse strand, counting down.
ATGAATACCTCCTTCAAATCAAATAATCCTGGTTCATACAAGGCAATGCGTTAACCGCATCGTCCTGCTCGGACATTTATTATCTTACTATAAATCAGGGGCGTAGTAAAGCTGAATTTACTACGCCCCTGATCTATACTCGCAGCCGATCAAATCAGTCGTGAGTATCACGTCTCTGCTGCTACTGCATGCTGACTAGTAGTTGTTCTTCTCGTCGTATGCGTTCTTGTTCTGGCTGTTGCTCTGGTGACAGTTCTTATTCTGTGCGTTAGAGCTGTTCTTGTTCTGTACATTCTTGTTAGAAGAGTTCTTGTTGCTCTCATCTGCGTAAGATGAATATGAGCTGTTGCTGTTTGAATTTGAGTTGTTAGTATTCTTTGCCATGAGTAAATTCCTCCTGAAATTTATTTAGTACACTCCTATTCTCTCTCCATTTTGATTTTTTATGCATCAAATTCCAGCTCATTTTCGATTTTAGCCCATTTTAAGCCATTTTCTTTTAATTTTTATAAAGAATTTTTCATTTTTGCTTGCATTTTCCAATTTCATATATTATACTAAGATTTGTAGAAAGTATACTTTCTACAACCCCTTATTAATTATTTATACTCCCCTCAAAAGACCGATGGCTCCCCCATCGGTCTTTTACTGATTTACAGGATACACCCTGACCAGACGCATCCTGTAACTTTACTGTTCTCTGTGCTTCACGATCGCCGGCCTCCGAATATGCGGACCACGATCATTACAATGAGGATCGGCACCAGTATAGGGGCCAGAAGAGCGACAACTCCCCTGACAATGGCAACGACCAGAAGAATGACCATGACCACAAACAGGATCAAAAGAATTCTGTGTATCCAGGTGTTCAGAGCAAACATATGCGTCCCCTTGCGATCCTGCTGAGAGCCGCGATCCTCATAAGAGGAAGCGCCTCTGTCACTTCCTGCCTCATGTACGGTCTCCCAGTCCGTCCCGTCACTGGCATCGGTGATCGTCCGTGCCAGGATCCAGGGATCGCCAAGCATGTCCACCACTTCCTGCTCGCTTTTTCCTTTTGCCGTCTCTTCTATAATATATCGGTCATAATAGTCCATATTCTCCTGCACCGCGCTGCTGCTCAGATTGCCCTGCAATGCTTTTTTCAGCTGTGCAAGAAATTCACTCTTCGTCATATTGTTCCCTCCTCAGTCCTGAAACCTGAAAGCCTTCCAAGATGTTCTCTCATATCTCACTGTCCTGAAAACGTATCTCCAAAAAAACTTCGCTTTTAGGATAGCACAATCTTCCACACTTTCCAAGTGCCATCCGCATAAATTTTTCCTGCCTTTTCTTACATTTTTCTAAATCCTTTGCTGAGTTCCCTGAAAATTCCAGCCTGCTCATCCATTCGCGAAATCCGTACTACCGCACTTTTGCGTCTGCTAACACAGTTCACAGATTGTTCATTTATCATTTAAAAAACCTTCACTTTATCATCACGTTTTCTTCATTTCTCACGGATATACTAAAAATATCAAATGAAGAATGCATTTGATACCTAAAGCAGACGTCAGAAGATTACTTGAATAAACTTTTTCATAATACATGCCGGGGATTGAGAGATCAGTCACCCGGCATCCTCCCTTTTTAGAGCAATTTCCTCCTGCCGGGCAGGGCAAAAAAAGCAATTTCCGATGTACAGAACATCTGCCGCCTACAGCTTTTCTGCATATGATGGTATAAAAAAGGCCGTCTCTAAGACAGCCTTATATATCATCCAGACATGCCTGGATCGCCTCATTCAGTGAAAGCATCTTGTCATCCAGCTCCGCAACCATCTGGGCGCACTCCCGAAGATCCCTGCTGATATACTCTGGTGCGTTTCCTTCGAATTTATAGTAAATCTTATGCTCAAGACTTGCCCAGAAATCCATTGCTATTGTTCTGATCTGAATCTCAACCTTTGTATCCACAACGCTGTCGGAAAGAAAAATTGGCACAGACACAAGCATGTGATAGCTCTTATATCCGCTTTCCTTCGGATTCTTGATATAATCCTTGATCGACAGTACCTTCAGATCACTCTGATTTCCGATCATCTCAGCCAGCTGGTATATATCCGAGGTGAAAGAACAGATCAGACGGACTCCCGCGATATCGTTGATATATTTTACCATATTTACAATGGAAGTCTCCCGGCCGTAACGCTTCAGCTTCTTTACAATGCTCTCCGGTGTTTTGATTCTTGTTTTAATATGCTCGATTGGATTGTATTTATGTACGTGCTGAAATTCATCGTTCAAGATCTCAAGCTTGGTCCCAACTTCCTTCAGGGCTGCGTTATACAGAAAAATCACTGTCTTCCAGCTGTCTACGTCCTCATAATTCCTGATTGCATCCTGCATCTGTTGTTCTCCCCTCAATTGATCACCTCCTTACTCAAGTATCCTTTACTGTTCACGGCGCCCTGCACTCTGCCGCAGGACATCCGCCCAGTAAAGCAGCGGTTTCGGGCATACAGCCCCCCGCTTTTTTACAGTCCTAAATGTTATCATATCACGTACAGCCCATCTATTCAACCGAATTCTCTGTTTATTCAAAATACATGCATATTTATGTATATTGATCATTATAATGAACAACTGACGCAGTTCTCATCCACATAAAAATCACCAGGCAGTTTTGTGATAAATGATCTGCACAAAAAAATCTGGTGATTTTTATACAATATACCTTATATAATGGCCGTATGTCCATAATGGGATGCCCTTGGGGATACCTTGTGAAACGGCCGCATGGCCATGATGGGATGCCCCTCTGGGTATACGTTTGTAAAACGGTTACAGGTCCAACCCCATGTCCCCATAGCGGATCCAGTTCTTCTTACGCATAAATTCTGAAATCACCCAGGTCAGCACTGCCGGAAGGAGGATCTGGATCACCAGGATCTTCACCAGGACTATGGTGGCTGATTCTGTCTGGGTCATGACCTGCCATGTCATGATCTGTCCTACCAGACCGGCAGTCCCCATGCCGGAACCTGTGGCATTGCTTGTCATATGTAGCAGCATGGTTCCGACCGGTCCCAGAATTGCACTGGAAAGAATTGCCGGAAGCCAGATCAAGGGTCTGCGTACGATATTAGGCACCTGCAGCATGGAGGTTCCGATCCCCTGGGCCAGCAGCCCTCCGAATTTATTTTCCCGGAAGCTGGCCACGGCAAACCCCACCATATTGCAGCAGCATCCGATCGTAGCTGCTCCGGCCGCAAGCCCGGACAGGTTCAGGATGATGCCCAGCGCCGCCGAACTGATCGGAAGGGTCAGGATCATTCCCATCAGGACGGAAACTACGATTCCCATGAGGAACGGCTGCTGCTCTGTCCCCCAGTTGATCAGCGATCCCAGCCAGGCCATAAACTTTGATATGGGCGGACCCACAAAGATCCCCACCAGCGTTCCCGCGCCGATACATCCCAAAGGTGTCAGGATGATGTCCAGCTTTGTCTTCCCACTGATCAAGATTCCGATCTCGATTGCGATATAGGCCGCCACAAATGCCCCCAGCGGTTCTCCTGGCCCTGCAAATACCATGGTGCCGCCGTCCTGCATCACCTCGCCTGAGAGCAGCTTGCCGGCAAAGGCGCCGATCATCCCCACCGTAGCGGCTGACACGACCACCAGCTGATCCGCCTGAAATTTTCTTGCAACCCCCACGCCGATCCCGGCTCCTGTCATGGCTGCCGCCATCTTCCCGGCCAGATAGATCAAATTGCCCGTGTCTCCTCCTACGAACAGGCCGATCTGCTGGATGATTGTCCCAATGATCAATGTGGCGAAGAGCCCTTGAGCCATTCCGCCAAGTCCGTCTACAAAAATTCTGTCCAATGCACTTTTCATCTTTTCTTCCCCCATAACAGGTTACTTTCCGTCTTTATGTCATATTACCTTTTACATTGTAAAATAGCATATCACGATTTTTCTCTTTTGTCATTAAATTTCCTCTCTTTTCTTTTCCCCTGTCTGATGATATACTGGATTTGGTATTTACTCTAGGAACTTTAAGAAAATAACTGATACATCCTGACTTATCCGTATCACTTATTTTTCTGCAGTTCCTTACTGAAAATAAGGAGAGTTTTCGATATGTTCCGTTTATGGGGAAAAGAATGGAAGGATAACCGCATGGTCTGCGACACGGTGATCTGTGATGAGAGCGATGACACACGTACACATAAGATTTTCAACGCACTGGATGCCATCTGCTATGAATTTGACCTGAGCAAGCCTATTTGGCTGGATGCCACGGTCGCAGAATTTAAGCGTCACAGCAAGGCACGGTTTTACCAGGATAATTTTGTGGATTCCATTGATTTTGACTATCTTGAAATCCAGGTAATCGAAGAATAGCTATGTAAAAATCATACAGGCAGAAATCATCTGCATGCTGAATACCGCGTCATGAAAGAGACAGCGTCCGTCCCGGTTCCGCTGTCTCTTTGCTTTTCTTTTCTGTTTTTCTACAGCTTCTTATTCATTCCGGATCGCTGCCAGCGGACTCAAGCGCATGGCGCGCAGTGCCGGAAAGTAGCCGGCTACCATACCCACCAGCACGGCAAATCCCATGGATGCGGCCACCAGCCACACCGGTATGTAGGATATATCGCTGTCCAATCCCATAGCTCCGCCGTGGGCAGTAACCACATTGATCGCAAAGGACAGCAGAAAGCTCAGGATATTGCCTGCCAGACCTCCGATAAAGCCGATAAACGCGGCTTCCAGGAGGAACATCTGCTTGATATTGCGCAGGCTGCAGCCCAGCACCTTGATGACTCCGATTTCCTTCGTCCTCTCATAGATGGACATCATCATCGTGTTGGCAATTCCGATGGCCGCTACGAACAGCGACACAGCGCCGATTCCGCCCAGCACCGCCTCGATCATGGCAAACTCCTGCTGTGCGCTTTTCAGGTATTCCGCATTGGTGCTGGTCCTGTAGCCCATCCCCTGGATGGTTGCGGCCAGATCCTCTACGTGATCGATATCATCTGCCTGCACCATGGCATTGGTATAGGCGAAGAACTTATAAGGCTTTCCCGTCTGTGTCTTAGGCTGTCCGGGAATGGCTCTTCCCCTGTATTCCTTCTGCAGAAAGTTTTTTAATGTCCAGATATCACAGTATACGTTATAGGAACCATTCTTGTAGGTCTCGATTCCTCCGGACATCATTCCGCTGGCCTGAACCACATACTTTTTCGGCGCTTTCACCGGTGCGGAATTCCCCTCCGAACCAAATGTCCCGGAATTAGTACCTGACTGCGCGTTAAAATAGTCCTCCTGGCTCAAAACCAGGAACACTGGGTCCTTCATAAAATCAATATCCGGAAGCTGCTGCGTCTCCCAATATCCTTTGTTGGAACCCTTTTCATAAAAATCCATGGGAACCATATTTCCAATGACCAGTTCCAGGCTTGCAGAATTGGTTTCCGGCATACGGCTGCCCTCCACAAGCTCCATATTCTGCCTCTCCAGTTCATCCGGAGTCATGCCTACCAACTGGATATAGCCATAGTAATTTCCGCTCAGGATGACAGAGCTCATGGTAAGAGACGGAGTCACGCTTTTCACATGCTCCAGCTGTTCTATCTCCGTAATGGCATCATCGGTGACATATTTCGTCGCTTCGCCCTCCTCCGAGCCATTTGAAAAATAGTACATACCGCCGCCCGCATCCTGTCCGGTCACCGTAATGGCCGTCATGCCTCCCGCCTGCTCGATCTGCTTGTACATGGACTGCTGCATCCCAAGCCCGAGGGAGATCATGACTACGATCGAAGCCGTACCGATCACCACGCCCAGGATTGTCAGAAAGGTCCTGAGCTTTCTCTTTTTGAGGTTTCCGCTACTCATCCTCAGTAAATCGATCCACCTCATCCACTAAATCCTCCTCTTCTGCCTGTGCCCGTTTTTTCTTCCTTCTGCGGGTCAGAACCACGGCCAGAACAATCACCAGAATGACCGCCGCCGCAATGACAACCGGAATGACCGGAAATCCCTTCGCTTCCTCCGGCATCTCCCCCATCATCTCCATATCTCCCATATCCATTTCCATAGGAGCCGTCACCTGGATCTCGAATTCCTCCTCTCTGGAGGAGGGGTTCCCGGATTCGTCTTCATAGGTTACGACCATTTTACACTTTGTCCCGGGCATGATCTCGGATTCTCCGGTCAGCATCCCGTCAATGGTTCCTGTGGCGCCGGAATCCAGATTGCCCACAAATACTTCCTTGGCACTGATGCCGTCGCCCATGAACTTCACCTTTACATTGTAAAGCTTCACACGGCCGGTATTGTACAGGCTGCACATCAGATTTGCCTCTTGTCCCACCTCGATGCTGGCCGGCGACAGCTCGATCTCGCTGAATTCAAACCTAGCCGCCTGGTAGATGGGGATTGCCAGGCTGGAGCTTCCCTCGTACTGAGACGCATTAGAATCCTCGTAGAGCATGGACATATTGATGCTGTAGGGCTTCTGCACCAGATCCGCCCTGGCATTCAGGTCAATGGCAACATCCCTCGTCTCCCCTGCCGGAATCTGGTCCAGATAAATGGAGCTGGCCCCGGATGAGGGCAAAAACGCCGGTGCTTCCGCAGCCGCTTCTGTCCCCGCGGAAGGCGCCTGAAAATCAAAGAGCATATTGGAAACTGCCGTTGTTGTAGATGTATTTTTCACGTGGACGATGAGCCGGAAATTGCTTCCCGCGTTCACGGCTCCCGGCTCGGTGTTGAATCCGGTCACAATGACCCGCGGAACCCCTTTCCTTTCATCAGAACCGCCTCCGCCTCCAACTGCCGAGATATCGCCGTTATATACGCCGCCTTCCCCCATGTCTCCCTGGTCCGGCTCCTCCGGCTGCCCGTCGGAAGGCTGATCCCCCGGCTGCTCGACTGACGGCGGGTTGATAATGATCGGAGGGTAGGGCGGATATCCCGGCTCCTCCGGCTCGTTTCCTTTTGTCCCAGCGGTTTTTACATAGACAGACTTCTCGCATTCATATTCCTTTTTTCCATCGTCATAGGAAATGCGGAACACCAGCTTATAGGATTTGGTCTCCACGTCTTCGCGGACCTTCAGATCAGACCAGATAGCCTCTGTCGATTTTCCGGCCTGGATTTCTTTCAGCTCCTGTTCATAATTCATGCTGTCGATCTCAAAAGGCCATTCCTCCGCAGCATTAATGACGGGAGTGATCACTACGTTCTGCGCGCTGGAAACACCGCTGTTTTTTACGGTGACCGTCAGCTTATCCACCTTCTGCCCTGCCTGATATTGGGGGGTTGCCTGTCCGTTTCCTACGGAAATGCGGATCGTAGACAGGGAATTTCCGGAATCCGCGTCTGGCGGATCTGCTGTACCAGACACATTAGTCGGATTACCGTCCGGATCCGCCGTCCCTGTCGTCGCCGACATAATTCCCATACCCGAAACTCCTGCCGCGGCAGCCCATGTATGTGCCGCATCGTATCCTGCCTGACTATGTATCACCGGCACACAGGAAACCGCCAGCGACAGGCCCAGAAAAATTCCTGTCCATTGCTTCCATTTTTTCATGAATCCTGTTCCTCTCTTTCCATTTTCTACAGTTCCTTACTCTATAAACCTTCCTCGCCGCCGTCCAAACCATGCCTTCCTACACTCTCCAGATTGGACGAATTTTCCTTTTGGCGGTTATCCTCAATCCTAACGATTTCGCCGTCTATGATATGAAAAATCCGGTCGGCATAAGTCGCCAGATGGTTATCATGCGTTACCATAACCAGTGTCTTTTTCTGTTCTCGTACTACCTTCTGCATCAGATGCATCACCTCTTCTGATGTGTGGGAATCCAGATTGCCGGTCGGCTCATCCGCAAAGATGATCTTCGGGTTCACTACCAGAGCCCTTGCCACACCGACTCTCTGCTGCTGACCGCCGGACATCTGATTCGGCATATGCTTTTTGTGCTTCCTCAGATTCACCAGATCCAGCATCTTGTCCGCTTTCCTGAGGCGGCTTCCTTTTGCCTCTCCCCGGAAGCTTAAGGGCAGAGCTACATTTTCCAGGGCGTTCATGGTTCCGATCAGATGAAATGACTGGAAAATGAAGCCCACATTCTCCCGACGGAACTTTACAAGGCCATCCTCATTCAGGTTTTCCATATGCTGTCCGCTGACAATGACTTCCCCCTTTGTCGGCTTCTCCAGGCCTGCCAGCATGTTCAGAAGTGTAGATTTTCCAGAACCGGAGGTCCCGACAATCGCGCAGAACTCTCCCGGGTAAACCTCAAAGCTTACGCCGTTCAGCGCACGCACAACAGAATTACCCACCCGGTACAATTTATACAGATTCTTTACCTCAATTACCTTGTCCACTTTCCCCCTCCTTTCCTCTGCGTATTCTTAAAATTACAAACTATGTTTTTATTATATAACGAAAAACGTATTATCTCTACAAAATATTCTTAAGATTTCTTAAAGATTGAAAAAAAGCGTGCGTTTTGACGCACACTTTTTCATGCTTACTTATGGATCACGATTACTCATTTAATATAGAAGAAACTCCATCTGATCTTAATGGAAGAAATGATCTCCGATCTGAATTCCAAAGTTTCCGCATCCGAAGTAGAGACAATCTCCGATCGGATTGCTGCCTGCCAGCGCGTCCGCTGCTGCCTGCATAGCCGTATCTGTATAGCCGCCGCTGGCAAGAACGGTATCCAGCCATCCGCTCATCGCAGGCCCGAACTGTCCGGACTGATAGATCACCTCTGCAATGCTGTTTGGATATACAGCACTGCGCACCCGGTTCAGGATCACGGCTCCTACCGCCACCTGGCCCTCATAAGGCTGGTTGCCGGCTTCACAGAAGATGATGGCTGCAAGAAGTGTCTGATCGCTGGCAGACGCGCTGTAGGCTGCCGTCTGCTGTACTGCTGCCTGCTCCGCTGCTGCCTGTTCTGCCGCTGCCTGCTGAGCCGCTGCCTGTTCCATCGCTGCCTGTTCCGCTGCTGCCTGCTCCTCTGCAGCGATCCTCTCGGCTTCTTCCCTTGCCTTTCTGGCCTCCTCAGCTGCTCTTCTTTCCCGTTCCTCTTCTTCCTTCCGCTTCATTTCCTGGTAGCGCTCTTCTGCCTCCATTGCTGCTTTTTTCAGATCCAGCAGCGCCTCCTCGGGCGCATCTGTAAATCCATAGGGCTGTGCAAGCTTGTACTCTCCCAGGAGCTTCATCTGTTCCATATTCATCATACGGTCTGCTGCTTCACTCTCAAATTCAGATGACATCACCAGACCGGTCGTAGCCGCCATAAGTAACGCAATGATTTTTTTATTTTGTATCATATACTCCAACCTCCTATTTTTTGCAAAATTGTAAATATTTTCTTATAAATTATATGTATATTTTTTCGATTTTATTACAATTATTACAAAAATATTACGTCGGCCATTCTAATACAAAAAAATCACTTTGTCAACTTATTTTAAAAAAAACTTGTAAAATACCAATCATTCCCTCATAATCAGCCCGGTCTGCTTCTGTGATCCGTTCCATACCGCATTCTTTCAGACATGCGGTCGTCTTGGGACCAATGCTGAATGCCCGGCACTGCTTCCATTCGTTTCCCGCAGCTTCCAGCAGGCGCCTTGCAGAGGATGCGCAGGTAAACAAGATTCCGTCGTACTCCTCCGGTTTTGGCAGCTTTTCCAGATCAGGCTTCACTGCCTGGTTCTCATAAACTTCAATTTCTTCGAACCGGCAACAGTCTTCCAGTGCCGCTTTCAAATGTCTGTCTGCGTTTCCGGCTTTCAGATACCAGACCCGATCCTGGGGAGAAATCTGCTTTTTCAGCGCATCCGCCAGCGCGTCACTGTGAAATTCATCCGGGATCAGATCCGTGTAAAGCCCATGACCCTCCAGCATTTTTGCGGTCCTTCCGCCGATGGCCGCAATCCTGCACCCGGCCAGGCAGCGTATGTCCAGCCTGCTTTTTTCAAGACCTTCAAAAAATGCTTCTACCCCGTTTTGGCTTGTAAAGATCAGCCAGTCCGCCTGCTTCATTTCCCCTGCGGAAAATATCCGTTCCGCGCGCACGATCCTTCCCACCTGAATCTCATCCGCCGCCGCGCCCTGCTGCCGCAAAAGCGCTTTCAATTCGGTGGATTTTTCCCCGATTTTCGGAATCAAAAAGCGTTTTCCGAACAAAGGACGATTCTCATAAAAGTTCAGGCTGGTCCGGAGAGAAACCACCTTCCCCACCACAATGACCGCCGGAGAAACCAGTCCGGCCTCTCTGACCGTTTCCCCAATATGAGCCAGATCCGCCGTACAGGTTCTCTGTTCGGGAGTGGCGGCGCAGGAGATCACTGCTGCCTCCGTATCCGGAGACATGCCGGCCTCCATCAGCCCGAACGCAATCTCTTCTACCTTACGCAGTCCCATGAGGAAGACACAGGTTTCTTTTCCTTTTGCCATTGCTTCAAAGTCAATCTCCGCCAGCCCGTCCCTGCTGTTGTGGGCCGTCACTACGTGAAAGCCCTGTGCTTTTCCCCGGTGGGTAACGGGAATCCCGGCATAGGCCAGTCCCCCAATGGCGGAGCTGATTCCCGGGATCACCTGAAAGTAGACTCCTTTTTCCGCCAGGAGCAGTCCTTCCTCGCCGCCTCGTCCAAACACATACACATCCCCGCCCTTCAAGCGGACTGTTTTTTCATACCGCATACTTTTTTCCGCCAGAAGCTGATTGATCTCCTCCTGCTCCATCGTATGGCGGTGATCCGCCTTTCCCACATAGATCAGCTCACAGCCCGGCTTTGCCTCGTCCAAAAGCTCCGGGGAGGACAATCTGTCATAGATAATGCAGTCTGCCTCCCGAAGCGCCTGCAGCCCCTTCACCGTGATCAGCCCCGGATCTCCAGGACCGCCGCCCACCAGTGATACGGTTCCTGCCATCTGGCGGCGGATCTGAGCAGCTGCTTCTTTTGCAAGCCGCTCCGGAACAGTTCCCCGGACTGCCGCATAAGCCAGCCTGCTCCCCGTCTCATTTCCAAACATGGCATCCAACTGATAGAGTCCGTCCGCTCCTTTCCTGCATACAGCTCCCACCGGAACATGACAGTCCCCGCCGATTTCACGCAAAAATCCCCTTTCCGCAGCAGCCGCCTGTTCCGTCTCTTCATCACTGAGCGCATCCAAAAGCTTCAAAAGCTCCGTCTCCCCCTCCCGGATCTCCAGAGCCAGAATTCCCTGGGCAGGGGCGGGGATCATCTCCTCCGGCTCCAGATACAGGGTGATCCGCTCCTCCATTCCCAGACGCCGGAGGCCTGCTGCCGCCAAAATGATGCCGTCCAGCTTTTCTTCTTCCATTTTGCGGAGTCTGGTGTCCACATTTCCGCGGATATTCACGACACGCAGATCCGGGCGCAGACGCTTGATCTGAAATTCCCTGCGTCTGCTGCCGGTCCCGATGACGGCCCCCTTCGGCAGGTCCTCCAGCCGTTCTTTTTCCCGAAGGATCAGCGCGTCCCTGGGGTCCTCCCGCTTCCATGCCTTTGCAAACAGAAGTCCGGGCGCGGGATGGGAGGGCATATCCTTCATGCTGTGCACACCGATCTGTACCTCGCCGGACCATATTTTTTCCTCAATTTCTTTGACAAATACGCCTTTATCGCCGATCTCATGAAGGGGCTTGTCCAAAACCAGATCCCCCTTCGTTTTGATGATCTGGAGCTCAAATTCTTCCTCCGGATATGCCTGCGCAAGCCTGTCCCGCACATATTCCGCCTGTGCCAGTGCCAGCTTCGAGCCTCGTGTGCCGATTGTATACTTCATACATACCTCATCTCTTTCTACTGTTAAAATAAGGGACTGTCCCAGGGACAGCCCGCAAATTACAGGCTGCTTTCCAGCGCAGCCGTTTTTTCTGTTAAGATCAGATCTGAAAAAGCTGTCGGATCAACCGCTGATACTCTTCCTGCTCTTCCTCCGTATCCAGGCGTTTCAGCTCCCGGATCGGCTCCCGCAGAAGCCGCTGCAAAGAGGCATTGAGTACCTTTTTCAGCAATTTTTTCTCCCGTTCTCCAAGTTCCATCTTCCGGTTCAGATATGTATAGCTGTCCTCTACGATCTCCCCGCATCGCTGCTGCAGCGACTCAATGGTAGAGTCCATCCGGCTCTGCAACAACCAGCCCATTGTTTCCTGCAGCGCTTCTCTGATCATTTCCCGGCTTTTCTCTGCCAGAGCTTCCCTTTCCCTCCGGTGGCTGGCCGCAATCTCCTGCAGTGTGTCCAGGTTGATCAGCGTGACCCGCGGTTCCTCTGCAAATGCGGTATCCACATCCCTGGGCGCTGCCAGATCCAGCATGGTCAGGCGCCTTTTCGGTACAAAATCCTCCCGGCGTAGGACCAGATGTGGGGACGCTGTAGCTGATACTACAATATCACATTTTTTCAGAACTTCATATCTTTCCTCATAAGAAATGATTTCTATTTCAGGAAATTCCTCCCGCAGCCGTCTGGCATGCGCGTCTGTCCTGCTGCATGCAGATATGCGGACTGCCTGATATTCAAAAAGATATTTCAAAGCCAGCACAGCCGTTTTTCCGCTGCCGATCACAAGGATCCGTTTCCCGGCGATCCCGCAGGCTTCTTCCAGCTTCCGGATACCAATATAGCTGACGGACAGCGGTTTTTCGCTGATCTTCAATCCAGTTTTGATCCGCTTGGCACAGGCAACGGCATCCCGGACAACCTTGTTTAATTCCTTGCCCCCGTATCCCATAGTCCTGGCGTAATCCAGAGCATCCTTCACCTGGCCCAGAATCTGGTCCTCTCCCAGAACAAGAGATTCCAGTCCCGCCGCAATCCGGAACAGGTAGACAAAAGCCGCCTCCCCCGAGAGCGTGACCAGATACGCCTTCACCTCCACAGCCGGAAACATTTCCTCGTAGATCTGACACAGCGCTTCACATTGTCTTTCTTCTATATAAAAATAAAAAACCTCGCTCCGATTGCAGGTGGACAGCACCATGCACTGCTGGATTCCCGCAGCTTCGGCCTTTCGGAAAAAATCCAGCTTCATCGCATCCGTAAACGCGGTTTTATCGCGGATATCAAGGCTCGCGTTTTTATAATTGATTCCCAAAAATCCAAATTGCATCCCGCTGTCTCTCCTTCTATCTGAAAAAACTTCCTCCGTCTGTTTTTCGCGTCACATGTAAGGAAATGCATGAAAAAAACTTATGCCTCTCAACTTGTCTGCACAAGTTATTTTCCTACAGTTCCTAATACAGTTGAGACGGGTCTATATCATTCTGCGCAGGCAGTCCCGGATGACCCGGCAGGTGGTTTCGATATCCTCCCCGGTATGGGCATCCGATACAAACATCGCCTCAAACTGGGAGGGCGCCGTATAAATCCCATGATCCAGCAGATATCCGAAATATTCTGCATACCATGCGGTATCCGAAGATACAGCGCTCTCATAATCCGTCACCTGCTCCGGAGTAAAAAAGATGCTCAAAAGGGAGCCGATCCGGTTGACGCATACGGCCTCCCCGGCAGCTTCCCTGACTGACTCGGCGATCCGTACTGCCTTTTCCTCCAGCCTTTGGTAGATACCGGGATCTTCTCTGAGAATCCGGAGGGTTTCCAGCCCTGCTGCCGTCGCAATGGGGTTTCCTGACAGGGTTCCCGCCTGGTACACCGGCCCCAGCGGTGAGATCATTTCCATGATCCCGCGCTTCCCTCCGTAGACACCGATGGGCATTCCGCCTCCCACGATTTTGCCGAGAGTCGTCAGATCTGGCGTCACATGAAAATACTCCTGGGCGCCGCCAAGCGCCAGCCGGAAGCCTGTGATCACTTCATCAAAGATCAAAAGCGCGCCGTTTTGTTTCGTAATTTCCCGCAAAAATTCCAGAAAGCCGCGAGCTGGGGGCACCACTCCCATATTGGCCGCAACCGGCTCCACCACCACGGCGGCAATCTCTTCCGGATTGGCCTGGAACAGCGCTTCCACCGAAGCCGGATCATTGTACAGGGCCACCAGGGTATTTTTTGTATAATCCGCGGGAACTCCGGCGCTGTCCGGCACTGAGGTGGTCAATGCGGCGGAACCAGCCTTGACCAGAAGCCCGTCCGAATGCCCATGATAGCAGCCCTTAAATTTGACGATCTTGTCCCGTTGCGTATACCCCCTCGCTACCCGGATCGCGCTCATCACCGCCTCCGTGCCGGAGCTGACCAGACGACTCACCTCCATGGACGGGATCAGCTCCGCAAGCAATTCCGCCATCTGCACCTCTTGTTCCGTAGGCGCGCCGTAGGTCAGCCCGTATCCGCACGCCTCCCGGACCTTTTCGATCACTCGTGGATGGGCATGTCCCAGGATTCCCGGTCCCCAGGAGCAGACATAATCGATCATCTCATTTCCATCCACATCCACGATCCTGCTTCCATGGGCGGACGCTATAAACCGGGGTGTCCGTCCTACGGAGCCAAAAGCGCGCACCGGACTGTTCACTCCCCCCGGAATATGGCGTTTTGCCGCTTCAAACAGCTCTCTTGATCTTGTATCCATTTCTATTCTCCTTCCCGAATCCACCTTGCGGCATCCAGAGCATGATACGTAATGATCATCTTTGCCCCGGCGCGCTTTAAGCCCACCAAAATCTCCAGGACGATCTTCCTTTCATCAATCCATCCGTTTTCTGCTGCCGCCTTCACCATGGAATATTCCCCGCTCACATTGTAGGCCACCACCGGCACATTATAAGACGCGGTAATCTCCTTTATGATATCCATATAGGCCATGGCAGGCTTGGCAATGATCAGATCCGCCCCTTCCAGCAGGTCTTCCTCCACCTCCCGCAGGGCTTCCCGTCCATTTGCCGGATCCATCTGGTAGGTCCTGCGGTCGCCGAAGCCCGGCGCCGAGTGGGCCGCGTCACGGAAGGGCCCGTAAAATCCGGAAGCAAATTTGGCGCTGTATGCCATGATAGGAATCTGGACAAATCCGTTCCCGTCCAGAGCCTCCCGGATGGCCCTTACCCGGTTGTCCATCATGTCGCTGGGCGCGATGATATCCGCCCCGGCTCCGGCATAGCTGACTGCGGTCCTGGCTAAAAGCGGCAGGGTTTCGTCATTCAGGATGATCCCTTCCTTCACCAGACCGCAGTGTCCGTGGGAGGTATACTCGCAGAGACAGACATCCGCGATCACGATCAGATCTCTGTATTTTTCCTGCGATTTTATCAGACGAATGGCCTGCTGCACGATTCCCTGATCGTCATAGGCGCCGCTGCCCACTTCATCCTTGTGGGCGGGAATTCCGAACAAAAGGACCGACAAAATCCCGGCTTCCACGATCCGGTCCAGCTCCTCCGGCAGCCGGTCGATGGAATACTGGCAGATGCCCGGCATCGAATCCACCGGGCGGCACAGGTTTTCTCCCTCCATGACAAAGATCGGGCAGATCAGCTCGTCCACCCGAAGATGGTTCTCCCTCACCATGCTCCGCATGGCCGGGCTGACTCTCAGTCTTCTCATTCTCTCCATGATCCGTTCATCCTTTCCTCATATTTTGTAATATGATCTCATCTATTTTTTCAGAAGAAGGAACCTCACCCGTTTTCAGGCCCATCTCCAAAATTTCCTGATAGATTGTTTTTCTCATACTCTCCGAACCCAAATGTCTCAGCCTTTCCCGCAGGGCTCCCAATATTTCTGCCAGTTCCCCCAGCAGGGAAGTCATTGCCGGCATGGCCTGTGCTTTCAGATATTGGGAAATGAGCGGACTCTGTCCTCCGCTGGAAAACGCTGCCACCACTTCCCCTTCTTTCAGATAAGCAGGAAAGAGAAAGCTGCAGTCCTCCCTCTGATCCACCGCATTGACCGGGATCTTCCTATCCCGGCATGCCCGACTGATCCGATGATTCTCTTCCGGGTCGCCGGTGGCCGCGACTACCAGCTCCTGTCCCGTCAGATCACAGCTTTCAAACCTTTTTTCGCGACATACAATGCCTTCCTCCGCCCGCAGCTCCGGCAGGATGTCCGGAGCCACAACCGTGACCCATGCTCCGAATTCCAGGAGTGTCTCCGCCTTGCGCAGAGCTATCTTTCCTCCTCCCGCTATCAGGCAGGGCTTGTCTTTCAGCTCAATAAACATGGGAAAATATGACATCTGATTTTCCTCCTTACCAAAAAATCCCTGCCCATACAAATTCGTCTTGTATCCGGCAGGGACTTTCAAATACATTGTTAAAATCCACAGTCCGATAGTGGAAGGAACTGTGGATTACAGCATGCGGTTCCGGCTGTTATATTACCTTCTCCGGAAATGCTCAGAACCTGGGAAGCCCTGCTAATCCGGCTTTCAGATCTTCATCCGTAGGAATATAATCGCTCATCTCACCATTGTGGAACTTCTCATAAGCATACATGTCAAAATATCCGGTTCCTGTCAGGCCGAACAGGATGGTCTTCTCTTCCCCGGTCTCTTTACATTTCATCGCTTCATCGATGGCGATCCGAATCGCATGGCTGCTCTCCGGCGCGGGCAGGATTCCCTCCACCCTTGCAAACTGTTCTGCCGCTTTAAATACGGAGGTCTGTTCTACGGATCTTGCTTCCATGTAGCCATCCGCGTAAAGCTGGGACAGAACGGAGCTCATTCCGTGATATCTCAGGCCGCCCGCATGATTTGCCGACGGGATGAAGCCGCTTCCCAAGGTATACATCTTCGCCAGCGGGCAAACCATACCCGTATCGCAGAAATCATACGCATATACGCCTCTGGTCAGGCTCGGGCAGGATGCCGGCTCAACCGCGATAAACTGATAATCCGCCTCGCCCCGCAGCTTTTCACCCATGAACGGAGATATTAATCCGCCCAGGTTCGAGCCGCCGCCCGCACATCCGATGATGATATCCGGCTTGATGCCGTATTTGTCCATGGCCGTCTTGGTCTCTACACCGATGATCGACTGATGGAGCAGGACCTGATTCAGAACGCTGCCCAGTACATAACGGTATCCCTCTGAATGGGTGGCAACCTCGACCGCTTCCGAGATGGCGCATCCAAGACTTCCTGTGGTTCCCGGATGTTCTGCCAGGATCCTGCGTCCGACCTCTGTCGTCTCTGACGGTGAGGGAGTCACGCTGGCGCCGTAGGTGCGCATCACTTCTCTCCGGAACGGCTTTTGCTCGTAGGAGCATTTTACCATATACACCTTACAGTCCAGGTCCAGATAGGAGCATGCCATAGACAGCGCGGTTCCCCACTGTCCGGCTCCGGTCTCCGTTGTCACGCCTTTGAGGCCCTGTTCCTTTGCGTAAAATGCCTGTGCAATAGCGGAATTGAGCTTGTGGCTTCCGCTTGTATTATTTCCTTCGAACTTGTAATAAATCTTTGCCGGAGTCTGCAGCTTTTCCTCCAGGCAGTACGCCCGTACCAGCGGCGACGGACGGTACATCTTATAGAAATCCCGGATCTTTTTCGGGATCTCGATATGACGGTTGTCATTGTCCAGCTCCTGCTTCACCAGCTCTTCACAGAACACCATGCCAAGCTCTTCGGCTGTCATCGGCTCGTGAGTCCCCGGATTCAGAAGCGGCGCCGGCTTGTTCTTCATATCCGCGCGGACATTGTACCAATCCTTGGGCATCTCACTTTCTTCCAGATAAATCTTGTAGGGAATCTTGTTCTCACTCATTGTTTTATTCTCCTTTCATTTTCCGCAGATCCTGCGGCCTTGACGCAGCCGCGGCTTTCTTCGGGATGACCGGCTTTTGTCCGGTTTCTATATACCTTATAGGAACTATGCAAAAATAACTTGCAATTTTTCGCGGTTCCTACCGTTTTCTCCTGCATAATAAAAAGCCCTCATCCCACACAATATCATACTATTGCAGGGACAAGAGCTGTACGAATCTAATATCGTGTCCGCGCTCCTGCGGTGCCACCCGGCTTGGTGCTATAAGCACCCTCTCATGCATACTGACATATGCGCCTTTGTTAACGGAGTACTCTCTCCGGCTATCCTACTGCGGATCCTGTACCGCTCTCCTGCCGCCGCTTCAATGTCATGCGGTCCGATACGCTGTAACAAGTATCCCCTTCAGTTCGCCCTCAGAAGCCCATTCCTCCATGCCCTGGCCCGCTGCAATCCCACCGCCTGCAGCTCTCTGTGCGGCAGAAACAAAAAGTACTTGCTCTTCCTCAACGGTTTAAAAAAACTTTACCACACACGCCGGAGACTGTCAACCCGTTTTTTTGCAAAAAATCCCTGTACCGTCCGTAAAAACTGCCGTCTGCCGCACTGCTGTTTTTGTCTAGTCAATCTGCCAGTCGATCGGCTCCAGACCGTGCTCCTCCAAAAATGCGTTGGTCTGGCTGAACGGTCTGCTGCCGAAAAATCCGCGGGCAGCGGAAAGCGGACTCGGATGGGGCGCCTTTAAGATCAAATGCCGCGGATTGTCCAGCATCCTGGCCTTTCTCTGCGCAGGCGTGCCCCAAAGGATATATACGATGGGCCGATCCTGCGCGTTCAGAGCCATGATCGCCGCGTCCGTAAATTCCTCCCAGCCGATCCCCCGGTGGGAATTTGCCTGGTGTGCCCGCACGGTCAGCACGGTATTCAGCATCAGGACACCCTGCTCGGCCCATTTTGTCAGGCATCCGTGGTTCGGGATGGTACAGCCCAGATCGTCATGAAGCTCCTGGTAAATGTTGACCAGTGACGGAGGAACGTTCACTCCCTTCTGCACAGAAAAGCAAAGCCCGTGTGCCTGACCGTGATTGTGGTAAGGGTCCTGTCCCAGGATCACCACCTTGACCTCCTTTAACGGGGTCAGATGAAACGCATTGAAAATGTCATTGGCCGGAGGAAAGATCAGCCGTGTATTGTATTCCTGCTTTATTGTCTGGAAAAGCTGCTTGTAATAAGACTTCCCAAATTCCTCTTTTAATGCTTCGTACCAGTCTCCGTTGATTCCTGCCATTCTTATGTACTCCTCCTTATAAGCGTACGGAAATTCCTTCCTTCCGAAGGTACTCCTTCACTTCCCGGATCTCCAGTTCTTTATAGTGGAACAGGGACGCCGCCAGCGCCGCGTCGGCTTTTCCTTCCGTCAATGCATCCCGAAAGTGCTCCAGGGTTCCGGCCCCTCCCGATGCGATGACCGGAATGGAAACATGCTCCGCAATGGCACGGGTCAGCTCCAGATCATACCCTGCCTTTGTCCCGTCGCAGTCCATGCTGGTCAGCAGGATCTCGCCTGCCCCCAGGCTTTCTACTTTTTTCGCCCATTCCACGGCATCCAGTCCCACGTCAATACGGCCGCCGTTTTTATAAATGTTCCAGCCGCTTCCGTCTGTTCTTCTCTTGGCATCAATGGCCACGACCACACACTGGCTTCCGAACTTCTCCGCCGCGTCATGCACCAGCTCCGGCGTATTGATGGCGGAAGAATTGATGGAGATCTTATCGGCCCCCTCCCGGAGCAGCGCCCGGAAATCCTCTACCGTCCGGATGCCTCCGCCCACGGTGAACGGGATAAACACGCATTCCGCCACCTTGCGCACCATGTCCACGACCGTATTCCTGTTATCGGAAGACGCCGTGATATCCAGAAAGACCAGTTCGTCCGCACCGGCCTGATCATAGGCCTTTGCAATCTCCACCGGATCTCCCGCGTCTTTGAGATCTACAAAATTCACGCCCTTTACCACCCGTCCCGCATTCACATCCAGACAGGGAATGATTCTCTTTGTATGCATCGCTTTCTCCTGCTTTTTTATCGTATTGCCTTTAACGAACAGCAGACCTCAGACCCGTCTGCCGCGCAGACTATCCGCTGCATGGCAACTGCTGTTCTAAATATTCACAAAATTACTCAGTATCCGCAGTCCCACTTCACTGCTTTTTTCCGGATGGAACTGGCACGCAAATACATTTCCCTTTTCCACCGACGCATGGATATGTACGCCGTATTCCGTGGATGCCTTCACGATCTCCTCTTCTCCGGCTTTCAGATAATAGGAGTGTACAAAATACACGTAGGACTGCTCCGACACCTGATCAAAAAGACGTCCGCCATGCTCCAGGCGCAGGGAATTCCATCCCATATGCGGAATTTTCAAGCCTTCTTTCGAAGGAATCCGCAGGATCTCCCCCGGCAGGATTCCAAGGCCCGCAACTCCCGGCGCCTCATCGCTTCTCTCAAACAAAAGCTGCAGCCCCAGGCAGATGCCCAGGAAAGGCGTTCCTTTTTCCACTGTTTCCCGAATGACCGGCACCAGCCTGCGGCGTTCCAGGTTACCCATGGCGTCCCCGAAGGCGCCGACTCCGGGAAGCACCACTTTGTCCGCCGAAAGGATCTCCTGTGCGTCATCCGTGATCTTCACTTCCTGCCCCAGCAGGAGCAGCGCTTTTTCCACACTTTTGATATTGCCCGCGTCATAATCTATAATCGCAATCATATTTCAATCACTTCTCCCCTGCAGTCCTCACCAATTAAGCTTGGATTTCTCCCCGTTCCCTGATTTCTCTCCGATCCCCGTCTTTATCACCGGGATCGGTGTGTCGTCCTTCGCATCCAGGTTGTTGATGTATTTCTTCGTCTCACTGGCAATGATCGGTGAGAGCAGAAGAACCGCAACCAGGTTCGGAATTGCCATCAATGCGTTCAGGATATCCGCAACCGTCCATACCAGATCCAGTGCCAGTACAGGAGCGACCGCCGCAACCAGGATATACACTACACGGTAAGGAATCAGTCCCTTCTTCCCCGCAAAATATTCCACGCTCCGCTCTCCGTAGTACGCCCATCCCAGGATGGTAGAGTAAGCAAAGGAAATGATTCCAATAACCAGGATCACAGGCCCCAGATATGGAATCTGAGCAAATGCCATGGAAGTCAGCACACCGCCGTTGTCAATCTCATTTGCATTGATCGTCGGGTTCTTCATGATGGTCGTCACCAGAACCAGCCCGGTCATCAGACATACGACCACTGTATCCCAAAATGTCCCTGTGGAAGAAACCAGCGCCTGACGCACCGGATTCCTGGTCTGTGCCGCTGCCGCCGCGATGGGCGCGGAACCCATACCGGACTCATTGGAGAACAGTCCCCGGGCAACCCCGTACTGGATCGCAAGCTTGATCCCACCGCCGACCAGACCACCTGCCGCTGCCCCCGGTGTAAATGCCAGCCGGAAAATGGTTGCGATGGCAGGGATGATAAAATCATAATTGATACACAGGATGATGATACATCCGATCACATAAAAGACGGCCATAAACGGAACCAGCCGCTCGCACACTCTTGCGATGCTCTTGATCCCGCCGAAAATAACAATGGCTGTCAGAACCGCAATCACGAGTCCAACGATCCATTTCGGAATGTGCAGATTTTCGTTACAGACTGTCGCAATGGCGTTGACCTGTGTCGCGCATCCGATCCCAAAGGACGCAAATCCTGCGAATACCGCAAAGATCACGCCCAGCCACTTCATGTTCAGGCCCCGCTCCAGAGCATACATGGCGCCGCCCTGCATTCTGCCGTCCTCTGTTTTGACACGGTATTTTACCGCGATCAGGGATTCCCCGTACTTGGTCGCAATCCCAAATACGCCGGTCAGCCAGCACCACAGCACGGCTCCCGGGCCTCCCATTGCAACCGCGGTTCCCACGCCGATGATATTTCCGGTTCCGATGGTGGAAGCCAGGGCCGTTGACAGCGCCCCGAACTGGCTTACCTCTCCCTCCGCGTCCGGATCTTTTACCACGGAAAGCTTAATCCCTTTGGAAATGGTCTTTCTCTGGATAAATCCTGTCCGAATTGTCAGAAATACATGGGTACCGAGCAGCAGGATGATCATCCACCAGTCCCACACAAACTTATCAATATCATTGATGATCGCACTAATTGTTTCCATCTGTTTTTGCTTCTCCTCTCTTGTTCCTTTTTAAGTCAGCGCTTCAACACTTTATCTGTATAAAGTGTCGGAAATACAAACAAAGCATACATTATTCCGACTGTTGCCAGTTGGCATAAAGTATGCCTTGCTATGGTATTTTACATCATTTATGGCTATATTTCAAGGATTTTCTGGGGTTTTTGCTAGGAAATCCCCCGCATCGTCAGTTGGATCCTCTTTTTCTTCAAGTCCACGCTCATGACCTTCACATCCACGATATCGCCCACGCTCACCACTTCCAGCGGATGCTTGATGAACTTCTCCGTAATCTGGGAAATGTGTACCAGCCCGTCCTGGTGTACGCCGATATCCACAAATACACCGAAGTCGATCACATTTCGCACCGTGCCCTTTAAGATCATGCCCTCTTTCAGATCCTTCATCTCCAGCACATCTGTCCGCAGGATCGGCTTGGGCATTTCCTCACGGGGGTCACGGGCAGGCTTTTCCAGTTCCTTTACGATATCCCGCAAAGTGATCTCTCCGATTCCCAGTTCCTCCGCCAGCTTTTTGTAATCCTTGATGGTCAGGGATAATCCCACCAGCTTGCCGCCGATGATGTCCTCCGGCCGAAAGCCCTGCTTTTCGAGAAGCTTTTCCGCCGCCTCGTAGGATTCCGGATGGACGCCAGTCGCGTCCAATGGATTGTCCCCGCCCTGGATCCGCATGAACCCGGCGCACTGCTCAAATGCCTTTGGTCCCAGCTTGGCAACCTTTAAAAGCTTCCTCCGGTCCGTAAACCTTCCGTTTTCTTCCCGGTAGGTGACGATATTTTTTGCGAGGGTGCTGCTGATCCCGGAAATGTACGATAACAGCGGGGCGGAAGCGGTATTCAGATCCACGCCGACTTTATTCACACAGTCCTCCACCACGCCGGTAAGGGATTCTCCCAGCTTTTTCTGGTTCATGTCATGCTGGTACTGCCCCACTCCGATGGACTTAGGATCGATCTTCACCAGCTCAGCCAGCGGATCCTGGAGCCTTCTCGCAATGGAAGCAGCGCTCCTCTGCCCTACGTCAAACTTCGGAAATTCCTCGGTCGCCAGCTTGCTCGCGGAATACACGGAAGCTCCTGCCTCGCTCACGATCACATACTGCACCTTCTCCGGAATTTCCTTCAAAAGGTCTACGATGAACTGCTCCGATTCCCGGGAAGCAGTGCCGTTCCCCAGGGAGATCAGGGTGATATTATATTTCGGAATGATCTTTTTCAGCAGGTCTTTTGATGCCTTGATCTTGGCCGGGGTAGTCGGCGCTGTGGGGTATATGACCGTGGTCCCCAGCACCTTTCCTGTGGCATCCACCACAGCCAGCTTGCATCCGGTACGGAACGCCGGATCCCAGCCCAGCACCACCTGCCCGGTGATGGGCGGCTGCATCAGAAGCTGGTGCAGATTCTTCCCAAACACCTCAATGGCTCCGTCCTCCGCCTTTTCTGTCAGTTCGTTTCGTATCTCCCGCTCAATGGCCGGACCGATCAGACGCTTATAGCTGTCCTCCGCGGCTGCTTTGAGTACCGGTGTGGTGATGGGATTGTCCTTGCGTATGACCTTTTTTTCCAGATAACGCAGAATGTCCTCCTCCGGCGCCTCCACCTTCACAGTCAGGAACTTCTCCTTCTCCCCCCGGTTCAATGCCAATATCCTGTGACCTGCCAGCCTGCTCACCGGCTCTTCAAATTCATAGTACATCTCGTATACAGATTCCGCTTCCGGATCCTTTGCCGCGGAGATCACCTTACCTTTCCGGGCGGTGGTATTCCGGATCCAGCTCCGGTAATCCGCCTCGTCGGAAATGGATTCGGCAATGATATCCTGTGCCCCGGCGATGGCTTCCTCTACGGTCCTGACTTCCTTCTCTTCGGAAAGATATGCCTTTGCCGTCTCCTCCAGAGGTTCCTTCGTCTGCTGCAGGGTGATGAGGGCCGCCAGCGGTTCCAGCCCCTTTTCCTTGGCAATCGTCGCACGGGTGCGCCGCTTCGGGCGGTAAGGACGGTATAGGTCCTCCACCACGACCAGGGTCTCCGCCGCAAGGATCTGGGATTTCAATTCCTCGGTCAGCTTCCCCTGTTCCTCTATACTGGACAATACCTGCTCCTTCTTCTCCTCCAGGTTGCGCAGATACATCAGCCGCTCATGGAGCTTCCGAAGCTGCTCGTCATTGAGGGAGCCTGTGGCTTCCTTCCGGTATCTGGAAATAAATGGGATCGTGTTGCCTTCGTCGATCAGCTTCACCGCCGCTTCCACCTGCCAGAGCTTTACATCCAGTTCCTGTGTCAGTTTTTGATTAATATCCATAAAAAATCTGTACCTCTCGTATCTGTTCGATGGATTCACAGATACGGCCTTTCTTGTAAATCTTTAGAAACAGTTTCAAAATAAAAAGTTATTTCATGACAGCTTCTTATTTTGAGACAGTTCCTTATATCCACACTAAAAATAGAATGGATCCCGTGAAATCCATTCTATTATACAGGAAAGTTTTTCAATTTTAAAGATATGCGGGGGCTTTTTTTCTTCTTTTTGCGCATACGAAGAAATATCCTTTGCGGTCTGTATAAGTTATTTTCCTACAGTTCCAAATGAAACAGCTGAACCGTTTTGTACTTTTTTCTTTCGGTAATGGTTTTATTCATATTTCGCCAGCATTTCCTGAAGCATGGTTTTCATCTCCTGACGGGCGGGCGGCGGCCCTACAACTTCTACCATGGTTCCCTGGGTCAGCAGCCACATCAGCACGCCTCTTCCATAGACCTCCGCATCCAGAACCCAGGCCGGATCCTGCTCGGTCGGCTTCCTTTTCACCACCGCCGTGGGCAGCCTGTCTAGGATAGACTCGATACTTTTTCCGGAATATTTAAAACGCAGCTTGATCAGCGGCCCCATATACATGAACTGGATCCGTTTGCGGAACTCTCCTTCTTCGAAACGGTCGCTGTCCTTTATCTTAATCTTTTCCTCAATTCTGCGGTATTCTTTAATCCTGTCAATCCGAAAAACTGCCGGGTACTCGTATTTCGGCACATAGATGCCCCTTTCATTTTTTTCTACAATATTTGCATTCAGGTAAAAATAATATTCCGAAAACAAAATCGCCAGCGGCTGAACGATACGCTTGACTGCTTCTGCGGATGTCTCCTGCTTCTGATAAAGAATCTCCAGCAGATTGCGTTTCTCAAGTCCGGGGCCGATTGCCCCTGCCATCTCCCAAAGTTTCCCTTCAATGTAGGATTCATGGTCAATCTCTACATAATGGATCTTCTCGTTGCCGATCAGTTCCTTCACCAGCTTCATGCTTTCCTTCGGAACACATCCGCTGACGATCTTATCCAGGATGCCGTTGATCTCTTTCTTCGTAAATGCCCTGCTCTCTAATAAAATCTTGCTGACGGCAAGGATCTCGCTGTTGGAGAGTAATGTGTCTTCCAGGCCGGTCATGACATAACCGTTCATTTCCTTCTCATGTTTCACTTCCCGCATGTCTGCCGCACCAGTGGTCCTTCTTTCTGCCAGAAACTTATTAATAGCTGCTATATCCCGCTGGATTGTGCGTTCGTCTACTCCATAGCAGAGTGCTGCCTCTTCCTTGTTGATAATCCGGCCTTCGCATAGCTTTGTATAGCTATCCAGGATTCTCTGGACTTCTGCTTTTCCATCTTTATCTTTCACTGTTTTTTTATCTTCCACTGTTTTTCTCCTTCGTATGCGGGCGTATTTTTTTCATGCCTTCCGGCTCCAGCCGCATTTGGGGCATATTTTCTTTCCCTTCGGAACTTTGCCGCCGCACTTGGGGCAGGTCGTTAATGCAGATTTCTGAATATTGCTTCCCAAATCTTTTGCCGCTTCGGAAAACTGAGAGGTTATAGTTTCGACATCCGCATTTTTCAAACTTTTTTTTAAGTCGTCCTTTGATTTGATATGGAAATCCTTCACTGCGGTCCATACAATGACCGCAATATTACAGATTCCCGCGATCCAGAACCCGATCATTCTATGTACACTGGTCTGCACGCTGAAAAAATCGCTGGTGTAGTGTCCTCCGGCACTCCCCACCAGGATGCTCACAAGAAACATCAGAATGATCGCGATAATCGGCAGCAGTATATACAGGTAATGTGTGATTTTCTTTGTGCTTTTCATCAACGGAAGCACAAACAGGATGATCGGAATCATATAGCATATGATTCCTATGGATGAGTATTCCATGATTCCGAATCCCGTAACAGCGGCCCCGATCTCTCCCGTGGAAATCACCTCGCCGAATACTTCCGTACTGCCGGATGCATTCAGTGAAACCCATGGTAAAAAGAAGCTGATAAAGTTTATAACCGCTAAGATCATCCTTGGTTCTTTTTTCATTTTGTCCAATATTTTCATTTGTTGAATCCCCCTGTGTTGGTTAATTTTTCTGTTGGCACTTTTCTTTCTGCTGTTGTTTTGCCTGGGGCAAGTGCTTTAATTCCTGCTGTTGTTTTCGCTTCAATTCCGGCGGAGTCTCTGCATCTGGTTTCAGGTTTGTTTCTATACTGGATAAAGCCTCCTTTCTATGTTCTTTTCCAAATTATACAGGGGGAAGTGGACATATTTTGTCATTATAATTTTTTTTAGTTCATTTTTTTTGAGAAAAAGTAATGCAAAAAAGGATTTATAAATATTTTCAATCTCAATGTAGGGAAAATTGGATATATTCAGAAACCACTTTTTAAGTCTATACAATATCTCCAATTATTCGTTCAGCATCCTGAATAGATCTCTCTATCTCTCGTTTATTGACAGCATTCATTTCATTTTCGTTATTAGATTTGCTTACTAAACTAACCTGACACATTTTGTACAGTAATCCAACTAAAAGAATAGTATTCTCTACTGCCATTTTTTCTTCTGGAATAAACTCATTCCAATCCGTTTTATGTATTTTGTTTACTATATATGACACATAATTGAAACTTTCATCGTATTTATCTTTAACCATATTAAGCGTTTTGAAATATTTTTTAGAAGCAGTTTTCAGTTCAGATAAATAATCGCAGACTTTATTAATTGTCTTCTCTGCTTCCTTCATTTGTCTATATGCTTCATCTGCTTTATCAGATAATTTTCCGCCTGTAACGCTAAAAATTACTCCTCCTACTAATAATCCCACGCCTAACGTTGCCGCCCCTAGCATTGTAGTTCCTAAAGCAACCCCTCCCCCACCTGCTGCAATTGCACCACCTCCTAATGCGGCTAACGTTGCATTTGTTGCCGCAACGCCGCTTAGCGATGCTATTGCCGTACCTGTTGAAGCAGTACCAAGCGCCATTACAGCCGATGTAGTTGCGCCCGCTGCTGCAAAACCACCCGCTGTTCCTACCGCTGCACCTCCAAGTCCGCCCAGTAATACACCTGCACCAATAGATACTTTCTTTAATGATTCCTTATCATAAGCCGGAAGTGTAACCTCGCATTGCGAATATTGCTTAAACTGAGGCCGATTTTTAATTTTTTCTATTGTGTCTGAAAATGTTTCAAAGCCCTTTAGAATATTCAACTCTAATGTTCCTAATTGATCCATAGCCTTATTCGTAGATTCACTTTTCTTTTCAAATTTATCTATATTTTCTTTATGCTGTCTTTCAGCTGATTTCATGGTATCATTTGCTTCTTTCATCTTCACAGCGCCATATGCTCCGCTCCCAACACCTGTAATACCAGCTATAGCTGCTCCTACTCCTAGTATCAATGGTAATGGCATTTCTTAATCCCTCCCATACCGTTCTAAATTAACTTGTATATCTTGCCTTTTATCAATTCGCTCTGTATTGCTTACTAATACAGTTGTCTTTCTTCCAAAAACATTTCAGCATTATTTATGGTTCTTTTAATTTCCATATCATTCACTTTATTCATTCCTTTTTCATCTGAAGATTTTAGTACTAATGGGGTTTTACACATCTCATAAAGCAATCCAACTAGTAACGCCAAATTCTTTGTTTCCTGTTTTTCAGAATCACTAAAATCATCCCAATTCGTCTTTCCCTGTATAACTACCAAATTTTTGAGTTTAAGTAGATATCTCTTATATACTATATTCACACGTTCCAATACACTATTGTATTTTCTTGCAGTACTACTCAGTTCATTGAGGTATGAACATATTCCATTTATTTCCTTTTCCGCACATTTCATCTGATCCCATGCTTCATCTGCCTTATCTGAGAGTGATGATCCCGTCAGGCTGAATGCAACCCCGCCTACTAACAACCCCACCCCTAATGTAGCGGCGCTCAATACAGCCGTCCCGAGCGCTACGCTTCCGCTGGCAATTGCACCACCGCCAATTGCAGCAAGTGTAGCATTTTGCACAGCCATTCCACCTGCAACAAGACCTCCTAAAGAACCTCCTACAGACAATGTAACAGCTCCTGATGCCGCAAAACCGCCTGCCACCCCTGCAACTGCACTTCCAAGAGCTGCACTGGCTCCCGAAGAAATTTCCTTTAATTCTTCCTTATCGTACTCAGGAATTCTGATATCATCCTTTTCATACTCCTTAAATTGTGGTCGATTTTTAATTTTCTCAAACAATTCAGAAAACTCGTTAAAACTGCTCAAAATTCCCAACTCTTGCTTTCCCAAATCTTCCATATACTGACTTGTAATTTCATACTTTTTTTCTAATTTCAATTGATTTTCTTGGTGGCGCTGCTCCGCAGATTTCATGGTATCCTTCGCTTCTTTCATTTTCACAGCACCATGTACACCACTTCCTACTCCAGTGATACCTGCTATTGCAGCTCCAACTCCTAATATTAATGGTAACGGCATATTCTACTCCTCATTCGTAATCTTCTTTAATTTTCTACATGCCTCATAATTCAATCTATAATATTCCTCTTTACTCATAGATTTTCTAAAAAAGGCCATATAACTCTCGTCAACCCGACATAAGAGAGGACGTTTTTCATAAATTGTGCACAAGTTTCCATCCAAATATTTGCATTCCCCATCCCCTCTGTCCAATGATTGATAATACGGCGACAAATTTACGTGTCTGCAACATGCTCCACATTGGTCACACTTAAACATCATTCAAATACCAAAACTGCACTTTTATCCTGCATAAAAGAATCAAAACTCTCATATCCTTCCCATGGAAGCTTTATCCCTATTACATCAAAAGCTTTTTTTAATACAGCATTCAGTTCCTCTTCACTCTTTGCATCTTCAATGCTGCCCGCAATATTACTGAACATAGACGTTTCCCGCTTAAATGTATCCAGATCCAAACTCATCAGCTCCGCTGCATACTTTTCAAAGTAAATCGCCTGTTCACGAAAATAACCGATTTCGGTTTCTACTGTATGAATATTATCAAGAGTTCTGACAAGCCGATTAAAAATCTCGCTACGATCAAAAAAATATAAAAGAGTACAGCTCATAATTCCGCTCACAAAGGCACCGCAGAAAGTCTGTACTAAATCTCCCACAACCGGAATTCCAACTATCACGGTTTTTCCAACCATATCGCTGACAGCTGTACCAACCACAACACTTGCTCCCGTTGCTATAATTTTTGCAACAGCCCGCATTCGCTCTCCAAATGTATAGTTCTCCGGATTGATAAAGAGAACCTTTGCCGCTTCTACTAATGAAGCAAAAGACTGACGGATAATACGCACCACGTTCTTTGACGTTGTAAAAAATATGTTGCAAAGTGTTGTAACAACACTGGATAATGCTCCTGCAATAGTTCCCCCTAAAAATTTGGAAAACAGCTCTGCATACTTTTCTTTTGCTCTTTCAAATCCTCTCTTTATGCCTCGTCCCAAGGTCTCCAAAAATTCTCCAAATTGGAATTCTCCTTTTAGAGTTTGAAACTCTTCTTTTACTGTAAACCACATTTCTGCAAAAATAAATCCTAGCGCCTGACGTGCACCCATTTTTACGCCGACTTTTCCTGCCGCGAATGACATATCCTTCGCAAATTTGGGACTTGTATAGTATGCCTTAGCCAGCTTTGCTTCATATTCCTTTCGGGCTATAGCATCCTTTTGTCTCATATTTTCTTTTTGCTTTTCTGTGTAATCATCACCATGTTTATCAAGAAATTGCTCCATTGAGTCCGCTTTTTTTGAACGATTTGTATGGGGATTCGTCTCCTGCAGATTTTCCGGGCTATTTGCCAAATCAAATCCATTTAAACCAGCCAATACTCGTCCCGGGTCATCGTGAATTTCTTTTCCTGAAATAACATGATCAAGATCACTTTTCTCATTTTCATTAATTTTTTTTCCAGTATATGCATCTTTTAAAATTCCTTCACTTTTTTGAGCATTATTCTCCCGCTTTTGAGCCAAATATCGCGGATCGCCGTGGTATTGCCGTGAATCATATTTTCCACGTTCTTCATATGCTTTTTGATTCTCCTTATTTTTATAGTACATCTGTGGATCTTTTCCAATCTGTCGAACATTATGGATTGTATCTACATCTCCTCCATGCTGATCTTTGATAAGGAAATCCAGACCAAATGAAGATACCAGGCTTTCAACCAGTACTCTCTCATACTCTTGAAAAAGTGACGGCAAGATTGGCTCTTTAGGATCGAGCATATATCCATTTCCGATATTCATTACGTAATTTCCGGTCATTTTCATTTCTCCCTTATCAAACTGATTTTATCCTACAAATTTTCCAATTTTTTCGTAAAGCTTCGTTAATTCCAAGATATAAGGTTCACATTTTTTCGCAAAATCTACAGCTATTCCCCAATTCGTCTGGAGTTTTTCAATTAACAGACGTTCTTTCTCTACATAATTTCCATCAGTATAAGCAAGCGCTACCAGTTCAAAAATAATTTTTTTCTTCAAGCTGTCTGACTCTTGTAAAAAAAGTTCAACAGCATTATCTACCTCGCCTTCTGATTCTTTATAAGAAAAGGGTAAACTCATTTCTAATTTGTACTGCATCATCATAAGGTCTTCTTTTTCATCTAAAATTCCATCTGCTGAAATCAATGCATATGCCAAAGTCATAAATGCTTCTTTCTGATTGTCCTTCATTTCCGCTAAAAACATCTTTTTTTCCTCCATTCAAGTATAAGTATAGTTTGAAATGAATTTATATCTTTCCTAATCTTTTTTCTATATTAATTCTCACTCCTCCCCCTTAGTATTTATTTCTATTAAAAAAATAATTTTAGTTATAACTGATTATATCATAACTATATAAATATTACAATTAAATAAAGTTTATTATAATGAGGTTTTTCCATGAAAGAAATCAACTTTACCCGAATCGGCGCAAAGATCCGTGAAATCCGCCTTTCCAAAGGCCTTACCCAGGAATACGTCGCCAACGTCGCTGACGTAAACACCAGCCACATCAGCAACATTGAAAACAACCGTGTTAAAATCTCTCTCCCCACCCTGGTCCATGTCTGCAATGCCTTAGATACGACCATCGACTATATCCTTGCCGATGAGTACGACCAGACCTCTTCTGTACTGGAGCAGGAGATCTTACATGAACTTCACTCCTGTACCGACCGCACCAAAAAGCAGATTCTGGAGATTGTCAGGATTCTCCAGGATCGTCCTTCTGAATGAAGCATTCCGCGGTCAATCTGACTCCATACCGGAACCCTTCGGCAAATCCTTTCTCTTTTCCTGCAAATGCCGCCTGATACATCTTGTTCCTGCACTTTTCATACTCTTCGGGCGGCAGATGCTCCTCTTCATGCTGCAGCAGATCCTGGATTTCCTTTTCAATCTCATAATCTGTTCGATTCCATTTACTTTTTTCCATCTTGTTATCGTATATCTCTTTGATCAAATCTTCCATAATTCTACTGCGGACTTTCCCGCCCCGCGCCCTCCTTCTATTGTATTTAAAACGAAATACGATGCAGAAATTATTCCGACTATACGATTGCAATCTACCAACTGAATTATTTTCTTACGCCGTACCTTCTCTTATTTCGATTTCATATAACCCGCAGATTTTTTACATTGTCCCCCTGCCCCCTGAGCCATCTTTCAATTCTCGGCCCGAACGCTTCCGCTTCGATCAGATATCCGTCCTGATCCTTCTGTATCACAGCTGCCGAAGGCAGGCGGTCCAGCACAGACTCCAATGCTTTTCCGACATACTGGAACTCCACCTTTCTCAAAGCCCCGCTCTGCATGAACGGGATCCGTTTTCTGAACTCACTCTCCTCATATCTGCCTGCATACGGAACACGGAAATATTCTTCCATAACCGTATATTCCTGAATCTTGTCCACCCGATAAAATACAGGAAACACATTTTTCGGATCACTGTTTTTTTCACTGTCTTCCTCTGCGCCGTAAGCCACCAGATAAAAATAGAAATCCCGCAGCACAATTCCCACAGGTTTTATTTTCTCTGTTACTCTCCCATGATCCTGCTGAGTCTTGTACGTGACTTCTGTATATTTATGCGCTTTTACAGCCTGTTCCAGATCCCAGATCCGATCGAGCAGTTTTTGTCCATGCCTCAGTTCCGTATAATTCTGAATTTCATTGCCAAGCATATCCTTTACATCCGCCGCCCCCGAATCGGTATCGCATAACGCAGTCAGACTATATAGGATCGGGAGCATTTCCGTTTTTGCCAGCGCCCTGCTTTCCAGAAGGATCTTGCAGGCCGCCAGAACCGCTTTCCCATTCAATTCATTGGTCCGCTTAATCTGAAGCCGATATCCACCCGCCCTTTTATCAAATACAATCTCCTGGATATTTCCCTCTTCCATGAATTGGCTCTGCAGAAATTCCTGAATATCAGTAATGTCCCTTTGAACCGTTCTGGCGCTGACTCCGTATTTTTCAATTAATGCATCCTTATAAATGATTTTCCTCTGCTTAAGCTTCGTGTAAATCGTTAAGATCCGTTCTGCCTTATCTTCCGTACCGTTTCCCATCGTATTGCCTCCTCGTATTCTTTTATCAATCTCCGCCATGCAGAAAGCTTGCCGTTTAGCTTTTTTACATACTATGGTATGCAAGAACCCCTGCCGCCTGCAATCTTTCCGCACACTATCGTATTCTGGACAGCCGGCACATGCCGTCTGCTGTGCGGATGTTCCGCCGCAAACCTGCGATTCCGAACAGTCACTATCAATGATTATAAAGGAACACATGGACACATTCTGTCACAGTTGAAATAATTTTCAATTCCTTTGTTAATAACATATTACGTCATCCGATTCCATATATTGTCTTTTGACAGGACATTTTTTGTTTCCAAATAATATAGCATTGAAGGTGTCCTATCGCAAGCAAGAAAGGAGTTTTTATGCCGCGAATCATTGACACCAAACAGAAGAATTTAGTTGGAAAAAAAATGAGGATGCTCCGGAAAGAACGACGTATGAGCCAGCAGCAATTGTCAGACAAACTGGAGACGCTGGCAATCTATGTCTGCCGCGGTTCTGTCTCCCGAATAGAGGACGGGAGCAGGACCGTAACGGATATCGAATTGTATGGACTTTCTCAGGTGTTGTCCGTGCCGATTGAGGAATTTTTTAAGTAGGCCTTCCAGCCACTCTTATAAGATTAAATTTTTATATAATTGGAAAATGAAGAAATGTGATTCCTGCCGACAGGCAAGCTATTTTTTAAGCGCCTGTCGGCAGAGAAAAATTGTATGCTTTATTCGAAATGAATCAGCCAGCTTCCGCGTCTCCTGGATCCTTTCCGGCTTAGCACTCCTTTTGCTTTTAAATTTTTTACCGCATATCGAACCCCATCAACTGACAGGCCTATATGTTTTGCCAGTTCTAATTGTGTAATATTCGGATTATCCTGCACAGCAAAAATAATTTTTTCTTCCGTTTGTGTCAATTTTTTCGGTGGTTTTACGGTAGTTTTTAAATCAGTTTTATAGGTAGTTTCAGTGATTACGCCAGTTTTTCCGGTAGTCTTTAAGTCAATTTTATCGGTAGTCTCACCTTTAACATCAACTTTATGGGTAGTTTTTACAGCAATTTTATCGGTAGTTTCATCTTTAATATCGGCTTTATCGGTAGTTTTACCGTCAGTCTTTACAGCAGTCCCACCGCCAATCATTTCCCCAGCCTCATGATCCAGACCATAATCAAAAGAGTACTCTTCATCCAGCGGAACAATGATCCGAAATACGTCCCCTTCCTGAAACTCTGGATCCTGCCCCGAATAATACTTACTGTATTTGAACAGATTTCTCACGCCGGATCCCAGTCTGTCAGCTCTGCCTATATTCCTGAAAAAGGATGCTATGATCGGATTCTTCGGATCCGGCTCCAGATTATCCGGAGTGATAACGCCTTCCCTGAGAGCCCGGTTCGCATTTTCCGTATACATCCGTTCTTTCTGAATCACAAATTTTGCCGCATAGGAACTGGTAAATTCCCGATGCATCAGTATATTGCTGATCATTTCCCTTGCAAGAATGTTTCTAAGGCTGACCCTGCTTACATCTTCCAGAAAAAATTTATCCGGCAGATGCTTTCTTGCAAAATCCATCAGCTGATCAAAACTTTCGATCAAGTTCGTCCGAATAATCTCTCGGTCATCATATCTGTCAGCATTGACCTTACGTACAAGAGCATCCGTTTCATATGCAGGACAGGCATTCATAATCACATCATCTTTACCCAATAGAAGAATCGCCGCCAGATTATATCCCTTTTCTCCCGTGGCAATGTCCATACCATACAAACCTGCACTCTTCAGCAGTTCCTGATCACTCATGCTCTCCCATGGATGCCTTCCTCCGGCGTTATTGACTGCCATCTTTCGAATCCGAGGCAAAAGGTCAAGCCGCAGATTTTCTTCCGAAGCATACGGATAAATTCTTTTCTCTGTAAAAATATTCTGCTTTCGGATGTACATAGACGCAATCTGCGCGGTTGCCGTCACTTTCACGTCTGCATCATCTACCCGGTCATAGATTACTTTTTTATAACTGTGAACCTCTGCGCTGGGCGG
This sequence comes from Lachnospiraceae bacterium, assembly GCA_910573785.1. Taxonomy (GTDB): domain Bacteria; phylum Bacillota; class Clostridia; order Lachnospirales; family Lachnospiraceae; genus Schaedlerella. The sequence goes on along the minus strand of CAJSZT010000031.1, from coordinate 29,450 downwards.
CACATGTACATGAATCACTGTATGACCTTTATACTTCAGCAGCTCCGGCGCAAGATAGGCCGTCGGTGTAAAGTGAACCGGATTACTGATCACACTGATGAAATTTTTAATCATATCGCCAGCAGCCTTCTCCGGCACACCCGTCACAGTACCATCATCCAATACCCCCATAAACAGATCACCGCCAAATCGGTTCAGGAAAGAGCAAACGCTCTCGTATACATCGTGTTCAATTCCATTTCCACAACGCTTAAATTCCACAGCAACCGTCTCTCCAATTGAAAGCATAGATTCAAATGTATGCAAATTCATTTGCCGGTACCCTCCTGTCTATATACATACTTATATACTCACATCAAATTGATCACGCCCAGTATCATGTTTCCCATTTCTCTCTTCTTTAAACCAATCACACCTGCTCAGAACCGCTCAGCCCCATCCCAACCGCACTCTCAAACAGAATCCCGCCGATCTTTGGATCTCTCCCCTTTGTTTTATCAACCCGGAACAGATCCGCCAGCAGACGCAAATGATCCATCCAGCTAAACAGCCCCGAATGGCAGCATTGATTTCTCCTGTTGGCGCAGTCCTGCAGCCGTGCTTCAAAGGCCCTCCACCAGTTTTCATCGTACTGCGGATTTCCTGCCGCCTGCATCCGCCGTCCAAGTTCCGCCCTGTGATTTCTCAGGATCACGCCAAATGCCCCAAGCGTCAGCTCTTCGTATTTGGCGTCCTTGAGCGCTACGGTGCCTCTGCCCTTTCCCATTCCCCGAATCTTAAATTCGGGAAACAGTTCCTGCAGGCTTTTGAGGAAGCAGTCCTTCATCCGCAGCTCCATTGCCTTGCAGAAAAGGATTGCGCAGCAGGAGGCGTCAAACCCGGGATTGACCCGATAGACCGGCTCCAGAAGAAAGTACAGCTTCATTCCCAGCAGAAGATTATCCCTGACTCTGCCAGACAGCTGATCGAGAGCCTTTCCGGAGTCAAAGCCAAATTTGCCCAGCTGGGACGAGGTCAGCTCCGTGGTCAGAAATTCTTCATTCAATCCCTGGATCAGACCGGAGGTATCAATGCTGTAGTCCACCGCATCCTCTTCATATTCCACCTCAGCCGTGGAAAACGCGGTAACCGAAGGCAATCCCGCAGATGCTTTCAGCAAGGCTTCTCTCCGCTCCTCCTCCTGAAGATCCTGCTCCAGGATGGATTTGATCTCTTTGATAGCAAAGGTATCTATGATATTCTTTGCGGCGCTGATGCAGGCCGATTCCTTCCAGGCGTCCTCGTCTCCAATCACATACAGCCGGAATTTCGCGCGGGTCGCCGCAACATTTACAATATTCCGGTTCACCCACCGGACGGCCCCTTTTGCCCCTTCGCCTGGATCGCAGCCCAGCAGGAAGATCACCTCATCAGCCTCCTTCCCCTGAAATGTGTGGACCGTGCCGATTTTTTTCTGGTCATGATCCAGAATATATCTGCTGTTGATCCTGGTCCGGCCGGCGTTTTCTTTGCAGTATTGATCAATATATTTCCGGATTCCGGCGACCACGGTCGTAAATGGACTGATGATATAGATACCAGGCTCCGGATTTTTGGAAAACGCAATTTCCAGAAGTTCGCAGACCTTCCGGGCCTGGGCCTCTACAAAGTGATTCTTATTTCCCTTTTCCTCGCCCTTTACATTGATCCACTGCGATTTCTCATAAATAAACCTTGCGGCCTTCTCCGGTTTGGGCGGCCGGGTCTGCTGCTTCATGATCCCGTTATACGAGATTTCGTTGGAAATGTCGTACATTGGGGAAATGCATCGCCTGTGAACCAGCAGCGGACAGCCTACCCACTCCGGGTACTCCGTACCGTTGTCCAGATATGTACCAAACCGGTTCAGTCCGTCGGCAAATGCCTGCACGGACAGCGTCTTTTTCTTATAAGGCTTGAGCGTCGGATCCTGGTATGCCTTCCGAAGCAGGATCAGGTCATCGGTGACCACCGGCTCCACCTGTTTCGGATCTCCCACAATGACCGCCCGCCGGCTTCTGTAAAGCGCTCCCAGAGCCATCTGCGGCTGTGCCTGCCCCGCTTCATCCACGACCAGCGTACCGATCACCCCGGGCTGTGTGATGTCCTTGAGCAGCCTTCCCACCGAAGCAAACGTGGAAGACAATACGGGCACCAGTAAGAACAGGGTCTGAAAAAGGGCAGGCACCATAAGCTCTTTGTCCTCCTGATGGAACAGGATCCTTTCATTTTCATCCCCCATCCGCAGCCCCCAATAATGAGATAACGTAACGAAATTGTCTCTGCAGTGATTGGAAGAAACCACGAATTCCTTGTTCATGCGCATCGCATACCCAAACAATTTTTCCCGCTCCCGGTTGTATCGCTGGGTAAACCAGGGATTTGCCACCTGGGCATCAGTGGATGTTCGGATATCCTTGGAAAGCAGTTTTTCCACAAAGCTTTCATCGATGACCACTCTCTCGTCCATCCTGCCCGCGCCAGTATATTGGGATATCTCCGATTCGTATTCCTTTCGGGCCATTTCTGCTTCTCTTTGTGCCTGAAATATCCTCTTTCTGTGATCCGCAGCTTTTTCCTCCTCACTGCTGATCCACTGTGCATACCTCGCAGTCTCCGACCGATGTGACTGGTATTCTCGTTCCGCTTGGCGGCTCAGCGTCAGGGCTTCCTCCGCATTTTGGTTCAAAAGCTCCAGCTCAGATTCCAGATCGGAGATCACGGCTTCCAGCTCTCCGGCCTCCCGGCCGTATTCCTCGGCAAGCTTCATGGCAGCTTTGTATTTTGATTTTTGGAATAGCTTCTGTATTCCGCTTACAGAATTTCTCTTTTCAAGTTCCTTTTCCAAAGCTCTTTTCCTTTTTTCTCTCACCCCAGACAGCTCTTCCTTTTTGCTCTGCCGCATTGTCTCCGCCTGCTCCGCTGCTTTTTTACAGGCAAGCATATTTGCGCAGATCTGCTCTTTGGCTTTCTCTAACTCGGATAAAACAGCTCTTCCTTTTTTGATATTCTGCTCTGCCTCAGCTATTGCCCTTCCGGATTCCATCTCAATCCTGGCGGCCGAGGCTTTAGCTTCCGCTTTCCTTTTTGACAGCGCCCCGGCTTTTCCCAGTGCGCTCTGCATCTCTCTGACAATCTCCAACTGACGCAAAAACTGTTTCCTTGACTTTTGGTAGGACGGAAGCCTGTTTGGGGCCGTCTCCTTCTTCCCGTAAAAATCCCACCCCAGGGGATACAGTACCTTCTGATAAAATTGATTCAGATTCGATTTTCTGCCCAACGGAGCAGCCACCAGTCCCCAGACCTCCGTATCGTCCAAAAGCTCCTGTGCATATTTTGTAAAATAAATGTCTCTGTATTGGATCTTCTCACTGCCTTTTCCTCCCTGACATGTGGTCTCAATCACGTCAGATTCCTCTGGTTCGAAGAGCCTGCCCACTTCTGCCAGCGCCCCGCGAAGCTCCTCAGGATCCCCGTCCAGAGGCGACAGATCGCCTGTCATCTTTTTGGGAAGCTCCTTGGAAATATTTTCGACCGCAGCATTATTGCACGATGTCACCAGCATACTATACCGGTTGATCTCGTCATTTTTCAGGCTGTACCAATGGCGTGTGTACTTTGAATAAGCATTTCCCGGCTCCTCGCCGCGAAGAAAATCATGCTCTTCGAAGGCATCCTCCGGATTTTTATATTCCGAAAGCAGGATGGCCCGCTCTATGATGTTGCTGACTACAATTTCTTTGAGCAGAGTCGTTTTTCCCGTTCCGGGAGGTCCGTTGACAGAAAAAATATTCCCATTTTCCGCATACAGTTCGGAACAGCCTTTGCCAATCGCAAGGTTGATGGCCGTCTGCTGCATAAAGGCAGGCATGAATCTGGACGGCCATTTTCCAAGAGGCGCATTTTCCACGGATAAAATCTCCTGGATCTGCTTTTGATATTCCGCTTTCCCCTGCTTTCCGGGATCTACCAGATCGATACCTTCCGTTTCCCGCTCTTTTAAGACCGTCACATAGGCAAGCAGGTCCTTTCCCATATGGCAGTTGTCCTCCAATGCCCCGCTTCTGATCTGTTCCTGGACAAGCCTGATATCATTGGAAAAATAATCATGCGTCAGCCCCAGATACTGATCCTCTTCTTTTTTACTTTTAATCCTTCCGTCCGCAAACATCTGAAATTGAACCGCGTAAACCTCTTCATAAGCATCCTTTTCTGTCTCGGAATTCTGTATGTTCCCCTTGAGATACCGCTTCTCGATCTCCTGATAAAGACCGCGGAGCCGGTCAAATGTTACTGCGCCTGCCGAAAAGGACTGCAGGGTATCGTCGTCCTCCTCTTCCTGTCCCTCGGACTGAGCGGCTTCCGGGCCAAAAAACATGGTTTCCAGTTCTTCTACCGCCTCTGCATACAGGGCTGCGTCCAGGGACGCAGACAGATCCCCTTTGGCAGACTTCACCTGCCTGAGCGCCCACAGAATGGCAGACAGGGACAGCGAATACCTGATGTACTCTCCTGAAGGCGAAAGCTGGAGGCTGACCCATGCGATCTGATCCGTATTTTTTTCCGGCCTGCCCCCGTCCTCCGCTGTAAACGGCAGAACCTCCGCAATCCGGTCGATGCACTTTTCCCGCCTGACCTTCCCGATATAAATGGTCATGTTTCCCCACTTTTTCATCCCGCAGGCCCGGGCCTCTTTTGCGATCACCTCATACAGCGTCTCCCGGCAGGAGCTGCCCCGGAGCAATAGAAAGTCCTCGATGATCGGAGTGCTTTTTTCTCGGCCTCCGGGCGGATTTTGCTTCCGCTTTTTCACTCTGTTGATCAGCTCCGGATGATCCGGAAATGGATCCTGAGCCAAAAATTCCATTGTAAACCAGTAATCCAGAACCTTTTCAGCTAATGCCCTGTCCTGCTCCTTCAAATGACCGCCTCCTCTTTTGTACGAATGAACTGTAAAAAAATCAATTGCCTATTTGCGCAGTTCCTGATCATATTCTATTTCTGCGTAATTACACCGTTACCTGTCACACCCCAGCCGATCACCGCGCTGATTGGTCGGTAGGATGCACATGAAAGCTGGTATTCAGACCGTCACGCCCCAAAATCATATACATACAGCTCATGCAGAGCCCGTGTCGCGCAGATATACCGGAACTGCTGAAACAGCGGACTTTCCTTCTCGCCGCCCAGTACAAACACCTGGTCAAATTCCAGTCCCTTCGCCAGATAAAAGGTAGTCACCGTGATCCCCTTCTGGAACAGGCTGCTGTCCCTGTCGATGTAATATACATCCTCCCGCCGTTCCCTGAGATAACGGTATGCGTCGATCGCTTCCTCTTCCGTCATCGTCAGGACGGCTGCATTCTCATATTCTATTTCTGATCCACTTTCTGCACTGCTCCTTTCTCTCGTTGGGCCTGCTTTGGAAGCTCCTCTCATTTCCTCTGCCCCAGGCATTTCCCGCCGTTCGTCTGTTCCACGTTCTTCCCCGGCCGCTTCCGCTTCCAGCCTTATCAGCCGTACCTGCCGCAGCACCTCATCCAGCGCTTCTTCCCTGGATGCCAGCCATCTCTCCTCCACAGCCTTCCCATGCCTCTGGAAATACTCTACTCCCTCAATTCCCGTGATCTTTCCTGCATATTCCGCGATCTCCGCCGTGTTCCGATAGCTTTTTTTCATCTCAATGCACCGGATCTTCCTGCCGAATATTTCCGGAAGAAAGGTCAGCACATCCATCGGCTCCTGATCCACCGTCTGTGCGCAGTCGCCCAGGATCGTCATATTGCACGGAAACAAAAGCCCCAGGATCACATACTGCAGATAGGAATAATCCTGCATTTCATCAATGACCAGATGGCGGATGTTCCGGCGCGCCGCCCCGGTCAGAAGCCGGTATTTCAGATACAGCAGGGGATACACATCCTCATATTTCAAAAATCGCTTCTCCTCCGGTACATCCCGCAGCGCCGGATATCCGGAATCCTCCAGCAGCCAGTTATAGATCACATACAGATCCGTGGTCACATAGAGACTCTCAAATCTCTCCCGGATCACCAGCAATTCTTCTTCCGGAAGTGTTTTATCATGGAGCGTCTCATATTCATCCACAAAACACTCCATTACTGCATCCATTCTAGACAGCAGCGGCACTCCGGAGAATTTATAGTAGAACAGCTTCAGGATCTCCTCCGCCTTTTTCTCCATGCCCTTATATTCCACATCTTGGAAATCCACCAGACGATCCTCCAGCTCCACAAGAAATCCTTCCACGCACTGTACAAATTCCTTGGACTGCTTCCAGCGGTAACACGCTTCCGCATTCTGATGGTCTCCGTCCGTTTCTTCCGGCAGTAAACTGCTGTCGCTTTGTTCCTGTATACTTCCTTCGGTTCCCATATTCCGATACGCCGGAGCGCTTCGGCCCGCCCATCCTTCCCGGATCTGACGCTCGATCTGATGGTATCTGTCCTCGCAGTCAGCCACCGTATCCTTCAATTCCCGATACGCAAACAGGTCAAGACTCATTTCCCGGATATTTTCCTCCCCCAGCTCCGGAAGGATATGGGAAATGTAGTCAGAAAATACGCTATTCGGCGACAGCACCAGTATATTCGAGGAACGTAAGTTCTCCCGGTCATGGTACAGCAGATAGGCGATTCGGTGCAGGGCTACAGAGGTTTTTCCGCTTCCCGCCGCCCCCTGGATCACCAGGACCTTATCCTTTGTATTCCGGATAATGGCGTTCTGCTCCTTCTGGATCGTGCGCACAATATTTTTCAACTGAGTATCGCTGTTGGTTCCCAACTCCTGTTTCAGGATGTCGTCGTCGATCTTCATATCACTCTCAAATTCATAGATCATCCTGCCGCCCCGGATCTTGTATTGCCATTTGGAGCTGATCTCCCCATGCATCCTCCCGCTCGGCGCCTCATAGGACGCAGGCCCCCTGTCATAATCGTAAAACAAACCGCTGACCGGAGCGCGCCAGTCATAGATCAGAGGGATCCCGCCCCGCTTTTCCGAAAAATTTCCAATCCCAATATGAAAGGTTTCCGCCTCATCATCGCCGTCATAGATAAAATCTACCCTTCCGAAAAACGGAGAATCCAGCATCCTTTTCAGCCGCCGTCTCATATTCAGATTCTCCTGATTTGCATTGATCTGTGTCAGAAGGGCCTGGCTGTTATCAAAATTCTCATAGCCGTACTGGTCCATCTCCGTATAATTTTCCCAATAATATTCGTGCATCCCCTCGATATCCTTCTGCACAAATTCTATCGTTTCGTCCAGCTCCCGGATCCTTCCCCGGAGTTTTTCCATAACAACTGCCAAAAATTCTGTTCCTGCGCTCATACTATGAAAGCTCCTTCTCTCATCATATTCTGAGGAACTGTATGGGAATTACTGATACAGTTCCTAAACTTCTGAATATACACACGAACATTATTTTACCATTTAATCTGTCCGCATATGCATGTAATCAATGTCCTGAATCGTATTTATACTAAAGACAACCCCAAAATAATCTGCAAATAGTTTGCGTTTTTTCTTCGGGACAGTTCCGAAACGCCATATAAATCTGCCGCCCCGTTTTACATCAGAAAAGGCCGGTCAGGAATTACCCCGGCCGGCAAATACCTCTCCCACTTCCAGATCCTCCGGAGTGGTGATCTTTATATTTTTGTAGGATCCCTTCACCATCCTCACCGGATGTCCCAGCATGATCTCTACTGCGCCCGCGTCATCTGTCACGGTATATCCTCTGCGGCGGGAGCCGCCGGATTCTCCCCGGGCCTGCTTCTCCTGATCCTGTATCAGCATTTTATACGCCTGTTTTACAAGCTTTGTCTCAAATACCTGGGGTGTCTGCACCATCCACAGCGTGCCGCGGTCCGGTGTGTCCCTTACCTTGCATTCCGGATCCACGATCTTGATCGTATCCTTCACCGGCATCCCGGCCACGCATGCCTTATCCAGCCGCACGATTTCATACAGCCGTGACAGCATTTCCTCATCTACAAACGGACGCGCGGAATCGTGGATAAACACATATCCGTCCTCCCGAATCTCCCGAAGTCCATTCCAGACCGAATGGAAACGCTCTTTTCCGCCTGTCACGATCCTGCTCACCTTGGTAATCCCGTATTTCTCCACAAAATTCTTCCGGCAGTAGTCCTCTTCTCCTTCCCCGGTCACCAGGATGATCTCGTCAATGATATCTGATTCCTGGAATACCTGCAGCGAATAGCAGACGATCGGCTTTCCTGCCAGAAGAAGATATTGCTTATGCACTTCCGTTCCCATGCGGTTCCCCCTGCCCGCTGCCAGGACGACTGCGGTGCAATACGATTTTTCCATTGTGCCCCCCTATCTGATCTCCATATGGAATACAATATACCTAGTACATCATTGCACTAATTCTGAAGTAAATAGCGTCTGATGTTTACAGTAGCGCAAGACGGAGGAGGGAGGCGATGCTGGTAGCATCGTTGACTGACTCCAACGCAGCGATGGTGTGAACAGCGGGCACTATTTACTCAGTTATTAATGCAATGATGTACTAAGTGCATCTCGTCATAGCCGATCGACCGCTTCGCAAGGTATACCCAAGGTATCTCGTCACAGCCGATCGACCGAGCCACAACATATAGTATGCAACCCATTTTTATCACAATATATCCTGTTATCCCTGTACAGCCGGTCAACGCTCCCCCAGCTTCAGATTCGGCACCGCATTCAGATCCCATCCGTGCCGGGTTCCGGCCAGGTACTCATAATATCCCGCCGCCCCGATCATAGCCGCGTTGTCCGTGCAGAAGATGGGCGAAGGATGGTAGAATTTCAGATTTCGCTCCTCACACGCCTTTTTCATGGTTTCCCGCAGCGCACTGTTGGAAGCCACGCCCCCGGCGATGGCAAATCTTCCCATCCCGTATTCCTCCGCGGCTTTCATCGAATGCTCCACCAGCACATCAACCACCGCCTTCTGGAAGGATGCCGCCACATCCGCAGGCCGGAAGGTCTCTCCCTTCATCTGACAGCCGTTGATGTAATTGAGGACCGCAGACTTCAATCCGCTGAAGCTGAAATCAAATGGCGCGTCCGCAATATGCGCCCTGGGAAATGGAATTGCGTCCGAATCGCCCTCCTTTGCCAGACGGTCGATCTTGGGCCCGCCGGGGTATCCCAGTCCGATGGCCCGCGCCACCTTGTCATAGGCTTCTCCCGCCGCGTCATCCCGGGTACGCCCCAGAATCTCATACTTCCCATAATCCCGCACGCAGACCAGATGGGTATGTCCTCCGGATACGACCAGACACAAAAAAGGCGGCTCCAGATCCGGATGCTCGATATAATTTGCGGAAATGTGTCCTTCTATATGGTGTACACCGATCAGCGGCAGATGTCGTGCATAGGCAATGGCCTTGGCTTCCGCCACGCCCACCAGCAGCGCGCCCACCAGGCCGGGACCGTAGGTCACGGCCACGGCGTCGATATCATCCAGTGTCACCTGAGCCTCCCGCAGTGCTTCCTCAATGACCTGATTAATCTTTTCAATATGCTTCCGGGACGCGATCTCAGGAACCACGCCGCCGTACAGCTTGTGCAGTTCGATCTGGGAGGAAATGATATTCGAACAGACCTCCCTCCCGTTATGCACCACTGCCGCGGCCGTCTCATCACAGGAGCTTTCAATTGCCAGTATATTCATATCCCTGATTTCTTTCATATTCCCACCTGCTCTTTATTTCACTTTCACTCATTGCATCGGTCCCTGCCTGCAAAGGAATTGCCGCAAGCGCTATTTGGGATCATCGCCAAACTTCATTGTAACCGACATTTTGTCCTTTCCTGCCTTTGCCGCCGGGAAGATCTTGCGCACCTCGTTCATATAGACCTCCGCCCTGGTCATGGACGGGCTGTAATGGGTCAGCCACATTTCCTTCACCTGGGCGTCCTTCGCGAGCTGCGCCGCCTCATAAAATGTCATGTGCTTATATTCCACGGCCTTGGCCGCTTTTTCCTTTTCTCCGTACATTCCCTCGCAGATAAACAGGTCGGAATACTCCGCATGCTCCACGATGGAACGTGTCGGCCTGGTATCCGTCGTGTAGGTCAGCTTGATCCCCTTCCGCGGAGGTCCCAGCACCATGTCAGGGGTCAGAAGCCGCCCCTCCTCGGCCTCCACGGACTCGCCCTTCTGCAGATACCGCCAGTATTTCTGAGGGATTTCCTGAGACAGCGCCCGCTCCGGGTCAAACTTTCCCGCCCGGTCGATTTCCATGGTATATCCATAGCATGGAATATTATGGTTCACCCGAAATGCTTTCAGCCGATAGCCGTTCATCTCAAAGGTCTGCTCCGCTCCTTCGATCTCCTGAAAATGGATGGGAAACGGCAGCTCCGGCGCAATCACACGGAGCGAATTGACCACCCACTCCAAACCTTTCGGGCCTATCATGGTCAGAGGCTCCCGGCGTTCCGCGTTTCCCATCGTAAGAAGCAGCCCCGGAAGGCCGCTGATATGATCTCCATGATAATGTGTAAAACAAAGTACGTCGATGGGTTTAAAGCTCCATCCCTTCTCTTTGATTGCGATCTGCGTACCCTCCCCGCAGTCGATCAGAAGGCTGCTGCCGTTGAATCTGGTCATCAGCGCAGTCAGCCAGCGGTAAGGAAGCGGCATCATCCCACCGCATCCAAGCAAACATACATCTAACATAATCCTCTCCATTCCTCCGTCAAAGCAAATGGTTTGAACAGCATTCACCACTGTTCTTCTATTTCAGCCGGTATGCGAAATCCCTTCAGCAGGGCGTCATAACATTCCTCACACAGCTCGAAGGAATGCTTCTCCCCGTCCTTTTCCGAAAAATATCCCCAGCTGTAGTCCGCGCTGAACACCCCTTCCCGGGCCTGGCCGTTCACAACCGGAATCTCTTTCCCGCATTGGTTGCAGATCATCTTACTGATTTCTTTGATCTCTTCTGTTTTTTTAATATGATGATATTGGCGCATACAACTTCCTCCTCCGTATATTCAAATACTGTGTAAGTTCTGCTACGCCTAAATTATAACGTTTTTTTCTTCTGTTTCCCACTGGGAAACGCTCCCATGACTGGATGCGAAAATCCAATGTAAAGTCTTCCCATATCCGGATCTGCACACCTGTTCCTCTGCTGTCCCGAATACAATTATCCTCTGCATCATGGAACACCGCCCTGCAGTACCGTTACAGCTCCCTGCTCATCAGGACCGCGTCCTCCGGTGGATCCTGGTAGAAGCCCCTGCGGATCCCGTCCTCCTGAAAGGCCATTTTTTCATAGAAAGCCCTTGCCTCCCGGTTGCTTTTCCGCACGTCCAGCAGCAGCCTGCGGATCTGCTTCTTTTTACCGATCTCTTCCAGCGTTCTCATAAGGCTTTTTCCCACACCCTGCCGCTTCTGTTCGCCGGCTACGGCAATCCGCGCTATCTCCGCCTCATCCCCCGCCCTATACGCAAACAGATATCCTACGGCTTTTCCCGCTTTTTCCGCCAGCAGGCAGACGGTACTTGGATTCGAAACAGTGTCCAATATCCCGTTCTGGCTCCATGGGTCCGGAAAACTCTGATACTCGATCTCCGCCGCAGCCGCGGCATCCTCGGCTTTCAGTTCCCGTATGACCAGCTTTGCCGTCTTTTCCCGCTGGGCACGCTCCCGTTCTGCCTGGGACTGCCGCAGATATTCCGGCTGATGCTCCATGGCGGTTTCGTATTTTCCCGCCTTATAATAACGGATCCCCAGCGCTCCGACCACAGCGGCTCGCTGCCGGTTCATATAGGACGGCGCAAACGAATAGGGAACCTTCAGCCCGGCAGACAGCATTTCCCGATAAACCGGCACTCCGTCCCCCAGGAACACCACCGGCCTGTTATAGTTGTTGAGCCTCCGGATCAGATCCTCCACAGCTATGGCCATCTGCATCCGCAGCACCTGGAAAACCGGATCCACCTCACGGATCCCTTCTTTTTTTCCCGCCCTTGCGGAGAATGTATAGATTCCCGTGTAGACCTGATTCCTGCGCGCGTCCATGATGGGGCAGATGATATCCCCGCAGCCGTACACCTGGTAGGCAAGCCCGTCTACCGTAGGCACATGGATCAGCGGCTTATCCAGCGCAAGCCCCAGCCCCTTTGCCGTGGCAGAGCCAATCCGAAGTCCGGTAAAGGACCCCGGCCCCCCTGACACAGCTATGGCATCAATCTCCGCCAGATCCAGGTCTGTCATCCGTACCACCTCGTCGATCATAGGCAGCAATGTCTGGGAGTGTGTTTTTTTATAATCCACCGTATATTCTGCTACGGTACGGGTCTCCTCCACAACGGCAACCGAGGCCGTCAGCCCGGAGCTCTCTATCGCCAGCACCTTCATGTCCCGCATCCTTTCTATTCCTGTCTTATCTCACTTTCAAATGATACCGGGCGGCAGATCGATCCGGCGTTCCGTATATCCTCCGCCGCATCACTGTCCCGGCATATGACATGCTCAATCCGTCTGCTCTCCTGTCAGCTCCACCGTGATCCGCCGATAATCAAATCCTTTTTCCAGATCCTTCTCGATCAGAACCCGGGTACGCTTCCGGGGCAAAATCTCTTCGATCAGATCCGCCCATTCGATCAGGGACACACCGTCCCCCATGATGTATTCTTCGTATCCGGTCTCTTCCATCTCTTCCACGCTTCCGATGCGGTAAACGTCAAAATGGTACAGCGGCAGCCTGCCGCCCTCGTAAATCTGCAGAATCGTAAAAGTGGGGCTGTTTACGGATTCGTCAATCCCCAGCCCTTTTGCAAATCCCTGTGTAAATACGGTCTTCCCGACTCCCAGATCTCCTGTCAGGGTGTAGACTTCCCCTGCTTCCGCCAGCTTCCCGAGGCGCATCCCGATCTGAAAGGTGTCCTCCGGGCTTTTTGATTCCAATATCATGCCGTCCTCCGATGCATTTTCCACCTGTACGGCTGCAATCCGAAATCTGAGTTTTATGTGATTTGCCACAGTAAAACTCAGATTTTTGATCAGCAGCCTGCTGCCGTACAGGCAGGGATTTTTTAATGATGGAACAGACGCAGTCCTGTAAATGCCATCGCCATGCCATACTTGTCACAGGCCTCGATCACATTGTCGTCCCGCACGGAGCCGCCCGGCTGTGCCACGTATTTTACTCCGCTCTTGTGGGCGCGCTCAATATTGTCCCCGAACGGGAAAAATGCGTCGGACCCCAGAGATACATCGGTCATCTTATCCAGCCATGCCCGCTTTTCTTCTCTCGTAAATACATCCGGCTTCACTTTGAAAGTATTCTCCCATACGCCGTCCGCAAGAACGTCCATGTATTCCTCTCCGATATAAAGGTCAATGGCATTGTCCCGGTCCGCCCGGCCGATGCCGTCCTTAAACTGAAGCCCAAGAACCTGCGGTGCCTGCCTTAACCACCAGTTATCCGCCTTCTGTCCTGCCAGACGGGTACAGTGGATCCTGGACTGCTGTCCGGCGCCGATCCCAATGGCCTGTCCGTCCTTCACATAGCATACGGAATTGGACTGGGTATATTTCAGCGTGATCATGGAGATTGCCAGATCCCGCTTTGCATTTTCCGGAATGTCTTTATTCTCGGTTACTACCTTTGCAAAGAACTCATCGTCAATCTTTAATTCATTTCTTCCCTGTTCAAATGTGATCCCGAATACTTCCTTGTGCTCCAACGGCGCCGGCTCATACGCGGGATCGATCCGGATCACGTTGTAATTGCCTTTTTTCTTCTGCTTTAACAACTCCAGCGCCTCCGGCTCATAGCCCGGCGCGATCACACCGTCCGACACCTCCCGCTTGATCAGCCTTGCCGTATCCACGTCGCACACATCGGACAGGGCGATAAAGTCGCCGAAGGAGGACATCCGATCGGCTCCTCTGGCTCTCGCATAGGCGCACGCAAGGGGAGAGAGCTCTCCCAGATCATCCACCCAGTAGATCTTCGCCAATGTTTCCGACAGCGGAAGCCCGACTGCAGCGCCTGCCGGAGACACATGCTTGAAGGATGTAGCGGCCGGAAGCCCGGTAGCCTTCTTCATCTCGCTCACCAGCAGCCAGCCGTTGAACGCGTCCAAAAAGTTGATATATCCCGGACGCCCGCATAATACTTCAATGGGAAGGTCGCTTCCGTCCTGCATATAGATCCTGGACGGCTTCTGATTCGGGTTGCAGCCATATTTTAATTCTAATTCTTTCATGTTACGACTCCTTATTTATTTTTATTCACAATTCTGGTTTCGTATGTTCCGCTCTGGATGTCAATATATCTCACAAAGAGCGACACCTTATTCTCTTCATTCAGGCTGTCCCACAGAAGCTCCGTGAATGCTCCCATGTCGTCCGGTATGGAGATGAGCTTCGGCTCTCCTTCAAAACTGGGCAGCGGATCTCCGTCGTGCATATACGTATGTATAAAATGACCTTCTCCCGCAGACGGATTCTCATACGCAAATGTATACCGATTGCAGCCCGCCGGATTGCCGTGATTGCTCTTTAAGATCGACATGGCATAATTATAGTTTCCATTTTCCACATGCATGATCCCGGAGATGCGGGGTGTATAGTTGGGTACGTCCGGTTCAAATTCCCTGGACCGCAGCGACTGTTCGAACGTCATCTGTCTGTCCATGCCTTCGTAGATCGTATCCGTCTGATCCCCATTGGTCACAATGGTCTTGTTGCCGAGCACGCGCACCGGCGCATAGATCACCAGGCTTGGATCCGTCAGCTTGGCCGGGTCAAACGCCTGAGTGCGGATCCCTTCCCCGTCTTCCACGAAGATGCGGTTCCTGCTGTTCACGCTGCGCCCCATGATAAAATATGCCGCAGCCGCTTTTGTCCCATCCGCGCTTTTTCCAAGGATGATCCCTCTACCCGGATAAGAATTGTTCTTTAACTCCTGCTCAATGGATAACATGTTCATAAGATGCCTCTCCTTTCCTTCGAATATGTCCATTATACCTGTGATATCCTGCAAGTTCAATAATAAAAATATCTTTTTTCATTATTTTGGAGATCATAGGTTAATGTGCGCGCCCGGCCAGGGTGTGAACAGTAACGAACATAGGCAATGCTGTCTCAAACAATCCTATCGTATTTAAAAAGCAGCTTTGAATGCTCTGGAAAAAAATAAACCTATGCACATGAAAAGGGAAACCACAGCACGATATTGCCGCACGTTTCCCTTTTCACATCCAAAGGTTTCATTATAATTCACGCAAATTACATGTTCAATATCGCCACTATTGAATTTCTTTGAAACGGTTCAATGAAGATTTTTTATAAAGCAGAAATAATGATATATATAATAGACTTCGTTCTTTCAAAAAAAGAAAACCCTAAGAGAATCTGTCAACTCATTCTCTCGGGTTTTAGATCTTTAATTTATGTCATCTCTGAAAACAAAAACCCCCCGGAAAAGCCTGTCCAATGGCAGGACCTCCCCGGGGCAGCCAACTACGCTTCTTTTTTTCTCTGCTCGTTGATAAAGCCTTCGACCTTATTTTCCGGAATGCCGAGGGCATATGAAAACTCACTGTAAAGCGCATGCTCCAAAAGCTGCTGATACTTCTTGTCCATACTTGTCACACCGCCGCGATGCTCTGTACGCTTATAAAGGGTCTTCAACACCCGGATCCAGTTCTCCGGCAAATATCCGGAGATGCAATTCTTGTATTCCTGCTCCCGGGTCTTTTCACTCTGCACCCACAGAATTTCAATATCATCCATCCTCTTGATCAAACCCAGCACCGCTTCCCGTTCAATGGGCTTGCGGATATTGGTATCGTCATCAATGGGGACATAGGCCCGATCCTTCGCATTTCCCACGGACTGCAGAGTATAATACTTCTTCTTTCTATCTGCAAACATAAAATCCAATGTTCCTACATCTTCAATCCGATATACACCCTTACACTTATAAACTACTGCATCACCTTGATTATGCATACACATCCTCCTTCCTTATCAAATCAGAAACGTTCTCATTTGCACATTTACATTGGATCTTCATGTCCTTACGTCCGGTAGAGTAAACTTCTGCTACACTTTATTGTAGCACTTTTTTTTACCCGAGGTAAGGAGATTTTTTTAAGGAAGGTTCAATTTTGTTAATTATGCACCATAGATACAGGCATCTTTTTTGTGAAAAATGCCCTCTGATATTTTCCCGTGTGGTTCTGGCTCTTTGTGATCTCAGACCGAAATACCTTCTGTCTTTTAATTACTCTAAGAACATCTTCAGTTCTTCCATAAATGTATTGACGTCCTTAAACTGCCGGTATACGGATGCAAACCGGACATATGCCACCGGATCCAGAGTTTTCAGCCGCTCCATGACGATCTCTCCGATGAGACTGCTGGGGATCTCCTTCTCCTCCCGGTTGACGATCTGCAGCTCAATCTCATCCACCGCTTCCTTGATGGCGTCTGCCGGTACCGGCCTCTTGTAGCAGGCGCTCAGCACCCCGTTCTCGATCTTGGAGCGTTCATACTGCTCCCGGTTATTATCCTTTTTGATCACAATCAGCGGGATCGTCTCAATCTTTTCATAGGTTGTAAACCGCTTCCCGCATTCATCGCAGCAACGGCGGCGGCGAATGGAATTGTTCTCTTCTGCCGGCCGGGAATCAATGACTCGTGTATCCGAATTTCCGCAATAGGGACATTTCATAATATTATCCGCCTTTCTTCTGTACTCTACATACATGTTTCAAAAGGGACTCGATACTGCTGCCGACAAATACGCCAAGCCGTCGGCACTGCCGCATTCCAGAATACATACGGCATATCTTTATTATACACAATCCGCCCTGTATTTGCATTATATTTTTTTCAAAAATTTTTCTTCCCGTATTTCTACAAGGATAATATCCGGTCCGATCCGTTTTACACAGTGAAATGGAATCACGTATTCACTATCCGTCCCCAAAAAGCCGCAGATCTTCCCCGGTCCCGGCACGATCAGCGCCTCGATCTGCCCGCTGCCGCAGTCAAATTCCAGATCCACCACGCAGCCCAGCCTTTTGCAGTCACAACTATTGATTACTTCCTTTTCCCGAAGTTCACACAGCCGCATACCCGTCTCCTGACAACGTATTTCCACTTGCTTTTACCATATGCAAAAAATCCTCAAAAGTTTACTCGTCATCTGGAAAAATTCATTTCTATCAGCATTGAACTGTCCAAGACATCTCCTCCTCTCTTGCCGGCACATTTTATACCTTCCTGGAATTCAAGCAAGTGATCACTCCTTTGGAGCCACGCATAATGAATACTTTCTCTGGATATTTCTTAAGTATCTCATTTCACTGCCCCTGGATAAGCCGATCAGACAGTTTTCAAAAGGCATGAAAATGAAGCTTGCAGCCTTGGGACTCTGTGCAGCCCTGGTTTTCTGTGCATTCCGTTCCTTTTTTGACCGGGATGTCACTTAATGTTCTGTTCCAAAAAAGCCTGAAAATATCAGTACGTATACCGGGACAGTATCGTACGCAGAAAATATCCTGCTCATGGCAGTGGCATACATGCTTGCAGGAGTGATTCCTGCGCCTTCCGGAATCGGAGCGCTGGAATTTGTATTTCCGTTATTTTTCACGGAATTTGTGGAGACCAGTGCGGCATCGCCGGCAATCCTGCTGTTCCGGCTCATGGCATGAGCCCTGCCATTTGGAGTTGGCGGGTGTGTGTTGATCTGGATGAGAATGCGGAGCCAACATCAGATATTATGATGGAAAAATATCATCATGCGGGATTTCTGGCAATAGCCGCATGGCAGATAAACGGATTTGTAAAGGCAAATGATTTCACTGGAAAGACAGCTATTCCGTTCTGCACCTCATCCTCATCAGATATGGGAGAAAGCGGCAGACTGCTGGCTGATATGGCCGGAACCGGAGAGTGGCAGGACGCCCGCAACCGCTATTTTACTGGCCGGATTGCTTGCAGCAAGGTGCAAGGCAACGTGAACAGTTACGGATGCTGGGCTTCTCGTCTACGCCCTTCTTTCTCACCTCTTGTCAAATAAATGTGTATGCCTTATAATAGATGTCACCAACTGGAAAAGACATGGACAGGATCAATGAGCTTTTAAAGCAGGTATGTATGGTACATCATATGGGACGGCCGGATTTATTTAAGGGAGAAAACAATCGAAAGTATACAAATGAACAGCTCCGTGAAATCATACATGATGAGCAGCGGCCGATTTATGTGGCAGTAGATGAAACAGGCCTTGTGACGGGCTATGCATTTTGTATTTTTCAGCAGCATTTGGGAGACACTATCCTGACAGATATCAAGACGCTGTATATTGATGATCTGTGTGTGGATGAAAATATACGGGTGCGACATATAGGAAAATCTCTATATGAATGTGTATTGGAGTTTGCAAAAGAACAGGGATGCTATAATGTGGCTCTGAATGCGTGGTGCTGCAATGAAGCTGCAATGAGATTCTATGAAAATTGCGGACTGAAGCCGCAGAAGATAGGGATGGAAACGATTCTAAAGAAGGACTGATGATAAGACTGAAATGCGGGCAGACAGATGAAAGCGTATGTGCAAAAAGGCGAGAGGTGAATCCTATGATTCGGATTGCGGTAGTAGAAGATGAACCAGGTTACAGCAGGCTGCTGAATCAGTTTATTACAGATTATGAATGTGAGAGCGGAGAAGCTTTTTATGTCGCTAATTTTTACGATGGATTGGATCTGATTGAAAATTATACTTCATCATTTGACATTATTTTTATGGATATTGAGATGAAGCACCTTGACGGCATGTCAGCGGCAAGGCAGATCCGGCAGCAGGATCGAAATGTGATCATTGTTTTTATTACAAATCTGGCAAAGTTTGCGATCCAGGGATATCAGGTAGAAGCCATGAATTATATACTCAAACCGATCCATTATTTTGCTTTCTCACAGGAATTAAAAAAAGCTATTGAAAAAGTGCGGGAGAGGTCTGCCTTTTTCCTGCATATAGCCTATCAAAGAAATATGATCCGGCTGGACGTATCCAGGATCAGCTATGTGGAAAGTATAGGGCACAGCGTGACCTATCATGTGGAAGACGGTGATTTTACAAATCGGGATTCGCTGAAAAATGTGGAGGAGAAGCTGCAGGGGCATCATTTTTCACGCTGTAATAATTGTTATCTGGTAAATCTGGCTTATGTAGAAAAGGTAGATAAAAACATTGTTACAGTTTCAGGAAAAGAACTTCAGATTAGCCGTCCCAGAAAAAAGGCTTTTATGGAGGCACTGGCTGTTTATGTGGGGGGAAACTGAGAGATGGGTATGATTGAAGATATTCCGAAACTCTATACTGCGCTGGCGGAATGGCTGGCGTGTTTTGTTTTTGTAATACTTTTGAAAAGACGATGGTCTTTCAAAATGACTTCTGTATGCTGTGCTGTATCTCTTTTATTATTGGCTGCCGTGCAGTATTATATTGGTATAGCGCCGCTCTGGCTTTGGATACCTGGAATGATTGTAGCATTGGGAATCATGTACGGTACAATCTTTCTGTGCTGCAGGGTTCTTGCGGCAGATGCCGGATTTTATCTGGCTATTGCTTTTAACACGGCTGAGTTTGCAGCGTCACTGGACTGGCAGCTTTATTCTTTTGCAGTACAGCAGGGATATGGCAGTCATCTGCTGCAGGCCGTCTTGCTGTTTGTCTGTTATGGAGGCGCTTTCTATTGGCTTTTTCGTATGGAGCATAAACGTCTGACTGCCAAGCAGGATCTTCAGGTTTCTGTCAGGGAAATGCTGTCTGCAGCAGTGGTGGCCGTCGGCGCTTTTCTGATCAGCAACATTAGTTATGTCAATCCAGATACACCGCTAAGCGGACGTATGAGCATAGAGATTTTCTACATTCGAACACTGGTGGATTTTGCCGGCGTCATTATGCTTTCAGCCCTTCAGGACCGCTGGCAGGAGCTCCAGGCCTGGCGGGAGGTTGAAGCGATTAATTCGGTTTTACAGCGTCAGTATGAACAGTATTGTCAGTCACGGGAAAATATTGAGATCATCAACAGGAAATATCATGATCTAAAGCATCAGATCGGAATTATCCGCATGGAACAGGATGCCCGGAAACGGGAAGAATATCTTTGTCAGATGGAATCTGGCATTGAAGGCTTTGCGATGGAGCATCAGACAGGTAATGCCGTATTAGATACCATTCTTAACAGCAAACAGATGTATTGTGTACAGCATCAGATCAATCTGAATGTAGTCGCAGACGGAGAGAAGCTTGACTTTATGGATGCGATGAGCCTGTGCAGTATATTCGGAAATGCTTTGGATAACGCTATAGAGAGTGTGGAGCTTATTCCAGAACAGGAGAAGCGGCTGATCCGCCTGGCAGTCTATACACAGAATCAGTTTCTGATGATCCGTGTAGAGAATTATTTTGAGACGGATATTCAGATAGAGGGAGGAGAGCTTCAGACGACAAAGGGAGAAAAGAATTACCATGGATATGGTATCAAGAGTATCCGTTATGCGGCAGAGCAGTATGATGGTTCCATAGCTGTCAATCCAGAAGGAAACTGGTTCTCAATAAAGGTATTGATTCCTTTGCCGGAGGGATGAGAAAAAAACAGACTATTTTAAGTGCAGCCAGCACATTGCCGGGGCTGCACTTTTTGTATTGCGGAAAATACCTGGAACTCTTTGCAGATTATGACGGCAAAAAGACAGTTTATGGACAATTCGACCCGAAAATTTTTTTACATGATATACTCACAATCAGATATTAGTATAAAGAGAGGAGGTGTACAAGAATGAAAAACCAGGTTTTTAATCCATATCTTCCAAGCTATGAGTATGTGCCGGACGGAGAGCCGCATATTTTCGGGAATCGGATTTATGTTTATGGCTCCCATGACAGATTTAATGGATTTATCTTCTGTATGAATGATTATGTCTGCTGGTCTGCGCCTGCAGATGACTTGTCTGACTGGAGGTATGAGGGAGTTATTTATCAGAAAAATCAGGATCCGAAAAACAAATCTGGTATCCGGCTTTTATTTGCGCCGGATGTATGTCAGGGAGCTGACGGGCGTTATTACCTCTACTACGCATTTGATTTTATGGGGATAATTGGAGTGGCTGTTTGTGATACTCCGGCAGGCAGGTATCAATTTCTGGGGCATGTCCATTATCAGGATGGAACTATATGGGGCCGGAAAAAAAATGATCCGTTTCCTTTTGATCCGGGAGTCCTGGTGGATGATGATGGCCGTGTATGGCTCTATTCAGGCTTTGCAATGCCGGTTCCTGCCGCCGTCACCGGTGGTAAAAAGTTGAAAAGTGATGGCGGAGTGGTATTGGAGTTAGAAGCTGACATGGTAACTGTCAGGAAAGGTGCCAGGCTGCTTTTTCCAAAAGAGGGAGAAAAGGCGTTCAAAGATCATGAATTTTTTGAAGCCAGTTCTATCCGCAGATACAAAGATCGGTATATCTTTATTTATTCATCCAGGCATAACCACGAATTATGCTATGCTGTCAGCAGCCGGCCGGACGGAGATTTTGTATTTGGGGGTACTCTTGTCAGTCTGGGAGACTTGTTCATGGAAGGGCGTACGGATGAATCCGCAGGAACTAATTATCTGGGAAATACCCATGGCGGTATGCTGAAACTTGGAGACGACTGGTATATTTTTTATCACCGTCAGACGAACCGCCATTCTTATTCCCGTCAGGCATGTGCGGAACGGCTGGTCCAAAATCCTGACGGGTCTTTTTGCCAGTCAGAAGTAACCAGCTGCGGGTTGAATGGCGGTCCGCTGAATGGTGAGGGAAGGTATGAAGCACGGATTGCCTGTAATTTATGGTCCAGGGATGGAGTGGGACGGTATGACTGCAGAAATCCGAGAAAGGTCTTTTCAGAACATCCTTATTTTACACAGTCTGGTAAAGACAGGGAACAGAGAGGGGAACAGTATATTGCCAATATGAGAGACGGCGCTGTGGCCGGCTTTAAATATTTCAAAATGGACAGGGCAGACCGAATCACGGTAGAACTGAAGGGAAAAGGCTTTGGTATGTTTGAGGTATCAGAGAAACCAGATTTTTCTGTCATAAATGCCAGGATTTCTATTCAGCTAACTGGCACGAAGCAATATTTTTCGGACGCACTGGAAATAGAGTCTGGAGTAAAGCCTCTTTATTTTAGATTTAAAGGTACAGGCATAGTAGATTTTATTGCATTTGAACTAAAAGAAAAGAAAAAGGAGTGAGGTATATTATGAAAATGTCGACTATGATTCTCGTTATTTGTTGTATTTTCGGGATATTAGCAATTATCGTAAGCGTTATGGGGTTTAAAAGGATGAATCAGGCAACCCTGGTAAAAACGAAAGTACAAAAGGTACTTTCCAGCCTGCTTTGTGCATTGATGATCGTAGTGCTGGCGGCAAATGGCGCATGTTATTATTTCGAAAGTGTGATCAGTACTTATTTTACATATTCGACTGTAGCAGAAGAGGAAATCGCGCCGATCATTGAGAATACACAGAATGTCGTTGAAGAAGTGGAAAATGAGGGGATTGTCCTTCTTGAGAATAAAAACAGTGCCCTTCCATTGGACGTGGCGGCGGAAAGCAAAATTAATATCTTTGGACAGGCATCTGTGAATCCGTGCTTTGGCGGCGCAGGATCAGGTGAAGGAAATGTAGAAAATGATACCGGACTGGTCGAGGGGCTTTTAAATGCCGGATTTACAGTAAATGAAAGCCTGATTGATTTTTATGAGGAGCATAAAGGCACCTCCAAAGCGGAGTCCAAGCTGCGTATGACGGGTGGGGATTATACCATGATCGAGCCTGATGTAACCGAGTTTTCCAATGAACTGCTTTCAGAGGCAAGAGATTTTTCTGATATCGCACTCGTGATCTTAAGCAGAAACGGAGGCGAGGGCGGAGATCTTCCTCTCGACATGGGGGATATTAACGGCGATTCGGGAAGACATTATCTGGAGCTTTCCAGCAGCGAAGAAGCTCTTTTTGAGATGGTTGACGGTCTTGGTTTCGAAAAGGTGATCGTGGTGGTCAATTCCAGCAATGCAATGGAATTAGGTTTCCTTGAGCAGGAAAATGTTGATGCCGCTGTCTGGATCGGCGGACCCGGAGCAACGGGTTTTAACAGCCTGGGGAATGTGCTGGCCGGACTGGTAAATCCTTCAGGACGTACAGTAGATACTTATGCGTATGATCTTACCACATCGCCTGCGTATTATAACTGTGCCGGCTATCTGTATACAAATGCGCCCGAACTGAGTGTAACACTTGCGTCAGGCAATACACGTGATACTCCGTACGCATATGTAAACTATGAGGAAGGAATTTATGTCGGATACCGCTATTACGAGACAAGATGGGTTGATAACCAATCTGGGGACTGTGATGAGGAAACTTATCAGGAAATGGTTCAATATCCCTTTGGCTATGGCCTGAGCTATACTTCGTTTGAGCAGGAAATTTCTGATTTTACGGATGATGGGGACAAGATCAGCATGGATGTTATTGTAACGAATACCGGAGATGTAGCCGGAAAAGACGTCGTACAGGTCTACTATTCGTCTCCCTATTATGAAGGCGGTATTGAAAAGTCAAATGTAGTCCTGGCCGGTTTTGACAAGACTGATGAAATAGAACCGGGAGATTCCCAGACAGTCACAATATCCTTTACACATGAGGATATGGCGTCTTATGATTATAGCGGCATTAAGGCTAAAGGCGGTGCATATGTCCTGGAAGCCGGTGAATACAAGATTAATCTTCAGAGCAATGCCCACGATGTGATCGACAGCCGCAGCGTTGAGATCGGAAAAGATTATATTTTTAATGATGATAATGATGGCGCGCGCGCAACGGACCTGACAACGGCAGAGAACCAGTTTGATGCTGTTTCTTTTGGGACGGGGCTGGTTTATGTTTCCCGTGCAGACTGGGAGGGGACACTTCCGACAGAAAGCGCGGACGGAGCAGATGCACCTCAGGAAGTCCTGGATGTTATAACGCAGATCATCGTTGAAGACAATCCGGATGATAAAGAAATTATTTTTGCAGATCATGGCCTGAAGCTGTCAGATATGAAAGGGCTGGATCATGATGATCCTCTCTGGGATGATCTGTTAGAACAATTATCTGTTGAAGATATGGCACGTCTTGTTGGTATGGGTGGTTATATTACAGTTGAAATTGATTCAATTGATAAAAAACAGACTGCCGAATCTGAGGGGCCGGCCGGATTGAACAGTTTTATGAACGGCATCAGTGGAACGCATACCCAGAGTGAGGCGGTACTTGCATCTACCTGGAATATTGACCTGGCGCAGAAGCTGGGCGAAGCAGTCAGCAGTGAGGCTTATTATAATGGAAACGATGGCATGATGTGCCCGGCGATGAATATTCACCGTACACCTTTTGGAGGACGTAATTTTGAATATTATTCAGAAGACGGATACCTTTCTGGCATGATCGCTGCAGGCTATATAAAGGGGATGACAGAAAATGGTGTGATCACCTTCTGTAAGCATTTTGCGTTAAATGATGAGGAGACCTATCGATATGGCATCTGTGTCTGGGCAAATGAACAGGCGATGCGTGAACTCTATTTTAAGCCATTTGAACTGGCGGTCAAAGTCGGTGAGACAAGCGGTATTATGTCATCATTTAACCGTCTGGGCGTAACCTGGGCAGGAGGAAGTTATCCATTGCTGACTACGGTACTGCGGGAAGAATGGGGATTTGTGGGGACTGTCATTTCTGATATGGCAAATGTGTACGCCCATATGGAAGCCGATGTTGCAATCAGGGCAGGCAACGATCTGATGCTGGCACCGACTACGCGTATGCCGTCCGATAAAACGACAGGAACGAATACAGGACACCAGGCATTGAGAAATGCAAGTCATAATATTCTTTATACGGTAGTGAACAGCAATGCATTAGAAGTAACAGACCGCCAGAAGACCCATAACTGGCCGATCCTTATTGTTGCGGTTGATGTTGTGGCCCTGTTGGTCGCAGCAGGTGGATTCTGCTTGCTGAGCAGAAAAAAAGAACAACAACCAAAATAAAAAATGTTGTCTTTTCCCTGGAAGAAGCTGTCCGCTGAAGACCAGCGGGCAGTTTTCAGATATCAGATTGGAGGAGTGCTCAGATGAAAAAATTAGAAAGCTGGTGCAGCAGAAGCTGGCAGTATTTTGCTGGTAAGCATCCTGTGACAGCAAAATGGGTTTACCAGATTTTTTTCTTTATTGTATTTTGCGAAGGAGTTACAATATTCCAATATGTAATTTATACATTTATGCCGGGATGGCTGGGGATCGAACTGGCAGGAACCGTATGGAGCTGGCCTGCAGTCCCAATGCGGCTGTTTGATGTGGATTTCACCTGGAATGCCCTAGGATATGATGTTCTGTATGATGTCGAAGGTAACGTAGTTTCAGGCGGCGGCTTGGGTTATACCATATCTATGCTCACCGGCTCGTTTCTGGCTCAGTGTATCAATTTTCCGCTCCAGCGTAAAATTACCTTTAAGAGCCATGGAAATATTCCCTATCAGGCAATGTGGTACTTCATTGCCTGGGCCATTATTACTCCGGTGGTCAACTCTGTCAATTGTATCTGGGTAGCTGTAGCGAAAGAACGAGTTCCGTTCTGGCTTTATAATATAGGTTCTACTGTTCTTATGGGGACGATTTCGATGGTTGTTTTCTTCTTCGTATTTAAAATCATCTTTCCTGAAGAGAAGTAAAAACGCTGTTGTTCATGGGACCGTGCACTGTAACGTAAGTCCTAATTTGCTCCATGTCTATGCGATACCCTCTTTTGATGAACCGAAGCTGAAGCAGTGCATCCTGTTTTTCCAAAAGTCTTTTGGCTTCAAGCATGAGTGCTTCAAATTCCTCCGCCCTACAGATGAAAATTTATCCTGCCTGAAACAGAAAGATATTTAAACACATAAATTCCGGTTTTTACGTAGATAGATTATGCACAAACAGGCTATAATCCCGGCCATAAGCAGGAAACACAAGTGCGCCTTTTATATATCTTTGACCGCAGTGCATTTATGCCGGTTTTTTACCGCATGGTTCCGGGGAATGTTACAGAGTGGTAGCGGAAGTGAAGTTCACGCAAAAAAAGGAAGCCGACTACGAAGGGCTGGATCAGGCAGCCATTTTTGATGATGGGCGCCGTGAGATGTTTGCGTTCGTCAGCAACACCGGAGATTCCGCCAAACAGCTTTACATGAGCTATAAGGAACGCTAGGGATGTGGAACAGTGTTTCGATTATTTAAAAAATTCCGTCCAGATTGGAGAAGCTCATAAACGGACAAACACAGAACTAGAAGCATGGCCCTTTATTAACCACATCAGCCTCCTGTATTTTTACGGCGTAGTTAAAGCCTTGAGAGAAAAAGAACTTAACGGGAAGTATTCCCCGGAAGATATTCTTTCCATTGGGAAAATATCTACTGTGTCCGTGAACACTATTACAGCAAGGATACCCGGTTATCTGAGTGTACAATACACCTTTTGTATCTGCATATCCTAATATTAGATCGTATCCGCTCGGTTTCGTCCAAACAAAATCTGAAGGCGGATTTACAAAAGCCCTGATTCTTGCAGCATTTACGCCTCGCTCTTTTAGCAAATCCAGTACATCCGTTTCTATGCCATTATCATTTACCCATGTGGCACCCTGCTTTTCTAGTTGACTTAACCATCCAATATCAGCGCCAATAGCCATTTCTCCACTGGCCTCTACATCAATGCAGCTAACTTTTAGTGCAAATACCACAAACAACGCAAAATGCCAAAACCATTTTTTTATTTTTTTCATACTGTTATTACCTCTTTTCTTTTTTATACATTCCAAGTTCACATGCACATCTTCACAATCGTCCGCCGAAAAAGTCACCTTTATCTTCCCCGGCTGATTTCCCGCTCATATAACCGCCATCACATACCCGTCATAAGTTTCCCACTCATAGCCGTCATAACTGCCCGTTGATTGTGGATCTGCATTTCCGAATCCCTGAAGGACGCCTTCTCCTTCCACCCTCACGTGTATTTTCCTGGATTCATAAAGATTTTCACTACCTTTATGATCAACCAGCTTAACCGTAATAAAGCTGAGATCCTCGTTATCTGCTGTCAAACAAACTTTATCAGGTTCTGCTTTCAACTCTCCCGGTTCATAATTCAACTGGTGGGTCAAATGATGAAAATCTCATTCACCAGATCACCAAAATATTTGAAAAAAATAAGGGTAAGATCAGTCGGGCTGAACTAGTGTAGCGTCTCAATCATTTTTTAATTTATGCTAAATATACGAAAAATACTTGACTTTTTGCACTAAATATGCTGAAATATATGTAGAATATTTAGCATGAAGGAGAAAAGAAAATGTCAATCACAAAATCGTATAACAAGCAAACCGATACTTACTACGCATACGAAACTACTTATGAATGGAGTGATGAAAAACAAAAAAAGGTTCAGCGGAAACGGTGCATTGGTAAGTTTGATCCAGATACCGGTAAGGTGATCCCCAACGGGAAAGTTGGACGCCCAAGCCTTTCCAGGCTGCCAAGGACATCTGCAAAAAGCGACACTCCCAGGAATGAACTTTTGGATATATCTCCTGATGATATCAAAAAATTGACGGCCAGGTTAAACAAAATAGAGGAAGCCTTACAGGCTCTTTCCGTAGAAATCCATGATCTTCGCGTAGAAGTCGAATCACTTCCTGCCCGGAACACCCAGGAATCCTGATGTTCTTTCGAATCATGTGTTTACGGAGGATTACACTTATGGCAAGAACCCGTTCGTACCGGATATCCTTATCAAAGAAGGAACGCAAAATCATCCGGCATCTCCAAAGGAAAACCACGTCATCTGACGCAAGGACCCGCTATGCCGTCCTGCTTGCCGCTGATGAAAGCATCCATGGGGCCAGGCTTACCAACAGTGACATAGCCAACGCTTCCGGCGCTTCGGTCCCTACAGTGATCGATGTACTCAAAAAGTATTACGGACATGGGCTCCGGGCGGCAATTGCACCCGCAAGGAACCCGAATTCCGATACGGCACGCCTGAAAGCCACCGGCGAGGTGGAGGCGAAAATCATAGCAACGGCATGCACCGCGCCACCGGAGGGGTATGCGCGTTGGACGGTTACGCTTCTGACACAGGAAAGCGTAGCCATCCTTGAAGAAAGCCTCAGCCGTGCCACGGTCGGAAGGGTAATGCAGCGCAATGAAATCAGGCCGCACCTGAATGCCTATTGGTGCATCCCGCCGAAGGAGGACGCGGACTTTGTGGCAAACATGGAGGATATTTTGGACGTTTACCAGCTTCCGTATGACTCCCGCCACCCTGTCTGGTGCATGGACGAAAAGCCTTACCAGATTCTTGGCGACAGCCGGGAGCCGCTGCCTATGCGTCCGGGGGATACCACGAAGATAGATTCGGAATATATACGCAATGGAACAGTCAGCGTGTTCTGCTTCATCCAGCCCCACACCGGGCGGATTGTCCATTCGGTAGAGGAAACCAGAACCGCAGTGGATTGGGCGGAAAAGATCCGGTGCCTTGTGGATGAGATCGAACCGGATGCGGAAAAGATCATCCTTGTTATGGATAACCTCAATATCCATTCCATCTCATCTTTGTATAAGGCATTTGCGCCAGAGGAAGCCAGGCGGATTGCCAGAAAGCTGGAAGTCCATTACACTCCCAAACACGGGAGTTGGCTTGACATTGCAGAAATAGGGATCAATATCATGACCCGTGAGTGCCTTGAGAGGAGGATTCCAGACATTGAAACACTCCGTAAGGAACTGAAGGAATGGAACGATGCGTACAATGAGAATCCATCCCCGGTAAACTGGCAGTTTCAGACATCTGATTCAAGGATAAAACTAAAAAAACTGTATCCTGATATTGAGGTGATCCGTAAGCAACGTGAAGAAAGGCGTAAAGCCAAAGCATCGGCATAAAGGCAATGTCCTTTCTTCCATTACCGTTGATTTCGTATGCAGTTTTCAAGGAACAAGGGTTTATAGTTTATAATAGTACTTTTGAACTATCCGGTGCTCCCTGTATGAAGCATGATTGATGCAGGGAACACCACAAAAATTAGTTTATTACTAAAAAAATGATTGAGACGCTACACTAGTACATCGAATAATTAATAACTGGCCTAATTAGCATTTGATTTTATGCCAGCTTTAACGGCTTCATCCTGACTTATTTCATCCATTTTATAAGTCCAATGGTATACAACTGGCTCCCTGTTGACCTCTTCAAAATACAGGTATATGCGGTCAGCGAGTTCCT
>CAJSZT010000030.1:0-69360 GCA_910573785.1 Lachnospiraceae bacterium | reverse complement strand
GATTTTTAAAGCCATCCCGGACCCTTTCTCTAAACTCTTGATTGATGCGTTGGAGATCTTCCATTATTTCATCAATACTGCGTTTTTCTTGGTCTGGCATTATAACCACCTCATTCATATGGCTATATTAACATTACCCTGAATCCGTGAACCCAAAAGGTGAAAATGTGCTAAAAATCGAATAACTGCAAGGGTTTTAGGATTATATGATTCCAAATATTTTTTCACTATTGGGTGAAAGCATTGTAGGAAAACATATCGCCAAAGGCATAATATTTTCAAATTCTCCGAAAAAATTTCACCCAAATGGTTCACGGATTCAGGATTACTACATGACAGATGACAAGAGAAAAGCAATAACTCAGAATTTTTATCTATGTCCGAATCACACCTGTCCCTTGCAGAATTTGGAAAGCGTCAAACATACCCTGCAGATACGCTTCCTGCTGTTCCTCAAAAGCTACCCTTTCTGCCTGCGTCCTCGCATCTCAGGTTCTGCAGAAAAAGCACCAATTTTTCCGTTACTTCGTTTCCCATTTCAAAATTCTCCTTTGGTTAAAATATAATTCTGTTTTATAAAATAAGCAGAGACTGCATATTTCATACATCCCTGCTCATCCTATCTTCTCATTACTAAAGCCAGTTCCTTATTTTTTTCATCCTATCTGGATACACCGACTTGCCACATCAAACAAAATCGTATCATGCGTAATCAAAATTACTGTTTTCTTTGTTTCCCGCAGATATTTCTTCAAAACACGGATGCTCTCCTGATCCAAATGGTTTGTAGGTTCATCCAGGAGCAGAACTTCCGAATCTTTCAGCAATGCGCGGACCAACGATATCTTCTGCTTTTCACCACCGGAAAAGCTGGTATCTTCTTCCATTCTCCGGTCGGCAAGATGCCAAATTCCAAACTCCCGCATCAGACAATCCGCATCTTCTTCCCCCGCCTTGTTATTGCCCATAAGGATATTTTCCCGCACTGTTTCGTGGAACAAAAATGGCGTCTGCGGCGCACAGGCAATCAGCTTTCTCCAATCCGTTTTATTAATGACGCGAAAATCATGGCCTGATATCTCGACCCTGCCCTCATAGCTTTCCAATGAAGTGCAAAGAATTTTCATCCAGGTAGATTTTCCCCTGCCATTCTCCCCGCAGATGCGGATCTTTTCTCCTGCCATGATTTGAAAATCCAAATTTTCAAAAACTTTTTTCCCAGGATAAGAAAAACTGATCTTCTCTCCCGAAATACCCAGGAAATGCTTCACTGGTTCTCCTCCTGTTATTTCTTCATCCTGATAAAACCCGCATACCCGTTCTGCCGCATTCTTCAGTAACGGATAATTCTGAATGATTTCTCCAATATCATTTAAAAACCCCTGAGCAACCGTAAGATAGATAAACAAAGAGGCAAATTCACCTGGAGTCACGCTTCCCCCAGCCACCATTACGGCCCCTGCCAAAAGAAGCAGTACCATGGTGACCTGGTTCGTCAGTTCCTGTGCCTGCTCCGAAGACACCTTACAGGCAATCTGATGAACCGCACTTTTATGATAATATTCCCAAAACAGCTCCTCTACGCGGCTTCTGGCTCCCTGCCAGATCTCCCACATTTTTATGATGTACGGCAGGCTTACAATATCCGCCTCATAATCTCTACGCTTTGCCTGATAAGTTTTTTCCTGTCTGTCATATTCAGCCAGCTTTTCTTTAAAGAAAAAAAGTACGGTAAGTTTTGCTGCCGCTATGGCAAACAGTAATCCTGCCATACCCCAACTGATTTTTCCGACATAATACAGGAAATATCCCAGGCAAAAAGGCAGAGAAACAGCTTTCCCCAAAAGCCTTACCCACTGAATACGCAGAAGGTTCGGCGCATCTTCCAGTTCATACTGCAGATTGCCGCTGCCTAATGACACTCCTTTCTGGATTTCTTTATTCAGATAATGCCCAAAAATAACCTGATCGTGACGCAGTGATTCTTTAAACATCACGAAATCTGAAAGCATTCCCGTAAACGGTACGGCAAATACTACGAAAAACAGACACAGGAGCAGAGCTGCCGCATGTTTTATCCCCATGGAAAAGTTTAAATCAAAAGCGGAATCTGCGAATTTTCCCAGCGTATCCGCAGTAATCACCCCCAGAGTTCCCGTCAGGATTGCCGTAAGTACATTCATCAGCAGAGGAATCCTCACTGCATATGCGCATTCCCGGATTACTTCCTGCATGACTGTTCTCTTAATCCTGTAATTCTTTCTCCTCATCATAGATCTGTCCATTCTCAATTCTAATCATACGGTCCGCCGCATCACGAAATAAAGGATCATGACTGACCAGAACCGTTCCTTTTCTCTCTCTGATCAATTCAAAAAGTGTCTCCCTGCCTTTTTTGTCAAGGTTATTGGATGGTTCATCCAGCAGCAGCCAGACCGGCTCCATGGCAAAGCCGATTGACAGAAATACTTTTTTTCTTTCTCCTCCAGAAAGGTCACAAATCGCTTTGCCGCTCCTGATCTCTTCTGTCAGACCAAACCTTTCAGCAATCCGGACGATCTTTTCCTGTTTCTCTTTTCCAAACATCTGAAACAAAGCATCCGCATCATAGTGGTACCGGGGATCATGCTGCAGAATATAAAACAGAATATCCGGATTTGTCTCCGAAAAAGCTGTTTTTCCTTTCATACAGATTTCACCGTCATCCGGAAGGATAAGCCCGGCCAAAAGGTTTAGCAAAGTGGTCTTTCCTGCGCCATTGTTTCCTATTAACAGATAATTTTTGTCAGGCTCAAACTGGTAGCAGGTTCTGTTCAATATCTCTTTGTCCCCACAACAACAGGATACACGCTCCATCCGTATTCCCTTTATTTTGTAATGGCTCACCGGGCTCTTCTGCTTCTCATCCTGACAGATCCATTTTCTGATCCGTTTTTCTGCATTCTCTGATACCGCCATTTGGGGAAGGGCAGCAAATATACCCTGGACTGAACGGAAAAAACCTTTGGAGAGATAGACTGCCTGAACTGCAAGATCAGTCGAACAGTAACCTGCTATCACGTAAAATCCAATCAACGCATAAGTTCCAAACTGCAAAATATGATCCATCAACCGATACATGGATCTCTGTGCCGCTGCAGCAGCATCCGCTTTTCTCCCAATCAACACATATTTTCTATGATAATCGGACAGTTTCTGCTGCCACCATGCTTTTAAATCGTACAGTTTTATCGTCTCAAAACCTTCTACTGCCTCAACCACATGATTCGTGATCTCAGCTTCTATTTCCTCGCATTTCTCATAGCTGATCTGCATATACTTCTTTACGATCATCGGAGGAAGCAGCTGGGTCAACGAAATAGCAGCCAAAGTTGCAGCCACGGCGGGGCTTTGGATGAGCAAAAATAAAACGTATCCAACTGCCTCCATCGTTCCGGAAACAATGCCTGGATACAATTCAATATATCTTCCAGTCACCTGATCCATATCTCTGGTAATGTTTTCGATTAACTCTCCATAATCTGTTCTGAACAACTGATCGGGCGTATTTTCCAGAAAGCTTTCCAGAAAATGAATTTTGGAGCAATGCACCGCATGCGCCGCTTTTTTCCGCAGATCAATATTTGCTGCCAATTGGAAAAGGGCATATAACACCACCAAAATGATCAGGATAAATGCATACCGGACAACCCCCTCTACGTTTCCAGAAGTTGCCTGGCTGACTACCATCGCCAGCATCTGTGCATGAAGAAAAGCCACAGGTATGGACACGGTCTTTATCACAATACTTTCATAACATACCCGCTTTGAATCCATCCAAAAAATACTTTTATTCTTCTGATTCATGATATTCTTTCTCTTTAGCCATGAATCCATCTTTTTCTGCGCTTCTCTGTGCCATGTCAGCTTCAACATCGAACCCTTTCCGACGGAGTTTTTCCGCAATTTCCCCATACAGTTCACACGCTTTTCCATAATCTCCTGTTTTCTCATACAGCATTGCCTTACTATATAATTCATCGAAGAAAAAGGTTCCTATTTCCCCCGCCTTGTCATAGCACCAGATCGCTTCCTCATATTTTTTGAGTTTCTCGCAGACCTCTCCGCCATTAATATACAGTGTCCAGGCATCAGGGAATTTTTCGATTGCCCGCAAAAAGCAGTCATACGCTTCCTGAATTTTTCCCGCACAAATATATGCATCAAGCAGCAGATCCATCTCCTGGGGATTTTCAGGATCTGCGTCTGCCCGTGCTTTCTGCTGAAGAATTGCTTCTTCCCCTTTCCCCAGCGTAGAAAGTAAAGATATCCGGCAGGCACAGGCTCTGTAAAAGGAATGTTCATCCAAATCAGGGCCTCCATTCAAAATGTTGTCATACCACTTCATTGCTTCATTTTGGCAGTATTCAAGCATCCACTGATGAATGGCCGCATAATTCCACTTATCTTCTATAGAAAGTGTTCCTTCCCTTATGAGCCTTTTATACTCATAAAGGCAGTTCATAAAATCATCGGGGTTTCTTGTCTTTTCATAGACAGCCGCCAGACGTTGCGCATAATTATCATAGGCTTCCGGATTCTTTTTATAAAAATCATCAATCGTTACCCCATAAATCCCCGCTAAAACCGGAAGTGATAAAACATCCGGTAAAGTTGTCCCGCATTCCCATCTTGAAACAGTCTGCGTATTCACATTTAAAATATCAGCTACTTGTTCCTGCGTAAAATTTTTTGCAAGACGAAATTTTTTCAGATTCTCGCAAAGCACCGTTCGTTCTATATCCATTACCTTAAAATCTCCTGTTTGAAAACTCTTGCCATATTATACTCCAGAAAAGGATGAAAAATAAGGTCTTATTTCGTGATTGCTATCTTAAAATCTGTATAGTCAATAGCCCCATCTGTTTCCAGATACCGGTTGATGGTCTCCCAGTAAGGGAGCTCGCGGACGGTTTCTTCCTCTGCGCATCGTTCCCAGATATTTTCAATCATGAGATCCGAATTGAATTCTTCACTTGTTTTTCTCATACTGCTGATGTAAAATATAGAAGAAAGGATACGGGTCATTAGGAGCACGGCAGACGGATAGGTAATATAGCTTTGGTTTCTGGGATCCGGCAGTTTTTTCAGCAGTGGCACCAGATCCCCTGTTTCGAATGCTATCCTAAATGAAAATGGGGATTCCCTTTATCCAGATGAATGATTTGTCCCATGTTTGATCTCCCTTGCCCTCATTCAGCAGAAAATCATAGACACTCATAATCAGCACCCCATCATCATTGTAATACAGTGCAGGTGCATCTCTCATGATAATAATCTTCTTAAAAAAATCTCCGGTCAACATCAAAAAGCGCTGCTCTTGATAATTGTATTGATCTGCACTATCAAATATCCACTTCAACCTACGTTCAAGTTCCTGTGCCTCCTGTTGAGTGGCTTTTTTTATTTTTGCTTTCAGCTTCTTGATTTCTTCTTTCCAGTATTCCTGCACATAATTGTACATACGGACACAGGTAACCTTATTCAGACAGACAAACATAGCCTTTCTGCTTGTCTACATCAAGATCCGCATTTTCAATGGCGTTCCGGTAAATCCGATACGTGCTGCAGTAGGCAGTAATTTCATCATATGATCCGCAAAAATGCCATACTGGCTGCGGTGAGCTTCGTCAGACATAATGATTATATCGTGGTCAGGATAGATCGGTTCTGCACTTGGTTTGTTAAACTTCTGAATAAGCGTAAAAATAAGGCATCGCCCATCTTCATCTGTCACAGGATGAAGTATGGCTGATGCCGTTTGACTTGTTGCAGTATCACAGTATGGTAAAACCAAAGCGTGAAATGTATATTGATGACATTATCCCGGACGGAATCTGATTTATGCGCCTTGTACTTACGACGCAAATGTCGTAACTTTATTATGAACTTTCTGTGGTGCTATTGATAATTTTGAGAAATTCGTGGTATACTATACAAGAAAGTAGCGACGCAATTGTCGCAAGTACGAGGTGATTGTAATGATTAAACGAGATTATTATCTGAATCGTATGATTCATCATATGTGGAACGGCGAGGTCAAAGTCATTACCGGTATCCGCCGCTGCGGAAAATCGGTACTGCTGTTTGATTTGTTCTATGAATACCTTCTCTCGCAGGAAGTTCAGGAAAACCACATCATAAAAATTGAATTGGACCAGAGACGTTACTATAAGTTCAGAAATCCAATCACGCTTTGTGAATATGTGGAGGATCTTGTTTCGGGAAAGAAAGATGAGAAGTTCTATCTTTTCATCGACGAAGTCCAGCTTACCACTAAGGTTATCGACAAAGAAAATGGTGGTATTGAGGTTTCTATCTATGATATGCTCAATGAACTCAAGGCATATAAGAATTTGGATGTATATGTTACCGGCAGTAACTCAAAGGGATTGTCAAAAGACATTGCTACAGAGTTCCGTGGCCGTGCTACTCAAATCCATGTATTCCCTCTGTCCTTCGAGGAGTTCTACTCTCATGTAGGCGGTGACGAGCGAAAGACTCTGGACACCTATATGCTTTACGGCGGCATGCCACGCCTGCTGGCATTAACAGATGAAAAGGACAAAAAGGATTACCTGTCCTCTCTCTGCAGTGAGCTGTATGTCAAGGATATTGTAGAACGCAACGGTATCGAACGTGAAGATATTCTGAATGACATTCTGGATTTCCTCGCCTCACAGATTAGTTCTCTGACCAATCCTACGAATATTGCCAATGCGCTGACCAGCATCAAGAACGAAAAGGTTAACTCCACTCTGGTTTCAAACTATGTGCAACACATCATCGATTCGTTCCTTATTTCGATGGCAAAACGCTATGATATAAAAGGAAAAACCTATTTCAAATATCCGAACAAATACTACTACACGGATATCGGTCTTCGTAATGCCCGATTAAATTATCGCCAATACGATCCCGGTCACATTATGGAGAACATCATCTACAACGAACTTCTGCGTCGAGGATATTCCGTTGATGTTGGTGTTGTGACCGACCGTACCGGCGGCGCAAATGTACAGAAGGAAATTGACTTCGTTGTCAATGATGCGGATAAAAAAATCTACATCCAGTCAACTTTCCAGATGGATATGGATAAAAAAGAATCCTCTGAACTGGCATCGTTGATACTGACAAAAGATTTTTTCAAAAAAATCATTGTCCGCATGGATATTCCTCATAACTTCTATGATGACAACGGAATTTTCCATTGCAATCTGATAGACCTGCTGCTTGGTCGTGTAGAATTATTCTAACCAACAAACCAAGCTTGATACCATTTAGGAGTGGCCCTTCAGGGTTACTCCTATTTAGCACCGTCTACTATATTCTTGCGTCGTATGCGTCGCAACTTTCTAGTGGAATGGTACTTTTTTATGCCATTAAGGGAGGTGGCTGTTTTGGGATTTCAGTTTAACGGAATCACATCAAAGAATGTGAAAATCAAAACAAGGCTGACCTACAGATGGTGACGCTGAATATATCCAATATGGAAAAATGGATGATTATGAGGATCATGTGCAATGCCACATTAATAATGTAACGTTAATCGATATGTGGAAAAATACAAGTTAGGCCAAATCGAAAATAGTGTAAACGAAGGGGCAGTTCACTGGAATGCCAAAACTGCTTTTTCGTTTACCCCATCATCGATTCTAACTAAAGAATTTCTTCGTTTCAAGATTCTTCCTTCCATTATTTTATTTACGGATTCTTATTTTACTTTAAACAATCTGCTGCCGGCTTTCCCTTGACCGGTTCGCAGCACCTCAAAAACCGGTAGTTCATCAGAGTTATTGACCACAATAGCAGAAGTTGTCTTTACATCATCCGCCTTTTCAATTTCTGAAAGGCTGAAAGTAAGAAGAAGCTGTCCTGCCTTGACTTTATCTCCTTCCTGTACCCTTACGTCAAATCCTTTCCCATTCATAGAAACAGTTTCCAAACCCACGTGAATCAGCATCTCTATGCCATCCGCTTCAATTCCAACAGCATGTTTTGATTCTGCCACAGTGGCAACTACTCCGGAAACAGGTGCATATACAGCTTCTCCACTGGGAATCAGACCACATCCATTTCCCAACACCCCCTCGGAAAAAATACCATCACCGATATCTGACAAAGGGATGATTTCACCATCAATGGGCTGCAACAGGATACCTCTCTCTTCCTCAACAGAAATATTGTCAGGAATGTCTAAATAACGATCCTTTTTAAAAAAACTGAATACTCCCATACCTATACCTCCTCAATTATTTTTGCAGGAATGCAATCAATTTCCGTACTTCGCAACATACTCATGCCACACTCTCTTCCTGTCCTTCGTCTCCTTTTTTTATTTTCATTATGTTTATCATTATCAGTCAACCATGACTTCATCGGCACAAATTTCGCACCAGTTGGCTCAACAATCTCTCTAAAAGCTTCTGTTGTGAAATAAGTGACACGGTGCCCTGCCCTTACTAACTCGGTCGTAAGTGACAGCGTTGGATTAATATGCCCGAAAGCACCAAGCGAAACAATTGCTATATGCATAATTTACACTTCCTTTCACAGTAAGATATCCTCCTACTATCTTTGATCGCACAGCATAAAAGAAATCTTATTCCGGAAACCTCTTAGCCATAATACGGTAAAAAGGCTCCCAGAATTCTTAATATGTCTTACTTCTTTAATTCTCCCTTAGAAAAGCCAAACAGGAAAGTAAAGACTGTAGCGCTTATCATAGACAGCAGGCACGCAATTACCCCGTTTACAAGGTTTGCAGCCGTGCCTCCAGTGTAACCTAACAGAGAAAGAAAATTTCCGCTTGAGAGTACATATGTACAAACATTTGTGATTCCCGCATAAGCACCACCGATAAATCCTCCAAGGAACAAGCCAATAAAGCACCTCTTATATTTAAAGCAAATACCATACAAAGTGGGCTCTGTAACAGTTCCGACAATGCCCGAAACAAATGCACCAAAAGCGGAAGACTTTTCCTTTTTATTCTTCAAACGTAGCGCTGCACCCAGTGCAACCCCGAAGCAGGCCCATGTTGCAAAACCACCTGCCTGGGCTGGACCACTCATAACTCCGGTTTCAAAAAAGTCGGCCATCATAGGCATCATAAGCGCAAGGTGCATACCGGACATAACAAGGAATTCCCACAGACCGGAAATAAGCGCAACTCCAAAGAATCCTGTTGCCTGCCCAAAGGCAACTAAACCTGCCCCAATCCCACTACCAATAATCGTGCCAAGCGGAGCACAGAGACATAAGATAAATGGAACAGAAATAATCACGCTTAAGAACGGTGTAAATATAGTAGTAAGAAGATCCGGCATAAATTTCTGAACTAACTTGTAAATCAAACTAAATACCCACACAGAAATCATGACAGGAATAACAGTCTGCCCATAATTAGTCAATGTGCAAGGGATTCCATATACAGTAAAAGGCGTTCCTGCCCCAGCAATTGACATAAAGTCAGGGGAAAGCAAAATACAGCCAATAAACGCACCCAACATCTGATTGATTCCCAGGATTTTAGCAGCATTGGCCCCTACCAGAATTGGCAAAAAATATAAACCCGCATCAAATATGAAATCAAACAAAATATATAAATTACTTTCCATGCCATATAGTCCCAACATATCCGGTCCTAAAACCGAATTCAGAGTTCGGCATAGACCAGCGGCCAGCAGAACCGGTATCATAGGCGTCATACATCCTGTCATATAATTGAGTATTGCGTTACCGGCAGATTTAAAAGAAATCTTTTCTTTCTTACGGTCTTTTTGTTCCTGATCAGCTGTTTTCTTTCCAACATCTCCAATCTCACAAAGCTCTTTATATACTTTGCCTACCTGTGTTCCTATTATAATTTGATACTGACCGGGATTCCGCGCAACACCTGAAACCCCATCAACCTCCCGTATTATCTCATCATTGGGGATTGTGTCATCTTTCAAATTAAAACGTAAACGTGTCATACAGTGGGTAACCATCTCTATGTTCTCACTGCCGCCTACAGCTTCCAATACGCTTTTTGCTATCTGTTTGTAATCAGCCACAACTTTTCTCCTTTTATATTCCGTTATTTTTTATTACACTCTGATACCAGTAAAAACTATCTTTTTTATACCGTTTACATTCTTTTACGTCTTTCTCAGTCCTGTCAATATATATAAGCCCATATCGCTTTGAGAATCCCTGATGTGACGATACCACATCAATAAAGCTCCAAGGGCAATATCCAAATACAGGATAGCCTTCATCAATAGCCTCTTTTACCTGTAAGATATGCTGTGTCAGATAATCAATACGGTAAGTATCGTGAATTTT
This sequence comes from Lachnospiraceae bacterium, assembly GCA_910573785.1. Lineage (GTDB taxonomy): Bacteria > Bacillota > Clostridia > Lachnospirales > Lachnospiraceae > Schaedlerella. Next base: position 58,992 of record CAJSZT010000030.1, on the reverse strand, counting down.
AAAATTTTCATCCAGTGTCTCAGAATAAGCCATCCCATTTTCACATATAATCATTGGCAGACGATAGCGATGAAATGCCTTTCGCAAACCAATCATTAAGCCTTTAGGATCAATACCGTTCGTCATCCATTCTGTCTTTAAAACGTGTGGATTTTCACACATTTTATAGTCGCCAATTGCCCATGGTGGAAAAATGCCGTATTCTGGTCCGTCATCTCTGGCTTCCACACACCCGGAAAAATAATAATTTATTCCGATAAAATCAGGTTTGGAACCCTGTAGACAGATTACGTCTTCCTCCTCAGTATACGGATACAAACCGTTCTTTTTCAAATAGCTTTCAAAGTAAGGAGGATATTTCCCATAGACACTCATATCAAGCAGATAATATTGCATCATCTCTTCCGCATATTCTGCCGCTAAAACATCCTCTGGTTTACAGGTTCTTGGATAGATTACCTGAATTGCGCAAACAGGTCCTATCGTTGCTTCAGGATCAATCTCCCTTAACAGGGAAATCGCTTTATGTTCTGCCAGTGAAACATGATAGCTCATTTGATAGAGTACTTTCGCATACTGTTTAGGGTCTTTCTCTACGTTGCCATTCAGGCGTCCCGAAGATGTGGCAATCAGCTGTTCATTAACTGTCGCCCACATTTTAATCCGTCCTTTGAAATGTTTAAAACAAATCTCCGCATATTGCAAATACAGGTCAATCATCCTCCGGCTGGCCCAGCCGCCAAATTCTTCTACCGGTGCCATAGGGCACTCAAAATGATACAGAGTTACAAAAGGCTGAATCCCTTTTTCCAGCAAATAATTAATTAAACGATCATAAAATTCCAAGCCCTCTGCGTTGGGAATCCCAGTAGTATCCGGCATAATGCGGGACCAGGAAAATCCCATCCGATATACCTTCATTCCCAATTCTGCCATTAAGTCAACATCTTCTTTCCAGTGATGGAAATGGTCAGAAGCCACCTTATTATCGGCAACATCCGAACCTCCTGTTCCCATATCTGTAGTGGCAAATCCCTTGCCACCTTCCATGTATCCACCTTCAATCTGGAATGCACTAGTTGATGCTCCCCATAAAAAATTGTTTGGAAATGGTGTCATTCTATTCCTCCTCGTATAAATCTTTATATGTAACCTGGCGGATATCCTGCTGATCCAACCAATCCTTTGCCGCTCTTGAGCAAAGCATTTCACATTCTTTTTCTCTGATCTTGGTCATACTGGAATGGCTTAGCAAATAGGAATCAAGATATCCCGGATGAAATACCATCATTTCACACTCCCCGTCTTTTGCACCCCGAACAGCATCTTCGATAACGATAAATGGGTTATCCTCATAAGCCTTAAAATCTCCCGGCATATGACTGTTTAAAACCGTATGGCGAAACACAACCGGTTTCCCGATCTTCATTTCCAGATAAGGGAGATTATGTCTGTGCGCTACAATTTCCAGCCCTTTAAAAAAGTTATCACTGCTTACCGCATGCCCCTCAAAATATGCCGGTTCCGTTCCCGTCAACATTTTAAACCTCTGGTACTGCGCCTCAATTTCAAGAATTACTTCGTCCAGATTAACAATTTCTCTTCCTTCCATTTTTGCCATCCGATATTCCTTGCTGGATTTGAACTCACCATTTTCCTGGCATATACTGGGGATTAATTTAGGATCAGTTAAAGGCTTGCCAACGCAAATATTGGTATGCTGGCCAATACAAACATCATACTGCCTAACCATTCTGACTCCATTTTCTGCTTCATCCATGTTAGTCATCAATCCAACAGATTTCACAAGCCCATTCTGTAATGTTTTCTCAATCCCCTGATTAACGCCAGTACTAAAGCCAAGATCATCCGCACGAATCAAAATCTGCTTCATCATACCCTCCTTTCTGACATTATTTATGTTTTTACAAATTAATTATAAATTTTTTAATATAAAAATGGTTTCATAACCCCATTCTCTGTTCCTTAAATTTATGGTTTGTTTCAAAAAGTGAAACAAACCATAAATAAATATGGCAGAGACTATTTAAAATCCCTGCCACACTTTAATCCTATCTATTATTTATTTTCAATGTAGGAAATCAGACACAAGTAAAAATGCCATTTAACGATATTCAACCCCATTACATATACTTACTCATATAATAGATAAGCAACATATCTATAATCATTAACGCTGAATATTTCCCGATATCATTCGCATTTGTTTTTCCGCATGGAACAATATAGTCTGCCTGATTCCAATAGGAAGAATCAATATTTTGCGTAATTACAACAATTTTACACTCTCTGGAAACAATTTCATTCCAAATTGCATTATAGCGAAATGGATAAGTTCCCTCAACAGAACATATTATAGCAGCATCCCGTGAACTAAGACTGGATGCACATTCCATCTGATCGTCATAATACATAAATTGCTGCATATATTTATTCATCAGCATCATCTTGGACTGAAAGAATCGTCCGACATTCCATAGAAAATGATGTGAAAAATATGCTATATTTTTACTTTCATACAAAATCCCAGCAATATCTCCCAGCTGAACCAACATTTCTTCACTTAATGTGCTGTAAATGTTTGAAACCAATGCATCCCTATGTAATTCCATAGCCTGCTGTTTATCCGCCTTTAGCATTGTTTTGAATTTTTTTGAGTACTGGCTGTCCATTTCATAATGGAATGATAATGCTTCCTGAAATTCTTTATAGTTATGATACCCGATATATTTACAAAATCTCGAAATAGAAGCCTTTGAAACAAAGCATATTTCCGCAACTTCTTCACAGGATTTTTTATATAATTTACTGTAGTTTTGAATCATTCTTACTGCAATCTCATAATTCATATCATGAACAGACGCAGTACTTACATAATTAAGTAAGAAATCTGCAATTGAACCCATAGATTTTGCATCACGTGTGAACATATTATTTATCCTTTCTATTCTATAACTATCGAACCCTAATTTATTGATGTTTGTGCTTACTTGTTTCGTTTTTTTGAACGCATGCGTTCACAATCTTCTCATCAGGAAAGTACTGATAAAATTTAATATAATAATGCAAATTTCTTTTAGAATAATTATTACCAAACTCTTTTGTTAAATCCTCTATCATCAAGTTCATAGGTATATCCTTCACATTTCCTTTTTTACCAATAACTGACCCCTTACTTCTTTATTTTACCATATATCATATGACTTGAGGAGTGGAAAATACAGAAAAACGCCCTGCCGAAGCAAAGCGCTTTACCATCTCCTTAACAAAATTATAGTTTGCGGGCGTGTTCGGCTTTACCCCTGTCTTGGTGCATAAATACCACTCCACCAGTTCCCCGACCGTTATGTTCTTCCCCATTGGGTCCGAAAGTGTGTCAAGGTCATACCCGATCTGCTTTTCCAACTCCCGCAGCGAAAGGCATGGCTTTTTTTCTGCTCATCTGTCATCTTGAGCCACCTACTCACCATACGGAGATTTGAACCGCTGAACGCAGAAACAGGGGCTGTCGGGAATTTCCCGACAGCCCCCTATTACTAATTTTATGTATTTACATCCAGCTTTTTGTTTCTTTACTCCATGTCTGCTCAAAGGAATTGTTGTTATGAATTGAATCCACGATGGGCAGCAATAATTCTTTTAGTAGTTGCATAGTTTCTTCAAATTCTACTTTCACCAGTGCTTTCTTCTTTTTGATAAAGGCTCTCCATCTTCCCTGCCTAATCTCATCCTTGGTAAAATCATCCGTGCATCCTCCCAACCAATCACTCCACTTCCGCCGGCTGTGCATCCGCAAAGATGACCTTATTTACCGCAAAGAATACTACCATGGACACGCCGCCGTTTAAAACTGTAGTCCCGATATTGTAGATAAAATCCGGAACAAGCTGGCTGGCGACCGCAACCCATACGCAGTTGATGGAATTTACGATGATCGTGATCACCACCCACGCCAGGAAATATCCGGTGATCTGGGGGCCAAGCTTCCCATGGCTGCGGAAGGTAAAGTTCCTCTGCAGCGGGAAGTTCACGCACTCACCCAGGAAGCTGGAGATCAGGTAGGCCAGCAGGTAGGCCATGCCGCCCTGTTCCACGCTGTATCCGATGGCATTCCATACGAAGTCGATGCCGAACAGGCTCACATCGGCGGAAGGCCATCCCCAGCCGATGTCCGCATAGCCGGAAAACATCGCCGGTAAAAACTGCAGCATGATATATTTTAAGAATGTCACTACATAGCTGAAAATAATGAACAGGCCGCCTTCGCGCATCCACTTCGCCGCGGAAGGGTGTTTCTCTGAAAAGCCTCCCCACCATTTCATCACAGGATTCTGACTCATTGTTTGCCTCCTTTACTTAGGAACTGTGCAAAAATAATCTTACCATTTTACTTGTCCAAATCTTCATACACTGCGTTGTCGTCAATCGACGTACCCCGGTACGCCTCATTCCTCCGCCTTGTGTCTGAAAATTTGTTCTGCGCAAAAAGGCAAGTTATTTTTGCACAGTTCCTTACTTCATCCCGTTTGCCTTCTTCATTACCTTTCTCTGCCGGAAGAAGCCGGAAATGATCTGTCCCAGTCCTTTGAAGAACTGTCCGTTCACTGCCTTTACCATTCCTTCCACCATGTACTGGCTGCACATGCCGCCGGCCATTTTTCCGATGCCTCGGAAGGGCATATTGTAAATGAACATGATATTCAGATCCGGTTTTCCCTTCGCCATGCTCTTATCCAAAAGGCCGGTCAGCACCTTGTATGCCAGCCTTCCGATCCACCGCTTCGCATAATAAAGCTGGCAGATAGCATCGTTGATATCCAGCTCGCCGCTCCATCGTCCGTCCGGGATGGCATGCCCCAGCAGCGCCTGAAACTCCTGGTCCGAAACCGCCAGAATATTTCCTGACTGATAAGAAGGAAACCTGGAAATATCCCTGGGAAGCGGCGCTTCACTCCCTGCCGCGGTCACGGCTGCTGACAGACGGATGTCCGCGCAGCTGGCGCCGATCAGGATCTCATACTCCCCGCCTTCCACCTCAAACCGGCCCGTCGTTTCGTTGAAATAGCGAAATGCCTTGTCATCCAGCGGAATCGTTACCTTTTGGGATTCCCCAGCTTTCAGGAACACCTTCCGGAATCCTTTCAGTTCCTTCGCAGGACGGTACACGCCGCTGCATTTTGCGCGGACATAGAGCTGCGCCGTCTCCGCGCCGTCCATTTCTCCGGTATTGGCCAGGGTAAAGGACGCCTCCTGTTCATTCACCGTCAGATCGCTGTATGTAAAGGTGGTGTAGGACAGTCCGTATCCAAAGGGGAAACGGACCGGCTTTCCGGCCGTCTCAAAATATCGATATCCCACATACAGCCCTTCCCTGTATTCCGCGTTCCGCTCCCTGGATGGGAAATAGGGCGCCGACGGAACATCTTCATAGACCAGAGGATAGGTTTCATTCAATTTCCCGGAAGGATTGACTTTTCCGAGGATGGCATTCAGCATGGCCGCCGCGCCTGCCTGGCCGCTTAAATATCCATGGATCACCGCCTCGCACTGTCCGATCCAGGGCATCTCAATCGGCGAACCTCCGGAAAGCACGGCCACCACATGGGGATTGGCTTCCGAGACCATCTGCAGCAGCCGGATCTGGCTTCCTGGCAGCTTCATGTTCGGGCGGTCCAGTCCTTCGGATTCGGAAATCTCATCCAGTCCGATGTAAAGCAGCACCACATCCGCTTTTTTTGCCAGCTCCACCGCTTCTCTCTCCAATGCCGGATCTGCCGGGCCTGTTCGGTGATAGCCTGCCGCAAAGCCTGCCGTCTGCAGTGGAAATTTTTTGATCACATCCAGCGTAGAATCCAGCTTCGTCGGATTCACGACAGAAGAGCCTGCCCCCTGGTATCTGGGTGTTTTCGCAAAATCTCCGATCACCGCCACCTTCGTCTGTTCGGCCAGGGGCAGTATCCCATTTTCATTTTTCAGCAGCACGATGCTCTGCTCCGCTGCTTTCTGCGCCATTTTATGGTGCGCTTCCCTGTCAAATTCTTTCCCTTTTACCTTGTCCACAGCCTCCCTTATGGGCAGCACGGCGGCCAAAAACTCTTCCACCCGCCGGTCGATCAGGGCTTCACTGATCCTGCCCGATCGCACCGCCTGGATCAGTTCCTCATCCGAATCCCCTCCGGTGGTGGGCATTTCCAGGTGAGAGCCTGCCGCCACGCCTGCCGTATGGTCATTGGAAGCCCCCCAGTCGGAAACCGCAAATCCGTCAAATCCCCATTCATCCCGCAGGATTTCCTGCAGCAGATGTTCATTTTCATTGGCATACACGCCGTTGATCCGGTTGTAGGAGGTCATGATCGATCTGGGCGCTGCTTCCTTTACCGCAATCTCAAAACCGGTCAGATAGATTTCCCGCAGCGTCCGTTCATCCATTACGGAGTCGCTTGCCATACGGCGCAGCTCCTGGGAATTTGCGGCAAAATGCTTGGGACACGCGCCCACGCCTTTGGACTGGATTCCGCGGATGTAGCCTGCCGCCATTTTCCCTGTCAGGTAGGGGTCCTCGCTAAAATATTCAAAATTCCGGCCGCACAGCGGACTTCTCTTGATATTCATTCCCGGCCCCAGCAATACGCAGACATCCTGGGATGCGGCCTCAATGCCCAGATGTTCCCCGATCTCTTCCCCAAGCTTTGGGTCCCAGCTATTTGCAATCGAAGCCGCCGTCGGGTAACAGGTGGCCGGAAGGCTCCCGTTGAGCCCCAGCTGGTCGCTTGCCCCTTCCTGCTTGCGGATTCCGTGGGGTCCGTCTGAAAGTGTCACATTCGGAATCCCCAGACGTTCTACGGAACGGGTCTGCCAAAAATCTTTCCCTGAGAGCAGATAACATTTTTCTTCCAGGGTCATTTCCCGGACAATCTTCTTTATTTCCACGTCTCTCACCTTCTTCTTTCCTAAAATTTTTCCTGCTGTGCGGTTGCAATCCGACAAGTCGTTTACTTGCAATTCATTACAATGAAAATGACCTGTCGGATTAGCAACCACACAGCTGGAATTTTTTGCATATGACCGTATTCAGAACAGCAGGCACATCTGCGGCCCGCTGTTCCAAATCGTGATTCACCCTGATCGTTTACTCTGCGGAAACTGCCTTCTTCTTTTTCAGATACCGCAGGATTACGATCGCTTCCACTCCCACGAGCACCAGCGCAACGATCACATCCACTGTCAGGAAGATCTTTGTCATATTGGTCATAATACCTGCCGGATCTTCATCCACCGTGTAGTATCCGCTGTTTCCGATCGTATACAGGATATTCTTACATGCCTGCCGCATGGCTTTGACCGCAGTCGCGCTGTGGTCCTCCAGAAGATTGGATTCTGCGCTTCCGAAGCCCAGCATCAGATCATTTCCATTGCGGATGCTGTGGTCAGTGATCATGTATCCGTAAGAGCCGTCATAATCCGTCTCTACCATACCGACGAATCCCCACTCGTCCCGAAGCACATTGTTCAGCAGATTGCTGTTCGCGCAGCTCGGCACCGTGCCGATCCAGTTGAAGGAGGACATCACCGCCTGGGAGGTTCCTTCAAATCCCTTGACCGCAATCTCGAATGGTTTCAGATAGATTTCCCGGATAGCCTGCTCAGAGGAAAATGTCATGAGCATGGAGGTCCGGTTGATCTCCTGGTCATTCAGCGCAAAATGCTTGATGTATGCATATACGCCGTGTTCTGCCGCGCCGTTGACCTGATTTGCCGCGATCCGGCCTGCCAGCACGCCGTCCTCGGAATAATACTCGAAGTTCCGTCCTGCAAACGCGGAGCGGTGGGTGTTCATGGCCGGGCCGTACCATCCGTAGTTATTGGCTTCTTTGTATTCCTGTCCCATACACTGTCCCAGTTCATAGGCCAGGCTCTGGTTCCAGGTCTGTGCCATCAATACTTCGGACGGATATGCCGTTCCATATGCCCCGGTCACAAAATTGCTTAAGCCTGCCGGGCCGTCGCAGTCGGAGGTAGCGATCTTGCCCACGGATTTTACTTCCGTCGTCTGCCAGCCGCCGATGTTGATCAGCTTCGCCATATCGTCGAAGCTCAGCTGGTCCAGCAGTTCCTCCCACTTGGGATCATTATAATCCAGACCGGTGAGCTGGTAAAGCGTCAGTCCGTTGTCCGCTTCCATGGTGGGCATTTCATCCCCATCGTCATTATATTTCGTGCCATCGTAGGTGCCTACGGCGCTCTCGATCACCTTTTCCCGTACTTCATCGGACATCACATACTGTTCCTCTGCCGGAGCCGCACATGCCTCTTCATAATTTGCAAATCCATCTTTCCTGGACAGCTGCTCGAAATCGCCCCGGGCATACTCCTGAAACTGGTTCACAGCCGTTACCATATCACTCTCCCGGCCGTCCTTGCTGTAGTCGATGTCCTTTTCCACCTGAAAGGTTTCCTCATCCTCCACCGTATGGGAATCGGAGCGGACAGATACTGTATACTCGCCTGCCTCCAGAATATAACCGCCGTCCTGGATCTTGATGCCTTCCGAATCATAGGACGCCATGTCTTCCTTCGTGATCTCAAAGGAAACCTTTGCGGAAGCCCCGGGCTTTAGTTCCTCTGTCTTTTCAAACTGGATCAGGTTCACGGAAGCCTTTTCGATCCCTCCGTTTTCATAAGGCGGTGTGAAATAGATCTCCACCACGTCCCGTCCTGCCACGTCGCCGGTATTGGTCACTTCCACGTCAAAGGAAATGGTATCGCCGCTGTCTTTAAAGTTCTGGATTTCCTTCTCAAATGTAGTATAGCTCAATCCGTAGCCAAAGGGATACTGCACATAATCTTCATATTTCAGCAGTCCTTCTTCCGCCGCTGTCTCGTAGAATTTGTAACCCACATAAATGCCTTCTACATAGTTTACAAAGGAAAGATTTCCCATGGAAGACGGGTCCGCCGCCACTCCCTGGTCGTTCAGATCCTTCACATTATTGTAAGAATGATTTCCAATGTTGTTGTAATAGGGTGTCGCCGTCAGATCTCTGACAAACGTATCTACCGTCTTTCCGGATGGATTTACGGTTCCGTTGATGATCTCGCCCAGAGCCGCGAAGCCGGAGGCTCCCGTACCCGGCGCCAGGATCACCGCGCCGATCTGTTCATATTCATCCACCCAGCTCAGCTCCATCGTGTTATTCGCATTCACCACTACAATCACATGGTCAAATTCGGAGCAGACCTTTTCCACCAGATCTTCCTCTGTCCTGGAAAGCTCCAGATAGGATTCCCCTTCTTCGAAATCATCATAGGAGCCGTTATTGGTATAAGCACATCTTGTAAAATCAAAGTTATCCGGCGCGCTGGACACCACATTTGCCAGATCATATGTACCGTGGATCACCCCGTACATGTCTGTCGGCAGGTCCGCGTTTTCCCCGCCGGAGCGGCCGATCACGATGACTGCCGTGTCGGAGAAATCCTTTGCCTCGCTCATAATGGAGTCCGTGTAGGCATCTGCGGTCGGCTCCGGAAGGGTCCAGTCCTGATAGTGCATACTCATCTCCGGACGTTCTGCCCGGTACTCCGTATACAGGTCGGTCAGAGTCTGGTTCGTCTCGTAACCTGCGTCCTGCAGCGACTGCAGGATTCCCACCGCTTTCTCCTCCTTTTGATCGCCTCCCTGTTCCGGATCTCACCGCGCCTGATTTTGTGAGCCGTACAGGGAGGTTTTTCTGTTCTGGAAGGAATTTTAGCATACTTTTTCCGATTGTGCAGATTTTCGCATAAACTGCTTGATTTCTGCATAAATTGTGTTTGTTTTGTACAATCTGCACAATTTTAACATTTTACTTTTGTCTGATTTGCACAATAAAATATTCATCCTACCAGGCGGGCTTCTCTGTGGCTATAAGCCTTTTTTCTAGTACAATGTTTCATTAATTTTGAAGTAATAAGCGTTCGATGTTCATGTCAGTACAAGGCGGAGGAAGGAGGCGATGCCGGTAGCATCGTTGACTGACTCCAACGCAGTAATGGCATGGACAGCGAGCACTTATTACTCAATTATTAATGCAACACTAGTACATGTATGGTAATGTAAAGTTACTATTCACGGTGCCTTGCACCCTGCTGAAAGGCATCCGGCCAGTAAAATAGCAGTTGCGTGCATCCAGCCCTTCGCCGTCAGGCGACTTTTCAATGGGCTGGATGCGTTACAGTTCGCGGCCGGTTGGGCCGTGAACTGTAACAATGTAAATCAGATCACTACAAATCTTTCATCGACAAAATACAAGAAATATGTTATGCTTATAACTGTATAAAAAATGAAAAACAATGAAGGGCGGTGAGCCTGTGGCTAAAAAGAGCAAATATCAGTTTGATAGTAAGATTCATATATATCGAGCCACAAAAAGAATGACACAACAAGAGCTTGCCGATTTGGTGGGTGTATCAAGGCAGACAATTATGCAGCTTGAACGAAATCGTTATAATCCCTCTATGCTGCTTGCATACAGTATAGCAAAAGTGTTTGGAGTTACGGTTGAAGATTTATTTGACTTTAGGGAGGAATGTTAAATGATTGAATGGTTGACTCGTTTATTTGACAACAGAACCTTTATGCAGATAAACGCAGTTTTTGGTTTCCTGTTTTTGGGTTATTTCCTATTCTTCTATTTTTCGAAAGAGGGAAGAGATGAAAGAGGACGAGGGCTGGTCGCTACGGCTTCGCTGATTTCTTATGTCGTGTTGTTTTTCCTCTTGAATATTTTCGCATTTTTAATGCCGTGGGCTATGGATAACATCGTTCGGTTAGCAAATGGGATACAGACAGTTTATACCCTGTTTCTTTTAACGACTGATATTGCATTGCTGATTTTAAGGAAAATCAGATAACGTATACTTCACATCATCTTACGCCATGCTCTTGATCCCCTGAATGAGGATGGTATTTTCTTTCCTTTCATGTATAAAATACCCAACATTTATATAAAAATAATTTATATGATATACAGAAGCGGCTTACTTTTTCAGCTTCCCATAATCGGCGTAAAGGGCTTCTTTCTGCGCTTGGAGGGCTTCATACTCCGATTGCGGCGCGGCGAGGTTCGGGAGCTTCGCAATACCCGCCGCTTTCAACGACCTTGCGGCGGCTTCATGTAGGATAATCGCCTGTTCCTGTCCGGCGCGGTATTTCTCCCTGTTCCTTGCCTTGCGGTATGCGTCATAGACGGGCTTTGTCTTTTGGTAGGTAGAAACATTCTTAATAAGCACCGCCATTTCCGCAAGCCGCTTTTCGACGTTCTTCAATGCGTCTGCCGCCTGTCCGCTTTCCGCTGCCATTTCCGCAAGCCGGCTGACTAAATCCGCGTACTGTTCAATCTTGTTTTCGGTGAGATAGTTCATAGTCTTTGCCGCCTGTTTCAGATTATGGATTTTCGCCCACTGTTCATAGCCCCGGCTCTGCGCCGCCTTGATACTATTCTCAATGTCGATAAGCAGACTGACGCCGCCGCGCTGCTGTTTAGGAACTTTGACGGTCCGGGTGCGCTTGCCGGGGACGACGACGGAAAGCCCGTTATCCCGGCACAGCTTGTCGCTCATGTTGCGTATGCCGTAATACGTCCGTTTGTTGGAAACGTACTTGTGATGATCTACGAAATTGACCGCACAGAAAATAATGTGATTATGGATATGCCCCTTGTCAATGTGTGTCGTGAGTACATATTCATGCTGCCCCTTTGTTACTGCGTCGGCAAGCTGCCGCCCGATCTCATGGGCTTTCTGATAGTCCACTTCCCCCGGCGCAAAGGACTGTATCAAGTGAAAGGCTAAGTTGTTGCCCTTATCCCGCTCTTGCGAGAGGGTATAGCCAAACTCAATATCTGTCGTTTCATAGCTGCACCCGATAGAGGATATGAGCATTTGATTGTCCGTCTTGTCCGGGTTTTCGATATATTCAAGGGCTTTGCTCAAAGCGCTTTTAACAGGCTTAATCTTTGTAACCGCCATATTTCAGCAAGCACCCCCTTGATTTCCTCTATATCCTCTTTGTAGGCGTTCCCCGTCGCGTTTATGCGGCGTGCGATCTGATTGACATTCACCCCGATTTTCTGTATCTCCGCTGTCATTGCCTTTATGTCCGTGTGGTCTACTTGGATAATGTACCCGTCAATGGCGATCTTGCGCAGATACGCCGCCATGTTGTTTGTGGGGACGAGCTTCATTTTTTCCTCAATCAGTTTGCGTTCTTCCTCTGTCACATAGAATTTGACCTGTACCGTCCTTTTGCGTCCGTTCATGGTTTTTCGCTCCTTTCCGTTCTCATAGAGGGTTTGGGACACTTCCCAACAAGCAATTTCTGACCGACAGGACGGGCAGAAATACGGAAAGGGTACTCCTTTACTATGCTTGCTACGAAAGTTCTTCCTACTACCTACAACACCGAAAAAGCCTAAAATGACGGACTTTTACAAAAGAAAACGCTGCAATCTCAAAAAAGATTACAACGCTTCTTAGTTCCTGTTCAATTTTAGCCGGACAGCATTTATTTTTCCTCACCCTCAACCTCTGCGATCTCCCGCGCCGTGGCGGTGACTATCAAATGCGCCCTTTGCGTCCAGCTCCAACCGGGCTGTTTACTGCCCGGACTGCCGGAAGCGTATCACCCGCAGACAGACCGCCGAGCGCATGAGAAAAATGCGGGCGAATGTGACGCAATAGGGGAAAAATAGGCCTTGATTTATGCGGCTTTCCGGGCGGGAAAATGAAACAGTAAGGGATTTATACCTTTACCCCCGAAAATGCCGTTCTATTGCGTAACGATCCAATCTCTGCACCCATAAAAAACCGGGGTGCGGTGGCTATGTGATAGCTGCCGCGTCCCGATTTTCTTTTGTCCTACAAGTGTGAATTTGTAGTATTCGTTCCTATTTCTCAATAACTACAAAAGCACATTCGTAAGGATGGGCGCAATACAAACTTTCTCGCTTATCAGCTAATATACTTCTCAGTATAAGTTGAAAATCTCCGCCACCTGATAAAATCATGTATTCTGCCGCAAAAAATAGTAGTAGCTGATTTGTCATCACCGCAACCACTGCACCCCCACCTCCTAAAACCAATGTAGGCATAGCAGTTCCTAACAGATATTGCCACTTTTTCAACGGTTCGAAGCAAGTGCAATATGGAGATAAAGTACTCCAAACGATTCCGAAATCAATTGCGTGAAAATGATTTTTTGCAAAAATCGCCCAAGTAATTCCATGTATCAGCTCATGCACGATAATCAGGCATAGAATAAGCAGAGGCAACGCCACAACATATCCCCAGGAAATTCCATCTAAATTAAAACCATTCACATTATTGTAGAGCCAAAATGTTAAAGCTATAAACGGAAACATGACTAAAAGAGCTAAATACTTTGCTTTTTGTGTATTGATAACCACATTCTTCATTTTATATCCTTTTTGTTGCATTTCAGAGCTTATTTTTTCAAAGCAATCTTTACGTTTCAATTCTTTTTCTGTTAATTTTCTTTTGTCCTTATCCATACTTAATTCCTCCAGTCGAGTAGACAGGTACCTCACGATGCCAGCCCCTCACAGAGCCGTGCGTGCGGCTTTCCCGCACACGGCTCTTCATAATAACATTTACAGTTTATGATGAAGTTACAAAAAAATCTGTATTAAGTTTAAGTTAAAATCAAAATACATCGTTCTATTTTTATGTTTTGAGAAAGCAATAACATAATGAGCACTGGTGCTTAAAGAGGGCGGCGGCATTTTTGCTGCCGCCCTTTTGATTCCCCACCGGCAAGGACAGGCGAAGCTGTCAGCAGCAGCCCGCAGCGGCGTTCATGTTGCTATTGACTGTCTCGGCCGGCTTTGCTGATTGTGGTAAATTCTGCAAATAAGAAAACGTGTTGTCCAGGTTTTGCCTGTGCCAATTGATCGACTTCCAGCTCTTAGTAGCTGCGAATCCTCCAATATTCAGAAAAGTGTTTCCTGTTGCAACTGTTCCAGAGGTACGAAATTCACTCCATTCTTTTTTATGCACTGAGAGGCGTATGGTGTCCGTATCTGTTGTGAAGGAGACTTCATAATTTAATGTTTTTTCGACCTCAGTAATCTTTACAGACCGGAGTGTATCATAAGGGATCTGCAATGCAATTTCTTTCTTCGGAAACATACCTGCACCAAAGATCGTTTGGAGGGGCAGAAAAACAATTTCTTTTTCACACAGCTGCATGATGTAATATTCCAAAGTAAAAAAATTGGACAACTTGCCGCATAAAGAATCGTCGGGTGCATACTTTACAACGATACAGGCATGTTCTTTGGGTTCAAACCCTAATTCTTTCATGATTTTACTGACATTTTTTTCGCTTGCCAATGATAGATATCTCCTTTCAAATTTTGATAAATTTTCTTATCGCCCATATTATAAACTATTCCATTCTAAATGTAAACTATTTATTACTATTTAATATAAAAAAATGTTACTATTCACAGTCAGATAAAAACTGTCAGTCAGATTCGTCAAGCGCATCTTGTGAGAAACTGACTGACAATTTTTATCTGACTGGAATCAGTCACTTCACACACATAAGCAAAAAGTCAAGATGCGCAGCATCGGCGGACAGCTTTGCTGGCTGTTTTTGCGCATGTGAGTGAAATGACTGTGAATAGTAACAAAAAAATTCTTGCTTATCTTTTTGATGATAAGCAAGAACAATAAATATCAAACCGGACAGGCTGTTCTTTCGCCGCTTAACGCTCACAGCGGAATCAATATCTTCAATCTGAACCATTGGTCCTCCACATCAATATCCACTTCACCGCCATACTTATGCACCGTATGTCTCAGGCTCTTCAGCCCATATCCATGAAATTCCGCCTGTTTCTTCGTGGTCACCGGCAGATTCTGCTCGAAGTCCAGCTCCCCTTCGCAGTAATTTTCAAACCGTATGATCAAAAATGTCTGCTGTACGAACATGGACACATGAATCATCCGTTTTTCCGTCTCCGGAATTTTCTTCTCACATTCAATGGCATTGTCCAGGGCATTTCCGAAAATCGAGCAGATGTCCATCACATCCATGAAATCCAGTCTTGCGCCGTCCACCACATAGGTCAGCGCGATCTTTTCCCGCATGCAGTACAGGCTCTTGGCAGTCAGAAGCGTGTCAAGGACCTGATTTCCCGTTTTATTCTGCGCCTCATAATTCCGGATCTCATCCTCCATCTTATCCAGATAGGCATTCCGCTTTTCCTTATTTTCCTCTGCCCGAAGGGCGATGATATGGTGTTTCAGATCATGATATTTGTAATTGATCAGATCCAGCGTTTCCTGGGACTGCTGGTACTGGGTGTACTGGTTGTGCAGGATCATCTCCATACTCTCCAGATCATGCTGGGCCCGCAGATGCAGCCGCTGGATGTGGTAGGCCACCAGGATCGCCAGACCTCCCAGGTCGATCAGAGTCCGCACATTAAAAATATCTGAGGCATATTTCCCGCTGAACGGAGTCTGGGAATAGACAAACCCGATATTGCTCATCAAAAATACGGAAAGACCGATGACAGCGGCAAACAGCAACTCTCTCCCGGTCGTATCCATCCGTTCTGTCCCGGAGATATAACGGCTGGAAATCCCACGCGTCACAAGGCAGGTTCCTCCGTAAAATGCCAGCAGGAGCAGCGGCCCCGTCCAGCCGCTTTCATATCCCATTCCATAAAAGAAAAAGCAGTGGAGCTGCCATTCCAGGGAAGCCATAAACTCCGCAAGGACAAATGCCTTGACACAGACATACCCCACATCCAGACTGCTGCTCCCGCAGCTGATCCGCAGAAAACAAAACATCAGAAATACAGCCGCCGCCATGCACATCAGCCAGACCGGCCCGTCCAGCCCTCCGGTCAGGACCAGAAACACGGATTGTACCAAAAATGCAGCTCCCGCGATCCCCCAGAATTTCCATCCGGAATAGCGCCGGACCAGCTCCCGCATACACAGAAGGCAGGACAGCCATTCTGCCAGAGCCGTATAAAACCGCGGGATATCCGGAAGGATCTGCCCTGCCGCCCAATCACCCATCTCTACTTCACCTCACTCCAGTATTTGGTCAGGTCTTGCATAAACGCATTCATCCTGGGTCTGCTCAGCAGCAGGCTCTCTCCCTTTACCACTGCGCACTTGTCCCGAACCCCTTCCACATGCTCCAAATTGATCAGGTATCCCTTGTTGCCCCGCGAAAAATGCATATCCGCGAGGGCGCTTTCCGCGCTCTTCATCGTCCCGGCGGAAATAAAATTCCCTTCCCGGGTATGGTAGACCAGATTGTGGCCTTCGCTTTCGATATAATAAATGTCCGATACCTCCACCCGCTGAACTCCGCCTTTTATGGGAACGACCACAAACTTCTTTTCTCCCCGCTTCAATCTGGATATCGCGCGCTTGAGCTTCTGGGAAAAGGCGAAATAGGAAACCGGCTTTAAAATATAATCCAGCGCGCCCACCTCATAGCCCCGGATCGCATACTGGGGCATATTGGTGATAAACATGATCACCACCTGGGAATCCACCCTGCGGATCTCCTCCGCCGCGGTCATCCCGTCCACAAATTTCATCTGGATGTCCATCAGGATGATGTCGTACTGCGCCTTGTAATTCGCCGTGATCCCGTCCCCGTCCCGGTAAACCTGGATACTAAATTCTTCCTTTTCCTCCCTCTGGTAATCTTCCAGGTGCTTTAAAAGCTGGGAAATATAAAGTTCATCGTCCTCCACAACCGCTATCCGTATCATCTCATTCCTCCTGCCATTTTCTATAATGGAAGCTTTTTAAGTTTTGCCTGCTTCTGAAAGAACGCAGCTCCGTAGCAAAGAATCTGTCCGTATCCGTATACCCCTTCGGCGTACTTTTGGCTAATGATCTGGCCGATTGCTTCATCGCAGTCCGCATCCATATCCGATTCCCGTTCAGATCGTTTCGCCTCAATGATGATCGCCCTGCGATGATCCTCATCCTTCAATAAAATATCCGGCCGGCCAAGCCCTTTCTCCTTATTGGATTCCACCTCATAGCCCAGTCCGACAAATGCCCCGGCAAGAAAAGCATGGTAATAATCTTCGTGATAATCGTTGTAGCTGATGGTCTTCCACAAAAGATCCGATATCACCTCAGACGCCGCCTGCTCATCCTGGTTCCAGAGCGCTTCCATCATGGATTTCTGCACACTGTTATCGATCGTATTCTGAAAATATGTCACAACCGTATCTTCAAAAATAGACGCGATCTCTCGATTCGGTATCTTAAGACTGACCCTCCGGCCTTCTTCACCGGCATCCGCCTTTGTGAGATATCCTGTCATCAGGAGCACACTCCAGAGATGCTCCTCTGAAGAATATAGTGTATCATAGGCCAGTTCATCTGAAATGTTCTGGACGATCGTCCCGCCGTTCATAAGCGTTTCAAATTTTCCTTTCACTTTAAAATCCGTTCTTTTTACAAATGAGAGAAGGATCCCGTTATGGCTGGTATTCTTCCAGTAATTCTTGGGTCTTGCGTTTTTTCTCTTCTTCAATGCAGACATATAGTTGATCACATCCCACGGACAGTATACAAAGCTGTCGCCGAATACGTACCCATCGTACCACTCCTTTATGACATCGGACTTATCCTGTCTGTCAGCGGCAGCCAAAAGCTCGCACACCTCATCTCCTGAAAAGCCAAAGTACTCTGAAAAATCCTCATCCAGTACAGAATACGACGCAAAGTTATTGGTTCCTGTAAAAATGCTTTCCTTCGCTATCTTAAGACATCCTGTGATCACGGCAAATTTGAGATATTCGTTATCCTTTAATGCCGTACTCATGAGACCTTTGATCACGTCCAGCATGGAAGAATAAAACGGATTCTGCGCCGAATCTTTCTCGCTTGCTTTTGCAAGCGGAACGTCATACTCGTCAATCAGAAGAATGACCTTTTTGCCATAGACAGCATACAGCATGCGCATGATTGTTTTTAAAGAATTTTTCACCTTGTCTTCATCCGCAGACGTATACATCAGCTGCCGGAAGATTTCAGCGTCAGCATCATTCACAACGCCCTCTTCCATGAGATCGTCCAGTTCCTTACACACATCCGCCACTGTGGTTTTCAGCATTTTGTATGCACCGTCAAAGGTCAGTGCCTCCATATCCTTAAACGATATAGACAGAACCGGATACTGGTTCATCCAGGCATCGCAGAACTCTTCATATTCCGTGATCTTAAGTCCCCCGAAGATCTCTCTGCTGTCTTTTCTAATATTGAAGAAGTTCTCTATCATACTGATCATCAGCGTTTTTCCAAACCTCCGCGGCCTGGTGAACAGAGTGACCTTGTTGTCTGTATCATGTACCAGTTCATAGAGTATTTTTGTTTTGTCCACATAATAATTATCCGACTTACGCAGATCGGCAAAATCCGACTTGCCGACACCAACCTTAAAATCCATGCGGGAACCTCCTGCTTTTGCTATAAATTATAACGACACATCCTTATAGTGTCAATGTCAAGCAAACGCATGAAGTAAAAAATTTACCGCATTCCCCTTTAAAATTTACAAGTATTTTTTTACAGAAGTGGTAATCTGTTTAGAGACAGCAGATTATTTCCATACAGTTCCTAACAGCACGGAAAGGGTGACGATAATGAAAATTGAAGGATTGAAAATTGAACTTGCACCGACTATGATTGGTACGTCTTCTGCCTTATTTACAGATGAAACCACTCCCTGGATCCATGCGGATCTGACACAGGCGGAACAGTATATATTTCATATATGCAAATTTCTGAATCTATAATAAGATTCATTTAGCACTGTTCTCTACTACGGTGTTCACATCAGCAAATCCGTCCAATCTCTTCATTCAGCCTTTTGGCAAACGCAAAGGACTGACGGAATGCATAGCTTTTAATCCTGACAGGCTTAAAAGCCATGCCCATTTTTATTCTTTATCTTCTCTGGGCCACTCAGACCTCACGATCATGCATCCCTTATCCCTCTCATTTCTGAAAACCAACCCTTTCCTGCGCATCCGCTATTGTGTTTCCGAGACCACTCTTTCCTTTGGCTTCTTATCAGGCACAACTGCACATTTTACAATGATGCTTTTCCCGTCCGGCAATGATCACCTGGCCTTTTGCCTTTTCATCATCCATGATAAGCTCACCCAGCTCCGGTGCGCAGATCCGGCCGGATCTGGGATTTTTGATACTGTCCACTTTTGTTGTAAGGACCGCTTCCACTTCGGATTTTTCAAAAGCAAGATCCGTGCCGACCATTTCACAGTCAACCAGTTTTAAATTTTTACAGTAGCACAAAGGCTGGGTTCCGATGATCCTGCAGTTGATCAGGATCAGCCCGTCGGAATACCATGCCAGATATTCTCCCTTGACCACGCTGTCCCTGACGGTGATATTTTCTCCGTGCCAGAACGCGTCCTTTGTATCGAACACACAGTTTTCAAAGACAGCGTTTTTGATATACTGGAAGGAATATTTCCCTGTAAAATGAACGCCTCTGAATGTCAGATCCTCCGAGCGCATCATAAAATACTCGCTCACCGCCGTAGTGTCTTCCATACGGATTCCCCGCACAGACCAGCCAAATTCCGGAGAAATGATATCGCAGTTCCGGATGAGGACATTGCTGCATTCCCGAAGCGCTTTGATCCCGTGCAGCTTCGTATCTGCAATCTCCACCTGGTCACAATACCACAGCGCGGCTCTGCAGCCTTGGGTCATTTCCGAATCCGTGATGGTCAGCCCCCGGTCATGCCAGAAGGGGTAACGGAGATTGAAAAAGCAGTCCGATACCTCAATCTGTTCTCCCTCTTTAAAAGCGCTCTCGCCGTCTGCCGGCCCGTCAAAAGAGCAGTTCCTTACAGCAATCCCATTACATCCGTAAAGCGCGCGTTCCATGTCAAAAGTCTGGTTTTCAATTACTTTCATTGTCTGATTTCCTCCGTTTCATAAAGTTTCCCCAAGGGCATCCCATTATGGCCATTCGGCCGTTTCATAAGGTTACTCTTGTTCTGATTCCTGTCATCGGCATCGGCTGATCTGATATACCAGATAATCCAGACAGTCAATGCGTTTTTCCTCTTCATGCACTTTGTGAAGAAGACTCTTTCTGTGATGTTCCAACTGCTTTAAAAGTTCTGCTTTTTCCCCGCAGTCCAGGGAGGTCATGCAGCATTTAATCATATCCTGACTGCATCCCGCATCTCTCAGATTTTGAATGACTGCTTCTTTTGACCCGTAGGAGACTATGTTCTCCAATCCAATCCTTCTGTTATCCATTTTCATTCCCCGTCGCTGCTCTGCACAATCTTGTTCCCCCAGCCCTCCAAAAGCGGATTGTCCTGAACCGCCTGCAAAAACTCCTCTGAATACTCAAAGTATCCACCCTGCCGCCGGGCGAAGCACTCTGATCCTTACACCCTGGCAGTATGACTCCCACTGCAGGAGCCATGCATAATATAGCAAGCTCATTTTTCTTCATGACATCACTCCTCGTTTTTTGAAAAACTGTTATTCCTTTTCTGTATCTAATTATAGTTGTCTCTTAAAGAAATAGCAAATACCTATTGTTTATTCATAACCATAGTTTTTTACTATATATATTTCATGTCATACCCAAGGGTACCCTATTATGGCCATCCAGCCGTTTCATAAGGGGTGTACTTGGGTATACAAAAAGCACACCATCTCCTATTTCGGAAATAATATGCTTTCGCTATCATACTTATATGTATAATCTAATATAAAAGATATCCGTTTTACGATTCAGGAGATAACCTCATTGATTGCGCCCTCATATTCTGAGTGGAATCAGCATGCGTATCAAGAGTATTTAGATATGTTTTCTCTGCAGAAGGAACATATCATAGGAATGCTGTCTCTGAAATGTATGCAGATTGTCCTCCACCTGTTCCAGATTGGACATTCCGCTCAATATCACGGCATCATCTACTGTTCCTTCTGGAATTTCTTCCGGATCTCCGCCATCTCCTTCATGATCGCAGGCACATCCAGACTCTGGGGGCAGTGTCCCGTGCAGGCGCCGCACTCGACGCAGTCCTCCGGGCGCTTTCCTTCCGGCATGGCATCCGCAAAGGTAGCCCTCCATTCCTCATTTAGAGCGGTCTCGGAAACTCTTTAAAGCCCATATTTCCGCTCTTTTTCTGTTCCTCTCTTTTATTTCATCCTCCATATTCCGGAAGAGAAATTCTATATTTTTTTCAATATCTATTGACATATGCCTCAAATTGTGCGGGCGCGTTTGGTGACCATATACGCCAGTCACCAAACGCGCCCCTTGTAGTTAAGAAGCATCTGCGCCCCACGCACAGCGCAATAACTACAAGGAGGTTCACACTATGATCAAGTACTGGCAGTCCATGCATGATTACAAGTACTTTCTCACCGAATCCAAAGCCCATTTCGATTCCTCTGAAAGGAACCGGCTCCATACAGAGCTTTGGGAACCCTGGCAGAAACTCCGCCTTTTCGATACCGATAAGGCCATGGAATTCCTTCTGCCCTTTTACTCCAACACCGGCAGGCCTGCTATGAACCAGCCGCAAATATTAAGGTCTTTTATCCTCTTCTTCCTTCTATATTCAGATGGTCTGACCAAACTCTCCCTTACCCTTTGGGTAGACAGACTCAAACATGACCGCGTTCTCGCCGCACTCATCGGCTGTGCCCCGGATTCCCTCCCGCCCCTCGGTTCCTACTTTGACTTCATGGACAGGCTCTGGACTGCACCGCCTACGGACTTATATGCGCGGGACAAACTGCTTCCGGCTTCCCGGAACAGCAAAAAGCCGGATAAGCCCAAAGGCAAAAAACAAAAAGCACAGGAGGCAAAACCCAAAATCACGGAAGCTATCGAAAAACGGCTCATGGGCGGGAAGGATATCCCTTTTAACTTTGAGGGGCGGCTACAGCGCTTCTTCTATCATGTGGCTGTCCTGCCTTCCATGGAATCCGGTCTCATACCAGGGGAACACCTTACGGTTTCCGGAGACGGCACCGCCGTGCATACCCATGCCTGCCCACGCGGCCACCGCAGGGTTGGCGCACCGGATAATCTGCGGCATTTCCCCGACCCCGATGCTTCCTGGGGCTGGGACAGCGACTTGGAAAAATATTATTTTGGCTACACTTTGTTCCAGTTATCCTGCTATAACAGTGACCTTAGGACAGATATCCCCCTGCTCCTGCGTTTTACCAGCGCAAAACGGCACGATTCCGTCAGCTTCCTCGTCGCTTTCCATGAAATGGAAAAACATATGCCGGCTGTTTCTCCTGAAAACATTTGCCTGGACTCCGCAATGGACAATTATCCCACTTACAGGCTCCTCAAAAAAAAGCAGATACGGGCCTTCATCGACCTGAACAACAAATGCGGCCGGCCAAAAACAATTCCTGACACCATCACCATTGACAAAGACGGAACTCCTTTATGCCAGGAAAACCTGCGTATGAAGCCCAATGGTTATGACAAATCCAGCGGTTACCTCATGTGGCGCTGCCCCTATGGGAAGGAGCATTGTTCCAAATGTAAAAACAGCTGCACGGGTTCCAAATACGGAAGGGTTGTCAAGACACGCCCTGAATGGGATATCCGGCTTTACACCGATGTCCCCCGCGGCACGGATGCTTATAAGAAGATCTATAACCAACGCTCCGCCACAGAACGCATCAACAACCGCATCCTCAATGATTACGGTCTGCACCGCATGTTCATACACACAAAGGAGCATTATTCTTTCATGACAACCATGATTGGAATCTGCATCCATTTGGATGCCCGCTATAAACAGCAGGTACAGGCAGTGGCTTAAACCATGTTCCGTAATTCTTTCAGGCCTGTTTCCCGACAGGCTTAAAAGCCATGCTCATTTTTACTCTTTATACTCCCCGAACCGCTCTGGTCCAACAATCATCCATCTCTTATCCCACTCATTTCTGAAAATCAACCCTTTCCTGCCTATTCGCTATTGAGTTTCCGAGACTGCTCATGATTGACTATAACAAAAAAGGACAGTCCCATTCGTTAGAATAAGATTGTCCTTTTTACCTTTTGTTTCTCTGTTTTTGCCATATTTTATTCCTTTCTTTTTCCACAGAAAAATACCGCCCTGCATATTTCACAGGACGGTATTTCCCAAAATAAAAAGGCATATGGATTGTCACATCTGTACCCTCCATATGCCCATCATTAAGTTACTTTATGATTTTTAACAACTGAACAAGTTCATGCGGTTCATAGCCTGCTCTTTCTGATAATCGGCTGTCAAATTTCTGAAACCCCATTGCCTGATAAAATGACAACAGTTTTTCTTCATTTGATGTTTCCAAAAATACTACCATACCTCCAGCTAAATATTGCAGCTGCTTTATCTGTTTCATTGCTAATCCAAGCAGTTCCTCGCCCGTGATACGCTCATTTGCGCCATTATGGTAATTCTTCCCAAGCTGTGCGATCAAATAAGCCGCCAAATTATAGGTGTGATTCAGCTCATTCAACTCACTTACCCTGGCTAATTTTTTTCTGACCGTATTGCTAAACGGCTCTGCATTTACTGTTATTGGCTTTATTGTAATGGCAAAGTATCCAACAAGCTCCGCATCTTCTGTCGAAAAAACAAGGTATGTAACAGATTGCTGTTTCTTAGCAAATTCAACTGATTGGTTCTTTGCGAACCTCTCCACATCCTTATTCTTCTCACACGAGAACTCGGAAAGAATCTGAAATAATTCATCCTCTCCGAGTTCTCCGTTTTGACCATTCAAATACTCACGAATGTTGAATACTGTATATTTATTTGTTTCCTGCATTCGCTTTCTTCCTTTTCTCCATAAATTTTGCAATATCTTTCGGATCGGTCAAAAAAGTTGCGCTCACTTTGATCGGGGGCGTCTGATCATTGGCAGACGCTTCAATCGCATCGGCGAACATCTCCACCTGCCTCTTGCCCGATATGACAAAATTTTTCGTGATGCTTGAAGTTGCCATAAGAAACACCTCCTTTGTCAGTATAGCTTATTCTAAACATAGTTATTCTTTGCTTACTCATACTTTTCTAACTATATTTTATGATGTTTCCGCCGCTTTTGCAATAAAAATTTTTTGAAATTTATATGTCCACCTCTTTCCGTTTTTCTTTGATTTCCGCCTGTTTCTGCGTCCCGGCTGCCTGCGTCTTGAACAGATCCAGTTTTTCCCGGAGCGATGCCTTCGGCGCAGGCTTGTCAGCCATTCCTGCCGCAATTCTCATTACCTGCGGACTTCCGCTGCCCGCCATAGGCACCCAGCCTGCATTTTCTCCCGGATATGGAATCGGCGCATCCGCAGCGTTTTCCGGCTTTTCAGAAATACTCTCCGGCTGCACCGCCTTCCGGTCATTCTGCATGACGGAATGGTCGGCAGGCTCTGCCTGCTGATCGAAAGTTTCCCTTTCCCCGCTTCTTTTTGTTATAGCTGATAACTTCCGCATTCACCAGCCTCCGCGGCATTCGTCAAATGGATGCTCCGCATACGCCTGGCTCATTGCCCGCAGAAATAAAAAAGCCGCCCGACACAGTTTTCCACTGTATTGAACGACTTATTTCCCAAGCGGCGAGCGGATGAATGTCCGCAGCGCCGGCTCCGTTTGATGCTTCTGTGGACTGCCAGGAAGGTCAGTCCCGGGAGCTCTTTCTCCCGTATCCGGTAATCACCGCCGCCAGCAATATCACCAGCATGCAGAGCGAATAATAATTCACGAAAGGCACCGAGGCCGGCGCTACTGCAAAGCCCTCCCCGAACTGGGCGGACTGCTGCGCCGGAATCACGCAATGCACCGTCCAGGGAGCAAGAAAACAGAACACACAGCCCGTACAGTCCATCAGATTCGCCCGGCGGTACCGGTTCACTCCTGCCCTTTCTCCAAGCTCATTGACCAAATCGCCAAGCGCCACAATAGCTACCGAAATTACGCCCGTGACCATGCTCAATATCCCCACAGACAGGACAATGGTTGCCTCCGTGCTCCGCTCTTTTTTTGCAAAATGCTCCAGAAGTCCCCTCACATCTTCAAACAAACCGCCGCACTCCAGCACACCCAGAAGCGAAAATACCGCAATCAGCATGGCTACCGTGCCTGCCGTCCCCGTAATGGCGTCTATAATTGCCCCGGACACGGCAAATCCGCCGGGAAACGAAATCAGTCCCTCCGCCGTGTAAACGCCGGAAAGCAGCCCCGCGGCAATTCCCGCCAGAATCCCGAAGGACAGCGCCGTAATAAGGTGCTTCCGCAACATACAAAGGACGATAATGACCACCGGCACCACCAGCATGACAAGACTGAGCGGCTTAGCCTCCCCGCCCGCAGCCTCAAGCGCAGCATTCCCGTCCGTGGTTTTGGAAAACAGCAAAAAAAGCACCAGAGCCCCCGCCGCTGCCGGCAGACTGTAACGCGTCCTGGTTTTTACCACAGTGCCCAAATCCGCATGCTGCGTCGCAGAGGATGCAATGGTGGTATCCGAAATCGGCCCTAAGTTATCGCCGAACGCCGCCCCCGATACGATAGCTCCAATCATAAATTCCGGCGCCGCCCCTGCCAGCACGCCTACCGGAAACAAAATCGGTATCACCACAAAATAAGTCCCCACCGAGGTCCCCGTGGCAAAGGCCAGAAGACAGGTAATGAGAAAGCTCGCCGCCACAAAAAGCTTTCCCGTAAAACCCGCTTCCACTACATATACCGCAATCGTCTGTACCGCCCCGCTGGCGGAAATCAGCTTCCCCGAAACAGCCGCCAGTATCACCGCCAGAACAATGATGGCAAACATCGGCTTGCCAAGACCGTATACCAGCGCCTCCCCGTATGCCTTTTCATCCTTTGCAAAAACGACTCCCGTCACCAGCGCCGCAAAAAATGCCAGCACATATCCGTTCACATTGGACTGGCTAAAAGCCGCCCATCCAATCATCGCCGCGGCAACGACAAGAGGCGCAAGCTTTCCCGCAGTTCCCAGACGAAATTCTATTTTCTTTGCTTTCTGATTCATTTTCACATCCCTCTTTATGCTGCCTCAGGCGGCTCCCACTTTTTTCCGCCAGCTTTCCTCTCACAATTTTCCCGTCAGCCTTTTTACCCCCGCAAGGGCTCAAAAACCGGCCATTCCTCCTCTGTTTCCAGACATACGCAGTAATAAGCCTGCCTGCGCAGCTCCTGCGGCAGTTCCACCGTTACCATGGAATCCCCCTCGCAGGTTTGCCATCCGCACAAGCTCGTCGGCGCAAAACTGCTGCGAGCAAAACTCTCCGGCCAGCTTTTCATACTCTTCTACCGGAATATTAAGCGTATTCATAATCCATTCCGATATGTGGTCAGTCTTTTGTCCCTTATACTCCCCGGCCAGAATTGCATATAATCCCCAATGGATAAAAAGCCCGTATTTGGCGTCTTTATACCATTGCTGTCCCGTGTCCGGTATTCTGTCGATTTTTTTCATAGCTTCTCCTTTCATCCGTCCGCCGGCCGACTGTCCTTATATTTTTAAAATACTACCTGGACGCCGGGCAGTCAATCCGGTTTCGGGGAATTTGAGGTATGACAGTTCACTTTCCGGTTTTCCTTTCTGCAAATCCTCTGCCTGCATCTCCGCCCGCCGTTTTCCTTTCAGCCCTCCGGCGTCACTTATCCCTTTCCTGCTCTTTGAAGAAGCCCAGGCCGTCCAGAGCCGCGACCAGTTTTCCCACATATGCCCTGGAGGTTGTAGGCCAGTGGTATCCCAGACGGTAAAGCACTTTCATCGTGTAAGCATTTTCTTTTGCAATCCCCACCGTCTTTTTCCCGTGACCCATATTCTGGTAGGCAATCATGCTGGAGAGCACTTTCGCCTTCTCCGGGTCCTGTCTCGTTTCCTCCAGCGCCCGTTCGTAATCCTCATCCTCCGAAAGTTCAATGTCCATACCGTACTCTTTCATGGCATAGATGATATCCCCCATATAAATACTGTGGTTGTTATAGGGATGGAATACACAGCAGGCCTCTGGCGTTGCGGCAAGGGTCAGAATCGCTTTTGCCGTGCAGTCAATGGGCGCCATCTCCGCCGCAGAGTCCATCATGGAGTACGGAAAACGTCCTATCAGTTCATAGGACTTCAGCCTGCCCACGAAGCTGTTTGTGGAGAAGTTCATCTGGAACTCTCCGTCCGCATCCCGGGCGGAAAGATTGCCCACCCGCATGATTTTCGCGTTCAGTCCCCGGGAGACGGCCTCAAGGACAGCCCTCTCCGCCAGGAATTTGCTGTGTCCGTATTTCGTATCCAGCGCCTGCCCGAAATAGAGCATCCGCTCGTTCATCACCGTATCCGCAAAAGGCACATCCCCCACGCTGAATCCGGATACGCTGGTGGTGGAAATGTGGAGCAGGCGGCTTTTCGTCTTTTCGCAGAAGGCTATGGCGTTCAGCACGCCTCCCACATTGACGTCCTCAATATCCGTGCCGGCGGAAAAATGTTTGACATTCGCCGCGCAGTTTACCACCGTATGAATATCCAAAGACGCCTCCGCCATGCGCTCGAATACCGCGGCGTCCGTCACGTCTCCCTCCACCGCATACAGACGCGTCCGGAGCAGTTCTTCATAGGTATTTTCAAAATAATAGAAAAGCAGTGATTTCAGACGTTCTTCCACGCTGCCAAAGCGTCCCCTGCGCAGGAGACAGTATACTTTCCCGCTCTCCGATTCCAGAAATTCACGCAGAATATGAATCCCAAGAAATCCCGTGGCCCCTGTGAGGAGTATATTTCCGAGAGGCTGCGCCTCTCCTTCCAGAAATTCCTCAAAGGTATTGCGCTCCAGCACCCGCTCTATGTTTTTGTAATCGTATTGAGATAAATCCTCCAGCTTTGACGATATCTGCACGTTTTCCTCCCGGAACATTTCAGCCAGATCCCGGGGCGTGGCATGAGAAAACACATCGCCGAAGGTGATTTCAAACCCTTCTTCCGTAGCCGCAATAATCACGCCGGTGACGGCCAGCGAAGTCCCGCCGATTTCAAAGAAATCGTCCTCGCGGCCTACCCGGTCAAGATGCAGAACCTCCGCAAATATCCGGCAGAAAGTTCTCTCCGTCTCTGTCTGCGGCTCCACATATTCCCCTGCGCCGGCAAGCTGCGCTTCCGGCAGGGCTTTTTGGTCGATTTTTCCGTTTGGCGTCATGGGGAACCGCTCCATCTGCCGGTAGGCGTCCGGTATCATATATCTGGTCAGAGAGTTTTTCAGCTGCTCTCTCAGCGTTTCCGGTAAAACCGCTTCTTCCGCCGTATAATAGGCGCAAAGATGTTCCGTCCCTTCTATGCCGCGGATAAGGACGACAGTCTGCCGGATACCGGGGCATCTTAGGATTGCCTGCTCCACCTCCTCCAGTTCAATGCGCAGTCCCCGCAGCTTCACCTGATTGTCCGTTCTCCCCAGGATTACCACCTCGCCGGACCGCGTCCATTTTGCGTAATCTCCCGTTTTGTATACCCGCATTCCCTGAAACTGTACGAATCTTTGCGCTGTCATTTCCGGAAGGCCGTGATATCCCGCGGCGACGCCGGGGCCTCCCACATACAGCTCCCCTGTAACGCCCGGCGGCAGAAGATTTCCGTCGCTGTCCGCAATGTATTCCACATAATTCAAAAGGGGCCTGCCCACCGTAATCCTGTCCCTGTCTGTCAGTTCGCAGGCATTGCAGGACACGGTAATCTCCGTGGGGCCGTAAGTGTTGAAAATCCTGGCACAGGTCACCTGCTTCAGCTTCTCAAGAAGCTGCATACTGTACGCTTCGCCCCCTGACATCACCACCCGGCAGCCGGAAAGCGCCCGGCAGAACGTCCCGGACTCCATATACTGCAGCATCCGCGAGGGCGTTGCGTTGAAAATATCTCCGCCGGTTTCCTCTATCAGTTCCGTCAGCCGGACAGGGTGATTGGCCTGTTCCTCGTCGGCAAGCACCAGCGTCAGCCCGTTGCACAGGGCCACCGCCGTCTCCTTCAGCGACATATCGAAGGAAACCGTGGTCACGGATACCATCACATGGCCGTCCTCCACGCAGGCACGGACGTGGCTGTTGGCCTCGTGATTGCGCACATAATTCACGATTCCCCTGTGGCTTATCATCACCCCTTTCGGTTTGCCGGTAGAACCGGAGGTATAAATCAGATACGCCAGGGCGTCTTCCTCCGTCTTAATCTCCGGCTTCCTGTCGTCGCCGCAACTTAAAAGCGCCTCCATATCTATGGCATTTTCAAAGGCTTCCGCCCGCTCTTTTGTGGTAATGATAAAAGAAGCTCCGCTGTCTTTTGTAATCTGCAAAATCCGCTCCGGCGGATATTCCGGGTCGCAGGGAATGTAAGCGCCCCCCGCCTTCATTACGCCGTACATGGCTATAATCTGCCTGCCCAGACGGGGAAGCAGCACCACCGCCGTATCTCCCGGACAAAAGCCGCGGCTTATCAGCCCGTTAGCCGCCCGGTTCATTTCCCGGTCCAGACCTTCATAGCTCCATCGCCCGTCCACCGCAATCAGGGCCGTTTTCTCTTTACAGGCAGCGGCCTGCCGTTCAAATACGCCGTGAAAGCTAAGCGGCTCCGTCCCGGTCTGCGCCGATACGGCAAACTCCTCCAGCATCCGCCGCTGGTTATCTGTCACAAGCGAAATTTCCTTAAGAAGCCCGGACGGATTAGCGAGCATACGGCTGACGCAGAGGGCGACGGACTGCGCAAGCTGCTCCATCAGCTCCCGGCTGTAAAGGGCGTCATTGTACTGAAGGCACACGCATGGCCCGCCGTCCCGCTCCTCGATATGCACGGACAGCTTAAACTTGGGCTTATCCGATTCCATATTTTCTATCTGAATGGCTTCGCTCCCCACCCGGTGTTCTTCCACCACGCCGAGCTGGCAGGCATACATAATCTCCGGCACAAATCCGTAGTCCGCCGCTATCTTCGTAAAGGGATAGTCTTCATACGAGACCGCGTCCAGCAGCGTCTGCCTTACCTCCCTGACGAATGTAAGCACAGACTTGTCTCCCGCAATATTCCCCATAAGAGGCAGCGTTTTCACAAACATTCCCATACTGTTATGCAGCTTTAAGTCCGCTCTGCCGTTGCTGATGGTGCTGATAAACAATTGCGGGCTGTCCATATAGCGGGCCAGCGTATAGAAGGTTCCCGCCAGAAACAGATGCGCCGGCGTCACGCCGTGTGCCTGACAGAATTTATCCATTTCCTCCCCGGAACAGGACGCCGCGCACTCCGCTTTCTTTCCGTCCTCTTCCTTTCCCGCAAGGTCCGGCGTAAGGCAGGAGGCATGTTCATACTCTCCCAGCATTTTCCCGAAAAACGCCTGCCCTTCCCGGTAATGCTCTCCTCCCTCCAGCCTGTGCTCCTGCAGGGCAAAATCAAAATAGGTACGGGTTTCTTTCTCCGGCAGTACTCCCTCGCAGGCCTTTGCCGTCTGCTCCAGAAATAAATTCAGAGAAGCCCCGTCAAAAATAATATGGTGAAAATCCGCCAGCAGGCAGGTACTTGTCCCGGTCTGCACCACCGCAATCCGGTACAATGTATCACGGGTCAGGTCAAACGGCTTCACATAGGAAGCGCAGTACTCTTTCAGCTCCTCCTCCGTCATGGAAAGCACGGGAATCCTCTTTTCCGCCGCGGACTCTGCGCCCGGCATCTGCCGAAGTTCTCCCTCCCGGTAACGGATGCGGGCATTGACATAAGGATGCGCCGCAATCACCTGCTCTGCCGCCTTAGCCAGCGTTTCGCCGCTGACCTTGCGGGGGAAACGGAACATGGCGGGAATATTATACGCCATATCCTCCGGACGCTTCACGGCGTCATAATATACGCCCAGCTGCGTCTGCGTCAGCGGATAATCCTCCGCTTCCGTTTGGACTTTTTCCCCGGCTTTTTCCTGACTTTCTTCTGCTCTTTCCCGGCTTTCTTCCGCCCCTGACCGGGCGCGCAGCGCCTGATAAACAGCGTTTTCCAGAGACAGGATACTGCACTGCCTCATCATCTGCTTCACTTCCAGCTCCACCCCGTACTCTTTCTCGATTTCCACCGCCAGCATAATGGCGGACAAAGACGTAAGTCCCGCGTAAAGCAGATTGGTTTCCACGGAAAACTCCTCATGCCCCAGAATTTTCCCGGCAATCTGCGCAAGCTCCTCTTCCAGAAGGCTCATAGGCCTTGCCGCCTCCCGGCAGGTCTCCTCCTGGGTAACCGGGGTCGGGAGCGAGCGTTTATCCACCTTCATATTCTGGTTCAGGGGAATCCTGTCAATCTGCATTATGGCGGAGGGCACCATATAGGCCGGCTTTTCCTCCATGATAAAATCCCTGAGTTTCTGGATATCAACGGGAGTCTCCGACACCAGATACGCGGCGATGGCTTTTCCTCCCGCAGCCGCCTCGTAAGCGGTAACCGTCACGTCGCATATCCCCGGGAACCTGCGGATGACGGCCTCCACCTCGGAGAGTTCAATCCGAAATCCCCGGATTTTCACCTGTCCGTCTCTCCTGCCCATAAACTGAATGTTGCCGTCCGGCAGAAACCGCACGTCGTCTCCGGTGTGGTAAACGCGCTCATACCCTTCCCGGTCAGTAAAGCAATTGGATGTATAAACCTTCGCCGTCTGCTCCGGCCTGTTCAGATACCCTTTGCTTACCTGATAACCGGCCACGCACAATTCCCCCACGGCCCCCGCCGGAAGCCTGCGCATCTGCTTATCCACCACATACACTTCCAGATTGTCCAGAGGCCGTCCGATGGGCACGTTATCGTATTCCCTTGCTTTGTCCACCGGGTAAACCGTCGTCAGTATCGTGCATTCCGTGGGGCCGTAGCAGTTATAAAAATCAAAACCGGATTTCACCCGGACAGGCACCAGCGTCTCCCCGCCTGTCAGCAGGTATTTCAGACAGTGATTCTCCATCTCCAGAGCAAACTGCCGCCCCACCTGCGTAGTCATAAACGCATGCGTCACCTTCTCCTGTATCAGATATTCGTTCAGCTTCTGCAGTTCCAGACGCATTTCCTCCGGTACGATACACAGGGTTCCGCCGCCTGCAAGAACCGGATAGGTATCCATCATATTCGCATCGAATCCATAACTGGCGTAGGCGCTGACCACGCTGTCCTCTCCCACCCGGTAATAGCGGCAGTACCAGTTGCAAAAGGCCGCCAGATTTCCATGGGAGAGCATACAGCCTTTGGGCGTGCCGGTAGTCCCGGAGGTATACAGAAGGATATAGGTATCCTCCGGCAGCGGGGCGGGAATCTCCTTTGCCCCCTCCGCCGAAAGACCCGGAATCTCTTTTGTCGGCAGCACCTGTCCGTTGTACTTGGGAACCAGCTCCAGCAGTGCTTCATCCGCAATCAGCAATTTTGTCTGCGCGTCCTCCATCATAAAGGACAGCCTCTCCGCCGGATACTCGGGGTCCAGCGGCTGGTAGATTGCTCCCGCCTTCATCACGCCCAGGGAGGCAATGGGCATATATTCCCCGCGGGAAATCAGAATCGAGACCGTCTGGTCCTTTCCAATCCCCAGACGGCTGACATAAGCGGCCACGCCGTCGGAGAGCCGGTCGATTTCCCTGTAGGAAAACCGCTTCTCCCTGAAAACCACCGCCGTATGCTCCGGCGTCTTTTCTGCCTGACGGCGAAACAGTTCCAGCAGGGTGAGAGCTCTGTCATAGTCCGTGCGCTTCCCGTGATAAGAATCCAGAACCGCCACATCTTCCGCGGAAACAAGGGGAATATCCTTAAGGCAGGCGCAGTCCCTGAATCCCTCCAGCGCCTTCACCATCAAAGACAGCAGCGTGCGCGCCGTCCGCTCCAGATAAACGTCGCTTCTGTATTCCAGATGGATTTCATAACTGCCGTCTTTCTTAAACACATGAACCGCCAGATTCGCCAGACTGTTCCCTGTTTCCAGTGTTTCCATGGGAATCAGCCCCCGCTTTGTGTGCATGCCGTTTAAGGTCTCCGACTGATAGACGAAAAGAATATCGGAAGTCACCTGATACCTGCCTGCCAGTTCTTCAAAGGAGCAGCAGTCGTGGCTCATGGTCTCGAAAAAGTCCTGCTGCAGCTTTTGCAGATACTCCGCCACCGTCTCTTCTTCCTGAATCTGTACATAGACCGGCAGCGTGCGCACCAGCATTCCTATGGTGCGTTTCAGCTTAAGGTCGCGGCGTCCGTTATTGACCGAGCCGAAAAGAACCTCTGTCTGGCCGTTATATTTTGCAAGGGCATAGGCAAACGCTCCCAGAAACAGCGTGCTTTCCGTAACTCCGTTTTTGCCGGCAAACCATTCCGTCTCCTCCTGTCCGAGAATTTCTCCCAGACAGCCTGTGATTCTCCCTGACGGGCGCTCCGGAGCCTCCGGATTTTCCGCCATATCAAAAACCGGAACCGAATCCACTTCCAGTCCCGCCAGACGCTTTTCGAAATATTCCCGGGCCTTTTTGTAAGCCTCCGTATCCTTCAGCCTGCCCTCGCAAAGCGACAGGTCAAACTGGCTGATTCCCTCCGCCTCCGGCTCCTCTCCTTCGTATATTTTCCGGACGCCGTCAAAGAAAAGGGCGACGGAAGCCCCGTCCGATATGATATGATGCATATCCGCCAGAAAATAAACGCTTTCCTCCGTCCGGTAAAAGGCCATCCGGACAAGAGGCCCCTTTTCCAGGTCAAAGGGCCTTACAAACTCTCTTTTCAGACCGTCCATCTCCGCCTCTGCCGCTTCGTATACGGGAATGGAAAGGCCGTCCGTGTCATGAACCGCCATACCGTATGTCTGTTCCTCCTGCCGCATTTCAATGGACACAAATAATGCCGGATACCGGGACGCCATCCGCCCTGCAGCCTCTTTCCACCGCTCCGGGTCGGCTCCCGCGGGAAGCCGGAAGCAGACAGGGATATTATACATGGTGCTTTGGGGAGACGCCGCGCACTCCAGAAACACCCCCATCTGACTGTCGGTTAAGGGATACCATTCTCTCCGGTCTGCCGGAATATCTCCATAGATATCTTCCTTAGAAGCGGCGTTCTCTGTGCCGCCGCAGGCCGCGGCAATCCCTTCTGGCGTCCTGTGGCGGAAGACATCCATGGCCGTCACCGCGTACTTTTCCAGACAGTCCAGCAGCATAACCGCCTGAATGGAATCTCCGCCCAGCGCAAAGAAGTCGTCCCTGCGGCCCACCGGACGGATTCCCAGTACCTGCTCGAACCCTCTGCATATCGCGCGCTCGCACTCCGTCTGCGGTTCTTCGTAGTCCTTTCTGAAATTCGATACATCCGGCGCCTGAAGGGCCAGACGGTTCAGCTTGCCGTTCTGATTCAGAGGGAACTCCTCCACCCGGACGAAGAATTTCGGAATCATGTAATCGGGAAGCGTCTCCGCCAGCCGCCGCCTTATCTCTTCCTCCGGCCGTTCTTTCTCCGCCCCCTCTTTCATCTGAAAATAGCCGCACAAAAAGGTCTGGCCGTATTGATTTTGAAATCCTTTGACAACCGCCGTTTTCACAAAGGGAGCCCGGCTCATCTGCGCTTCAATCTCGCCGGTTTCCACACGCTGGCCGTTAATCTTAACCATCCAGTCCCTGCGGTTTAAATACTCCAGATTTCCGTCGGGCAGCATCCGGCAGATATCGTTGGTGTGGAACAGCATTGTCCCGTCCTCCCGGCGCACAAAGGCCTTATTCGTCTGTTCCGGCAGGTTGATGTAACCCCCAGCGATATGGCCCTCCACGCACAATTCCCCTTCTTCCCCGGCCGGGACTTCATTCCCCTCTTTATCCAGAAGAAGAATCCTGACGCCCTCTCCCGCTTTGCCGATGGGCGTATTCTCATATTCCCGCTCGATTTCAAAAGCGGTCACCACCGCCGCGGTCTCGCTGCAGCCATAGGTGTTCAAAAGCCGGTACCCGCTTCCTTTCACCCGGGAAACCCGCTCGCTTCCGGTGACCACCAGACGTAAGGAAGGGCCGGGCGAGCGGAAATTCCGCAGCATCTGCGGACTGATAAAAGCCATGGTGATTCCATGCTGTCTGATATACTGCTCTATCCGGCGCACGTCCTTTCTCTTTTCCTCCGGAAGTATGTGCACACTCTGCCCTGCCGACAGCGGGGTATAAATATCTATCATCATAGCCACAAAGGAAAAAGACGCGCAGCTAAGCTGAACATCGCTCTCCTTCGGCAAAAAGAACGCTCTGTGCCGCGCCACAGCCGCCGCCAGACTTGCGTGAGAATGGAGTATCCCCTTGGGATTTCCGGTGGAACCAGAGGTGTAAACGGCAAAAGCGCCGTCCTCCCCGGACACCTCTTCCGCCTCCGCGAGCGGTTCGCCGGAGGCTTCTTCCAGAAAATTATCGTCAAGAAGGAAAGGGGCTCCGCAGTCTTTCAAAATATAAGCGACCCTCTCCTTCGGATATTCCGGAGACAATGCCGCGAACGCAGCGCCGCTTTTCAGAATCCCCAGTTCCGCCGCCAGAAACTCCATCCGGCGTTCCATACAAACCGGTATAATGTCTCCTTTTCCCACACCCTTTTTCTTAAGCGCCGTACAGATTCTGCCGCTCAAAGCGTCAAGCTCGCTGTATGTTGTCTCTCTTGTCCCGTCCCGGTCAACTATCGCCGGCCTGGAACCATACTTTTTCACATTTTCTTTCCACTGATTCAGAAACAGGTTCATCCTTTTCTCTCCTCCGGTTCTTTCACTAAAAATTTCACTTTTCCGCCCCGTCTGTTCGACTTTGGCCTTTCCGGAACAACCGTCACTTCCACAGGGCCGGCTCCGCTTCCCTCAAACAGTCCCAGAATCCGCTTCTTCACTTCCTCTGCGGCCTTTTCTCTTTCTTCTTCAGAGGACGGCACCAGCCTTATATAAAATCTGCGCTCCCCCTTCTGCGCCATCTGCACGGCCAGCACCCCGGGCACATGCTCCAGCGCCTGTTCAAAGGATGAGCTGAACAGCACCTTTCCCCCTATTTCCACAGTCTCCGCCTCTCTGCCGCAGATTTCCATAATGGGAAGAGAACTTCCGCAGGGGCATGCTTCTTTGACAATGCGGACTCTGTCCGCCATATAGTAGCGTATGACCGGCTGCACATAATTAGTCAGGTCGGTCATATACACCCCTTCCGACCAGCTCCCCTCCGGAACCGGCCTGCCGTCTTTGTCAACCGACTCGATGATAACCCAGTCCTCATTGACGTGAAACTTCCCTTCGCTGCAGGACATGGCCGCCTCTCCGCCCTCGGTGCTACAGTAATTATTCAAAACCGGACACCCGAACGCGGCGCGAAGAGTATGATAAACCTTTTCCGTCAGCATTTCCGCAGAACAGGCGATTGCCTGCGGATGAATATGAAGCCTCCCTTCCTGTCCCGCCTTCCCGAGCACTGCCAGAATCGAGGGATAGCCGGTAACCAAATCCGGCTGAAACCGGTTAAGCTTTTCCACAATCACGTCGATATCCTCCGTCAGGGAAATAGCCAGCATGTTCTGCTCATATCCCGGATTCGCCCTCTGGCTTTTCAAAAAGCCGGAATAAGAGGATACCGCCGGGTCGAGAATGATAATCGACGCAATCTTATGTCTGACCGGATTCATCAGCTCCGGGTCCACTTCCCGCAGCAGACGGGTCTGAAGTAGGGCTCCGTGAATCATATTGTGGTAAGCATCCCGCACCATGGGCATGGGATTTCCCGTAGTTCCCGATGTGGTAAGGGCAGTGTACCTGCCAAGATACAGTGTTTCAAGGGCGGCGTCGCTGCTAATGTAAGCGCGCACCCCCTCTTCCGTCACCCCGGAATCGGTGACCCACGCTCCGTAATCCGCCATCAGTTCCTTTTTTGTCACCGGCGGAAGGTCCGAAAGCCTGAAATCTTCCCCCACTTCCCGGTACGCCTTTTTATAATATGCCGAGTGCTCTCTGGCATAAGAGACCAGTTCCCGCAGCCTTTCTGCGGCCAGCCGTTTCCTCTCCGCGGGCGAAATCCTCTCGCCCTCCAGACACAGCCGCACCGCTTCCTCTCTTTTGATTGCCTTCATACGCCATTCTCCTCTTTCTTAAGATTTTTATATACAGATTTTCAAAATGGAGCTGTTCATTCCCAGAATATAGTCATAAGCCGCCTCGTCTGTAATCGCAAGGACCATGCGGATATTGTCGAAATCTCCGTCCGCGCTTTCCTGCAAAAACGGATGATAAGGCGCGCCGTTATCCCGGACGCTGATGCAGATATGATTCTCGCCTATGGTAATCCTTACGTCTATATAGCTTTGCTTCCGCCCTTTTTTCTTCTGATTTATGATATTAACCGCCATCTCCTCCAGAGCCAGCCCCACTTTATTGGCCGTTATCTCCGGTACTGTGTTTTCCCTGCAGAAACCAATGGCCCTCTCCGACAAGGCGACCGCCTGGGAAACCTCCTGAATCATAGTCACGTCCAGCACATTTTTCTTCTGCTCCTTTTCCAGCAGAAACAGCCCGTGCACCCGGGGTTGTTTCTTCCGGATTCTTCCCGTGAGCAGGAAAAGAATGAGAAGCGTGCCGAATTCCCCTGCCGGAAAAGCCGCCCAGATTCCGGCCGAACCAAACGCCCCCGCCAGCAGCCATGCCGCCGGAACGACGAGCAGAAAGCCTTCCAGCAAGGCAATAAAGCCGGACAGCTTCTTAAATCCCAGAATCGGGTACACGCACATGGCGACAAATAAAATTCCCATGACCGGAAGGTTCCAGGCATAAATCCGGAGAGCCTCCACCGCCACAGCTGTCTGTCCTGCGTCGGAGACGCCGAACATTCCCGTAATCTGCCCGGGAAATATCTCAAATAAGGCCAGCAGTATCAGACTGGAAATCCCCGTGATACAGACCGCCTTCTTCACCGCAAAACGGACGCCTCTGGTATCTCCCTCTCCATAGAGAGTGCCCAGAAGGGGCCCCATCGTCTGCGCGGAACCGCCCACGAACATGGATACAATGGACAGACAGGATGTGCACACGGAAAAGGCCGTCACCCCGCTGCTCCCCAGATACATCATGACAATGGCATTGATACATGTGAGCCGGAAAAAATTCAAAACCGTGTTGATGGTATTGGGAAGACCCGTGGAGACGGTCTCCTTCAGCAGACTGACGGCGGCGGGTGCCGAAACCGCCTCCGGTTTCAGCGTTTCACAGCGGAACACGCCGTAAAGGGCAATCAGCAGTCCTGTAAAATATCCGGTGCCCGTGGCAAGCGCGGCTCCTTTTATCCCCATGTTCAGCCCGCCTATGTACACCAGGTCCAGAAGAAGATTGACGACATTGGCCGTAATCAGCGCCGCTGACGCCGTCCGCACGTTTCCCGACGAGCGGATAAAATACACAAGCCCCGGAACCACGATAAGCAGAGGCGCCGCCAGCATCACAATACTTAAATAATCGTAAACCGGCTCCGTCAGGTTGGGGGCGTTTTTTGTCAGCGCTTCCGAAATACCGCCGCACAAAAACAGGCCGCCGGACAAAACGAGAAGGGATGCCGCCAGCATTGCGGCCAGCGAGACTGTAAAGAACTGCCGCGCGCGCTCCTTTTCCCTCCGCCCTAAAGCCACCGAATACAGCGCGGAACCGCCCACGCCGTACAGCACATACAGCGAATTGAAAATCAGGGTGACCGGAAGCACCAGATTGACGGCCGCCAGCGCCTCCGGTCCCAGAATATTGCCGACAATCATCCCGTCTATGACAATGCTCATGGATAGCGCCATGGTCATCAGTATGGTGGGTATAAAAAATTTAGTAAACTGCTGGCTGACAATATAACTTTTTCTTTCCAATATGCATTCCTCCAATACTCTTCACAGACGTACATCCGCCGCCTGCTCTCTCAACCCTTTGCCCATTCGTTGCGCGGGAAACG
Organism: Lachnospiraceae bacterium; assembly: GCA_910573785.1. Lineage (GTDB taxonomy): Bacteria > Bacillota > Clostridia > Lachnospirales > Lachnospiraceae > Schaedlerella. The sequence continues at coordinate 19,954 of CAJSZT010000030.1, read as the reverse complement.
CCCCAAAAGCTGGGGTATAAATTTCCCGATGATATAACACATCGCAATGCTGAACAACAGCGCCAGGATACTCCCCATAAGCGCAATAGCGAGAAACGGGAAATCCCCGGGAAAAATCCCCGACAGCGCGGGCAGAATCACCTGCTGCAGAAAGGGCTTGTGAAGCAGATAAATGCCCATTGTCTGCCGCCCGATACAGGTAACCGCATCTATCTTAAAGGGCCGCGCCGATTCCCGCGACAGCCGTGAAATCAGCATGGATACGGTCAGCACTGCCAGACTGCCGAAAACGCTGTTGTACAGAAACCACAGCCGGTTTCCGTAATCGCTTTTGCACATCAGTGAAAGCGCCAGTCCCTCGCCCCGGAAAACCGTTCCCGCGCAAAACAGGAGCAGACTGCCGATAAAGGACAGTATCAGCCAGAGCGTTTTCTGCTGCGCCATAACCAGACAGGATTTCCTGACCGCGATTCCCAGAAGGATGAATCCGCCCGCCGCAAGCGCGATATCCGCACACCACAGGACGCCGTTTTCGCCGTGCGGAAGCAAAAGCCCGGCCGCAAGCAGCGGCAGCGCGCATATCCCGCACCAGAGCGGCATGTTCTTTACCTTTGCGTATCCGGCAATATTGACGACAATCTGAACCAGCACGCGGGAAATGAAAAAGCACGGCAGATACCACAGCGAAGTCAGCGTTTCCATGCGGTTAAGCGCTTCCCAGGAGCCGTAAAAAAGAGCTCCCATATCCGGGTAGGAAAAAGGCGCGTAAACCAGCCCCCAGACGAAATAAGGGGCCATCAGAGCCAGAACATTTTTGTACAGAAACGCGCCCCATCCCCTGAAACCCTGCACCGCTTTCGGCTTTATGGAAAGCCCCGCCAGAAAAAAGAAAAGCGGCATATGAAACGCGTAGAGAACCCTGCGGAACATGGGCGCATCGAGATTCCCTGTGGTGTGTCCCAGTATCACGCAGAATATGGTGATTGCCTTTGCGATGTCAATCGTTTCAATCCGCCGGCTTTTCCTGATAATATTTTTTGACATATATCGTCCCCCGTAAAATTTTACCTGATGAATCCTATTTGCGTTTCTCTGTCTCTTCCGTCAATTTCCACACCTGCGTGCCGTAAAACGGATTCGCCGTGCCGATATACAGTCCCCCGGAGGTGATTCCGAACGCCCGCAGACCGTGGTTATACGGGTCTCCGAAACCGTTGTCGGTGATTTTGGTGAAGTTGACTCCGTCCTCCGTCACATAAAGGTCAAAGCCAAAAACCGCTTTATCCAGATATTCGGCGCAGGTCACCGCGCTTTGAGGAACGCCGCTGTAATCCGCGCAGAGAGTTTTTATGTAACCGTCAACGCGGCTCTTCCATTCCTCCGACGCGTTCTTGTCGTTCATATACTCGTCTAACGGAATCAGAAAGCTGCTCGCGTCATAGGTGCCTACATAAAACTTCCCGTCATATACCGTCATTTTCCACACATACTGATTTTCGCTGCATCCGAAGCCGGAGCCGTAACCGGATAACCCGCCGTCCGGAAACATTTCGTCCGCATCCCCCACAATGAGCTCTATCTCCTCATTCTTATCCATACGGTAGAGATTCACAGGCTGTTCGAAATTCTTGTTCATAAATGTGAAATCATTATCGAACAGCATTCTTTCCACGGCGATTTCCTCATCGTTATATTCCCCGATGTAAAGATAATCGCCGAAAACCTGCAGATTTGCCGCGCCGCTTCTCGTCCGCTGCGGGTCAATCCCGAAAGTGTACTTCGCGCCGTCTTCCTCTTTATCTCCGATAACACTGTTCCACACCCATTCGCCGTTTTCCGAAAGGTCTCCACGCACCATTGCGAAGGACTGCATGGTATCCCTGTCAGAGGCGTTTTCCGGAGTCCCGGTGCAGATGGTTACATACAGGCTGTCCCGGAATCCTGTCATGTCAAAAATAGAACCGCCGTAAATACTGTCGCAGAAGCGATAGGCCGGATAGCCGAAAAGCTTTTCATCGTCGGCAATGACTTTAAAGGAGTCCGGCTCGGAGGGATTTTCGGATTCAAGAATAACCGCGCCGTCTGAATTGATACAGCTTACGATAAGCCTGTCTTCAAAAACGCAGATTCCCCTTATCCCCACGGAATACCCCTTCATAAACGCTTCCTTATATTCCTCCATGGTCATTCCCGCATATACCTCTTTGCATTCGTCTGTCTCGGGATTCACCTCATAGATTACGGGCAGAGCGTTTACCGCGCCGCAAAAATACAGCCGTCCGTTCAGCTCCACCGCGTTACGGAAAATCGTGTTCTGTCCTGTATCGGCTTTCGACATCAGTATTTTCGATTCGCCGGTTTTCACGTTCAGCTTTACGAGTATGCCAAGGGCCTCCGCCCCGTCAGGCTCGGAGGTGTAAAGCTCTCCGTGATAATATTCCTCTAACGCCGCCTTCATCACGTCGTCGTCAAACTCCCGCCCGAGCGCCGTCTTCATAAATGTAAGGGTATTCATCCACGCTCCGTAGCAGGTGCCGATATACATATAATCTCCGTACCCGATGGAGCCCCAGGAATAATTCTGCCCGCGGTCGCCCGTCCCGAGACCCGTTCCCATCGTGCCGTTCCCCATATAGTCTACGATTCCGTCGATTTCTTTCACGCCCTTTTCGGGGTGGGTGATTTTCTCGGCGGTATAGCCGGTTTCGGAATGATATACCGCCGCCCCTTTCTCCGCGCCTCCCGCGCATCCTGTCAAACTGCAAAGCCCTGCGCACAACAGGGCTGCAAGGCCTACACCGGTTTTCTTCAAATAATTTTTCATAACAATCCTCCCTACGGCTCGATGATATTGAAATACGGTTCAAATTGTGCCAGATTATCGGTGAAGATATCCAGAATATCCTCCTGCCCTTCAACCGATTCAATCGTGTTTTTCATGATTGCCTCGTTGTTTCTGGCAATCCCCATGAGTCCCGCGCGCTTGAGTCTGATTACCGCGTCCGCCTCATTGCTCCATTCCTCTTTTGCATAGAGCAGGACGCCGTGGCGTATCCGCAGCAGATATCTCTCATTTTCGTCGGTCACCTCCAGATTTACGACAAAGTTTTTATCCTCGATTTTTTTGGAATCCAGGCACATTGCGAGATAATCCAGCATCGTTTCCGTGCTCATCTCCATGGAAGCGGCCCCGGAACCGCCTATGGAAGTGTCGGGATAATCGCCGGTTCCGTGACGAAGCTCATACGCGCCTGTAAGATACGCGTTGCGCCACGCCCCTGATTCGGCCTGATAACCGAGCTGCTCAAGCGCGTCCGCGCACAGATACCGCGCCTCCCGGTTATCGGGCTGCGCATATACGATGGCGCTTGTAAGCTCCGCTACCCATTGATATTCTCCGGCGTCGAAGTCGGCTCTTGCTTTCTCCAGTATCTTGTCGATATCGCCCAGATATTCCACAAGCTTTCGGGCATACTCCGAGTGGGCAAGCTCCGCAAGATGAATCGGGTTTGCGTCGTACCAGCCCATATATTTCTGATATACCGCTTTGGCGTTATGCGCAAGCGTGCCGTAGTACTGTCTTGTATACCAGACCTTTTCCAACTCTGCCGGCAGTTCTATCATATTGGCGATTTCCGTGGAGGTATAGCCCTCGTTGATATACTGAAGCGTCTGTGAATGGATATAACGGTATATGGCGGCGGTATTCAGCATATATTCGCCAATGACCTCGTTTCCCCAGTGAGGCCAGTTGTGGGACTGGAAAACGACCTGTGCGTCGCCGCCGAAAAGCGCGTTCGCCTTCATGATGTAGTCGCCCCAGGCTCCTGCGTTTCTTATTTCCGCACCGCGCAGCGTGTAAATGTTATGCATTGTCGCCGTGCAGTTTTCAGCCATCCAGAGCGCTTTGTAGTCGGGAAGATAGGTATTCATCTCCGCAGGCGACTCCGTGCCGGGCGTAAGTTGAAATACCATCCTGACCCCGTCTACCGTAATTTCCTCCGTTTCTTCCGTAACCTCATAGGAGGGCGTGTAGTACGACGTGGTTCCCGCGCAGACGGTAAGGCCGATTCCCACCGAAAGACCGCCGTTTTCCCCCTTGGGAATGAGCGAGCCGTACTGGTAGTTTGAGCGGCGCTTCATAGCGTTTCCCGCCAGTACGTTTTCCTCCATGGCGGCAGTCTCAAAACCTTCCGGAACGATAAGAAGCGTTTTCCCGGAAGCTATCTGTTCGTCGAGCGCCAAAGCGGGGTCGGCAATCTGCTCTCCGCTGACAAGCCCTCCGACGCCGCCGTAATGGTCAACGTGCGCATGGCTTATGACAATCGCCGAAATGTGAGCCTCTCCGAATTCCTCCTCAAAAAGCTTAAGCGCCGCGGCCGCCGTTTCAACGCCCGTACCGCAGTCAAAAATAATCCAGCCCTTATCTCCCCTGATAAATGTGACGTTTGCAATGTCATAGCCTCTGACCTGATAGATGCCGTCAACCACCTCGTAAAGCCCATAAAGGGCGTTGAGCTGTGTGTTTCTCCACAGACTCGGATTGGCCGAATCGGGGGCTTCGGCATTCCTGACGAAGTCGTAGATATCCTGGCTCCATACCGTGCCGCCGTTTTCCGATTTTATTGTGAGCGTTTCAGGGGCCCGCAGGAATCCGCGCTGCGCAAACTCCTTCTCCCGCTCGTCGCTGAAATCAAGCAGCTCGTACACGGAGGCGTTCGTTTCCCTCGTGTCCTCTGTCGCCTCCTTGACGTCCGCGTTAAGCTGCGCACGTCCTGCCGCCCCGCAGCCCGTTATGCTTATGGCAGCCGCCGCAAGCATAACCCAAAATACATTTTTCCTACCCGTCTTTTTCATCATTACCGGATTTCCTTTCTGATTTTTAAAATATTCTGACCCTCTTTGTATTCATAACTGATATCATCCATGGTTTTTTTGACCATATAAATCCCCAGGCCGCCGATTGGCCGCTCCTGCGCGGAAAGCGTAATATCGGGCTCTTCCTTTGCAAGAGGGTCGTAGGGCACGCCGCTGTCGATAAAGGTAATCTCCACGGCGGGAGGATTTTCGGTATCCTCAACGCGCACGGTAGCCTTGCCGGTATCGGGGCTGTAGGCGTAGCTTGCTATGTTCCCGAACAGTTCGTCAATGGCGATGTCAATCTGCATCTGCGTTTTCAAAGGGCAGCCGAGCCTCTCTAACTGCCCGTTCACAAAATCAGTCACCGCGGCGATGTTCTCAATTGTGGCATCAACTGTAAGTTCCTTCATGATAAAGCCTCCATTCGCGCCCTGTATTCGAGACACAGCATTGTGATGTCGTCAAACTGCGGTGCTTCTCCCACAAAGTTATCGATATCCCTTTTGACTGCGGGGAGCAGTTCGCCGGGCGGCAAATCGGAATTCTCGCCCAGTACTGCCGTCAGCCGGTCCATTCCGTACAACTCCATCCGCACGTTGGCGGCCTCGGTGATGCCGTCCGTGTACTGGAATATCTTATCGCCCGCCTCCAACTGCATTTCCCCGCATTTGTAGCGCATCCCCTCCATGCCCGCAAGAACGAACCCCGCACGGATTTTGTAGGGCTCGAATTTCCCGTTCTTTTTACAGATATACGGTATCTCATGTCCCGCGTTCACAAAGCGGAATTCGCCGCTCACCAAATCGAGAACCCCCTCGAAAGCGGTGATAAACAAGCCCTCGCTGTTGCTTTCACAGAGCAGTTCGTTGACCTCGTCAAACACGCTGCCCAAGTCTTTTCCCGGCCATGTATGGTCCTTTATCAGCGTTTTGCCGATGACCATAAACAGCGCCGCGGGAACGCCCTTTCCGGAAACGTCCGCCATCACGATGGCAAGGTGGCGTTCGTCCACCATAAAGAAATCGTAGAAATCGCCTCCCACCTCCTTTGCGGGATTCATGGTGGCGAAAATATCAAACTCCTTCCTGTTGGGAAAGGCGGGGAAAATACTCGGCAGCATATTCGCCTGAATACGCGTCGCAACAGACAGCTCCGTGTTGACACGTTCCTTTTCGGCGGTGATAACGGTGAGGTTTTCGGTGTATCTTGCGATATCCGTTTCCATCTTTTCGACTGCCCGCGCGAGAATCCCGACCTCGTCCTTCTGCCTGATATTAATGGGCTCTCCTGACGGCAGATTCGTCTTTGCAAACCGCTCCGCCTCTTTTGTGAGAGTTTTGATGGGTTTGATAATCCCGCGGCGCAGTATCACCGAGTACACAATAATAAACAGGACTATCGCCGTGAGCGTCCACAAAATAACGTGCAGAACGTAGGTGTTGCGCGCGGCCTCAAGGCGCGTCATCGGCTTTTCAACGCAAAGCATCGCGATTATTTTTCCGTCCGAGTTTTTCACATCGATTGCCGCGGTAGTGTGCGCCCCCGATTCCTTTGAATAGGAGTACAGGTACTTTTCGGCGCGTCCGCCCTTCGTCATGATTTTCACAACGTTTTCGGTGTGCTTTTCATCAAGGTCGGAGGCCGTGTAGCCTAAGGGATAGCGCTCAAACTCCGTGTCCGAATTTACCGTATCGTAAATATAGGTAAGCGTCCTGTAGTCGCCGCTCACCTTTGCGACGTATATGAACGTTACGTTCGCCGCGTCGGTGAGCGTGTCTAATATGGCCAGAATATTGTCATACTCCTCGTCGGTCCGCCCCGTTTCCAGATATTGTTCGAATTTGTCGGGATTTAAAATTTCCCTCGCCGTCTCCGCTATCTCGTATGCCGAATCGTTATACTGCTGTTCCAGCACTGCGGTAAACTCGATATAGCCGACCGTACTGCATACCGCCCCCAGCAGCAATCCGAACAGAATTACTCCCGCCGTAAGCCTGCCCGCTATTCCGGTGAACCTTTTCATACTTTTTCCTCCCCGCCCATGACCTGCGCCGCAAAAAATTTTTTCTTTTCCTCCGTGTTCAGAAAATGCGGTATTTTGCTCTGCGCCATCTCCCTGCCGCTTTCGGCAAGCATCCTCTCGTAGCGCTTAAAGCTGCCTTCACGGAGATACTCGATGCGCAGCGGCTTGATTTCCCGCGTGTTCCGGCACGCTCTGTATTCCGGATTTGCCTCGCACATACATCTTTCAAATATCCCGGCGACGTTGCGTGGAGCGTTTCTGCACTCCATATAAAACAAATATCCCGGCGCGATACCCGAAAAGTCCTCGCGGACACAGTATTCGACGACCTCGGTCCGCGTCAGCCCGGCGAACCGCTTTACCGCCGTATCAAGCTGCTGCCGGTTGCTTTTCTCCCCCGCAACATTTATTACCTGGTTCCGCCGGTAGCAGAATTTTACGACCGGCGCTTTTTTGTGCCTTCCCACGACCCTCACCACATCGCCGAGCCTGTAACGGTAAAGCCCGGAACGGTTGGTGACGATAAGCTCATACTTTCCGCCAATCTCCACCTCGCCCATAAGCAGCGGCCTTTTATCCTCGCCGACGGGCATAAATTCAAAAAAAACCGATTCGGGCAGCAGCATATACCTGTCTGGTGAATCCACATGCTCCGCCAGCCCGAAAACTCCCTCCGAGGCGGCGTAAACAAAATGGTGCAGCGGAATATCCCCTGCGTAACCGCGCATTTTTCCGGTATAATAAGAAAAGCAGTCGCCCCCTATGGCGAGAATATATTTCACATTTTTCCAGATTTTTCCGATGATTCCGTCAGACAGATTCTCACGCGGAATCCTCCGCAATTCCCCCGCCCGTTCGGGGTCCGGCGGCAGCTTCCCTGCAATATACCGCCTTTGCTCTTCGGGAATCTCCACGCTTACCGTACCGTATTCGATGTCGTTTAACAGCAGCTCCCAGTTGTGGAGAATGTACTCTGTCACCCCCGCAATGCGGTTGATGAAAACGCCGTGTATCGCGGTAATATTGCGCTCCGCAAGGGCGAAGCGCACCTTGAGATACAATTTATCCTCCGGCGTTTCAGGAAACAAAATCTCTTTCGGAACGCAGTAATCGGACGCGTCAAACCCGCCGTTTTCATCGAGCCACTGATACACGCAGCTCGAGCGTATTCCGCTCATTCTCCCGTCTGGCATATATGTCTTCGCGAATTCTCCCGTCTGGAATATCTTTCCGAAAATATCCTTTTCGCTTAATTCCTTATAGTAATCGCGAATCTGCCCGAAAACCGCGCCGTACATAAAAATATAATGGGCTTCGAGGTCGTATCCGGTAAGGGGAATATATTTTTCATCGCTGACAGTACCGGAGCTTACGCAAAAATATACGGCGTCGCGCGCGGTCAGAATATTTTTTTCACCGTCTATAATGCGCTCGATGTCCCGGGCATAATCCTCGTAGCTAAAAAGAGGCACTTTGTCCTGATATTCCCAGGGAGAATTTATCTGCGCAAAGCCATGCCGCTTGCCGAATTCGGTGTCTTTGTTTTCGTTAAGCCAGTCAAGAAGGAATTTTGTCTGCGCCGCGTCCGCCCCTTGCGCCGACTCTTCAAGACGTTTGAGTGCTTCGCCGCCGAGTCTTCCGTAATCCGTTTTCATTATGCGCAAACGCCTCCCTCCACAAAAATCTGTACGGTATTCGTGCCGAAGGTGCGCTGATAAAGCGTCTGCTCGCACATACCCTCTATCAGGCGGATGCCCAGATACTCTTCGTCGTTGTCCGCGTACAAAAGCGGGTTAAACTCGTTTCCGCCATACCGGATTCGTATTCCGATAACGCCCTGCAGGGAATAAACGCGCAGGTCGAACCCGGCCGCGCTCTTGTTTTTCACTGAAATAAGGGTCATAATTTCCTCAAGGGCAAGACTGATTCTCATTGTCTGCTTCGGCGACATTCCGTTGTCCGCGCAAAAATCCGTTATCTTTCCCGAAGCGTTGCAAATGCTCTCCGCGTCGCCGTTTACCGAGAAATTGATAACCTTTCCCGAATGCTCGAGGGAAGTGTCCAGCAGCAGGAAACGGGATGACTGCCTGTGAAAAATCCCCGTCGCGGCGAACCAGAAAATCAGCGTTGCCATTTCCCCGAAAAACAGAAACAGCCAGGGACTATGCCCGAAGTCCAAAAGCAGAAAAAGGCTGGCGCAAGAGGCCGAAAAGACGCGCAGGAATATGATGAAGTTCGCCCAGATATTTCGCCCGGAAACATTGTAAAATCCTGACAGAATACAGTTGATAAGCGCCGGTATCATTCCAAACGACAGACAGATAAAGGCAAATCTCAGGGAAATATTCAGTCCGTAAGCCCTCGAAATCAAATCCGCGCCGGAGATAATCACTGCGGAAAAGGCGGCGACCCACGGGATTCCGCTTTTCAGCTGCCGTTTTATCAAAAGACGCGCGCTCTCGTTATCATGTTCGCCGCTGTAGATGCCGAGCATGGCTGAAGCCGCCTGAGGAACGCCGCCCGTTACGCTTTCCGCAAAAGCGCAGATACAGTTCACCGCCGTGAAAGCCGCTACCGTTTCACTGCCGCAGTAACTAAGCAGCAGCGCGTTTATGACCGTCACGCGCAGCGTCTGGAAAAGATTGTTCGCCGCCGACGGGCTTCCCGCTCTGGCAACCTCCGAAAATGCCGCGCCCTTCGCTTTTATGCGGAATCCGAATTGAAATCCGCTCTTTTTATCGCACAGCCTTGCAAATCCGGAAACACACGCGGCGGCTGTGGCTAAAACGCTCGCCAGCGCCGCGCCGGACACTCCCATATCGAAAGTATATAAAAACAACGCGTCCAGAATCACATTGCCGGCTCCCATGATAAGCATCATCAGCGTGACCTGACCGTTCCGTCCGTCCAGCCGCAAAAACCAGAACGGTATGTAGATGAGAATTTTCGGCAGCGCCCCCGCTATCGTCACCCCCGAATACTCCGCCACCAACGGCCTTACGTTTTCGTCAGAGCATAACGCCAGCGACAGGGGCTTTAGAAAGACGAGCCCCGAAACCGTAATAAGAACCGCTGCCGCTGTACACCAGAAAACCGCCATGCCGTAGAGCTCCTGCGCCTGCCCGCTCCGGTTTTTCCCGATGGCGTCCGAGGCGCGGACAGCCGTTCCCGACACGATAAACGAACCCGCGATACACAATACCAGATACACGGGCAGACTGAAATTGATTGCCGCCAGAGCGTTCGTGCCCAGCTTTTGCCCTACCAGAATACCGTCCGCAAGTATGTTGATGCTGCCGCTCAAAACGGATAACACGCAGGGCAGCAGCGCCTTGTTATACGCTTTTTTGAGGAATAGTTCGTTCTGCTTAAGTTCCAAACCCATTACTATGTCTTCGCTCCCTGTTCAGACTGACGGTTCTCAAAGGGCCGCCGCGAATTGCGGCTATTCCTCAATCTCCAGAACCACCGTATTCGTCCCCTCCGCCCCGGAATACCCGAGATATTCCATTTTCACGGACGCGTGTCTTACAAGAGCCAGAGCCGTCGTGTTGTCGCTATCCACCGGGTCGAACGCAGGACCGTTATACTGCACCTTTAATTGCATACAGGACTGTTCCTGCGAGTATGCGGCCGTCATCTGTACCGAAACCTCCTCCGGCAGTAAGGGCAGCAGTATCTGCACGCACAGCTCTTCAAATATTTCCTGAAAACGGTAAATGATTTTCTGCGGAATCAGATGCCTGCGCCCGTACTCTTCTATCCGGCTGTTCATGCCGATAAAATCAAAATCCCTCGAGTCTATCGACGCGGTAAATACTTTCAGCCGCTGAATAAACTGCTTTGTGCGCTCCCGCCGGGGATGTTCAAAAATCTGTTCCGGCGTCCCGTCTTCGTAAATCTCCCCCTGGTCCATATAAAAGATGCGCGTGGACACGTCCCTTGCAAATTTCATTTCATGGGTCACAATCAGCATGGTCATCCCCTGCCCTGCCAGCGAACGTATAACGGCAAGCACTTCTCCCACCATGGTCGGGTCCAGGGCGCTGGTGGGTTCGTCGAACAGGATGATTTCAGGCTCCATGGACAGGGTACGCGCAATGGCCGCCCGCTGCTTCTGCCCGCCGGAGAGTTCGTCGGCAAAAGCCTGCGCTTTGTCCGCAAGCCCCACCATACGCAGCAGCTCCATGCCCCGCTCATACGCTTCCCGGCGCGGCCTGTGCAGCAGGTCCACCGGACCCGCCATGATATTTTCAATCATCGTCATATGGGAAAACAGATGGAACCCCTGAAACACCATCCCCATCTTCCGCCTGACCAGATGTATCTTACATGCTTTATCCGTAATCCTTTCCCCGTCAATGACAATCTCTCCGCCTGTAGGCGTCTCCAGCAGGTTGAGGCAGCGCAGAAACGTGGACTTGCCCGTTCCGGAAGGGCCGATAATGGATATGACTTCTCCTTTTTTGATTTCGGTGTTGATATCCTTTAACGGCGTCACCGACCCGTACTCTTTCCGTAAATGTGTGACACGTATCACTGCGGTTCCACCCCCTTTACCTCGCGCTTTCTGCGTTTCGGGTCAATCCTGCGCTCCGCGCAGGTAAGTATGCCGGTCATAAGGTTTGCGACCATAAAATAAATCACCGCCGTGGCAATCAGCGGGAAGAATGCGTCCATCGTACGGGAACGGATAATGTCGGATGCCTTTGTCAGGTCCTGCACCGCAACATAGCCGACGACAGAGGTCATTTTTACCATCGAGATAAATTCTCCCTTTAATACAGGAAGGAAACGCATTGCCGCCTGCGGAAACACAATTTTCCAGAAAGTCTGGTACCTTGTGTACCCCAGCGCAAAAGCGGCTTCCGACTGCCCCTTCTCCACCGTTTCCAGACCGTTCCGCATCATTTCCGACGTATAGGCGCTGAAATTGATTGAGAAACCGATAACCGCAACCACAATTCCGGAAATGTCCACCGAACCGAAAATGACGTAAAACAGAATCATCAAAAACACAACGATAGGCATACCCTGAACCAGCCGGATATACGCGGCGGCTCCCAGTCTGGCGGGTTTTGGCTTCATGCGCCTTAACATACATATGCCAAACCCCATAAGCAGCCCGAAAATTCCGGACAGCACCGAAATCAGCACGGTAATGCCAAGCCCGTCTAAAATCATCCGCCAGCGTTTTTCCTCGATAAAGGTACTGTAAAAACTCTGCTGCAGCCGCGCCCCGAAACTCTCCGTCGATTTTACGGCATTTTTGTCGCGTGTGAGCAGAACCACAGCGCTCCTGCAATACGGCTCGGAAAAATCCACATATTGTTTCTTTTCCTCTGTGATATCCATACACCCGCTGGCAATATCCGCTTTTCCGCTTTGAATGGCCGGGACAAGGGCGTCGTAATCGCAGACCGTCATTTCCACCTTCAGGTCCAGCTCTCTTGCCGCCATAAGCACAAGGTCCAGGTCGTAACCTGCGCTCTCCCCGCCTTTGCCGATATAGCACATCGGATTGTAGGTGGCGTCGTGGTAATAGCGCACCGTGCCGCTTTTCCCCTCCCAGTCCCGGGGAATCAGCACTTTTCCCTCTTCGTCACCATCCATCCATTTCTTTTCCAGAGCCTCTATCGTACCGTCTTCCCAAAACTGCTTTATCACACTGTCAAAAGAGGCCAGAAACGGGCTGTTTTTGGGAAAAACAATTCCGTATTCCGCCTCGGCGACAGTTTCCGGCATGATACAGAGCCCCTCGTTTGCGCTGACCGCCAGACGCGCAACCGGCTCATCCACACATACAGTGTCCACCCGGTCTTTCTGCAGCGCAATGATTGCGTCCGTCGTCGTCGGATAATAGACAAACGTATTATCATGGCCCAGCGAGCCTTTTAACACCGTATCAAATCCGGTAATCATCCCGATTTTTTTTCCGGTGAGCTCATCCAGACTGCCGTATTCCGGCTGCGCCTGACCGGAAGCTTCTGACGCTTCCGGTTCCGCCCCGTTGTTTACGGTTTCCACCGCCCGGACCGACAGTCCCGGCGTCAGAAACACGGACAGCAAAACCGCCAGCCAGCACAGCGCGATATGTATGCAGTACTTTTTTATAACCCGATTCATCAGTTCCCTCCTCCTGAAAACGCGGGAAAAATCAATACTCACTCAATGGTCAGAATATCCGAAAATCCCGTCACCTCGAACACCTCGGAGATAACGTCGTTGACATTGCGGATAACCATTTTCCCCTGCTTGTTCATAATCTTCTGCGCTACCAGCAGAACGCGCAGCCCCGCCGATGATAAGTACTCCAGCTTTGCAAAATCGAGGTTGAGTTCGGCGCTGTCGCCTATGCTCTGCTTTAATTCCGCCTCCAGCTCCGGCGCGGTCGTCGTGTCGAGCCTGCCCTCCAGAGCGATGTTCAGCGATTTGTCTGTCTGGTTTTTAATGATGTTCATATTTTTTCCTCCTGAAAATTATTGTTCTCTCCGCACACGGACATATAGTTATCAGTATACAATTTTCACTGTTCTTTGCCATAGCCGTGGCACGAATTGTAAAAATCCGTCCCGAATTGTATGTGAACTTTCCGGGGCGGGGCTTGACGGAACCATTTTTTATGATTCTCGCTTTTTGCTGGCTGACATTTCTTCCGTTTTATGCTATGATATTGCGTGGATATTTTTGGAGTAGTGGATACTTTTGAGTAAAGGAGAGTTTTCCATGCAGATTGCCATTGTGGAGGACATTACATCAGAACGGGAACACCTGAAAGCGGAGCTGGACGTACAGCTTGCCCGCCTCTCCCTTAACGCCGTGACCTTTGAGTATGCCTCCGGCTCGGATTTTCTTGCCGCTGCCGGGAAAGAACGGTTTGACCTTGTGTTCCTTGATATTTACATGGGGAATGAAAACGGAGTGGATACGGCGCGGGCTCTGCGCCGCTTTGACGAGGACTGTATGCTTGTATTTACCACCACCTCCACCGACCATGCCCTTGAGGGCTTTCGCGTCCGGGCATTCCACTATCTGGTAAAACCCTGCACGGAGGCTGACATGGCCGCTCTGTTTGACGAAATCATAAAGCGGCTTCCCGCCGACGACAGATATATTGAGGTGAACGCAGCCGGCGGCCCCGTCCGGCTGCGTTTCAGGGAAATCCTCTATGCGGAACATCACCAGCACCAGATATATATCTACCGCACAGACGGACAGGAGACCGTGGTGCGGCAGACCTTCCGGGAGTTCTGCGCCAGCCTTGCGGACGGACGTTTCTTTCCCTGCAGCCGGGGCGTTATCGTCAACCTGGAACATGCCAGAGATTTTGACGGTGCGGATTTCATCCTGAAAAACGGGAAAAGAGTCCACGTCAGCCGCGACCTTGCCAAAGCCGCAAGGATGGCCTTCGGTGATTTCCTCTTTGGAAGGAGGGATGGAAGATGACGGAATTTCTGCGCTCTTCGCTGGAGCTGACGGTTCTGCTGCCGGGTATGCTGCTTGCCTGCCTGCCCGTGAAAGGCTACCTGCGCATGTCCCCCGCGAGACTTGCGGCGGTAACCGTCCCGCTGATACTTTTCCTCTGCTGTGCGGGCGGCGCTGTAAGCTGCCTTTTCCATGTGGAGGCTCTCTGGCTGCTTTTTCCTGCCGCCGCTGTCATGGGAACCTTTTATGTGCATATGGTCAGGATTACCCGCTGGAAGTCCGTCAGTATATACCTAGCCATATGCGGCTCGTTTTCATGCATGTGCAGCACCGCTGTCGCTGTAAACAGCCTCCTGAACCCGGGAGAGCCCGCGCTGCCCCTTTCCCTGAGAAGCGCGCTTTTCTGGTTCATGATTTGCTGCCTGTCCGTCCTGGCTGCCTGGCGTCCGGCCACCCGTGCCGCAAGACGTCTGCTGGAAGAGGAAGCTTTCGCGCAGACCTGGTATGTGTTCTGGATTCTGCCGCTTCTGTTTATCGGGCTGAACCTTTTCATACTCCCCCGGACTCCGGACATTCTGGAGCCGGAGCGGCTGCGGCAGCTCTATCTTCTCCTCAGCCTTGCGTTCCTGTTCCTGCTCCTTTTGTTCTACGCGCTCTTCTACCTCATGGCGTCCAGCTTAAACCGCAATGACCGCCTCCGGCAGGAAAACCAGCTTTTATCCATGCAGCAGGCGCGGTACGACAGCCTGCAGGCCGCCATTGAGCAGACGCGCCAGTCGCGCCACGATATGCGCCACCACTTCCATATCCTGCAGGGCTTCGCCGCCCAGGAAAACTGGGAGCGCCTCGCCTCATACCTCGACGAGGTGCAGGGCAGCATCCCGGAGAGCAAGCTGGGACTGTGTGAAAATACCGCCGTGGACAGCGTGGCGGGCTATTTTGCCATGCGGTACAAAGAATGCGGCATCCCGGTCACTTTTGCCCTTGACCTGCCCCCGCAGCTTCCGGCGCCGGAGACCGACCTCTGTTCCGTGCTCTCCAACCTCCTGGAAAACGCGATGGAGGCCGGCATGAAAACCGCGCCCGAGAGGCGGCGGGCCAAAGTGGCGGCACACCTGCATTCCGGCCATATGGTGCTGTTGTCTGTGGAAAATACCTATGACGGGAAGGTCAGGGAGAAGGACGGCGTATTCCTTTCATCCAAACGTCCGGGGGAAGGCGTGGGCCTGCAGGCCGTGCGCCATTCCGCGGAAAAAAACGGAGGGTATGTCCGGTTTCATTACGGGGACGGCGTATTTACCGCCAATGTGATATTGCGGGGCGGGAAGTGAAAAAACAGAATATGGGCGCTGTGAAACCGGTTAATTTCACACTCGTATTTGGATGGCATATCTTGTCTCAAATCGGAAGACTTGAGGCTACGCACAGTGCCCCATACCCCTCTTATGTCAAGTTAATGTCACAAACTTTTTTCACTTTTTTTGAAGGGAAATCCCCGGAAGCCGCATAACTTCGTTGGGGTTATGGTAAATTATCATCAACAACACCCCCACCGTTGCAGCTTCCGGTATACGTTGTCATCATCCAATTTCCGCAGGTCATCGGAAAACCACTCGTCCCGGACGGCGAGGAACCGGAAAAAGGTGGACTTCCCGGCTCCCTGACCGCCCACCAGACAGAGCATGACCTCAAACTTTGTCCCCGGTCTGAATACTCGTGCCACCGCCCCCAGCATGAACAGCAGGAGGACTTCGTAATTGTAATCGCTCACCTCCGCACCGAGGAAATGGCGCAGGGCATAACGCACCCGCTCCGTCCCGTCCCATTGCAGGCTGTTTAAATAATCACGGACAGGGTGATACCGGTATTCATTGGCGGCGACCTTGATAGCCCCCTCAATCCGCTTCTCTGATGTCAGCCCGTAGTGTTCCTCCAGATACAGAACTAAATATTGAATATCCACGTCCGTCAGGCGGCTCCCGTCTCGATACCAGCCAAGGGGCTTTACAATGTCAATCCGGTCAGTCAGGAGGTTATTGCTGAACGCCCCGCTAAGCAGCGGGTCATATAAAAATACCGCCTTGTAATTCCCCGGCGTGTTGGCGGTCTGCCCTTTTTGCGTGGTTTCCAACATCTGCCGGACTTCGGCAACTGTCTTTTCACCGTTCCGGCTGTCTGCTGCGGTTTACGCTGTGCGGCTCTGGTTCTTTTCATGCGTCCGGCACAATCGGGGCAGTATTTCCCCCGGTTGGATTTTGGGAGAAACTGACCGCTGCACTCGGTACAGCGTTTCAGTTCTGCCCGGTGGAGTACCCTGACCGACCAGCTCTTTCACTGATATTTTCCCATGCGGCATACCTGACCTCTTTCAATTTCTCGTAGTAGAATTTTTCATGTGCATCGCTGATAAAAATAATCGCTTTCTCTTTTTCTGCTCCTAACGCTGTACTACTCATTCTTTCTTCCTCCATTCTTGATGATGAGCGGTCTCGGAAACTCTTTAAAGCCCATATTTCCGCTCTTTTTCTGTTTTTCTTTTTTATCTCTTCCTCCAAACCTCGGAGAAAATATTTTAATAAATTTCCAAAAAACTATTGACATATACTCCAAAATGTGCGGGCGCGTTTGGTGACCTTATGCGGCAGTCACCAAACGCGCCCCTTGTAGTTAAGAAAATATTCTGTGCCACACCCGCACAGCACTTAAAACTACAAGGAGGATACCCACTATGATTAAATACTGGCAATCCATGCACGACTACCTGCACTTTTTCCACGAATCCAAAGTACATTTTGATTCTTCTGAAAGAACAAGGCTACATACAGAGCTTTGGAAACCCTGGCAGAAACTCCGCTGCTTCGATACCGACAGGGCAATGGAAGTTCTTCTGCCTTTTTATTCCGCCACCGGCAGGCCCGCCAAGAACCAGCCCCAGATCTTAAGGTCCTTCATCCTTTTCTTCTTCCTTTATTCCGAAGGACTCACACCTTCCTCTCTTACTTTATGGGTGGACAGGCTCAAACACGACCGCGTCCTTGCTGCCCTCATCGGTTGTACCACGGATTCCCTGCCCCCGCTCGGTTCCTATTTTGACTTCATGGACCGTCTCTGGGCTGCACCTGAATCTGACCGATACTCCCGTAATAAGCTCCTTCCGGCCTCCTGGAACAACAAAAAACCTGAAAAACCGAAAGGCAAAAAGCAGAAAGCGCAGGAAAGCAAGACCAAAATTACAGAACTCATTGCCAACCGCCTGATGGATGGCCGGGACATTCCTTTTCATTTTGAGCAGCGGCTCCAGCTTCTCTTTTACCATGCCGCCGTTCTCCCTTCCATCGAATGCGGCCTGATCCCAAAGGAACACCTGACTGTTTCCGGCGATGGCACTGCCGTCCATACCCACTCCTGCCCTCGCGGACACCACAGGGAAGACGCGCCCGAAACTCTGCGCCACTTCCCTGACCCGGATGCTTCCTGGGGATGGGACAGCGACCTGGAAAAGTTTTACTTCGGCTATACACTCTTCCAGCTCTCCTGTTATAACAGCGGACTGAAAGCGGACCTCCCTCTCCTCCTTCGCTTTACCAGCGCTAAGAGACATGATTCTGTCAGCTTTCTCGTTGCTTTCCATGAACTGGAAAAACATATGCCGGCTCTTCCCATCGAAAATATCTGCCTCGACTCCGCCATGGACAATTACCCGACTTACCGTCTCCTGAAAAGCAGGAACATCCGGGCGTTTATCGACCTGAACAATCAATGCGGGCGACCTAAGACGATTCCTGATACCATAACCATTGACAGGGACGGAACCCCCATCTGTCAGGAGAAGAAACGCATGGTCCCAAACGGCTATGACAAGTCCAGCGGCTACCTCATGTGGCGGTGCCCTTTCGGGAAAGACCATTGTACAAAATGTAAAAACAGCTGTACTTCTTCTAAATACGGCAGGGTCATCAAGACCAGGCCTGAATGGGATATCCGCCTGTACACAGAGGTCCCACGCGGGACAGAAACTTATAAAAGGATTTATAACCAGCGGACGGCAACGGAACGGATCAACAACAGGATCCTGAATGATTATGGCCTGCACCGCATGATGATCCATACAAAAAAGCATTACTCTTTCATGACCACTATGATTGGCATCTGCATCCATCTGGATGCCCGCTATAAACAGGCACAGGCTGAGGCCTGACTTTTATCTGCACTTTATGCAAATGCTTTCAAACCTCCGTTTTTCGAAGGTTTAAAAACCATGCCCTTCTTTATCCAGCGTTTCATCCATCCGTCTTTCATTCCCCTCTATATCATTTCTAACACCTCTGCCTTTTTATTGCGTCCCTATTTTTCTCAAATGCTTATTAGGTTTCCGAGACCCCTCCACATTTAGCACCTTTTTCCTCATAATACCGAATACTCCAATCCGTTTCCACATATCCCGCATCAGTGGTCCAGTGATAGCCTCTATGATATTTCAGCCCCGCCATATCCATCTCTTTGCATAAAGCTTCCGTTAATTCTTTTGATGTTTCTATAATCTCATCATGAAATCCATACAATCCAGCAATGGCTGTATCATGAAAAGCGCCATTGGAAATGACATATTCTCCAATCCTTGTACCAATCCTTCCTCCGGCAAAACCAACATGGATTAATTCTTTCACCCCGGCTGCAAATAAATCTTCTGCTTGTGTCGCTATCCCTGGAGAGCACATTTCACCTTTTACAAACCCAATTTGGGTATTGTGAGTCATCACATAAAGTTCACCGCCAACTTGATATTTTAATGCACCAACATTTCTCGCAAGCGTTGTGTCATATAAGCTATCCGCTAAGAGATACACGCGGGACGGTATCTTGCTTCTAAGCTCATCATAATTAAGACCCTGCAATTCGCACTCTTTTTTTACAAGTTGGACAGGCGCGTTATAAACCTCTGGATCAATGTCAAAATGTCTTTTTTGCATAACCTCATAAGAAAGTATCTTTCCATTTGCCACTGGATAATCTACATGCGTCTTTTGTACGTAATGCCTTTTCCTGTAGAATTCTCCTGCGGGTAATGATGCCTCTATTTCAACACTTCCGTGGCTTTTAATTATTTCATTTTCCAGGTAGTCCATAAGTGCGGAACCAATTCCTGCCCCCTGATGTTCAGGAAGCACATATACTCTTGAAATACGATTTCCCTCAATAGTGCCTGTACCTGCGATCGTTTCCCCATGTGTGATCACATAGGTCTTTTCTTCTGAAATATCTTTTTCAATATTAGCCAATTGATGCAGTTCCAAAAAAAAGCAAACTACTTCTTCCGGATAATAGTTCGTATAGATCTCTCGAATCGTAGTACTTACAATATCCGTGATAATTTTCGCCTGTTCCTTTTTCGCTTTATGTATCATTCTTTTATTGCTCATCCCTATATTCCTTTCCGATCCGCAGAATGTCTTCTTTTACATACTGCGGCACAGCTGGAAATATTTTAGAACAATACAGCAAAAAAATCAATGAAGTGTTTTCTTTTTCAGCTTTAAAAGGTGATTTTGAGTTAGTTTTGTCTAATTGCGTATATATTCATTGTCAGCCAATTTTTCAAAGTTTTCCTTGAAGCTTTGGATAGTTATTCACATCCATATGGAAAGA
>CAJSZT010000029.1:0-69450 GCA_910573785.1 Lachnospiraceae bacterium | reverse complement strand
ATATAAACATTTTAAAATCAAATGCCCTGAAGAAATACCATATACTCCAACCGAGGATGAGTGCGCCAGGATGTAGAGAGAATTAAGTAGCGGGAACTACGGATTATTCTTTAAATACTCAGTTCGTTCTGCCATCAACTCAAAATACATATCCTCTGCATCCGCACAGTTGAAATCATGCATCAGCTTTCCGATCTCAGAGTCTCCCCGGTATTCACCGTTCACATACAGAATATGTTCTCCATCCTCAAATGGCTTCCCGGTTACCAGATTGATTCGTTCGACAGGGTAGAATGGTTCCCCTTTCCCATAGAAATCTTCATCCACAATAAAGATTACATAAGTATCCGGCAATTCCTCGAACTTCTGCCCTGCGTTCAGATTTTCAATATTCATTACACTGGAATGGTATCTTGCCCTGTGTGGGGATGCCCCTTCCTCTCCCTTCTGAATCTCTATATCATATTTTTTCCCGGTAGAGTCTGCCCCATAAGCATCCAGGCAAATGGACCGTGCCCCTGCAAGCCTTTTCATATCACGCTGCGTTTCACATTCAGTAATGATTAAGTCCCTCTTCCCAGTAATAATTCTTAATACCAGTTCCGCCAGTGGAATATTGTCTTTAAACATGCATCGCATAAACTCATCGTCAATGGGTCTCAGTTCCTGCAGCTTCTGCAAATTTGCTTCATATTCATGCTCTCTTATCTGCTGTTCTGTCTCATTCATCAACCGCTCTCCTTTTCTTTATAAATATTATACCCTCAATCGCCCTTTAAAACAATCCCGAATTTCCCTCTTTCCAAAAGCCCGTATCAGCCACTTCACTATATCAAACATTTTCAAATCATCTCCGCAGTTCCAAAATCAATTCCAAATATCCAGGAAAAATTCTCTGTAATGCTTATTATAGTCAATTAAAGCCAGACCATATAGCATTACATCATAAAATTCCTCAATATTATTCTTTTTAATAAATGTGTCATATTCCTTTTTTTCCATATTTAATGCCAATCCCAATTCATCATCATATACGCATAAGAAAACAGATATATTATTCTCCAAATCATCATATAGCGTTAAAAACTGCCAACCTTGAATGATATTATACTTGCATTTTTCAGAGGATAATAGCTTCTTAATTTCATTCTGTATTTCTTCAAATAATGAGATATCTTCAACATGATCTATTTTTATAGGATTATCATTAACGCCATCTAGCAGAGATTCTATTGTATCATCATCGTTCAAATCCTCCATTGAAATTTTTCTATTATTTATGTCAAATGCCGTATATCTTTTATTTCTTTTTAGACTATCTAAAGTCCTAAACAGCAACTTTTGATATAAAGTATTTTCACATAAATCTATCGATTTTAAAATCAAAGAATCATTTTCTAAATCCTTCATTTTATCCAGAATTTCTATAACAGCCTCCGTATAGCAATCCCTATTTTCATTCTTCTTACAAATATATCTTTTCATGTTTTTCTTAATAATTATTTCACATCCTTTCTATTTTTTTTAATATAGCAGTATCATTGCTACATAAAAGTCAGTCTCAATGTGTATAAATCACGGACAAATCTCTATCATTTATTTGATTCAGAAAAGCTAATTTAATGGTTTTGATACATATAAGAATACCGCATAAAAAAAGATAATAAACCGTAATGGCTATTATCCCTCTGATGCTATAATGACTGATTTCTATAAATATTTTTTTGATGTTTCCAGGCTTAGATTATACTGCTTTTGAATTTGAGATAAAATAGTCTGTTGCGGAACTCCTAATTCTTTTAATACAGAAACTGTTCCTCTGATACCTTCCTCTCTTCCTTCTTTTCGTCCAAGAAGGATGCCTTCATTTCTTATTGTTTTCGCTTCATGCTTCAAAACTTTTCCGCCCATTACCGATTCCACTCCTTTCATTTCTACATATTAAACAAATCCGAATGTGTACCGGTTCTGGAAAGCTCCAAATAATCTCCATTATAACGATAAATTAATAACCAATCCGGTGAGATATGACATTCTCTGAATCCTTTGTATTCCCCCCTTAAATCGTGATCTTTGTTCTTAATATCCAAAGGTCCCGGTTTCATCAATTTCTCAAGAACAAATTCGAAAAGCTGGAAATCATATCCTCTCTTTTTGGCATAGCTTTATATCTTTCTTTATTTTCCCGGAATATTTCAAGATATACATCCTTATCCCTCCAGCATAGCGGAAATAAAATCGTGCGCAGTGCCTTCAAAGACTGTACCGCCTCCATTTTCCAATTCCTGCATAGCCTCTATTGTTTCGTCATTTGGTATCTTTTCAGAAATCTCATTCCCAGCGGTCACTCCTTGCAGATACGCAATTACATATTCTATCTTATAATCTGGAACAGCTTCTAATAGCTGCATTGCTCTTTCTCTATTACTCACGGGTTTATTCCTCTCTTTCTTTTTCTTTATTTTGACAATATCTACCTATACTTTTTTCGATGTTACTCATTATAGTTCCTTTTCATCCATTATGCCCTGAATCACCATCTGGCACAATCACTTGCCTTACCTGATTTTTTTAGCTTTCGAATGGTTTTTTATCTCACTGCAAGTCTATGAATTATACAATACCTGGATTTTTCATTTATCACAGCAAATCACTGATTTTGATAGACAGGCCGGTAAATATGTGGGCCGATATTTCATCTTCAAATAAAAAAGCATTTGAGTCTTCTTCCCCATCAAAGAAATAAGTCTGCACAATTTTCTTCAAAGGATTCACGATCCAGTATTCACGTACACCGGCAGTACGATATTTGAATAATTTGACAGAATAATCCATCCGAGCAGTGCTTGGTGAAATAACTTCTATAATCCAATCCGGAGCACCATTGTATCCACGGTCGTCCAGCTTGCTTTTATCACATATGATACTGATATCCGGTTCAACATAGTTTGCATCGTCTGCATTCAAAAAAACCGCAAAGGGAGCAGGAAACACTTCGCAGCTGCCTTTGTGTTTTTTTATATATTCCCTGATTTCACCTGCCAGGTTCATCAGGATACGTTGGTGCACGGTGCTTGGCGGTGCCATATCGTAAATCTGGCCGTTAATCAGTTCAGCACGCTGGCCTTCCGGCAGAGCATAGATATCCTCGATGGTATAAGTTTTTTCCTGTGGCAGTGCCATAATATCACTCCTTTTCTTTATAAATATTATACCCACAGTCGCCCTCTAAAACAATCCTAAATTCCTCTCTTTCCAAAAAGTCCGAATCGGATACTTCTGATATTTTCAATATTTCCAAACCATCGCCGCAGAACCGCCTCCCACTTGCCGCTCTTTCCCTCTGCAAGTATTTAGATGCACTTCATTGCTCCCAACGCTTTCTTCCTCGTTTTTCCCATCAAACCAATAAAAAACGGCTTGGTTCTGCTGTTTTCAGAACCAAGCCTTGGTGATGGAAACAATGGGGCTCGAACCCATGACCTCTCGCGTGTGAGGCGAACGCTCATCCCAGCTGAGCTATGTTTCCATATCAGAATTGAAATTTTTAAATTATGATCCCGGCGCAATTCTGAACGCCTGTTGTAATTGAGAAGCCCACTCATTCTACAAGCCTCTCCATACTACAAATGATGGACCTGGCGGGAATCGAACCCGCGTCCAAAAACCCATCCCATGTACTTCTACTATCATAGTCCGTTCTTTTTCATTCCCTCTGCCGTACGAAAACGAACATCCTTACGGTTTCAGTAGCTTCATGATACGCCTGCTGGCTCAAAGCTTTGCCGGCATCGTTTCCCGCATAGTCGGTGCCAGATTCCCAAGGTGCGGGTGCCCTGGGGCTGACATGCAGCAATTAGGCTGCAGCTAATTCGAAATTATCGTTAGCGTTTAATTTTAAGTGTGCGATTTGACGCATCTGCCTGCGGATAGCTTCTCCATCTTCAAGATCCCTGTCGAAACCAGTACAAGCCCTTAGATGAATGACATTTCTTCATGTCATATAGCTATTTTAAAAAATTATACTGATTTAGTCAAGTAGAACTGAGAAATTCATAAAACTTTTACAAAACCGCAGTTTCTTTTCTCCCCTCTTTTCAGTAAAGAGCGCTTAAAAAATCGGATACTTACTGTTCACACCCTGATTGGGCGCTCGCAGTAACGGCATCCAGCCCATTGAAAAGTCGCCTGCCGGCGGTCCTAAGCGCCAGCGACGCTTGTTTAGGACGGACCGGAACGGAGTGTAGACGGGCTGGATGCCCGCCCCATCACTGAATTGGCCGGATGCCGCGCAACAAGCGCACGACACCATGTGAACAAAAACATTGGATATACTCCCTATAAATGTTCTTTTAAGAAATGTTTTATATTCTCTCCAGTTTGTGGTAAGATAGTAAATAGAAATCTTATATCTGTGAGTGCCGCGAGTCAGATCCGATATACCGCATCTGTTCCGTGTTCACACAGACGCAAACTGCCAACTGAAAGGAGTGTATATTATGCCGACAACATATGCACACTATAAATTTGGAAAGGACGTGATCAACACCCTCCCGAAGCATTTCCAAAAGGCCATCGAAAGCAAACGGGAATTATTTGATATCGGGCTGCATGGCCCTGACATTTTATTCTATTATAGAGTGTTTATGGCAAACCATGTAAATACTACCGGATATGAGCTGCACGATCAGCCGGCGGATGCTTTCTTTTTTCAGGCAGCCCAGGTCATCAAGCGTTCTCTGGACCAGGAAGCCGCACGCGCTTATATCTACGGATTCATCTGTCATTTTGCGCTTGACAGCGAATGTCATAAATATGTAGAAAAAATGATACAGGTCAGCGGGGTCAGTCATTCCGAGATTGAGATGGAATTTGACAGGATGCTCCTGACGGAGGATCACATTGATCCTGTTTCCTATCTCGGAACGAATCATATCCATCCTACAATGAAAAACGCAGAGGTGATCGCGCCGTTTTTTGAAGAGGTTTCGGCAAAGGAAGTGAAAAAATCTCTGTCCTCCATGATTCTGGTTCATAAGCTACTCCTTGCGCCGAATCCCAGAAAACGCCGGTTTTTGTTCGGAGCTATGAAGTTGGCCGGACAATATGAGTCCAAACACGGCATGGTCATGAGCGAAACGCCAAATTCGGCCTGCGAGGATTACTGCCGGCTTCTGAAAAAGCTTTATAAAGGCGCCGTACCGCTGGCAGTCGGCCTGATCATAAAATATCAGAAGCTGCTTTCCGATGGAACAGAGCTTCCATCCAGATTTCATGAAACCTTTGGTCCTGGCGACCACTGGCAGGACCTGCCCCTATGAATTCCAAAAACAGTAAAGGATGAACATCATGAATTTTAAAATGACCCGCCTGGAAAAGAAATGGGTATTGTATGATGTAGGCAACTCCGCATTTACAATGCTGGTATCTACCATTTTTCCGATTTATTTTAACTATCTTGCTGAAAATGCCGGTATCTCTGATGTAAATTATCTTGCCTACTGGGGATACGCATCCTCCATCTGCACCCTGCTGGTGGCACTGATGGGGCCGACCCTGGGAGCCGTAGCCGATACGAAGGATTTTAAAAAGCGGATCTTCAAGGTCGTTCTCTTCATTGGTGTAGCAGGCTGTGTCATCCTGGGATTTTTGTCTTCCTGGATCTGGTTCCTTGGCGTGTTTATCCTGGCAAAGACCGGCTACTCTGCCAGCCTTGTTTTCTATGATGCCATGCTCACGGACGTGACCGAGCCGGAACGGATGGATACCGTATCCTCCCAAGGCTTCGCGTGGGGCTATATTGGGAGCTGCATTCCCTTTGTGGCAAGCCTCGGAGTGGTATTAGGGGGAGGTTCCCTGGGGCTTAGCATGCAGTCCTCCATGTCCATTGCCTTTTTCATCACAGCGGCCTGGTGGCTGGCCTCCGCAGTTCCGCTTCTTATTTCATTTAAACAGAAATACTATATTGAATCTACGGAGCATGTAATCCTCAACAGCTTTTGCAGGCTTGGAAAGACCTTTGCGGACATCAAACAGGAAAAGCATATCTTCCTTTTCCTGCTTGCGTTTTTCTTCTATATTGATGGTGTCTATACGATCATTGATATGGCAACTGCCTACGGGCAGGCTCTGGGACTTGACAGTACGGGACTGCTCCTGGCGCTTTTGCTGACACAGATTGTCGCGTTTCCTTCGGTCTTGCTTTTGAACTGCCTCGCAAAGAAAATCGGTTCCACGAAGATCCTGACCATCTGTATTCTGGCATACCTGTTTATTGCTTTATATGCATATGGCCTGGATACTCAGCGGGATTTCTGGATCCTCGCGGTCATGGTAGGTCTGTTCCAGGGTACGGTACAGGCCCTGTCACGTTCTTATTTCGGGAAGATTATTCCTGTGGAAAAGTCGGGAGAATACTTCGGGCTCTATGATATCTGCGGAAAAGGCGCCGCCATCCTTGGCACCACTCTCGTTTCCATCATGAGCCAGCTTACCGGCAGGATGAACGTCGGCGTGGCTGCCATCTCCGTGCTGTTTGTAATCGGACTGCTACTGTTTCGGAAAGCGGTGAAGCTCAACGAAGAGCATTCATGATCGTTTCGAACCCCCGCTAAATATGCTGAGTATTTCACATGGAAATTGTACGGGATAAAAGAAGTTTGCCATATCACATTTTCGTAATATAGCAGACTTCTTTTTTTATACCCAAGGGCACCCCGTTATAGCCATAACGGGGTGCCCTTGGGTATAAATCATGAATATCTTTTATATCTGCATGCACAGAGGATTCCCGCAAGAAGCAAAACTGCTGAAGCCGCTGTTAAAATCCACATATTTCCGATTGCCCTCCCCGTAATATCTGTCTGGTATCCTGCCTTGGCCATTGTGTCCATATCCTGCGGTTTTTCCATATTCGGTACTGCTCCTCCCGGCATGGCATCTTCATCAAAATCCATTTCCGGCGGTTCCGTTCCTCCCTGAATATCTTCCGTCCTGAATTTATTTCCCCTGCCGCTTCCTTCTGTCTCTGATTCAGCCTTACTCAGAAAATCTTCCCGTATCACTTTTCCCGCATCACTTCCCGAACCATTTCCCGGGCCAAATGTATTCCCCATGGTTCCCATAGCTTCAATGGATAAGCTTGCCGCTTCCGTGGAAGAGGTCGTCCCGTCCAGCTGCCCTTCGATGCTTTCCGCACGCAGCACGCAAAAGCTTTTCAGTGTGGAAATGCCCTCCTGATATTCCTCATAAGTACAGAATTTTGTCGGATCCTTTTCTACATACGGCGCAATCATTTCGGATACCGTATCGATCATCCGTTCAAATTCTCCGTTTGTAAAATACTGCCCTATAAATTCCGCAAAATATTGATGATACAACTCTGTGTATTCCTCATCCGCAAAGATCCAGGCAAGCATGGGCCGGGATTCCACAGTACCGCCGGATACCGGGGAATCAATCGGGTAATTCACCAGTCCTTCGGCATCTGTTCCGGATTCAAATCCGCCGAAAGCCAGATTATAGTCCCATGGAATCATGGAAAGCTGCCCATCCTTTTCGTACAAATAATAATTGTGGATCATAGTCCCCGTATAACTGTCGAAATTGCATACAAAATTATGCACTGTAAAATAGCGGATCACTTCCTCAATATCAACCACTGTGTCAATATTTTTCCCTTCATTCAATCTCCTTAAAGCATCAATCAGACGATCCTTGTCGCTGTCCGAAATCTCCGTTTTTGCATTGTCAAAAATATTACTGTAGCTATCGTACTCATCATCCGTATAAATCAGGGAAACATCGTCACTGCCCATGGACATCCCGCCCGGACCGTCAGGGCCTTTTCCAGTCTCCATTCCTTCCGGCAGCGCCCCTTCTCCGGGCATTCCCATTCCTTCTTCACCATTGCCCGGATTTTCCGGCCAAGTTCCCGCATCCTCCAGAATTCCCGGATCAAACCCGGCTCCATTACCTCTGCCTCCGCCCATACCCATGCTGTCCGGCTTATACAGTTCTCCGTAATCCCTTCCATAATTCCGTTCCAGGAAGCTCTCTTCCACCCCTTCCACAGCAAAGTACAGTCCAAAATCCTCTCCATTTACCGTAAGATACACATAGCTGCAAAGAGGCGAGTCCACGCCGAAACCGGACATCATCTGATAAGTCACATAGTCCTTCATATAGGTATTATCCTGAATAATGTTGTTCAGGCACAGCTTATCCAAACCATAATAGGTATTCGACTTGTCATAATGGTCAAATTCCACCTTAAAACTGTAGCGGTTATTTCCATAGGACGCCACAGATGTAAGCGACGTATTTCCCTTTGCCCGGATTGCAACATTTTTACAGGCCTCCTGGTCAATCACCAGGGAACAGGATACATATTCTTCATCCGTGCATCCTTCCAGAAATGAATCCCAGTCCTCCATCTCAATCTCAATGGTATGCACCATGGATGTATCAAACAGCCTCGTCTCATATCCCAGGACACTGGATACAGCCTGTACGCCAAGCATTCCGGCATTCATAAATACAATGATTAAAAGCAGCACCAGCAAAAGTACGCCGCAGCAGATCCTGTCAATCCGTTTATGTGTTGACATTCGCTATCCTCCCTGTTCATTTCCATGTACGAATGGCATGATATTCCTGCGGAGTTTTTCCGGATATCATACGTTCCGTACATTCGTAAAGCTACCCCATATAGTCCCCATTATAGCTGACCAGAACAGCGCTATGCACGCCGTCCATTGCGGAGAGCGCATTGATAAACTCCGTATCCTCACTCTTCAACCGGATCTCAGCAGTCACTTCCACCATACTCCGCTGGACAGTCTTACTTTTTACGATGCAGCGGCTCACCTGCTTTTTCAGGAAATCCAGCGCCTTTCCTTCACTCTCCTGTCCCGTGCAGCTGAGTACGACAATATACGGGGTTATATGAGATTTTTTATTGACGAACACGAGCAAAATCAGCCCGATAAACACGCCGCCAAATACCGCCAGCGGTATCATGCCAGCCGCAAGTACGATCCCTTCCGCGATCGCCCAGAACAAAAACGCGATATCCAGAGGCTCCTTGATCGCGGTCCTAAAGCGGACAATAGACAGGGCGCCGACCATACCAAGGGACAGCACAATATTGGATGTCACTGCAAGGATGACAAGTGTCGTGATCATGGTCAAGGCAACCAGAGTCACACCAAAGCTGGAGGAATACATCACCCCGGAAAATGTTTTCTTATAGATCAAAAAGATAAACAGGCCGATCCCAAATGCCAGGATCATTGCCAGTGCCATATCCACAATGCTGACGCTGTCCACGTTCTCCAAAAAACTGGATTTAAAAATGTCTTGAAATGTCATATTTGATACCAATCCTTTCTCGTTTTCACCCATATTTTCTGCATGCCGCATATTTTGAAAATGCCGATGTATGCCTGCCTTCCAGCTGGACAATATCCCGGATCACAGACGGCAGAAACGCATCCCATTTTACTTCCAGGATCGCAGGCGCGTCCCCCGCCGGAACCGTAACGCAGTCCTGATTCAGAAAATCAATTCCATTCAGCCCGGTCCGGATCTGATAGTCCAGAGTCACACGCACATTTCCCGGAGCATAGGTAAACGGCTCCCGCGTATAGTCCACGATCGTTTTCGGACGCAGCCCCTGGAACCGCATTTTGCAGTACAATTCCTCTACCAGAGGCCTCCCGCTGTCCACCATCCACCTGCATTGATTTTCCAGAATGGCCCGCGCTTCATCCTCCGTCAGGCCTATGCTTTGTTTCTTTCCAAGTCCATTGCGTTTGCTTTTCTTTTCCAACCGGATTCCGGAAGTGTCTCTATTATAATACCGCAGCCGGAACTTCTCCCTTTGGTTCACTCCATCCATTTTTTCCCGAAGCGCCTTGTCTCCGGGTGTATCAAAATACAGACTGCGGATTTCGTATTTTCCATCCACCGCATGGGAGTCCGTCTCCATGACCGTCTGCAGACGGTGCCTGAGCTGAATCAGATCCGATATATTGATCTCATGCTTCCATTCATGACGCCATGTCATAATTCACTGCCCCCTTTCTAATCAAACATAGCACTTCTTTTTTGGTTCACTATTTTCACTAAAATATTATACATGAAACCTTAAATGAAACTTAGACAGATATGAAAAAAATGTGACTGCAGATATAGCATGATCTGATGTCAGCTGCTTTTCCGCAGACTTGGATGTCAAAATTTTTCCAGCTGTGCGGTTGCGATTCGATAGAGCATTTTCATGCAATTTATTGCAATGAAAATGCTCTATCGAATCAGCAACCCACTTATTAATGAGCAAAAAGCGGCTGCGTTAGCAGACGTAAGAGTGCGTCAGCACGATTTTTGCGAATGGATAAGTGGGTTGGATGCTCCTTGGAGCATCTCCAACCGCACAGCTGGAAATTTTCTATTGAATAAAATATCCCCTGATACCACATCGTACCAGGGGACATCCCACCTATTCCTGTTTTTTCTGCATATTTTCAAAATATTCCCCGTCAATCCATCCTTCCGTCCAGTATATATATCTGAAAACGTACCGCATCCTCTGCATCCTGATCCAGCCGCTCTTCCGTGATCTCGCCGCACAGCGGACGCCATACCTTAACCTGGCCGCCCATATTGACAAAAGGCTCCATCTCCACATCTTTTTCCGCATTAGATCCGGACCGTAAATACAATTCTGGAATCTCCCCGGTATTCCGCGCGGATCTCTCCTTTACAATTCTCCACGATCGCCTGCGCCGCGGAAAGCCCGATCCCGTATCCCCCGCTTTTCTGTGTCCGGGCGCTGTCCCCCCGGTAAAACCGGTCAAACAGCTTCTCCGGTTCATCCACCGGCAGCTCCTCACAGTCATTCTCCACCTGCAGCAGCGTTTCTCTTCCCTGCCTTTTTAATGTGACGGCAATCTCCCCGCCCTTCGGTACATATTTTACCGCATTGTCCAGCAGGATAGACACCAGCCTCAGCAGATTCTCCCTGTTGCTGTGAAGCTCTATGCCCTGGCCGATCTTCGCTTCGATCATCACATTCTTCAAGGCTGCCGACTCACAAAAGGTTGGAAGCGCCTCCTCCAGAAGGCGGCTCATGGAAAAATCAGATGCCGGAAGCTCCCACACACCTTCATCCAGCCTGGCAAGCACCAGCAGATTCTGCATCAGACCACCAAGACGCACGGTCTGCGCCTTGATGTTCCGGCTCCATTTGGTTTCCCCGCCGCAAAGCTCCATAGCCTCCGTATTGGCCATAATGATTGCCAGCGGTGTTTTGATTTCATGGCCCGCATCCGTGACAAACTGCTTCTGCTTTTCCAGGTTCCTCGCAATCGGCAGGATGGCCTTATTTGACAGCAGGATCACCAGCAGAAGCATACCAAACCAGCACAATATACCGATTCCCGCCGAAAGAGCCAGCACCAGAAGCAGAGCATACCGCTGCGCGGACGTATCCAAAAACAGCAGGAGCTCTCCCTGTCCGTCCCGGGCAGGCATCCGTCTGTATTCAAAACGGTTCAGTCTGCCGGATTCTTTTCCCTGCTCATAGATCTTCTCTGCGTACTCCTTTGCTTCCTCTCCGGATACAGACGAAATCCGTCCGATATCGGTTCGGGCAACGCTCCCTTCCCGGTCAAACCACACACAAAAATACCTGGCTGACATGGCGTGGTCTTCCGTAACTGGCGGGCTGAAAAAGTCTCCCGGCTCTCTTTTCCCCGACATGTCCGGAAACGGAAGCATTCCCGGCTCCGACCTGGGAGCCGCTGCCGCCTGCCGGGTCAGCGTCTCCAGCAAGCGGTCCGTCTGCCGGTCCGTCTGCCAAAAATTCAATCCGTTGATAGCGCCGAGCAAAATCAGCAGCAATACCGATATTGCTGCCATTGCCGTGATCACAAACTTTTTCTGAAGTGTTTTCTGCATCGCTCACCTCAATCCACTGTTTCCAGCATATACCCGATATTCCGCTTCACCTTGATCTCCACCTGGTCGCTCAGAGCCGCCAGCCGTTTCCGCAAATAGGATATGTACACCCACACTGTCCCTACCTCCGCTTCCGTATCGTAGCCCCACACCTTCACAAGGAGATCTTCCGAGGAAAGATAACGTTTCTGATTCTGCATCAGCACTTCCATCATGCGGTATTCCAGCTTGGGCAGCACGAAGGATCTGCCGTTTCCGCTCAGTTCGTAGCTCTGCAGGTTCAGGGAGATGTCCCCGCAGGTCAGAATATCCGGCACAAAAGTTTCCCTTCGCCGAAGCATGGCACGCACCCGCGCCAGCAGCTCATCCATGGAAAAGGGCTTGGGCAGGTAATCATCCGCCCCCAGATCCAGTCCCCGGATCCGGTCCTCCACCTCCCCTCTGGCGGTGAGAAGGAGGATCGGCGTCCGACATCCCTCCTTCCGCAGCTGTTCCAGCACCTCGAACCCGCTCTTCTTCGGCATCATGATATCCAGGATGATGCCGTCATACGCTTCCATTCTGGCATAATCCAGAGCCGCTTCCCCGTCATATACCGCATCTACCATATAATGATGATAGGTGAGGATATCCGAGACAGCCTCGGACATACTCACCTCATCTTCCGCAAACAGTAATCTCATAAATTCACCCTGCTTTTTTACCGCATCAGGATCTCCTCCGCAATATTCCTGGAGTGGTCGGAGATACGTTCCATACACACCAGCGCATCCAGATACACAATGCCCGCGTCCGTGTTGCACTGATTGTTTGCCAGCCGCTTCATATGCGCCGAACGGAGCTGGATCTCCAGGTCATCCGCCTGGCTCTCCTTCTCAATGACCTTCAATGCCTTTTCCTTATCGTTTTCCGCAAATGCCTCTGCCGCGTACCGATAGCTGTCCAGGCAGACGCGAGTCATCTCCCGCAATTCCGCAGTGCCTTTTTCGGAAAATTCTGCCTTCCGGTCAGACAATGTCTCGGCAAATTCGGAAATATTTTCACAGTAGTCACTGATCCGTTCCATATCCGATAAGATCTGCAGAAGGCTTGCCACATGCTGGTGCTCCTTCTCATTCAGCGACAGGGAGCTTAACCGGACCACATACCCCGTAATCCCGCTGCACAGGCCGTCCACCGTCTCTTCTTCCTCCCGGATCTTGCGGATCTGCCTCTCGTCCTTCGAGAACATGACCTCTTCCGCCCGGTCTGCGGTTCTTGCCACAATATTTCCCATTCTGGCGATCTCGCTGACTACAGACTGCAGAGCGATCCCCGGCGTCTCCAGCATACGTTCGTCGAGAAGTACCTTGCTCTCATCGTTGTCCTTGTCATCCTCTCTTTCCAGCTTCTTCGCCAGCTTGATGATCAGGTCGGATACCGGGAACAGGAGGACTGTCGTACCGATATTGAAGATCGTATGCACCGTACTGATCTCTGTCTGCGTGATCATGCCGGTGCCCGCTGCCGGGAATACCACTTTGAACAGCACAATGGCTACGATACTGAACAGCACCGTACCAATGATATTGAACAGAAGATGCATCACAGCCGCCGTCTTCGCCGTCTTCTTTGCACCGATACTGGACATGATGGCTGTCACGCAGGTACCGATGTTCTGGCCCATGATGATATACACCGCCGCGTTAAAGGGAACCAGCCCTGCGGCGGAAAGGCTCTGCAGGATACCCACGGACGCGGAGGAACTCTGGATCACCGCAGTCACCACCGCGCCGGCGATAATACCAAGGAACGGATTGTGCCCCAGGGTAATGAACAGATTGCGGAAGCCTTCCGAATCCTGCAGCGGTGCGACGGAGGCCGACATGGTCGTGATTCCTACGAAAAGAAGTCCGAAGCCAATAATAATACTGGAAATGTCCTTGGTGGAACGCCTTGTTCCCGTCAGCATCACGATCACGCCCAGCATGATCGCCACCGGAGCCAGGTTGCCGGGACTTAAGAACTTGGCCCACTCCACACTGGATACCAGCCATCCAGTTACCGTTGTACCGATATTGGCGCCCATGATAACGCCCATCGCCTGATTCAGGCTCATAATCCCCGCGTTGACAAAGCCTACCACCATGACCGTGGTTGCGGAAGAGCTCTGGATCACCGCCGTGATCAACGCGCCTAAAAGCACGCCGAAAAATTTATTTCTCGTCAAAGCCTCCAGCATCGTTTTCATTTTATTGCCGGCAGCATTTTCCAGTCCCTGCGCCATGATCTGCATGCCGTAAATGAACATGCCAAGTCCCCCGATAAAGGGAATGATAATGTTTACATAATCCATATGCTTTTTCCTCCCTAGTAAAAAAGTGTGCATCTTGACGCACACACGCGCTGAAGCACGGCTGCGGCAGCAGCCATTTTCCTTATGCGCGTAGTGCGCATCCCCCGAAGGGTTTTTATTCGAAAGGAAAATTGGGAGAAGTTTCCTATTGAATAAAAAACGCTACACGAACAACATAACATTATCCCCGGTAAAAAGCAACAGGAACTTCCATTTTCACCCATAATAAAACGGATTCCTTTTATTTTTTCATCCTGGGCTCAAAGGTCACGGATGCCAGATATCCAAATACCAGCGCCGCGGATATCCCTACCGCGCTTGCCTTGAAGCCCCCCTGGAAGATTCCCAGAAAGCCGCTTTTATCCACAGCCTCCTTCACTCCCTGCCACAGTACGTTGCCAAAGCCCAGCAGAGGGACGCTCGCCCCGGCCCCGGCAAAATCCTGAAACGGCTTGTAAATATTACAGAAGCCAAGAACCGCGCCGCTGCATACCAGCAACACCATGACCCGCCCCGGCATCAGCTTCGTTCGGTCCAGTAAGATCTGCACCAGCGCGCAGATCAGTCCTCCGATCAAAAATGCTTTTACATAATCCACATTCTTTTCCTCCTTCGATGTCATATATCGGAGAATCGATCACTCCGTCATTCTCCGAAGCGAAACACATTCTCTGCATTCTATCCACTGTGGAGCAGCGTCCGGATCAGTTCACATGCTCCAGCACGATCCCATGGGCAATCCCTGGAACGCTGGCTCCTTCATTGAAGCTGACTGTTGACAGCAGAGCACCTGTGGGCACAAAAAGCACCCGCTTCCATTCGCCCTTTCGGATCTTGGGCAGAATATAAGAGGCCAGTGTCACAGCCGCGCAGCCGCAGCCGCTTCCTCCCGCATGGGTGTCCTGGGTCTTCTGGTCAAAGATCTCCATTCCGCAGTCCATATGCTTGACCCGGATGTCATAGCCTTTTTCCTGTACCAGGTCGAACAGGATATCCTGTCCCACATACCCCAGATCCCCTGTGACGATCCTGTCATAATCCTCCACGGTCCTTCCAAAATCCTGCAGGTTTTGGACGATCGTGTCCATGGCGGCCGGAGCCATGCAGGCGCCCATATTCTGAGAATCCTTCAGGCCATAATCCACGATCTTACCCACGGTCACACCGGAGATACGCACATGGCTCTTCTCCGTCCCCACCAGGAACGCGCCGCTCCCTGTCACCGTCCAGTGTGCCGACAGCGGGCGCTGGTTCGCGTATCCCAACGGAAAACGAAATTCCTTTTCCGCACTCCCGAAATGGCTGGAGGTCACGGCAAGCATACAGTCCCCATAGCCCGCAGCCACACTCATAGCGCTCAATGCCAGCGCTTCCCCGGAGGTGGAGCAGGCGCCATAGAGCCCGAACAGCGGAATCTGCAGAGACTCGACCCCCATGGATGTGGCGATCCCCTGCCGGAGCAGATCCCCGCCGAATAAAAATCGGACGGACTCCGGCTTCACGTGTGCCTTTCCAAGGGCAAGCACACAGGCCTCCTTCTGCATATTGCTTTCTGCCTCTTCCCAGGTCTTTGCTCCGAACAGGTCGTCCTGGTTCGACACATCAAATAGTTTTCCCAGAGGTCCTTCTGACTCCTTGCTTCCCACAACCGAACCGCTGCTCATGATATAAGGAGAAACTTCAAAGCTGATGCTCTGAGCTCCTTTGATCTGATTCATTTTCGTTTTCAATTCCTGTCCCAAACCAATTCCCCATTTCCGATCCGGCTGTTTTCATTTCTGCATAAATGTCTGCCGCCTCACAGCACTGCCCGAATCTTTTCACCGGATTCATTTTTGAAAAATAGTATAAGATGATCGGAGGGATTTTATTCACGGTTCTGAATAAGATCTTATATTTTCCAGATACTATAAATCAGCCGGCAAGAGAGAGGAACACTTTCCAACTGTACGGTTGGATGCTCCAGGGAGCTTTCGACCTGCTCATTCAGTCGGAAACCCTTTTGGCAGGCAAAATCATATGATCTGTGAGGTAAGAATATGGATAAAACACAAAAAATGAAGCAGGAAAAGCAATACGAAGCTTATGTAAAGCAAAAGACTCCGGTCCATAATATCTGGCCGAATATGGGAAAGGCATTTGTCACCGGAGGGATCATCTGCACTGCGGGGCAGCTCATCTACAATTACTGCAAGGTCCGGGAGCTCTCCAAGGATGCCTGCAGCGGATGGACGTCTCTGCTGCTGATCCTTCTCAGCATCATCCTGACCGGAATGAATGTCTACCCGAAGATCGCGAAATGGGGAGGAGCCGGCGCGCTGGTGCCCATTACCGGATTCGCCAATTCCGTTGCCGCCCCGGCCATCGAATACAAAAAGGAAGGGCAGGTATTCGGGATCGGATGTAAGATCTTTACCATTGCGGGCCCGGTCATACTGTACGGAATCTTTACTACCTGGGTCCTGGGCTTCCTGTACTGGCTTTGGGGGATCATGTAAATATATTTACAGGTATATGGAGAGCCCGGCATCGGAAGACTTTCCATATACAGCGGTATACAGAAAGCCTGTCACTGGCAGCCTTTCTGCATACGATGGTATTCAAAGAGCAGGTAACCGACCGGATACCTGCCCTTTTTGAAATGTTTGTGCTGAACGCCGGATAGACTCACAGCCGATAAAGTCTGCCGCGCATTGACATATGACGCATACAGTCCGTAATTGTCCCGGCCGGCGGCTACCAGCGTTTCAGCAAATAAATAAACGCCCCCAGCCCGCGCCCAAGGGCCATGCTGAGGATAAAAGCCACGCTGTAGCGCACAATCTTCAGCCTTCGGATAAAGATGGGAAATACATTCAGCACCTCCGCAAGAGCCATAGCCCAGCACCCTACAAAGATTCCGGCCAGCAGCCCGAATATCGGAAGCAGAAACCCAAGGTAGCCCATCTGGGGGCGGAAGACCGAGATCAGGTTTCCAGCCACACCTCCCAAAGCGGCGCAGTCCTCATAGAGAAGGATCTTGTCCGCCGTATGAGTCCGGTCCGCAAAGTCCGCGATCACGCCCAGCTCCACGATCAGGGCAAACAGACCCCCTGCAATAACAACTCCCGAGCTAAGACCGATGATTCCCAGAAGGGTCTGCCGTACCCACATCCAGCTCCGCCCCCTTTCTTGACGCGTTTTCGATCAGAGTGGTCTGGATATCATTTTCATAGACCCGCATCTGCACCTCCAAAGGCGTAGGATCCACAGTAAATCTTTTCTTACCGAAATGGTTAAAAAATACCAGGATCCCGATGGTGATGCCCACGGAATAGCTGACCTCCATGATGGAAAACCCATCCGATCCGGAACCCATGATAAATTCATACATCTGGGAAAACAGATCGGAAACCGACGCGTCGTTGTTAAATGCCATGATCGCAAACGCGGAGCCCGCAAAGGTCAGCATCGCCACAAATATCGTCTTAATGAGGTGCACCGCCATACCCGGGGTTTTCTGATCCTCGTAGGTCACAATAATGTCTGTCTCCCCCATATTCTGAATATCCACACCCGGATATTTTTCATGGATACAGGCAATGATCTTCAATATGGATATCACATACCTGCGCTTCCCCTGATCCGGAATTTTCAGGATCTTGAGCACCTTCAGCTTCGGGATCATAGCTTTGTTGCTGCATTCCAGAGTCAGGATGTCTCCCAGCGTGACATCCGTCTTCGTGATCTCCACATCCCGCTCTCCTTTGATATAGACCGTTTCCTGATTAGCAGGCATGATATTCTGCACCCGGCCTTCTGATCAGCGTCCCCGCGCCGTTGGAAACCGCCTCCGCGTCACTATAGTAATAGTAAAAAATTCCGATCACTACTGCCGCCAGGACAATGCTCATCAAGCATATCCGTATTTTTCTTCTTCCTTCTTCCATTACAGCCACCTGTCCTTTCTCTTGATCTATAGACCGCAGGCCAAATCCTTTGCGCCTATAAGCAGTAGTATCTGAAAAAAT
The DNA here is from genome assembly GCA_910573785.1 of Lachnospiraceae bacterium. Taxonomy (GTDB): domain Bacteria; phylum Bacillota; class Clostridia; order Lachnospirales; family Lachnospiraceae; genus Schaedlerella. Next base: position 51,144 of record CAJSZT010000029.1, on the reverse strand, counting down.
CCCGAAAATATACCTCAGCAGGTTCCTTCCCGCCGCAGCGCCTCCATGATCTTTTTTTCCATCCGGGATACCTGGACCTGTGAGATTCCCAGCTTCTTTCCCACTGCCGACTGAGTCTGATTTTGAAAATACCGGAGATAGATCAGGCGGCGCTCTTCCTTGTCCAGCGTTTCCAAAAGCTGCTGCAGCAACATGCAGTTCAGAATCTTCTCCTCCTGATGTTCCTTCTCCTCCAGCTTGTCCATCAGCCGGATCTCGCTCCCCTCCTTCTGATGGATGGGCTTGTAGATGGATTCCACCTCCCCTCCGGCCTCCATTGCCTGGACAATTTCTTCCTTTTCCACCTTAAGGACCCGGGAAAGCTCTTCCAGAGTCGGCTCCCGGCCCAGCTTCGCAGTCATATCCTCCCTGGCCTGAAAAAGCTTATAGGACAGTTCTTTCAGGGAACGGCTTACCTTGATCATGCCGTCGTCCCGCAGAAATCTTTTGATCTCGCCGGATATCATGGGCACCGCATAGGTGGAAAACCGGACGTCATAGGACAGGTCAAATTTGTCAATCGCCTTGAGAAGCCCGATGCTGCCGATCTGAAACAGGTCCTCCGGGTCCGTGCCCCGGCCGTAGAACCGCTTTACCACGCTCCAGACCAGTCCCACATTTTCCTTCACAAGCTGCTCTCTTGCCTCCTTGTCTCCTTCGTGAGCCTTTTGAATTAAAGCGATTGTGTGGTCCATAGATTCCTTCCTTTTCCGATTGTTTTCTCCATCCTGACCGTAGTTCCCTCTCCCGGCGCGGATTCCACCTCCACCTTATCCATAAATGCCTCCATAAATGAAAATCCCATTCCCGACCGATCCAGCTCCGGACGGGTCGTATACATTGGCATCATCGCCTGGGCAACGTCCTTGATCCCTTTCCCCGTGTCCTTCACAGTCACTGCAAACCGGTTCTGTTCAATGCGGCACTTGACCGTAATTTTATGTATCTCCTGGTCATACCCATGGATGATGGAATTGGTCACTGCCTCGGAGACGGCTGTTTTCACATCAGACACCTCCTCCACCGTGGGGTTTAGCTGAGTCAGAAACGACGCCACGGCTACCCGGGCAAACCTTTCATTTGAAGAACAGCTGTCAAATATGACTTCCATTTCATTTGTGTCTCTCATCTCTGATCCTCCTCATAAATCTGCATAATTTTTGTGACTCCTGACATCGTCAGAATCTTCTTGATCCTGGCATTGGCATGGACGCCCCACACCTCGCCGCCGATCAGATGGACCAGACGGTATCTTCCCATGACTGCCCCGATCCCTGAGCTGTCCATAAATTCTGTCTCCCCAAAGTCAAAAATCACATATTTGATGTGGTTGCGCTCAATCATCGCGTCCGCATCCTTCCGGATTTCCTCCGCCTGGTGGTGGTCCACCTCCTTCGGAAGAAAGATCGTAAGGCAATTCTCTTCTACCTGATACTTCATTGATTCATACTCCTCCTCGCAACATTTAAAAAAAGGACATGTATCCTCTACACATCCTTTTCTTTCGTATAACGGCAGACCCCGCTGCCTTTTTTGCCTGACGGCAAGGTGTCGGGCGCCTTGAATCGCCGTTTTTATTCTTCTGTGTCCTGGTTCGCTGCCGACGCGATCTCCTCCAGACTGGTCTTTGCCTCCTGTGCATTGTCCGTGTCCGGAAAGAGCTCATTGACCCGGCTTAAATAGGTCGTAGCAGTCTCGGGATCCCCGTTGTCCAGACAGGCAAGTCCCAGCGTCAGAAGCGCCCCGCCGTCATCATAGCTTTCATCCATTCTCACAACCTTGGCCAGTACCTCAATCGCCGTATCATAATTGGCAACATTGTAAGAAGCGGTACCGGATTCATAAAGAATGCTGCAGGCTGTCGGATAGATGCTTGATGTCAGGTCGTCATACCGTTCCTGTCCGCTCTCCCCGAGCGCGTTCCGGTTCACGGCCAGGAGCACATCCGCAATGGAATCCTCCGAATAGCTTCCCGAATTGTACTGTTCCGATGCCGTCATCAGATTCTCATAGCTCTCCGCCGTGGCAGCTGCCGTCTGAACCGCTTCCTCGGAATCCGCACTGTCCGCGCGGTAGGAATCCAGGGTCCTGGTCACCGCACTGAGCTGTGCTTCCAGAGAATTGATCCGTTCACTGTATTCCAGTACCTCCTTGTTCCGCTTGTCGGACTTACTCTCGTCTACAGCAGGCACGATCAGAAACCATACGATCGCCGCGCCGATAGCAGCGCCCAGTACGATGTTCATCAGGGTAAATCTTCCTGCCAGTTCCTTCACCATCCGGTGCGCCGGCTGAATGATGGTCTCATTTCCCAGATTATATTCTACCGTTTCTTTTTTTCTTTTTTTCTTCTTTTTTGTCGCCTTATTCTCCGGCTTTTTCGCTTTTTTTCCCCGGATCTGCGTCAGCTCCTGCATATAGCGCAGCGTGATCTCGTTGGTCGTATCCAGCTTCCGCGCCTTGGTCAGGGCCTGCTGTGCCTGGGCATACTGCCTGGTATGCAGATATAAAAGCGCCAGGAGCTGATACGCCTTCAAGAAGGAAGGATGCGACACGGTGATCTTTTTCAACTGTATGATCGCCATGTCCTCCCCATTTTGCCGGCAGTAGACGAGGCACTGGTTAAACCTCTTTATGGACTGGTTGATCGTCTCCAGTCCTCTGGCCGAATGCTGGATATTCTGCAGATAGGAATTGGCCAAGTTGTTCTTCGGCCGCAGATTCTTGCTGATGATCCATTCGACCAGCGCCTCCACAACCTCTCCCCGGCCGTAGTAGACCAGCCCCAGGAGATTCCGCGCCGTAATATTTCCTTTATTATATTGCAAACTCCGCCGAAGTGAGACAATCGCGCCAGACATATCCCGTATCCGGGCCTTTTTCAGACCGTCATTATACCAGTAGTTCGACTGGCGGATGATTTTCTTCGTATAGTCCATCAAACCTCACCGTATTCTTTCCCCGATAATTTATTTTTTCTGATCCATGACCTGTTTGAGCAGATCAGACATGTCCGTAAGATCCTCCTGGTATACGGCATCCTCTATATCCTCTACTTCCAGGCTTGGTTTGAATTTTTTCAGTTCCTCTTCGTAGTTTAACATAAGCTTTCCTCCTGTGCCAGTTCTTTGAGCATACCGGCCAGATAAAGGGAGCCAAGACAGTACACCGTCCGGCCGTCCTGGTGCTTCCTCACATAATGCAGCGCCTCCCGGGGGGATTCGATCACCGCCACCGAACGATCCGTATACCGCGCAAATGCTGCCAGAAGCTTCTCCGTATCCGCCGCCCGGCTGTCTTCGATCCGGGTCACCACGTAATAGTCCGTCTCCAGATTCCGGCAGAGATATGCCGTCATCTCTTCATAGTCCTTCTCCTGAACCGCCGAAAACAGAACCGCCGTCCTGTGTGGGCCGCGTGCCTTGACGCTCTGAACGAACCGGACCACGGCATTGAGATTATGTGCTCCATCGATATAGATCCCCGGCAGGACCTCCTCCATGCGGCCCTCCCAGACGACCTGAGCGAGCGCTTCCCGCCATAACCGCGGGCGTCCCGTCTCTCCAAACAGGCTTTTCATCACTTCCAGGGCAAGCATCGCGTTCTCTGCCTGATACAGTCCTGTATTGCGGAGTTTCCATGCCGTAGTTCCATAATAAGCATTTGTACAGGAAAATGCAATATTTTTATGTTCGATTCTCAGATTTTCGAACGCATTTTTCCCGATTTTCTTACAGGAAATTCCAAGCCGGGCCGCCTGGCTTTCGATCACCTGACCGGCAGCTTCCTCCCCTTCGGAGTAAAACACCGGCACTCCTTTTTTCAAGATCCCCGCCTTCTCCGCCGCGATCTGTTCCAGGGTATCCCCCAGAATCTCCTGGTGATCCATCCCGATCGACGCAATGGCCGTGACTGCCGGATGCTCTACGGCGTTGGTGGCATCCAGCCGCCCGCCCAATCCGGTCTCCAGCACCGCAAATTCCACTCCCGCTTCCGCAAACGCGGTCATTGCCATGCCGAACAGCAGTTCAAAAAAAGTAGGATGAGAGAGACCCTGGTGTTCCATTTCCCTGACCTTCTCCATCACCTTTTCAAATACTCTCACAAATTCCCCGTCCGAGATCTGCTCTCCCCGGATCCGGATCCGCTCATTCATCCGGATCAGATGTGGAGAGACGAAGAGGCCTGCGGATTTCCCCTCAGACCTCAGCATGGCATCCAGATACACGCAGACCGAGCCTTTTCCGTTGGTCCCCGCCACGTGGATGACCTTCAAGTCCCTCTCCGGATTTCCCAAAAAACGCAGAAATTCCTTCGTATGTTCCAGCGGGTTTTTCTTTGTAAATTTCGGGATCTTTAAAATATAATCCACTGCCTCATCATATGTCAAAATACCTACTCTCCCTCGTCATTTCCGATAAACGCGTTCCGCCCTGCCTTCACCGTACTGGTATTGCGGGGAAGGGGCACGAAGCGTCCGTCCCGGTATTTGTATTCCTTGGAGGTACGGAAAATGGTATTGCTGGAGCCTACCTGCGCCACCATAACAACATCCTCTTCCCCCAGGACGGATTCCTTCAGATCAATCCTTGTATTATTCAAAAACGTACTGCTCTGCTTCTCACCGTTGATATAGATCTTGCTCTGCTTGGTAAAATTCTCTCCGTACACGCTGTATGTGCCGTCCAGCTGCTCCACCAGAGAGGTAATCGTGGTATCCTTAACCCCCATCGCCATATGACCGGATGTGATCGGCTTTCCGCTCTCCTGATAGACATACTGCTTTCCGTACAGGATATCATACTGCAGCAGTTCCAGGTCGGCTAGGTAGTTCTTCGTCTGGCGGCGCTCCTGATGGTAATTGAACACCGTCCCCGAATGGATATCCAGACGGTCCAGCACTTCGGCCATGATCTGGTATGCCGCATAGTTTCCGTCCTTCTTTTTCAGACCGATATTGTCCCAGATCACATAATTGGTATTGTACAGATACCGGCTTTTCAGATCCTTTGCCTGCAGGTCCATTGTGGGCAGATGGTCTCCGTAGAAAACAATTACGGAAGGTTCTCCCCGTTCCTCTACGGCCTTCACCAGGTCTCCGGCAAATTCATCCATCTCGTATACTTCATTCACATAATATTCCCAGGCATTTCTCCTGCCCTCGTCCTCCACGCCGCTGACCTGGATGGTGGGATTCTCGATCATTTTCTCTACGGGATAGTCTCCATGCCCCTGTACACTGATGGCAAATACAAAATCCTGTCCTTTGGTCGTATCCATGGAATCCATGATATTCGGGATCAGGATATCATCCGTAGCCCATCCCTTCGGAGTCGTCTGCAGGATATTCATAAATTCCTTGCTGGTATAATGATCAAATCCCATGTGGTTGAATACCTGCGCCCTGCTGTAAAAGTTTCCTCCGTTGTTATGCAGCGCCTCGGCTCCGTAGCCAAGGCTGGTCAGGGCCGTAGCCGCGCTTTCCAAAAGCTTCGTCTTGGCATAGGTCTTATAGGGATATTCCCCCGGTCCGAAGAAACGCATGCTCATACCGGTCAGCACTTCAAATTCCGTATTGGCCGTACCCGCGCCTACGGACGGCACCTTAAAATATCCGCTGGAATACTCTTCATACATCTTCCGCAGATTCGGGATCGGATCCTCGGAAAACTGCAGCCACTCCACCTCCGTGGGATCAAAATACGATTCCAACTGCACAAAGATAATGTTGGGCAGCTCTTCTTCCTTCCGTCCGGTGGTGCTTTTCGTGATCTTCCCGCCGCTGCTGATGGCATCCATGGTCTCCTCCCCGTACCCCGACGGCTCGGAGATCCCGGTCTTAAAAATACTGGACGTAAAGCAGTAAGGGAATCCATAATCTTCATATGCAAAGGCAATATTTCCAAAATAGTTCGAGATCACTCTGCGGTCAATGGCCACGTCTGTCAGAACCATATAAGCAATGACCGAGAAGCCCACGCCGAACAGCGCAATGATCCGGTGCATTTTTCCGGTAAACTGTCCGCCCCGCCTCCACATGGAGACGACCCACAGGATCACCGCGCCGATCCCCACGATCAGCAGGATCAGTTCAAATGTGGAAAAGTAATTGCCAGTCAGCGAGAGGGCGTCCGAGAGCACCTTTAAGTCCTGGGCATTGAAGGGCGTCACCCGCTTCGTCAGCAGATACCCGTTGCAGGCGCCTAAAAACAGCCAGAATACACTGAGAAGGATCCTTGCAAATACCCGCCGCCTGACCAGGTATACGATGGAAAAGGTGGCGAAAATCAAGAAGGCGTTGAACAAAAACACCTTCGGCGTCTCCGTCATATAATCCCATGCCTGGAACAGCGAGAGCCTGGAGATCGCTTCAATAAAAAAGTTTAATATGCATGCCAGTAAATAATGGAATACCAAGGAGATCCGGTTCATAAAACGATAGACCGGCGCCATACGCCTTGAAAATTTGCTGTTGCGTCGTTCCTCCAGGATCCTCGCCCGGCGATTGCGTCTCGCGATCCAGTGTGCTTTAAGGTCTTCTATCTTCAAATTTTTTATCTTATGAAAGAAGCCCCTGAAATCCGGCTTCCTGATCTGAACCTTCTTCATCCTAACTTCTCTCCCTTTAGGTCAGATGGCCGTTTACACAGCCATCCGACCCCCAATTCACATAATTGCCCTATCGTATCCCGTCTTTTTTGTCCGCTTTTCCCATATATATGCAGCCCTTGTCCTGATTCGCGGGCCGATCAGTCGCGCTGTCCTTCTATGCCTTCTTCAGCCCCGCCATACGCTCCTGTACCTGCGCAAGCATCTGGGTATACTTCTCCAGCTTTTCTTTTTCCTCCCGCACCTTCTTCTCCGGCGCTTTACTCAGGAACTTCTCATTGGACAGCATGCCCTTCGCCCTCGCGATCTCTTTTGTCAGCTTTTCTTCTTCTTTCGCAAGGCGTTCTTTCTCCTGCTCGAAGTCCACCAGGTCTTCCAGCGGCAGATACACCGCTGCCCCCGGAACTACGATGGACACCGCGTCTTCCGCAATATCCTTCTTCTCAGAATGAAGGAGGATATCGTTTGCCAGCATCAGCGGCTTTACAGATTCCCGGATTGCCTCAATCCCGCTCAGCAGATTCTGGTCTGTGCTGACAATAAATACCTTGGTTCTGCGGTTGTTCGGCACATTCATCTCCGCGCGCATGTTCCGGATCCCTCGGGTGATCTCCTTCACATGGCTCATCACTTCCTCATCCGTTGGGAATTCCCACTCCCTCCGATATTCCGGCCATGAAGAGATCATCAGGGATTCCTCCTCCGGCACCAGCGCACTGTAGATCTCCTCCGTAATAAACGGCATGAACGGATGCAGGAGCTTCAATGCCTGCCCCAATACGGTCTTTAAGATCCATAGAACACATTTCGCAGAATCGGGATCCTCTTCGGCATGATAGATCCGGTATTTTGCCAGCTCCACATACCAGTCGCAGAATTCGTCCCAGATAAAGTCATACACCTTCTGGACCGCGATCCCCAGCTCAAACTTGTCCATGTTCTCCGTCACGTCCTTCGTCAGACGGTTGACCTTTGCCAGGATCCATCTGTCAGCCGATTTCAGCAGGCTCTCCCCGGGCTCGTCCACGATATTTTCTTTCATATTCATCAGAATAAAGCGGGATGCGTTCCACACCTTATTCGCAAAGTTCCGGCTTGCCTCCACCCTTTCATTGGAAAAACGCATATCGTTGCCAGGCGCGTTTCCGGTTACCAGAGTAAGACGCAGCGCATCCGCGCCGTACTGGTCGATGATCTCCAGCGGATCGATTCCATTTCCCAGGGACTTACTCATCTTGCGCCCCTGGGAATCCCGCACCAGTCCGTGGATCAGCACGGTGTGGAAGGGGGATTTTCCGGTATGCTCCAATCCGGAGAATACCATCCGGATCACCCAGAAGAAAATGATATCGTAGCCTGTCACCAGTACATCCGTGGGATAGAAGTAATCCAGATCCTCCGTCTTTTCCGGCCAGCCAAGGGTAGAAAACGGCCACAGCGCTGAGCTAAACCAGGTATCCAGTGTATCTTCATCCTGTGTAAAATGGGCGCATCCGCAGTGCGGACATTTCTCCGGAATCTCCTTTGCCACCACGAATTCTCCGCATTCGTCGCAGTAGTACGCCGGAATCCGATGTCCCCACCAGATCTGCCGTGAAATACACCAGTCCTTGATATTTTCCAGCCAGTGCAGATAGATCTTGTTGAACCTCTCCGGCACAAACTTCAATTCTCCTGTATGCAGTGCTTCGATGGCAGGCTTCGCCAACTCTTCCATCTTCACGAACCACTGCTGCTTGATCAGCGGCTCTACTGTCGTGCCGCATCGGTCATGGGTTCCTACATTATGAGAGTGGGGCTCGATCTTCACTAGGAAGCCCTGCTCTTCCAGATCCTTTACAATCGCTTTCCTCGCCTCATATCGCTCCATGCCCGCATATCTGCCGCCCCGCTCATTGATGGTGGCATCGTCATTCATGATGTTGATCTCTTCCAGGTTATGGCGCTTCCCTACCTCAAAGTCGTTGGGGTCATGAGCCGGCGTGATCTTCACCGCTCCGGTCCCGAATTCCTTGTCTACATAGTAGTCTGCCACAATGGGGATTTCCCGGTTCACCAAGGGAAGCATCACATGCTTGCCGATGATGTCCTTGTACCGCTCATCCTCCGGGTGTACCGCGATAGCCGTATCGCCCAGCATGGTCTCCGGACGGGTCGTGGCAATCTCCAGAAAATCCTCCGTTCCTACAATAGGGTACTTGATATGCCAGAAATGTCCTCCCTGCTCCTCATGCTCCACCTCGGCATCGGACAGGGAGGTCTTGCAGACCGGACACCAATTGATGATCCTGGATCCCTTGTAGATATATCCCTTTTCATATAGGTTAATGAATACTTCCTCGACAGCCTTGGAACAGCCCTCGTCCATGGTGAACCGCTCCCGGTCCCAGTCGCAGGAGATGCCCATCTTTTTCAGCTGGTTCTCGATGGTTCCCGCATATTCCTCTTTCCACTGCCAGGTGCGCTCCAGAAAGCCTTCCCGTCCCAATTCCTTTTTGTCGATGCCCTCGGATTTTAACTGGTTCGTTACTTTTACTTCTGTAGAGATGGCCGCATGGTCGGTTCCCGGCACCCACAGGGCATTGAAGCCCTCCATCCGCTTATACCGGATCAGGATGTCCTGCAGCGTATTGTCCAGCGCATGCCCCATATGCAGCTTTCCCGTGATATTCGGAGGCGGCATGACCGTGGTAAACGGTTTTTTGTCCCGGTCCACCTCTGCGTGGAAATACTTGTTTTCACACCACTTCTCATACAGTTTTTCCTCAATCTCCTTCGGATTATACGTCTTTGCCAGTTCCTTACCCATGTTTCTCCTCCTTTTACTCATGAACAGTAAGCTGGTACTTCACGGATTTTTCACATTTTTGGTATTAAAAAAGCCCTTTACAATGTAAAGGGCGAATTGTTCTCCGCGGTACCACCTTAATTCCTATACTTATGATGTGGCATAGAAGAAAATACGGTCGCACCGCTTTTTATGCCGCCCCATAACATAACTTATGGTTCTGTAACGTAAACCGCCACGGGATACCCTACCCACAAAATCCTGAGCAAATCACCGACAGTCTGACAGCCACGAATCATCCGCATATGGCGGCGTTCACAGCAGACAACGGGTCACTCCTGCGCTTCAGATATCCGGTTCAAAAGTCACGTTCCATAATCCTGATACCCGGACCGCCTTCCAGCCGATGGGCCGTCCTCTCTGTGGGAAGTAATTATGTACTCCTCTTTCTCAATACCTTTGAAATTTTACAAAATTGTTAACTCCAAATGAACTAAACTATATCATAGCGGGCAAAAGTCTATTTGTCAAGGAGTTTTCAAAATCTTAAGAATATAATCATATTGCTTTTTTGAAAAGCGTTGCGTAATAAAATCAAGATAGTAACAGATATAATATTTATCACTTCATCTGATTCATACTATGAATCATCTCTACGATAAAATACCCGTAATTTTCGTCTGTCGCCCAGCCCAAGCCGCCCGGATTTTCCTTCTGGCCCAGCCATTCCACATAGGGAGCGGATCCTTTCGTGACATATTCATACCGGTCATCCACGCACTCCTGCACCAGCGCGTCCGCCGTAGCATATGCCTTCAGATGCTGAATCTGTGCCCGAATCCCGGTACGCACATCCGGGTAGGAATTGCCAGCCGCTCCGCCTCCTGTGGCTCCAAGTCCCGCAAAATTAAACTGTTCAATGGAGGTATCTCCCGCATACTGCAGCCATCCGGTCTCCTTCATGGTCTGGACAAAGGCAACCTCCGGCCGCACCCCTTCCGCCGATGCTTCCTCATAATACATCTTGCAGAACGTTTCAATAGAATCCGCGCCGCCCCTGGACAACTGTTCAGCAGGATAGGGGAAATTAGCAGAGTTAAAATAGGAAACCATCTGTTCTACGGTCACCGGACTTTTTCCCATGATCGGATACTGTCCGTCCGCGATCACTTCCTCCGTTTCAGGCGCAGGAGCCGCATCCGGATCGGATGCTCCTGATCCGCCCTCCGCATTTTCGGCGGCCTCCCCTCCAGTCACGCCGCCGTCCCGCTTTCCCGCAGCCGCTTTGTTCTCGGCTTCCGCCAGTTCCAGCTTTGCTTCTTTCTTCTGATGCTCAGAGCCCATCTTCGCCCCCAGAAGACTCAAGCTTACGACAAGGGCAATAGCTAGTCCCACTTCGAGACATATTGTCTTTATTTTCTGATCCATATGCTAACGTTCTCCCCGAATATTTGCTTCTACATTTTTATGATCCATCTGTCAAGATTATACCATCTATGAAACCACAGAGGTATAAACGACGCTTCTTTTTCCAAAATGTTAATTGCGTCTGTTTTGCTTTCAATGCGTCGGTTATAAATAACTCAAAGCTCTTTTTTTGCTAATTAGCGGCTGCCGGTTCCGGCGCGCCTGCCATGGGATGAGATCCGCATGTTTGATCCAGCGGTTATCCGGGTTCATATGGAGCCCCATCGGCTGATTAAAATCGAGAAAGGAATGCTGTGACTTATCGACTTGCTTGTACATGTTTTTTTACTCCTCAACATCGTATTTTACACAAAAACCGCAAGAAAAAACGGATAGCGTCTCTAAAGGCCTTGCAGATATTATAGCATGAAACACACTCAAAGTCATGAAAAATCAGCGCTGCAGAAATCCCTTTCAAATAAACTGGCACATGTGAGATTTCTGTGACATTTGGGTGATAATATTATATAATCCGATATAATCAAGAGAAAAATATAGTAAGGGAAGGTGAACATATGAGGATTTTAGTAGTGGAAGATGACCATCTTTTAAATAGTACGCTTTGCTATAATTTGTCTGCGGGCGGTTATAAGGTAGATTCGGCGAAGACAAAAGCAGAAGCAGAGCAATGCTGTGAAGAACAGACCTATGAACTGGCCGTTTTGGATATCAATCTCCCGGATGGAAACGGGTTTGCATTATGCCAGGAGCTGAAAGAAAAGCATCCGGATACTGCCGTAATCTTCCTGACTGCAAATGATATGGAAAGCGATATGTTAAAAGGATATGAGTTAGGGGCAGATGATTATGTGACAAAACCATTTCATATCAGTGTATTCCGCAAAAAGGTTTCTGCTCTGCTTGCGCGGATACAGAAGCAGACCGGCGGGGATACTTATGATGACGGGAATCTGTCTGTCCATTTCTCAGAGATGACAGCAGCCTTCTCAGGAGAACCGATTAATTTTACTTCCATGGAATACCGCCTTTTGAAGGTGCTGATACAGAACCCGCAGACGGTCCTGACCCGTCAGATACTTCTGGAAAAACTGTGGGACTGCGAACGTAATTTTGTAGATGAGCATGCCCTTACGGTTGCCATAAGCCGTATCCGCAGCAAGATAGAGCGCAATGGATCTCAATATATTAAAACCGTTTATGGCATGGGATATATGTGGATTGGGGGTCGAATGAAATGAACGCAATAAACGTTTCTGTAAATAAAGCCTGCGCGGCGCTCCTGGGTATCTTCTGTACACTTTCTGCCGGTGTGCTTACAGGCTTTTATCTGCTGACAGGGCAGGCCGCAGTGCTTCTATTGGGCCTTCTTTACGTTTTTCTTGTGCTTGTCTGCGTGGCTTTGTTTATCGCGCTGATCCGCCAAAAGCTTCTTTTATTCTCAGATACCCTTTGCCAGCAGTTAGACCGGATGGCAGAGGGAGAGACAGCGCTACCTGAGAGCGCGCTGGAGGAAAACCTGTTCTATAAGATTAACCACAGGTTGGTAAGGCTTTATGAAATAATGCTGAAAAACTGCGACAGCATTGCAAAGGAAAGGTCTAAGCTTAAGGAATTGATTTCTGACATCTCTCATCAAGTTAAGACGCCCATCACAAATCTTAAGATGGTAAATATAACAATGCTTGAAGAGCCTATGTCAGAGGAAAGACGCGCCAGATTCCTGATGGACTGTGGGACTGAGCTTGACAAACTGGATTTCCTGATGCAGGCAATGATAAAGACTTCCCGATTAGAGACAGGTATCATCTCTCTGGAGAAGAACGTGCAGCCTGTTTATGATACGCTGGCGTCGGCTCTTGGGAGCATCCTGTTTCATGCGGAAAAAAAGCAGATGGAAGTCTCTGTGGATTGTCCCGCCAATTTAAAGGCATATCATGACCGGAAGTGGACAGGAGAGGCATTGTTTAATATTCTGGATAATGCTGTGAAATATTCGCCGGAGGGAGGAAAGATAGATATCCATGTTGAAAGTCAGGAATTATATCTGAAAATTAATATTGCAGATACCGGAAAGGGAATACCGGAAAATCTGCATGGTGCGATTTTCAAACGTTTTTACAGGGAAAATGACGTGCATGATACCCCGGGGGTTGGTATCGGTTTGTATCTGGCGCGGGAGATTATTACGATGCAGGGCGGTTACATGAAAGTTGCATCGGAAGTGGGAAAAGGTTCTGTCTTTTCTGTTTTTCTTTTGAAAGAGAGGAATGCTTAGCCGTTCTGTTCTCTTCATTACTGCCGAAATGTCACTGAATTGTGAGATTTCGGAGCCAAATTGTTGAAAAGTCTTTGTTCCCGGTGAGATTTCTGAGAGGTTTGACTGTTATGATATGGTCAGAAACGTGGAAAGAAGTTTCTTAATTATCAGAAAGGACGTGGACCTATGAGCATTTTGCAGACGACAGATTTAAAAAAATATTATGGCGAAGAGCCCAATATAACCAAAGCATTGGACGGGATTACCCTTAACATCGGACAGGGAGAATTTGTGGCCATTGTCGGAACCTCCGGAAGCGGGAAGTCTACCCTGTTAAATATGATGGGAGGTCTGGATAATCCGACCTCCGGCAGTATCAAAGTAAAAGGCAAGGAATTATCCCAAATGAACGACGAGCAGCTTACGATTTTCCGCAGGCGCAATATCGGTTTTGTCTTTCAGAATTATAACCTGGTTCCGATTCTTAATGTATACGAGAATATTGTGCTGCCGGTAGAACTGGACGGCGACACTGTAGACCAGAAATTCATGGAGGATGTGGTGGAGCTGCTTGCGCTTGGTGACAAGCTGAACAGTATGCCGAATAATCTTTCGGGAGGACAGCAGCAGCGGGTGGCGATTGCCAGGGCGCTTGTGTCAAAACCCGCAATCATCTTGGCGGATGAACCGACCGGAAATCTGGACAGCCGGACCAGCAGCGATGTCTTAGGGCTTCTGAAAACCACAAGCTATAAGTTTGACCAGACCCTTGTGATGATTACGCATAATAATGAGATTGCCCAGCTGGCTGACCGTATTGTCCGTATCGAGGACGGCAGGATCACGGAGTAAGGAGGGGACAGAGGATGAATGATATTCTATTCGGAAATAATAATCAGGCTGTGTTAAAACGGCTATCGGGGCGGTATTTTAAGGCGAACAAGAGCAGAAATATGATTGCCGTGGTTGCGATTGTTCTGACGACGACTCTCTTTGCCGCAATTTTTACTCTGGGCTTTGGCATGATGGACACCATCCACGATCAGAATATCCGGAAAGCGGGTGGCGATGGTCAGGCTGTATTAAGCTATATTAATGACAGTATCTATGAGGATGTGAAAGGGAGCCCTCTCATTGACAGGATTGCCTATATGAAATGTATTTCCTATAAGCTCAAGAACCCGGGACTTGAAAAATGGCGGGCAGAAGTCTGGTATATGGACGATACGATGCTTGATTTTGCGCGATATGAACCGACAGAAGGTCAGAAGCCAACAGCGGACCGGGAGATCATGGCAGATACGAAAACGCTGGAGGCGCTGGGGATACCGGCCAGAATTGGTGAGACAGTTTCTCTGTCCTATGAGATGAAGGGGAAAGAATACCAGACCGATTTCACATTGTGCGGTTTTTGGGAAACAGACAGCCTGAGCAATGTAGGGAGGCTGCTTGTATCAAAGGCTTTTATGAACAGTCATGCAGAACTTGACGGCTATACCCATACGGTAGGCGGTGATTATACCGGTTCTGTCGCGGCTTATATCATGTTTAAAGGAAACGGGGACCCAGAGGCAAAATTGCAGCAGCTCCTTTCTGAAACAGGATATACATGCGACACAATGGGAGGAAGCGCAGAAGATCCGAATTATATTATTGCGAGGATCAGTCCGGCATATACAGGAGGAAACCTGCTTGAAAATCCTGCCATGCTTATTTCCGGAATTGCAGGGATTCTTCTCATCATTGTGGCGGGGTACCTGATTATATATAATATTTTTCAAATATCTGTGATACAGGATATCCAATCTTACGGGCAGCTTAAAACGCTGGGGATTACAAAACGTCAGATTAAGAGGCTGATTTCCGGCCAGGTACTGCGGCTTTCGCTGATTGGTATACCGATCGGGCTTTTGTTTGGATTTTTGATCGGACGTGCGCTGGTGCCTTTCCTGATGAATGGAACCAGCTATACATCAGAGGCGGGAATCAAGGTGACGGCCAATCCTTATATTTTTATCGGCTCGGCAGTATTTGCCCTGATTACAGTTTTCATCAGTGTACGCAGGCCTGCCAGAATCGCGGGAATGGTGTCTCCGATTGAGGCAATCCGGTATACGGAAAATGACCCTGGAGCTTTTGGGAAGAAGAGTACGGATAAGAAGTCAACAAAAGGGGCGAAAATTCATCGAATGGCTTTGGCGAACCTGGGCAGGAACCGCAGACGTACCGTGCTTGTTCTGGTATCCATGACGCTGAGCCTGGTGCTATTCAATACCGTATTTACATTAGCGGCAGGATTTGATATTGACAAATATATTTCAAAATTTATGGATGTGGATTTTTTGATTTCTTCTGCAGATTATTTCCAGTATCGGTTTGAAAGAAGCGAGTATGAGCTGTCGGAGTCATTTATAGAAGCGGCGCGGCGGCAAGACAGTTTTGAAGACGGCGGCCGGCTTTACACTTCGCGGATTCTGGAGGAAGCATTCTCCGCCTCCAGTCAGGCGTTTGCCAACTATAATAAGGATACTGACGGGAACCCGTATGTTGATTTGTACGGGGCGGATGAGTTTCTGTTGGATTCTATGGAGGTCATAGAGGGAACAATAGACTGGCAGGCGTTTGCGTCGGGAGATTATGTTCTGTTTAATGTTGAGTGTGACGATAATGGAAACGTGATCGACAATCCGGAGGTGAATGTCGGGGACAAGATACGTTTCAACCATCTGAATGTGGATGGCACACATATTTCCAGAGACAGAAGTTTTGACCTTACGGTTATGGCGAAGGTCCGCACAAATGAGAATACGGCTACTACCCGTCACACGGGCGCGTCGAGATTCTACCTGCCGACAGAACGTTTTCGGAAGCTCTGCGATACCCCTCATCTGGTCGGTTTCCCATTCAATGTGAAAGACGGCAGGGAAACGGAGATGGAAGAGTTTCTGGGCAGTTACGTGGAAAATACAGAACCGAATATGGATTTTGATTCCAGAGGAACCTATAAAGCGTCCTTTGACAGTCTGACTTCCTTAATCGTTACAATTGGCGGTGCGTTGAGTGTCTTGATCGGATTTATCGGAATAGCAAATTTTATAAATTCCGTACTGACAAGTATTCTTACACGCAGGAAGGAATTTGCCATGTTACAGAGTATCGGTATGACGGGGAAACAGTTAAAAAGTATGCTTTCTTATGAAGGGCTTTATTATGCGGTAGGGACAGTTGCCGCGTCTGTAGTCTTCGGAGGATTCCTTTCCCTTGTGATTGTAAGGGGGATATCCGCCAGTGTCTGGTTTTTCACATACCACTTTGTGGCGTGGCCGATGTTGGTTTTATATCCGTTCCTTTTCATTCTGACGGTGACCATACCGGTCGTTGTATACAGGAGGATGGTCAGGGCGAGCATTATTGAGCGGCTGCGCCTTAATTGACAGGAGGCAGAATATGAATGATACTATTTAGGAACAATAATCCGATGATAATGAAAACATCAGGTTACTGTTCACGGTGCCTTGCGCTCTGCCGCAAGGCATCCGTATTATAAATCTGCTGATAAAACAGATATATTTTAACAGAAGGGAGAATGGATAAAACCGTAATTACGAACCACATATCTGTGATTGGTCATTACGGTTAGTCAAACACCTTTATTCTCATTTATCTACACTATAGAACGAATGATATACTCCAGCCTCATCTTCTATTTTCCAGAATTACGATATCGTTTATGAAAAAAACAGGCCAGGATCGCGCATATTATAATTCCAATGGCATAAGGGATGCCAAATAAAAAAGCAACGCTTGCCGGAGCACTATAACCCGCATACAAAATCTCGTATTGCATACAGCAATAATTGTACGCGACTGTGGCACACATAACATTTGACAGTAAAATGGCAAGGGAAGTAAAAAGATAAGATAAGTATTTGTTTTTCATTTTTGATTACCTCCGTCATTCTCAGACACCAACAGTTTCACCCATATTTCCATATATACCATACCATATCTTCTGCATTCTGGAAATACTTTTCTATCGAGAATGGCTCCGTTGTTAAGTTGCGCTGAGGCAGCCATGTGCCGAAAAGATACTTGTTTGCCCGGTCCAAATTCACTGTTACTAAATCCTTAAAATTCGGTTTATTGTTTCCCATGCGCGCATTGCGGCAACCTCCTTAATTTGATGCTCAAATCATACCACATTGTTTTTTATCAGGCTTTTCACTCTATGCCCTTTTCTGACCACAGACATCCAAAGACGAAATATATATCAATCCTGTTTTCCTCAAATTCCCCGCAGATCCATGCGGTTATTTTTTCGGTACAGCAACCATGCAGTCCCCAAAACCAACACACACAGAACCGCCTCATATCCCCCAAGATATCCTCCCGGAACCACACAGGCGCCCGCGCCGCCAAGAACCGCAAGGACAGCCCCGCCCATACCGCCAAGTATGGCTGAAGCGCTCTGCTTGACCACGCTTACTTCATTCTCCCAATCCATAACCGGGAAATGCAGGTTTATGGTAATCCCGTATATACTGGCAAACAAAAGGATAACCACCGGAATCACTGCCAGCCAGAAACCTTTCTGCATCCCAGGCCTTAATGCTAAGATCAGGAAAACCTCTGACAGAAGATAAAAAGGCAGAACCAGTATCAAATTCATCAGAATCTTCGCATCAAGAATCGTTTTCGTCGGCAGCGGCAGGCTTTTGACGAGCCACCAGTTCTTCCCTTCCATAGAAACAGAAGTCGCCGCAGTGGTCATCATACAAAAAGTACCTGCCAGCAGGAATGGTGCGGTCCCCGCCAGATCAACCGGAACCGGCAGTATTTCCTTAATCCTCTCCGGCCCTGTAAAAAGAAGCGCCCCTGATATGACGCATCCCAGGATCGGCCCGATCAGCGTATTGGACACATAGATACTGGTTGCAAAATACCGTCGGAATTCCTTTCTGCACAGAGACACCAGCGCCGAATCCGCTTTCAGCTCTCCAACCTGATAATCATGCTTTGCCGCCGTTGTATGCAGGTTCCGACAGATGGACTGAAAACAGGCGGATACGATAGCTGCCGCTGCAGCAAATACAGCCAGAAACATTCCCGTATACATCAGGCACCGGCCGAATTCCCCCTTTACAATCGCCGTTCCAAGCCAGACGGCAGGCGGATAGCAGTCCTCCAGCACGGCCGAAACCATCCCTGACAGTTCCGCTATAATCTCCATGCTTTCCATCCCTTCCATAGCCGTAAGCCGTGAAGAACCAAACATAACCGCAAAAGCTAACAGAAGCGTCAGCGCTGACGCCGCCAGGCTTTTATGCCTCATCCTGGCGGAAATACCTGAAACCAGCGCCCCCGCAAGGATCGCCCCTGTCATTGGCAATAACGGCACGGACCAGATTCCAAGAAACGCATTCAAATAAAATGTTGCCCCCGGCCTCACCGACCAGGCATATACCGCGATCCCCGGAATCAGTACCAGACCTGCCAGCAGCATATTTTCCGTATACATGCGCAGAAACCGGCTGATTACTATCACGCCTTTTGTTACAGGCAGGGCGGATATCATATCAAATCCCTGTATCCGGAACATGTGGCTTCCCGCCTTTAAGATTCCAAAAATAAAAATCAGGATACTGGAAACCGCGATCAAGCATGAAATGACCTCATCTTCCGCCCCAAGCCGAACCAAGCCATAGGAAAGACCGCCCACGTAAAAAAGCATCATCATAATCAGGAACGCCCAGAGAACGGACAGCATCACAGCCCTCTTTTTCGCACGCATATCCTTAGAAAACCGTAAAACATTGATGCCAAAGAGATTACAGAGCTCCAGCCCTGTCATGATCTTAATCTGTTCCAAACTAATCTGTGCCGGCATCATTTACCACCTCCATAAAAATAGACTCCAGGGTTCTGCCCTGCTCCACAACCTCCTCCATACTGCCGGAGGCAACCAGACGCCCGTCTTTGACCATCGCTACCTTGTTACAGAGCTTTTCGGCCACCTCCAGCACGTGGGTGGAGAAGAATATGGCGCCCCCGCTGTCACAAAGCTTCCTCATCATACCTTTCAGGACAACGGCTGCTTTCGGGTCAAGCCCGACAAAAGGTTCGTCCAGAATCAGCAGCTTTGGTTCATGCAGCATCGCAGATATGATTGCAAGCTTCTGCTTCATGCCATGGGAATAAGAGGAAATCAGATCTCCAAGGGACGCCGTTATCTCGAATTCATCCCCGTATCTTTGAATCCTTTCCTTCCTGTCTTCTGCTGAAACTTTGAAAATATCGGCAATAAAGTTCAGATACTGGATACCTGTCAGATACTCATACAGATCCGGATTATCCGGAATATAAGCCGTCACCTGTTTGCAGGCAAGGGGATTCTCCCGAAGGTTCCTCCCTCCGATCTGGATCTCACCGGTTTCATAATCGTGAATACCGGCAATACATTTTAACGTAGTTGTCTTTCCGGCTCCGTTGTGTCCAATAAACGCATAGATATCCCCCGGTCTCACATGAAGGCTTAGATCCGAGATCCCCTTACTGCTTCCCTTATAATGTTTCGTCAAATGATTGATAATAAGCATAACTCTCCTCCCATTCTACAACTGTTTCCAATCAAAACAACCGACAGACAGTACCATACACAGCAAAACCATCAGCCCTGCCGCCGTTATGCCGGCATAATAATCTTCCGGGCTTTTGGCCCTTTGTAAAAGCTCCATTCCTCTCAGCAGCCTTGCCGGAAGGAAGGCGTCAAGCTTCGGGAACATAGAAATAAGATAAACGCCCAGCGCCGCCCCGCCGGTTCCTAGAAGTACCTGGGAACTGCTTTTTGACACTGCGGAAAAGAAGAGCAGCAGCACAACCTCCACAATCGCCAGCGGAATTAAAAAAGGTAACATTTCATTTCTATCAGGCATCACTTTCTCCTCCTTACTTACTCGTAAAATGCTGTAGTATCCTTTGAAAATCGGGGTTATCTTTGATTCCCTCAAAGGCCGGATGGCCGAATGCCGCCTGCAGATTCTGGAAAATGAATTCCCTGCTCCGGGGAGCCATATCTCCCAACGGAAGGGTTTCAATCCATGCGTCTAACCGGTCAAAGTATTCATCCCCATGGAGCGTCATCTTTTCTGCACATAAAAGTCTGTCAACACATTTTTGAAAAGAGCAAAGACACTTAAGCGCCCCCTCCTCCGCTCCGTTCAAAGCATACACTACCGCTGTCTGGTAATGGAACTGCGCCGCCACATTCGGATGAAGCTGTTCCAATCGGTATTGTTCTATTACATTTCCAATCCTGTATATGGTCTCCTGGCATCTCTTGAAATCATCCTGATATAAAGCCAGGGATATCATGGCATCACTCACCAGATTCAGCAAATCCAGATATTCTCTCGCCTGGATATAACCTCTGGCTTTCTCAGGTTCCCCTGCCATCTGGTAAGCCTGAACCAACAGTCCCCCATCCTGCCCTGCAAGGCGTGTAGGATCTGACACCGGCTCCAGCATAGCAATCGTTTCTTTTGCTTTCCCCAGTTGGAGGCTTAAGCCCGCTTTCAAAACCATGGCATCACTGCACACGCCTACGTCGCTGCAGTTCTCTAAGATATGGTCGCACCACGAGACCGCCTCCTCCAAAAGCCTCTCCTGTTCCTCTTTTGGCTCTGCCAGCATGTAATGGTTCCAGTACAATACGATAAGCTGGAGAATGAAAGGATGGCAGGAATAGTACCGTCGGGCCAGGTTACGGGTTTTTTCTATCGTTTCGCGGAAGGGCCGTTTTTCAAAATCTCCTACGAGTTCCGCATAGAAACGGCGGATCTGTTCTCTGGAGAGCTGGGCTTTATACCCGATTAACTCGTCTATCGTCATATCAAAAAAAGCGGAAAGCTGGAGCAGAAGCATCAGATCCGGCGTACTCTGGGCATTCTCCCACTTGGATATGGACGCCTTGGTCACTCCCAGGAAATCCGCCAGTTCCTCCTGCGTGATCTTCCGCTCATGCCTGAGCCGGATAATATTGTCCGATAATTTTAGTCTGTCCATGTTATTGTTCTCCTTATCATCTCTTGTATTACATCTTTTCTTCATTGTACCAAATTGCTTCGCAATGGCTTGCGTACGTTATCCTATTATGTTACACTATCTCTAACGTAGTATTATCGAAAAATTTTCTGTCAATTCAAAGAATTGTTTTTCGAAACATTGCAATTACATAATGAATTGTCAGAAAATATTTCCGCAATCTGGTACAATTGGAAATCATCAGATTCAAAGCAGGTTTTCCCCTGCTTTTTTTGTTCGATGAATCAGATGCTTTCCTTATTAATTGTACCAAATAAAGGATTTCCTATCAATCGAGCAGCATTCCACTTTTTCGCCAAAAAGTCAACCGTAGAGAAACTTCTGTAAGCGATGAATCTCAGGATGGATCCATAAATATAGGAACATAAGATATACGATTCCATGAATTGCGTCCTGTTGAAGAAGGGGCCTCTGGATAGTAAAATCTAAGAAGGAAATAATAAACGCTGCACGAACAACCTGAAAACTTCCCCTATTCTAAATGCGCGCCATAAATGACGTAAATATTGACATCATTCCCAAAAAGTGATAGTATTACTATCACAAAATAAAAAGACAGGAGATGTTCCTTATGGGCGAGTCCAAGATTCGGAAACAGCAGATGGAACAGCGTACACAGCAGATACTCCATACTGCCCTGAAGCTATTCTGCCAAAAAGGGATTGAAGATACATCCGTGGAGGAGATTGCCAAAACAGCCGGTGTCGGCCCTGCCACAATCTACCGTTATTTTGAAACCAAAGCAGAGCTTGCGATCTCGGCAGGAATTGCCTACTGGCAGATGATCGCCGGAAAGTATCTGGATTCCCTGTCCCAGGAAGCATATCAGAAGCTGAACGGCATCCGGCAGATAAAATGTATTTTCCAGATCTTTACAAAGATTTTTCAGGAAGAATTCTTGTTTCTAAAATTTCTCCAGGAATTCGATATCTTTGTCCAAAGATATCATATTTCAAAGGAACGGCTGGAAGAATATGAAGAATACATCCTGAATCTGAAACCTTATATGACAAATGCTCTGGAAAAAGGCCTTAAGGACAAAAGCCTGTCCTTTTCATATACCATAGATGAAGTATACTTTTCCGTAACACACACACTTCTGAGTCTGATGCAGAAACTGGCCTGCAATGGGCACATCCTTTCATCAGACGAACGAGTCGACCTGGCCTTACAGGTAGAGATTGCAGGCGATCTCCTCCTTAACGGGCTTAGCAGCAAAGAATCAAAAAGGTCATAGCAGAAAAGAAACAGCAAGGAGGATGCATATGAAATCACTATCTACAGGTAAAATATGGCTATTCGCGGCCGGGCAGTTCGGATGGTCCTTATTGTCAGGTCTGATTTCTAACTGGCTCGTATACTTTTATCAGCCGGATGAAGCCTCTGTCGCACAGGGGCAGACACTGTTTATCCCTCAAGGACTGGTTATTCTCGGAATCTTTACGGTCATCGGCGGCATTACCGCCTTCGGACGGCTTTTTGACGCGTTCACAGATCCCTTGATCGCATCCCTGTCGGACCGCTGTAACTCTGAAAATGGCCGGCGTATCCCGTTTTTAAAATGGGCCGCCCTGCCCCTTTCTCTGTCTACCGTGCTTATATTCTGGTCTCCGGTCAATCAGAACAGCTGGATCAATGCCGTTTTCCTGTTCGTGATGGTAATGGTATACTATCTTTCAATCACGGCTTACTGCACGCCCTATAATGCCCTGATTCCGGAATTAGGGCACAACCAGCGGGAACGCTTGAATATTTCCACAGTCATTTCCTTTACTTTTATTGCCGGAACCGCAGTTGCCTATCTGGCGCCGGTAATTTGGGGAGCCTTAATTCCGATATTGGGACGTGTAGGCGCAATCCGCGCGACGTTCACAGTTATGGCTGTCGTCGCATTTTTCTGTATGCAGGTTCCGGTATGGTCGATCCGTGAAAAAGAATATGTGGATACTGTCCCCTCTCAGGATACCGCGTTTTCCTCCCTCGCTTCCACATTCCGGAATCGGGAATTCCTGAAATTCGTCGGGTCGGACATCCTGTACTGGATTGCCATTACCATGTTCCAGACAGGTCTTCCGTTCTTCGTCACCAGCCTGCTGAAACTTCCGGAAACGATGACTACATTTTATTTTGTCGGTATGACCGCTCTGTCACTGGTATTTTATATTCCGATCAATAAGCTGGCGCCGAAACTTGGCAAGAAAAAGCTGATATTAACAGCTTTCGTGATTTTTTCGTTCTCTTATCTCTATACCGGCTTTCTTGGAAAGATCTCTGTAATCTCTGCAAATGTACAGGGTCTGATCCTTATGGTTACGGCTTCTTTACCTATGGCGGTCTTTGGGATCCTTCCTCAGGCAGTGGTTGCCGATATTGCCCAGAGTGACGCGAAGCGCACTGGGAGCAACCGTGAGGGGATGTTCTATGCCGCAAGGACTTTTGCATTTAAGCTGGGCCAGAGCCTCTCCATGCTCCTGTTTACAGCGGTTTCCACAGTTGGGGATTCCTTGGGAACGGGTTACCGCATTGCAGCGTTTTCGGCGGCATGTTTCTGCTTTTTAGGCGGGATTATCTTCCTGTTTTATGACGAACACAAAATCAGCCGGGATTTACGGTAGGAGCTTGCTATACATGGTCATGACTGCTGTAACCTGTATGGGCCGCCATGACCCGCCATGGAAATGAAAGGAGAACCCTTACATGGACAGAAGAACCATTCACAATCTAATCATACCCGCAGAAGGATATGCGGAAATAATGGAGTCGGCCGTTCTGCCTTATCTTGCAGAGAGGAAAACGGAAAGATACTGTGAGCGGGAACAAGGGAAAAAGATCTTCTATCTGCGCTGCCTTGCAGACCAGCCTCAGGGCATTGTCATCCTGTCCCACGGCTATACGGAAACAGCCGACAAGCATCTGGAAAATATCTATTATTTTCTTCGCGGGGGATACCATGTCTTCATGCCGGAACATTGCGGACACGGCCGCAGCTACAGGCTGTGCAGGGATACCGGGGACCTCTCTCTGGTACATATTGATGATTATCAAAGATATGTAGATGACCTGCTGTTTGTAAGCCGCCTTGCGGCACAGGAATTCCCGGAGCTTCCCATACGCCTGTACGGCCATTCTATGGGCGGCGGGATTGCGGCCTGCGCAGCGGCACAAGAGCCCCGGATCTATTCCAGGCTGATCCTCTCTTCCCCAATGATACGCCCAAACAGCGCCCCCATTCCCTGGCCGCTGGCATATCTCGCCGCAAAGACTTTCTGCATAGCAGGCAGGGAAGAACACTATCTGCCGGGAAACCATCCCTATGATGGAAAGGAGCAATATGCCGACAGCGCGTCCGCTTCCGAATGCCGGTTCCTATATTATCAGGATAAACGCAGCAAAGAGCCCTTATTCCAGATGAACGCAGCCTCCTATGGATGGCTTTGGCAGACGCGTCGGTTAAACCATACTCTCCAAAAGAAAGCATGGCGCCAGATTTCCTGTCCTACCCGTATTTTCCAGGCAGAATACGAAACATATGTTTCCAAAAGGGAACAGGAACGATTTGTGAAGAAATTATGCAGGAGGAAAAATATAGACGCAAAGCTTATCCGGGTAAAAGGGAGTAAACACGAAATCTTCAATTCCGATAATAAAATATTAGAATCCTATTGGCAAAAGATCTTATCATAGAACAAAGCAAACAAGCCGTCCCGTTTTTGCAGAATGAGGGGCGGTTTTTACATGGCATTTCTAATTTCTCTTTGATAAAATAGCTGTAAATAGAATCTGTCAGCAAAATCATATTGGAGGAATACGAATATGGCAATTATTACACCGAATTTCAATTTTGATGGGAAATGTGAAGAAGCAGTATACCTTTACCAAAAGCATTCGACGCAGAAATCAACTGTCTGCTTCGGTACAGCGATGCAAAATGGGAAGATTTTCATAGAGAACTGTCAGAAGAACAGAAAGAATATATCTATCATGCGGAACTCCTTATCGGAAATCAACGGATCATGATGGCGGATAATCTGGATATCCCTTTTAAACCAAGCACTGCCCTTTCACTGACTATCACACTGGAAACAAAAGAGGATGTTATGCGAGTCTTTGAAATTATGCAGGACGGAAGCGAGATCATTTATCCGGTACACAGCACTACATACAGTTCCTGCAGTGTCAGTTTTATAGATAAATTCGGCTTTCGATGGGTCATTATGACAGAACAGACAGAGCACTGATTTTGCTTCTATACGCTTATTTGTTTCCGTTTTATACATCATTCTTATAGATTTTTTAATTTATTGTCCGATTGCAAAGAAAAAGCAATTATCTCTTTTTCTTACGGAGCTTTAAGTCGATATTTTTCGTTGCCGCTGTATCCTGTAGTAGTCCAGCAACAAAAGCACTTTTTTCTTTGAGCGTCAGTGTTTCCATATCAGATTGACGCTCAATTTCACTGAGTACTGTTTGCAGCTCTTGCAGTTCCAAACGGTTGACGGCTGCACAAAAGAGCGTCTTTTTTCGGCCGTCATTAAAACCGGACAGAAGAATGTCCAGTATTTTAGCCTTTTCCGTCTGCTCCACATTATAAGCTTCTATCCCGAATCGCCTTGCCTTTTCCATATCGGCTCTTCGGCTCCGGTGTGTTATGAAAGAATCAAAATCATCAATATAATCGTATTTTTCACAAGGGTATTCACTGCATTGGAAACAATATTGAACACCGTCATGCTCCATACTGCACTTTGCGATTTTACATGACTGATTTCCTTCACCACCGCCGTAGCCAGGGCAGTATTTATTCTTTTCTCGGTTAAATCCTTCCTATTCTTTCACCAATCTCAACTCCCACAATATAAGAATTTCATATCATATAGGATCTCCTTTTCCATCCAGGAAGGAGTTAATACTATGAGTTTTGAAGCATTTACTAACGAAGATGTACAGAGAATCGTAAACCATACTTTGGAATCTATGTCGAAAGAGCATATTGATGAACAAGTGAAAAATTGGGGGAGCATAGAAAAATACAAAGAGCATTTATCATCAGGTTTTACAAACGAACAGGCTGTTGCGGACTTGCTGAAACAACTGATAGCCAGTTTGGCGCAGGCTGTTCTGCATATGTTGCTCATGCCATTCAGCATTATTACGGGGCATAACAAATTAGCTATTACAGGCGGCGAGATAAGGAGGTTTTTCCTGCCGCCTGTTCTATTTGGCGAATAAGATGTCCGATTGCCTATTCTTTAACTATTTAGATTTTTGTTTCTTTAAAAGTACGCCGCAAACGATTACTGCCGCACAAAATACAAGGATCAAATACCATATATTTTCAAGTTGAAATCCATGATCCAACATCAGTCGGTATCCCCAGGAAGCAGGGAAAAGGCGTCCTATGGTTTTAAGAAAATCCGGCAGCATATGAGCGGGAAACATAATCCCGGAAAGCATGATAGAGGGTAAAAACACAAGCTGTGCTATCATCGCCAGTTTCGCCTGATTTTTTACAATCAGCCCTAATATGCTTCCAATACTCAGCGATACAATAATATATATGGCAAGAGCAAGAAAAAACTCTGGAAAATGTACCGGTAAAGCTGCTTCAAACAGTATCGGGGCAAGCAGCAGTATAATGATACAGGCCATCATCAAATGGACAAAGGCTGAAAGAAACATTGTGATAAGGCCTAAGTATAAAGGCACCCCATTTGCTTGATAAACCTTTTTGATATTACTTCCATAAGTTTCAACCAGCGACGGCGGCAATCCGATAAACGCCCCCATTGATACGCCCATCACAATCATGGATTGTATCAAGGCGCTTCTCATTTCAGGCATAACAGAGGTAAAGATACCTCCCATGAGAAGAAAGAAAATAAGCGGAACGATATAGCAGGTAACTAACAAAGATTTGCTTCTTATATCCAATTTCCACTGCAACGCCACACCATATAAAAAACCACTCATTCTTCTGTCCTCCTTGCCATTTCAATAAAATGCTGTTCCAGCGTGCCTCTGTCAACTTTAATATCTAATACTCCGATTCCCTTGTGCTTTAACTCTCCGAGCTGCGAAAGCAAGG
Organism: Lachnospiraceae bacterium; assembly: GCA_910573785.1. GTDB lineage: Bacteria > Bacillota > Clostridia > Lachnospirales > Lachnospiraceae > Schaedlerella. The sequence goes on along the minus strand of CAJSZT010000029.1, from coordinate 23,838 downwards.
TATCTTCTATATTGTCCGTTTCAAACGTATTATTTCCCTGCTGTGTTTTGATATGGACAATATATTTTTTTCCGACTTTCTCGGTCAGTTCCAAAGCTGTACCGCAAAACACAATATTTCCATCATTCAGAATCGCAATACGGTCGCTTAAAGCTTCTACCTCTGCCATATCATGGCTTGCCAAAACAATGGTTTTCCCTTGTGACTTAAGTTTTCGGATCTGATCATGCAGTGACAGCCTGCCTTCCACTGACTTTTGCTTTTAAACGACCATCAATAGCCCGACAATTTCTTCTCCTCAAAATCCCCCATAAAGTCCACCAAATATTTTACCCCTTCAATCGGCATCGCATTATACAGACTGGCCCGCATACCACCAATCGCACGGTGTCCTCCGATGCTGACAATCCCATTTTGTCCTGCCGCCTTGATAAATTCTGCATTCATTTCATTTGACTTTGCACGAAATGTCACATTCATCAGAGAACGGCTGCCCCTCCTTGCCAACCCCTCAAATAACTTACTCTTATCAAGATAATCATATAGAACGTAAGCCTTTTTCTCATTGATTTCTTCCATTTTTTCCAGGCCGCCTAATGCCTGAATCCATTTGATTACCTTTCCTACAATGTAGATATTATAGGTTGGCGGCGTATTATACAGTGAACGCTTATCTGCATGGGTCTTATAGCGAAGCATGGTCGGAGTCCATGGCAGGACATTTTCCGTGATCAGGTCTTTGCGGATAATTGCAATCACCAGCCCCGCAGGCCCCAGATTTTTCTGAATACCTCCAAATACCATCCCATAGTCCGACACATTCATCGGTTCAGACAAAAAACAAGAGGACACATCATTGACCAGTACCTTCCCTTTACTATCAGGACACGTTTTAAACTTTGTGCCATAAATGGTATTATTCTCGCACATATAAACATAGTCAGAATCAGGCAGAATATCCAAATCCCCGCAATCCGGAATATAAGAAAAGTTATCCCCTTCCGAAGAAGCCGCCACATTGATCTTTCCATACAATTTAGCTTCCTCATAAGCCTTTTTTGCCCAGTACCCCGTCAGAATGTAATCTGCTTTTTTATTTCTCATAAAATTCATCGGTATCATAGCAAACTGCAGGGAAGTTCCGCCCTGCAGGAACAATACCTCATAATCGTCCGGAATATTCATCAATGCCCGCAGGTCATATTCCGTTTCATCTATAATGGACTGGAACAGAGAAGAACGGTGGCTAATTTCCATAACAGACATACCGCTTCCCTTATAATCCATCATTTCATCAGCTGCTTCCTGCAAAACCGGCTCCGGCAAAACCGCCGGGCCAGCAGAAAAATTATAAATATCCCGCATTGAAATTACCTCCTGTAAACATTTTACTTTTATACTCCAAATTGTCGCCGCACAATCTGTATGATGCGCTGCATATCTTCCTCTGTATTTTTGATATCGCTCGGCAGACAAAGTCCCCGGTTAAAAATATCCTCACTTACGCTCAACCCTTTTTCAACCTGGATAAAATCATATTTTTCTCCATAACACTTTTCTAAGATAACTATAATCCCCTATATAACTTCTGATAATAATTTTAATATCTCTATTTCTTAGGCAGCGTTTAAAGCAATAATTCAAAAACAAGAAACTTCCTGGGAACACCTACATCAGCATAGGTGATCTCAACAGTGTCTATATAATGAAACCCAAAAGACATATACATTTTCTGGGGAACATCATTTCCTTCGATACAATCCAGGCGGATCGCCCTTTGCCTCTGCGCTTTTGCTCTCTGGATTGCATGCTCTACCAGTTTTTTTGAGTAACCTCTCCCTGCATATTCCGGAAGGACACGCAGGGCATGAAGTATCATTATTTCATTTCTGTCCGCTTTTATCTGCCATTGTACTGTATCATATATCTGATCGCATTCATGATCCATTATATAAGCCGCCATGATCCGGCCATCTTCCTCACCGATAAACTGGTCATGCTGTTGGATCGCATCCTCCACCATTTTCCTGGAAGGAAATCCACCTTTGTTTCCATTCGGCAAAAAACTTTTCCTTCCTAAAAATTCACACATCTTTTTGTAAAACTTCATCAGTTCATCCAAATCTCTCAATTCTGCTTCTCTAATTTTCATACTTTTGTTTAAGTCATCTTTCCTTAAATTGAAGATAATATATCCGGACAAAAAATCTTCCCGTCCCCTCCACAATATTTCATTGTGGTATCTATAATCTCCCGCATAACTTCTAATAGAAACTCTTCCTCTGTCGCCTCATTCCCTTCAATGATATATAGAATATCCCTCACATTTTCATCCACCTTTGTTTTATTGTCCTGCCGGATCTCCAACCGACATAAAGCCTCATTGGAATCATCACAATAACAGTATTCATGCGGGTTCATCGGAACCGGCTGTTTCTGTCCCAGCGGAATATACTTTTCCGTACCGTCAGAAAACCGAACCGTCAGATTTCCGTCAACCTTATCCAGATTATGCGCCGCCACACAAAGCCCGCTCTCCATAGAAATCACATTATAAATATCCACTACCTGATTGATAAACGGCATATCCCCATGCTTCAACAGCATTTTTATCAGATTTTCACTGGATGGGATATTTTTTCTTCGCTTAACGCCGGATTTGTCATGCAGGATATGATATCCTTCAAAAACTTCATCCCCATGAATATCCAATCCATCAAAGCGCTTCTGTAAATTTTCCAGCCTTACCTTACGTTCTGCCTCCCATTCAGGATTCCTCCCGGTATTATCCACACCTTCAACAGACCCAAAAACCACTTTTACGCCAATGTCGGCAACCGCCTTTTCTATCTGATATTTCATAGTCGCATTCACTTCCCTCATATCTCCAGACCGGAAAACGCCCTTTCCAAATCCTCAATAATATCCTCTACATGTTCCAGACCAACAGACAGCCGCACCATCCCGCCGTCAATCCCTGCCGCCTCCAGCTGTTCCTCGGTAAGCTGCCGGTGCGTCTCACTGGCCGGATGCAGTACACAAGTACGGATATCCGCAACATGAACCTCATTGGACGCAAGCTGCAGGGTATTCATAAACCTCATTGCATTCTCTTTCCCACCCTTGATCACAAAAGAAATAACACCGCTGCACCCTTCAAAAAGTGTATAATCAAGGAGCTTCGCCGCAAAATTTTCGCGATTTGTCAATAGGTAAATATTACCAAAAACATGGCAATATATTTGTGCAATATTAAGCAAGAAAAGATATGGAACCCTACGTTGAGGAAAAGAAAAAGCGGTATGGAAAATATGCCATACCACTAAAAAGATGGAATATATTTATCTGCGATTAAAAATCAAAAACACAAGATATTGTGGTTAGTAGGAAGAATAATATTTAAGTTGTTAACATTGATTGTAAAATGGCTGCTTGGAGAGGTATTCCTGCAAAAACCATGCGTCGCCAAAGTCCAGTATCAGTTTCTCAGTTTCAGGAACAACTGGCTCTGATGGGAGCGCAAAAGGCGGAACTTCCCTGCGTCCCTCACCTAAAACGTATTGATAGGTGACACCCTTTTGGCAGAAGATGTTGTTCTCCTTATCTATGACTCTGCCAAGACTTGCCATGTGTCTGGTTTTCACCTTGCCATTGTCACGAAATGACTCGTATAAAGATGCGTAAGTTACACCATTGGACTTTTGATCATAATGAATGTAAGCCATAACAGAATCCCCCGTATGTAAGTCTAAAATATTTGCGGAACTATAGCTTATCATTGATGATTTTGGCTTGATGGATCTTGATTTGAATAAATATCGGGATCTTTTTGAAGTAATTGACAGCCGAGATAATTTAAGATCTACTATGATTGTTTCCCAACTTCCAGTCGGTTCATGGTATGAATTATTTGCTGATAGTACTTATGCAGACGCCTGTCTGGATCGTATGCTTCATAAAGCATACCGGTTGGAATTGAATGGAAAAAATATGAGAAATCCAAGGTAATGGAGACGGCTTACGCCGTTTGGAGCGAACCACCGCGCCGTTGGCGCGGACTGGCTTCACCCTTTTTCCGTAATATGCATCTTGGCGGTCATACTGCTTTTGAACATGGAACAGCTCATGCATACCGATTAGGACAAATTTACCTTAATAAGCAATGACGGGTTGGCTTTCACACTGATAACTTCAACTTTCGTGTCGCACTTCACTATCCGAGTTAACTTACATGGTGCTGGCGCCATGTTCAAACCATTACTAAGGAAAATCGCAGGAAACTAAATCCCTCACATACATTACAAATTATTCCAAATCCTCAATTCGACCTGATTGAATCGCCGCAATGTTTTTCTTAATCTTGTTTTCAGACCAATTCCACCATTGAAGTTTTAATAATTCAGAAATCAAATTGTCCGAAAACCGTTTTCGTATTGGTTTTGCGGGAACGCCTCCAACAATCATATAAGGCGGCACATCTTTTGTAACAACCGCTCGTGTACCAATAATTGCTCCATCGCCAATCGTAACGCCAGAAAGAATAACTGCTTCATATCCAATCCAAACATCATTGCCGATTACAATGTCACCTTTATTATCCCATGCGCTTGTGATTTCTTTTACGTCCAAGCCCCATTCCTCAAAAAATATTGGAAATGGATATGTTGAAAGCGAACACATCGTATGATTTGCACTGGCAAACAAAAACTTTGCTCCACAAGCAATAGAACAGAACTTGCCAATTTTTAATTGATCTCCATTAACCGGATAATGATACAATACATTATTCTTTTCAAATCCTCGTGGGTCATGCACAAAATCGTTGTACATTGTATAATCTCCAATTTTAATACTGTTATTGGTAATCACATTTTTCAAATAAACGGTTTGAGTATCACCTGTCCGGGGATAAATTTTATTCTCCGATATAGTCATTTTAAAATCCTCCATGTCTTAATAGTTTTTATACGACTATATCGGTTACTACAATGCAGCGTTTCACTTCATACCTCCGTCAACTTTAATTTGCAGATTTGATTATATCATGTGTATTCCCAATTTACCATAATAACAGCTCCGGCTGTTTCTTTATTTACTACTCTTTCAAAAGTCTACCTAGCAATGCGCATCTATTGTTTATAAACATTTCTGTAACTTGATAACTTTCTGTCTCCTCATATGCGCATAAATGAATGCTTCCATTATCGAAACAATATATATCTGCATCAGGAATTCCCAACAGAATAGGTGAATGTGTAACTATAAAAAACTGGGCTCCTTCTTTTGCGCACCTATAGATTTCCATTAACAATGTAAGCTGTCTTTGAGGTGATAATGCCGCTTCTGGCTCATCAAAAAGATACAGACCATTTGCCCGCAGATTATTCTGTGCCAACTCCAGAAAACTCTCTCCATGTGATTTTTCATGGTATCTAGCCGAAGGATGCTCGATATCTGCATATTCCTCTTCCTGAGTTGCAACATTATAAAAACTTTCAGCCCGAAGGAAATACCCCCATTTTTCCTTCCTGTATCCTCTTGAAATTCTTATTACATCGTATAATTCCGAATGAGTGTCATGTGTAGAAAAAAAATAATTTTTTGTACCACCTTCCGGATTAAATCCATGAGCTATTGCGATCGCTTCCAATAATGTTGATTTTCCACTACCATTTTCTCCAACAAAAAAAGTTATCGAATTATGAAACTCAAGTCTTTCAATACCTTTAAATGCTTCTATTTTCTTCAAGTAACTATCATCATCTATCTTATCCCAATCGAACATTACTCCCTGTATAAACTGATTGTTCATCAAACATCCCCTTTTAAGGAAAATTTTTTCTGCACATCCAGGCTGGAATTGATGGTGATATTAAATTAAATCAATTCCATAGCCCTTTTATACAATGAATCTAATTCACAGCCACAGCTTCCACATTCTTTGTCTGCTTGCTTGATTGCTGATACTAAAGTGTCTTTATCGGCTTTTCCCTCTAACCATTGTTGTGCGGGAATAGATATTAAATCCCAACCAGACGCAACGAACTTCTCCATAATAGATTTGAATGCCGATACAGATATGAGAGAAAAAATTGATGCAGTCTATGACGTAGATAATCTTCCAGTTTATTGTACTGCGAAACAACTATCAAAAGTCATGCAGCTCCACCCAGACTTTTCCAGTGCCGATATCAGCATTTAACATATCAATACCTTTTTAACATATGCCTACACAAGTTGCTTCCCATATCGCTCCAAGTAGGCGACGGCTGTTTCTAAGGACACCCCAATTTTTTCCTGCAGCCTTTTCAAAATATCCGCATCATCCAGGCCAAACTCCTGCCCCATTTCAATAATTTCTTCTGCTTTTCCAGCCTCTCTTCCTTTGCGAATCAACTTTTCAGATTCGGTCTCAATTACTGTTCCACCCATAATATTCACCAGCCTTTCTTCGCTTTTATTTCCATTTGTAATATGTGTAATAATGGTATTTACAAATCCCATGAGATCTATCATCTCATCATCTGCTAATTCACCTTTTTTATGCAGCCGAACCATTTCATTTCTAAAATACTCTAAATCTTCTGCCGCATTCTCTATATTATTTTCAGAAGTAATATCCTTTTCATACCTCGCAATATAAAAAGGAATATAGGGGAATAATCTCTTTTCAACAATGCGTTCCTTTGTAAATTCCTCCAGAATGATATTCTCAGAATTATAATTCACTTCCTGTCCATCCGGAAATGTAAATGTAATCCTTGTTATTTTCGGTGTTTTTTCCGTTCTTTTGATATAAATAATCGAAAATCTCGGCATGGGAATAGTTGCATGGCCAATATCCCATGCTGCAAATTGCCTGGCAACAATAAATGCATACTCTGCAATTCTGATTGCCATGGATCCATCATCATAACTCTGGCACTCCAAAAGATAGACCTCTTTTCCAATCTTAATTACAAAATCTGAAATCTGTTCTTCGATATCTTTACTTCCATCTGTAGTCTCACTTTCGGTCAAATACCCCTCCGATGGTAAAGTTTCTACCTTCACATCCATAGGGTAATTCTTCCCAATCGCTGCTTCCCTGATTGAAAAAAGGTAAGATATCTTATCCTTATTATATCGTTAATTAACTTCCCTGGCAACCAAAAAGAAACCTAAGCATCTATATTCATCTATAATTGACAATCCCCCGCACACCCTATATAATATCTTTATTACACATGTAAGATTAGGAGGGATTTACCGTGGCCGCTCTGCCGCAGATTTCCGAAGCTGAATATGAGGTAATGAAGGTCGTATGGAAATACGCGCCCATCAATACCAATGAAATCACTGAGAAATTACTGAAAACCACCGCCTGGAGTCCTAAGACGATACAGACCCTGATCAAACGTCTTGTAACCAAAGGCGCTCTTGCCTATGAAAAGCAGAGCCGGGTATTCGTCTATACCCCATTAGTAAAGGAAAAGGAATATATTGGCCAGGAAAGTAATTCTTTCCTGAAGCGTTTCTATGATGGAGATATCACTGCCATGCTCTCTGAGTACATAGAAAACGACAGACTGTCTGATTCAGAGATCGAACACCTGCGATCTCTTCTTTCCACAACAAAACCCGGTAAAGGAGGCAGACTGCATGACTGATTTTATCATACATTTTCTTATAAGCAATCTGTTCATCAGCGGTATCATCGGGCTTCTTATGGCCGTTAAGCATTTATTCCGAAACAGCCTGTCCGGCCGGATGCAGTATCATCTGTGGTTTTTGCTGCTCGGACTTCTGGCCGTTCCTTTCATACCGCTGCGTCCAGTCAGATTCTCCCGGATATTCTCCCGGCTTGCATTCTTTCAAAATTTCTCCGTGTCATATACAGGGAATGCAGCAAGAGAACGAATGACTATCGATTCGACCGGAAATATGGACTGGCTGAATGATTTTACTCTTTCTGTAAGCAGCGGTACCTCTTCCATTACCGGAAACATACTGCTGGGAATCTGGATTGCAGGCATCCTTGTAATGGTGGTGTTCCTGGCGAAGGCTTTCCTCCGGTTACAAAACCTGAAACAGTCTGCGCTTCCTCTACAACACCCCAAAATCCGCAGACTGTATCATGAATGCCTGCATGAGATGAAGATAACAAAAAATATTCCCATATACAGCACCGCGTTTTTGAAATCTCCTGTGATTGTAGGGCTTCTAAGGCCCCGCATCTATTTTCCGATTCATTTAATCTCAGATTATAATGAAAATGAAGCAGAGATTAATAATACCCAAAAGGTATCCTGTAATCCGTACCGCCTTGAGACAAGCGTGCTTCGTCCAATAAGATATATGCTGCTGCATGAATTACAGCACTACAGACATAAAGACGCACTGGCTAATTATCTGATAGTCCTTGCCAGAATGATTTACTGGTTCAATCCCGTTGTGTGGCTTGCACTGAGAGAAATGCAATGCGACAGAGAGGTTGCCTGCGACACCTCCGTACTGAACATGCTTGATGGGAATTCTTATGGAGATTATGGAAATACATTGATCAGTTTTGCCGAAAAGATCTCTCATGCTTCCATCCCCTTTGCCGTCAATCTCAGCGGAACGATGACACAGATGAAACGGCGCATCATGAACATTGCCACCTATGAAACACCAACATTAAAGAAGAAGCTGAAAGGCATGGCTGCTTTTTTGCTGACATCCGTTCTTCTGATCAGCCTGGCGCCGATATTATCTACATATGCGGCAGAGGACAGCCACTACCGATGGAAATCCTCTTCAAAGAACGTCACCTCCCTGGATCTTTCGTCTTATTTTGGAGAATATGAAGGAAGTTTTGTTTTGTATAATCTTGAGCAGGACGCATGGGGCATCTACGATATGGAGCATGCCGCTTTACGGCGCTCTCCTGACTCCACATACAAAATGTATGCCGCATTGTTTGGACTGGAAGAAGGTATTATTACACCGGAAGATTCCAAAATGGAATGGGATGGGGAAAACTATCCGTTTAAGGAATGGAATGCTGACCAGACCCTGACATCCGCCATGCGCTCTTCAGTCAACTGGTATTTCCAGGGAATTGATAAACAGCTTGGATCTGCTTCTGTTAAGAACTACATTCAGAAAATCGGATATGGCAATGAAAACACAGAAGCCGGTCTCCCTTTCTATTGGCTGGAATCTTCCCTAAAGATTTCTCCCATAGAACAGGTAGAACAACTGGTCAGACTATATAACAACGCCTTCGGATTCCAACCTGAAAATGTCGAGGCAGTAAAGGATTCCATCTGTCTCTCCTTATCAGAAACAGGAACTATCTATGGGAAAACCGGAACAGGAAGCATTGATGATTCGAATGTAAACGGATGGTTTGTCGGATACGTTGAAACTGCCGGCAATACATACTTTTTTGCCGCCAATATCGGCGCCGGCACTGATGCCTCTGGAGCGAATGCGGCCGAAATAACCATGTACGTCTTATCAGATATGAATATATGGAAATAAAAAAGACCGGAGATACAGTGCCATTATTATTACTGTTATCCGGTCTTTATTAATTTTCACTGTATCTGTCACCCGCTCCCCACCTTCTTATCATCCATTTTACATTTTCCACTATTCCGGCTCCCCATACATTTCTTCCCACTGTTCCTCTGTCAAACGGGGTTTGTGCCATGTTGCCTCATAATTGTCTTCCGACGGTATAATCCGGTTCGATACATATTGCACTCCTCCATTATCCAAAGGGCGGATCACAACCTCATGTGCATACACTTTTGAAAGGCTTTTATAAGGGAATACCGCTTGAACCGTAAGCGTTATCGTTCCGTCTTCGTTTTCCGTATAACTGACCACTTCTGGAAATGGGTACTCCGGATACTCCGCTTCAAAAAAACCTCTCGGTTTATATTCGTAAGTTTCATCCTCTGAATGGAAAATGGTTTTGGACTTAAGTGCGTCACTTTCTATATTAAAGTACGTTTTAATTACACTTTCAAACTCTTCCTTCGGTATCCTGTATACTGCACCGACTCCCAGGTTATCATCCATGCCATAGGGGATACACTGATTATTGATCTTAGGATAGAAAATGTCATACAAATCATAAAAATCTAAATCTCCAAAGTCTGCCTCATTCCAGTCCACAAGGAACATGTTATTCCGCTCATAACTGACAGGCAGAATATACTGCCGGTTCAACTCCCTGCATTTTTCATCTAACGGCTGCACTCGGAACGCGATATAGTCTTCTGCATCGCTCAATGTGAGTACATACAGCTCTTCGGAATAATAACTGCCTGAAAACAGTAAGTGACCGTCTTTTGTATACTCCCAGTGGTCTGCTAAGTAACTGGCCGTAAATACATTCTGCATATCTTTATTTTCATATTTGTAGTAATTAGTCTCCACAATTACTTCCCCGTCTTTTGTCCGCAGATCATATTTCACGATTCCGTCCAACGCGCCCTCCAGGTCATTAATCTTGATAATAGTAAGATCGCTCTCTTCCTTTGCACCTACTTTTTCACAGAACCGGACTACCTGTTCCACCTCCGTCATATCGATTTGATTTTTTGCGTCAATTGCCGCATACCCGTTATCTCCTAAGCGATTCACGATACTTCGGAAGACTTCCAAATCACCCATGCTGCCTTCATCATCCGCTTTCCTAAAAAGGTCATAGCAGATCTCAACTACTGGTTCTGTTTCTTTTTGAATATTTTGCTTAAGTTCGGCATTGTTCCCATTTTCAATATTCTTTTGTTCTATTTGAGATGTATTGCTGCATCCTGTAATGCAGAACAATAATATAAAAATAAGGAATTTGCTGTATCTTTCTCTCATATGACCTCCTTCCTTCCCTCTTTTTAAACTCGTTCATATTATGTTCTCATAGTTTATAACTTATAGTATTACACTCGTAAGACTTAAACCCAAAAAAATATATCTGCCGCACTCAAATATTACATCAGTAAGATTTATAAGTCAAGAGTAAATTATAATGGACAATGCTTAAGTCCCCAAACATTTTCAGGGGCCAAAATCAGATTATAACAAAAATTCTTCTCCATATTCATTGAATTTCTACCTGGAGAATGATAAGATACAAGAAAACCTTAGGAGGTGCTGCTATGCCGAGAATAGTTGGAATCGGCCATCAAGACTTTGAACAGATGATCACAAGCGACAATTTCTATATTGATAAGACCATGTTTATCAAAGAATGATGGGAAAACAATGATACCGTAACCCTGATCACCCGTCCCAGACGTTTTGGAAAGACGCTGAATCTGAGTATGACAGAACATTTTTTCTCTGTCAAACATTCCGGGAGAGACGATTTATTTCAGAATCTGTCTATCTGGCAGGAAGAAAAATACAGAGAATTGCAGGGAACTTACCCTGTCATTTTCTTAAGCTTTGCCGGTGTGAAAGAAACCTCCTTTCCTGATGCAAGAAAAAGTATCTGTCAGATTATAGAAAATTTATATAACAAATATGATTTCCTTCTGGAAAGCGACCATTTGAACGAAAGGGAAAAAAAAGCGTACAAGAACGTCTCCGCCGATATGGATCATAATCTGGCCGCCAATTCCCTGAATACCTTATCGGATTACCTGATGCGTTATTATGGGAAAAAGGTGATTCTCCTATTGGACGAATATGATACTCCTATGCAGGAAGCCTATGTGCATGGCTACTGGGATGAACTGGTTCCTTTTATCCGCAATCTGTTTCATTCCACTTTTAAGACAAATCCTTTCCTTGCAAGAGCCATCATGACCGGAATCACCAGAGTCAGCAAGGAGTCAATCTTTTCTGAATATGTTACCAATTCCGCAGGAATTGATAACCTGCACGCACATCAGTGCGTTTCCTCTTTTGACCTGAATAATTTGACGGTAGTGACAACAACCTCAGATCTGTATGCGGAAAGCTTTGGCTTCACCCAGCAGGAGGTATGGGATGCTCTGGAAGAATATGGCCTGTCAGCCAAAAAGGACGAGGTCAGAAGATGGTATGACGGATTTACATTCGGCAATAAGACCGATATCTACAATCCCTGGTCGATCATCAATTATCTGAAATTTGCAAAATTCTCCCCCTACTGGGCCAACACCAGCAGTAACAGCCTGGTCGGAAAACTGATCCGTGAAGGAAGCGCGGATACAAAAATGGTTATGGAGGATCTTCTTTCGGGCAAGGCGTTCCGGACACAGATTGACGAGCAGATTGTATTCAGTCAGTTAGGGCGCCGGGAAAACGCCGTCTGGAGCCTGCTGCTTGCAAGCGGCTATCTGCGTGTGAAGCAATGGAGTATGGACAAAAGAGACCTGATCATCTATGAGCTCGTATTAACCAACCGCGAAGTAACACTAGTGTTTGAGCAGATGGTAGAGGATTGGTTCTCAGAATTTACACCCGCTTATAATCAGTTCCTCAAGGCGCTTTTATTAGATGATAAAAAGGCGATGAATCTGTATATGAACCGGGTTGCCCTCACTACCTTCAGTTACTTTGATACCGGAAAGCATCCGTCCGAAGCAGCAGAACCCGAAAGATTTTATCATGGCTTTGTTCTTGGCCTGATGGTAGATCTTGCTGAACGGTACACAATTACTTCTAACCGTGAAAGCGGGTTCGGAAGATATGATGTGATCCTTGAGCCTCTTTCTGACACAGACGACGCTATTATTCTGGAATTTAAAGTCCATGACCCGGACGAGGAAACTTCGCTTGCAGATACGGCGCAGGAAGCATTGGATCAGATTGAGCGCATGAAATATTCTGCTTCGCTGGAAGCAAAAGGCATCCCAAAGAAACGGATCCGGCAGTATGGATTCGCATTTGAAGGGAAAACGGTATTTATTGGATAAATATATTTAGAAAGTGATAGAAATATATTTAACAGACTACAATTTCACATTGAAGAAGGAAAAAGGGAATGAATAATTTGAAGAAAGTTAGAAAATATAGGAAGCTGAAAATGATATTGCTTTGCCTGCTTTGCTTACTGGTGACAGCGTGCAGCAATCAATTTGCGAAGCAAGAGTATGATTCTGATGAAAAAATCGCTCAGGACACAGACCGTTATGCAAAAGAAAATTCTGTAGCGAATTCCGTAAATGGAGAATATTCACTTACAGTTTCCAAGTTTAATGGACGTGAGACATTGTGGAAAGAAACAATAAAAGAAAATAAAGATATAGAAATTGATTTTGATCTTAGTCTTTTAAAAGGACAGGCAAAAATAGTATATATTGACAGTGAAGATCATGTTACGACACTGATCGAATGTCTGCCCGAAACTTCAACAGATGGATTCGTAACAAAAACCTTGTCGTTAAAAAGCGGGAATAACAGATTAAAAATCGTTGGATATGACTGTGAAAATATTGATCTGAAAATGTTATTTGCAGAACCCTAACAAATAATAATTCTGGTCAAACGAATCATTCTGACAAGAACAGCCCCTGCCGGATGAAAGGTATTCTAACGGCAAAGGCTGTTTTTATTTGTATAAAAGGAGCACAAAAAACATCAATTCTTCAAAAGACATGGATAAATCTTAGAATATTCTCATTGAACGGCTCAATATCCTGATATAAAAAACCAATCTCACGGGACGGAACGGGATTAGCCAAGGGTACTTCCATCAGGCAGCCTGTTTCTAATTCCTGCTCTACAAACTGTTTTACAACGCAGGAAATCCCTATCCTCATTTTGGCAAATTCGATCAGAATATCCATTTCATTTACCTCGAGGATATGCAGGGGGATGATATGATTCTTTGCGTAGTAAGCGTTAATATGCTTCCGGGATACATTATCTTTATCAAGGAGCATGATGTTCGCATATTCAAATATTTCATCATTCTTACAGTTCCATTTCTCTCTATATGCCGGTGTACAGACAAAAATATACTCGATAATACCCAGAGAATAATAGACCAGCTTTCCAGGGCTTTGGGGCTTTACCACCAGCGCCAGGTCAACGCTGCACTCCTCGATCATCACGCGCGCTTCCGCCGAGGATGTACACGTGATGGCCAGCTCTGTATCAGGATATAATCTTATATATTATTTCAGATAAGGCATAAGAAAATGCTTACACAATACATTGCTGGCGGCTATGCGCAAATAACCTGTATATACCGGAAACTTAAGACTTTTTTCCGCATCCGAAAGCATTTGAAACGCTTTTTTCACACTGTCGTACAGCAGCCTTCCTTTCTCTGTCAGCTCTACTCCCTTTGATCTTCTGACAAAAAGTGTCGTGTAAGATTTTCTTCCAGCTTCTTTATGGTAATACTTACTGCCGGCTGGGAAATGTACAGCGAAGCGGCCGCTTTGGATATGCTTTTATTTTCAGCAGCAGAAAAAAATCTTGTATTTTGTGAGATTATCAAACGTATCCTTATCTTCTCCATATAACTATAATTTATATATCTTATAAAAACCATATATTTGAACTATATCACAAGCAGAAGTATAATTCAATAAAACATATCAATGTAAAGGAGGTTTTGCATGGTTACATTCGAGTTTGACGGAGAAAAATACAAAGCGGCTTCCAAGCATCAAAAAGAATGGGGGAACGATCTGATCTCAGAATTTTCATTCAAAGGAAATGAAGCCGTATTAGATCTTGGATGCGGAGACGGAGTCCTGACAGAACAATTAGCGTTATCCGTCCCCCGTGGAACAGCACTGGGAATAGACTCTTCCGTTCATATGATCGAGACTGCGAAAACGATCCACAGAAATAATCTTAAGTTTACGCATCTGGATATAAATAAGATGAATTTTGAAAATGAATTTGACCTTATTTTTTCCAATGCGGCCTTACATTGGGTGAAAGACCATAAACAGCTTTTGAAAAATTCTTACAAAGCATTGAAAGCCTGTGGGAAAATATTGTGGGACTTTGGCGGGTTCGGTAATTGTGCGAATTTTATCGATGTGATCCAAAAAAAGATATCAGAGCACAGCTATGCCCAATACTTTAAAGCTTACGAATGGCCGTGGTTTATGCCGTCGAAGAAACAATATATGGATTTCATTTCAGCAATTGGATTTTCTTCTTATATAATCAAAGAACGAAACAAAGACAGATATTTTTCCAATGCTTCTGAGATGATCCGGTGGATCGACCAGCCCTGCCTTGTGCCGTTTCTCAAACAGATTCCGCAAGAATTAAAAGAAACTTTCCGCCAGGAGGTAATCAAAGAAATGCTAAAAAGAACACAGCAGCCAGATGGTACTTATTTTGAATCTTTTCGCAGGATCAGGATATGCGCTCAAAAACAGGAGGAAATAAGATGAGAAAAATTGATTTATCTAATTGGGACAGGACTTTACATTATCAGATTTTCAGAAACTGCTTAAATCCGCAATATTGCGTTACATTTAAACTGGATATCACACATTTTCTGGAGGTGATCCAAAAACAAGGACACTCCTTCACCTTTTCCTTCGTATTTGCCGTTTCCAAATGTGCGAATCAGATCAAAGAATTTCGTTACCGGTTTGTTAACGGCAGCCCGGTGCTGTTTGATAAGATCAACACCGCATTTACCTATCTGAACAAAAATACGGAACTGTTCAAGGTTGTGAAGGTAGAGATGACAGATACCATGGAAGAATATGTAAGCCTTGCAGCCAAAACGGAACAAGCTCAGAAAGAATACTTTACAGCGCCGTTAGGGAATGATGTGTTCCAGTTTTCTGCTTTTCCTTGGGTTGCGTATACCCATATCTCCCATACGGATTCTGGAAATAAGGACAATGCCGCGCCGTTATTTGACTGGGGCAAATATGAGAAAAAGGATGGCAAAATCATGCTTCCATTCTCTGTCCAGGTTCATCACTCTTTTGTGGACGGAGTGCATATAGGCAAATTAGCAGAGAATTTACAGCGTTATCTGGATGCAATTTGAAGGTTCTTGTCCATCCGGCCAGAAATTAGCTTGCAGACTATCGAATTCGTAAGACCATTTTCTAACCAGATGGAATCCCTTTCCAAACGATTACTCATCGCTCTGTTATACCTTATTGGACGAAGTTTGCCTGCGCGTGGAACATTATATTACGGTGTGCCCGTGGGTATACATGATCGGACGAAGCCCGCCTTCCCCGCAGGGGCGCGTATTACAATGTGCCCTTGGGTATACTTAACGCCTCGATGGCAACACTGCCTCCACGGACGATCTCAATCCGGTTCGCATAGCATTTTTCCAATAAGAAGATCAGGGCATTATTGCGGTTCTCTGTCTGTATACTCTCAATCAGAACTGTTGTCGGAGAATAATCAATAACAGATGCATGGAATGTTTTATCATCACTTGTCAGGCTGATCGTCATACGGGAAATCGTTTTGTCCTCGGTTATCCCTACGGTCAAGCTATCCAGATTATAAGACTTTCCAGAAAATATTCCCGATATTCTGGCAAGAACGCCTGTCTCATTTTCAACAAATAAACAAATCCACCTCTTTTTCATGTTCAGTGCTCCTCTCTCTAGTACAGCATTGCGTATATAATGGTGAATCATGTGCCTGATATTTTTGTCAGGACAAGGCGGAGGAAAGAGGCGATGCGGTGGCATCGTTGATTGACGACAACGCAGAACTGGCAGAAATAGCAGGTGCAGAATTCACCGTTAATTACGCAATGCTGTACTAGTGTAGTGTCGTCCAAAGCATTGCCGGGCGGAACAATCGGCATCACATTTTCCTCCGGCTCAATCATAAATTCAATGACAGCTGGCACTTTTAATGTATTTTATGCTGTTTCAAATGCAGCGGCAATCTCATTTTCTTTTGTTACTCGAATACCTTTCGCACCATAGCTTTCCGCCAGTTTCGTAAAATCCGGTGTGTATTCAGGGCAGCGCTCTGTTGGAGAATTACAGATATTGGGACAGCTTTTTCTGTACCGCATGCAGGTACTTGAATAATGCTTATCAAAAAACATTGACATACATGCAAATTGTATGATACTATATACGTGCAAAATACATGTATAAGGGGGTGAGCTTTTGCCACGAAATAAGTATCCAGAAGAAACAGTTCAAAAAATATTGGACGCTTCTTTAAAATTATTTTTAGAAAAAGGATATGAAGAAACAACTGTATTAGACATTATAAGCGAAATGGGCGGTCTGACGAGAGGAGCTTTTTATCATCATTTTAAGTCAAAGGAAGAAGTATTTGACGCTTTATGTGAAAAACTTTTTTATGAAAGCAATCCCTTTGAAAAAGCAAAAAGGCACAAAGAACTGAATGGATTAGAAAAGTTAAAGTGCGTATTAAGAACATCTTTTGATGAAACAGAACATCATCAGTTAAGTATGGCGTCCATGCAACTTATGGGAAGTCCAGCTTTTCTAAAAAAACTGATTGAAAGTAATCAAGAACTAGCACCTATGTATCAAGAATTGATAGAGGAAGGAATACAAGACGGTTCTATTCAGTCTGAACAGCCAAAATTATTAGCAGATTTATTTGTTCTTTTAACGAACTTCTGGTCGATACCTACTATATATCCCATGACTGCTGATGAAGCATGGCAGAAATTTTTAATGATTAAATCAATTATGGATAATTTAGGTCTTCCAGTAATTGATGACGAATTCGCCAAATTATGCAAAGAAAACGCATAAAGTCGCACATGAAGATAAAATTGTCGAAAGGCAATTTTATTTTAAGCAAAATACATACACGCAACATGTATAAAAGGAGGTTATTATGAGCATTTATATTAGGAAAAACAAGTTATTATTTATCTTAACAATTTTAACCAGCATAATCGCTTCTTTGGGTTATGTTTTTATGGCTGTCCTGCTTCAGCAACTATTAGATATAGCTATTGATAAAAATTTCCAGCAATTTTTAAGATTGGTTGTATTTTCGATTATCTATTTTGTAGTATTGGGATTTTCTCTTTATCTTCAATCTCTGCTCAGCAAAAAAGTAATATGCAAGATTATGCTTCAAATCCGTTCAGATGTTTTTCGGGGAACAATCAATCATAACATAGAAGATTTTGAAAAGAAAAATACCGCTGATTACATATCTGTCGTTACAAATGATGTGAAAATGTTGGAGGACAATTTTTTACTTCCTCTTTTTGAAGTAATACAATACACAGTTATTTTTATATCGTCTTTCGTGCTGATGATTTATTTTGATATCATTGTTACAATTTGCGTAGTAGCCGCGATTGCAGTTATGATCCTTGTTCCAAGCCTGCTCGGTGGAACACTGGAAAAAAAACAGAATATGTTTTCTTCAAAGCTGGCAGATTTCACAGCCAACTTAAAAGACATTCTGTCTGGATTTGAAATTATTAAATCATATTCCATGGTAAAAAGCGTAATACAGCGATTTGATAAAGTAAATACTGAAACAATCAATTCTAAATATAGTGTTGATAGATTATTTGCACTAAATGAGGGGCTTTCTGCTTTTCTAGCCCTTATGGTCCAGATTGTGGTTTTATTTTTATCTGCTTATTTTATTATCACGGGACGCATAACTGTGGGGACTTTATTAGGAATGGTACAAGTAAGCAGTAATCTGGCAAACCCTCTTATTATGATATTTACAAATGTTCCTAAAATGAAAAGTGTCCGACCTATTGTAGAAAAGTTGGAGAATATATCAAAACATTCCTTAACGCCACCCAAAAAAGAGAATATAGCCACATATAAATCTCATATATGCGCAAAGGATTTGTCCTTTTCCTATGACGGGAAAAAAGAGGCATTAAGCGGAATAGACTGTCTTATTGAAAAAGGTAAAAAATACGTTATTGTTGGAAAAAGCGGTTGCGGAAAAAGTACACTGATTAAACTCTTATCTGGTTACTACTCCACATACACCGGAGAAATATTGTATGATGATACGGAATATCATATGCTAGATAAAGATAACGTGGTTCAGTTGTCCTCAATAATTCATCAGAATATCTATATGTTTGACGAAACCATATACGACAATATCTGTTTGCATGAACATTATCCAGAAGAACGAATTGAAAAAGTTATAGCGGACAGCGGATTGACCGAATTCATATCAGAACTTCCAACTGGCCTGCAATATCAGGTGGGAGAAAATGGATCTAATCTATCTGGTGGACAAAAACAAAGAATTGCAGTTGCGCGCGCCTTAATCAGAAATAAACCTATTCTGATATTAGACGAGGGTACATCCGCTATTGATATGCAAACAGCATATGATATTGAAAATAGATTATTAAAAATGGAGGATTTAACACTCATAACGATTACTCATCATCTAGAACCGAACTTGTTGGATAAGTATGATGAACTTTTTTATATGCAAAATGGCCGAATAAAAGAAAAGGGACGTTTTAAACACCTTATCAATACATCTTCTTGTTTTTCAGAATATTTTCATCTAAAGAAATAGAGGACAATATAGCGGATTTCAAAAGCCCATGCAAATATTTCTTTGCATGGGCTTTTTCTACTCTCCGTGTATAAACAGAAATCTTTCATATCTCATAAATCTATATCCTCTAATACTTCCGCAAAGCTTCTATATCTCTTTGTATTCGGGTCTCCGCTAGTACGCTTTGCTTCCTCCATTGCTTCAAGCACTTCTGGCTTATATCGCGGAATTCCAACACTAAAGGAAGTCATCTAATAGTTGCTGTTGCAATACATACAATTATGCCAATTACAATAGCATGTCTCTTCCAGGTCAGCTGAAGATATCCTACAAATTCACGAATCAAAGCATTCAATGTAAAATACCATTTCGTCTTTGCGCCAAACCCTACACATTTTATTCCTTGCTGTTTCGCTAGAATTAAGGCTCTGAAAACATGATAGGCAGTCGTAACTATAACAATTTTAGCATTCTCCTTATCTATCAACTCCTTTGAAAACATCAGATTTTCCTCAGTTGATACCGATTTTTGCTCTGTTATGATTCTTTTGTCATCCACTCCTTGATCGACCGCATAAGCCGCCATAGCCTCACTTTCCGAAATATCTTCGCCTGGTCCCTGCCCTCCGGACATGATCAGCACTGCATTTTGATTGCAGCGTAAAAGCTCTATCCCTCGATTAATTCGGACCGCAAGCAACGGCGTGACCTTAGTTCCAATAATACCGGAACCTAGTACAATAATATAGTCCGCATTCCTCTTCTTTTTCAGGTGAATAAGATTAAGAATTGCAGATAGTGAATACATTGCCATCAATGACAATACATATATTGCAGAAAAGCTAATAATTACGTAGAGCATTGTACTAAATTTGCCTTTTTCCAGACTCCCGATCACCGGCCAGACAACAAGATATACAGACAGCAAGATTGAAAATAGCATAGATAATAAATTAGACGGTTTCATTCCCTCATGCCTGATGATTTTTATACCTTCTATAAAGAACGTGACAATCAAAACCGCAGGAAATGCAATCACACTGACTACCGCCAAAATAAACAGAAAAACCAGGATTCCGATGATTGCGTCATGTGCTGCGAGCCATTCTGAATATTCGGATAATATAAAAAACAAAAAAACAGCCAGACATGTCATCATCCAGAAAAAGGAGACACCGCTCCATAATGTCCTGGGATCACATGACATAATTCTCACAAATATACAAAATGGTATTAAAAAAAGAATGAATGAAATCTGCCACATACCTGTATTGCCCCTTTATCATACGATGTTTTTTACTACAAATCAAAAAGAAAATCCTCATAATCTTTTACATAGTACCGGATATTCGTTCTTCCTTTTTGAATGATTGTATGGCCCTCTGCCTCCAGTTTTGATTTCTGCGCCTGCACACCGCCGGGATATTTCGGATTTAACTCCCCTTTTGCTTTCAGTGTCCGCCAGTAAGGCGTCTCATCCTTTGTTCTCTGATGGCTCGCCCATGCCGCAATAGAAACGAAAATACCTGCTGTAATAGGCTCCGTAAAATCTGCGCCACTTAACTTAGCAAAATGTACACGAATCTCTCCTACAGTGGTCACCTTCCCGTAAGGAATCTTCTTCATAATTTTATCATACTCAATTGGCGGCGCAAAATACATTCTGTCCCCACCATATTTTTTAATACTTTTCTGATCCGTAATCACTTGAATCTTCGGCATATCCTTACTTTCATGTAACATTGCATTAAAATCTTTTTTATCTTCATTCGCCATATTTCATACCTCCTGTCTAAATCATAGTACAATTCCTTTCCCTATGCAATGAGACAGTTTTAAAAATTATGTTTAAAATAAACTGTCTCATTGCAGAATGAAAAATATTCAAGTATGCTTATAAAACACGTGGTCGATCACTTTTTATCATTTAAACGCAAGGAGAAAAAAATTATGATATATTCATTTGAAATCAAAAAAACCGCCCCCATCCAAGCCGTTTCCATATCTTTTAAAGGCGAATACTGTGATATGGGGAAATATATAGGAACTCTTTATAAAGCTATAAGAGGACGTGCAACAGGCGCACCCTTTTGCTGTTATTATGAGCCTGGAAATCTGGAAAATACAGAAATTGAGTTATGTGTTCCTTTTATCGGTA
Source organism: Lachnospiraceae bacterium (assembly GCA_910573785.1). Lineage (GTDB taxonomy): Bacteria > Bacillota > Clostridia > Lachnospirales > Lachnospiraceae > Schaedlerella. The sequence continues at coordinate 2,261 of CAJSZT010000029.1, read as the reverse complement.
CCATTGCAGGCAATGACGTTACTGTTAAACAGCTTCCTTCTACCAACACATTATGTACCCGACATATCGGAAGCTACGAAACACTAAACCAGGCATACCAGCAAATCCTTAAGTATGCAAAAGAAAATGGATATAAACTGCTGTCTCCTTCAAGGGAAATCTATGTAAAAGGACCTGGCAGATTTCTGAAAGGAAATCCCCAAAATTATATAACGGATATCGTTATTCCCATTTCGTAAGTCTACATTCCACATATAGAGACAAATTATTTCTGCCAGACAACATTTGTACCCCTGTTGCCTGGCAGATACGCACTGACTTTCCTTATTCTATTGTCTCAATAGAATCCACGATACTCATTTTCGCAATCCGCCTCAATGGTATGCACGTTGCAATCAGGCAGGCAAGCACAGACATTACAGCAGCCTCTGCCATGGAAACTGCAGGAATTGATACAAGCTGGATGGTATCCGTACGCGCGGCTTCCACAAAAATAGTACAGATATAACCCGTCACACATCCGATAAGGGCAGCAATGATTCCATAATATGCCCCTTCCCACAGGAAGGTCTGATAAAGCACCTCATGACTCATACCGATCGCCCTCTGCATCCCAATCTCCGTTACCCGTGTATGGATATTCGTATAGACCGTATTCACAATATTCAAAAGGCCGATCAACCCGACAAAAAGGATCAATCCCCATGCCAGCATCCGTATCTGTTCATAGCTTTCCGCCAGCTGACGGTCCGTATCTTCATAGGAAAGATATGTGGTGCCCGGAATTTCCCGGCAAAGCGCTTCTACCGTCAGGTCAAACTGCTCCCTGTCCGCCTCCCTTTTCAAAACAGGACATATCTCCTGATACTCTTTTCTCCCTGTTAGCTCCGGGTAAAGCCGGTCAGACACAATTACCTGGATTCCGTTCGTGAACCCCTGATTCCCCACACTGGCAAATCCGTCTGTCCCGTCAAATGCCTCTATCACCGGCAGCTCTCTTCCATTTATAGAAACCGTTTCGCCTGCCCGGAATTCCGAATGCTCTAACTCTTTCCCTTCATAAACAATGGGGAACGGATTCTTTATAACGCAGCCTTCTCCTGCGTTGAGGCGCTTCATATCTTCTTTTGAAATTCTCCCCCGGGTATAATAATCCATATATGCTTCATTGAGGCCGACAACCTGGAGAGTCTCCCCCGGCTTTAATTCAAATCCCGGCGACATTCCGGAAATCAGTTCTTCCGTATCATAAAGGGAAAACTGAATGGCTGCTGCCGAATCCACCGCTTCGTTCCCCAGTAAGTTCTCTAAATCCGCACTGGTAAAGCCTGCCGTCTCATTTATAATGGAGTAATCCCCCAGCCGCATTTCTTCCATTAACTCCGCGGCATTTAAAAGGGTCGTAAAACTCTGCAGGGCAACAAATACAGTAATACTCATCACAAGGGACAAAATGGTGATAGCCGTCCGGCCGCGGCTGCGTTTCAGGTTCAGCCGGGCATAATATGCCGCAAAGTTTCGAATCTTTTTTGTTCTGCGGTTTCTGCGCCTGATTTTTGTGTCCCTTCCGGACATGGCCACAGTCGGCGCCACTTTTCCGGCATACCGGACAGCCGGAACAGCCGCGGCAAATGCAAAGAACAGGGTAAAAAGCGCCCCACAGCGAGTAACAACGGTTTTCCAGAACTGTTCTCCTGTATCAGTTCCTGTAATCCTGCCGCATCCTGCACCATGAAAATCTCTGGAGATACAAGTCCTGTCGCCATCGAAAAGATCGTTTTTGCCGATAAAAACCCAATCAGCATCCCGATTGGAATCCCAATCAGGCATAGAAACAGAATCTGTAGGGAAACAATCCCGTAAAGCTGCCCTTTCTCGCCTCCAATGGCCCGCAGCACCCCGTATTCTTTCATACGTTTCGATACTGAAATCTTCAGCACATTGTAAATCACAAGGCCCGATGCCAAAAGAACGAGACCGCCGACCATAATACCGGCCAGTTGAAGAAACGAAACATCCATTCCGCTCTCCCCGGTTTCTTCCGTATCATCATACGGAATTCCTGCAGCAGACAGATAAACTATGTTATAAGTCACATCCAGCTCCGGAATCTGCAATCTTTCCGCCACATCCTCTACTGTACTCTGCATACTTTTTGGTGTTAGTCAAAAAAAGTGTTGGTAATTTCTTAAATCAACAACAACTGCCAATTACGGACATCTTTTATGCTGTGCCAATAGCATTCTTGTCCGACTGTGCCC
>CAJSZT010000028.1:0-70737 GCA_910573785.1 Lachnospiraceae bacterium | reverse complement strand
CTTGTCATAAAAAACTCCTTTGCGAAAAACTTTTTTCTAAATTTTATCACAAACCGCCTCAAACAACAGTAGTTATTTACTTTTTTAGTGCGAAAAAATTTCACCTTTCAATCCTGCTTTCAGACAGGCTTTCTCACCGCATTGTCATAAAACCGAAAATAATCCGGCCGGTGCCTGGACTGGGTATATTCAAACATCACCCCGTCGCTGTTGTAAGTCTGGCTGCTGACCACTGCCATGCAATTATAATCCCCGGCATCGATTTTCAGATATTTTTCGTCGATCTCCGTCAGCTTTTCCACCGTCATGATCCGTTTGCTGTTTACGATCGTCATGTGCAGTGTCTGTTCCAGATACTGATAAATGGAATTTTCCGCGATTTCCTTTGTAAGTCCGGGAACCGCTTCCTTTAGAAAATAATTATGGTTCAGGATCAGCGGCAGCTCGTCCAGATAATGCAGACGCTGAATATAATAAACCTCCGCTCCGGCAGGAAATCCCATGGATCGGGCCTGCTTTTCGCTGACCGTACACTCGGTAAATAAAAGCACCCGTGTGATCGGATGATGGCCGTTCCGCAGGGCGGATTCCCGGAAGCTATGAAACCATACGAACTTATCGTTCTGGGAAAAGGTGAGCCAGGAGTTTTTTGAGCTTACAAAGATTTATTACCACCGTCTGGCCTGGGTGGACGATTTCAAAAAGGTACAGGATCAGATCCTGAAATTCGCGCCCACAGTCCCGGAGGAAAAAACATATGATTACTATGATCTGTTCCTGGAAAGACTGAAAGGAAAGATAGAGCCTGCCACCAGCGGCCACGGCTCCATCGACCTGATCGTGCCCAGCTGTCCAAAGTCATACTGGGAGAGCATGAAGAAGATGAAAGAATCCTTTCACAGATTGAAAAGGCAGCTGTCGCAGGCCGCAACGCGTTTATCGACCGATTTGGGATTTAAGCTGGATTCCGGCTTTTTGAGTACAGGCTGTAAGGCCGCCCTGGAAACCGTACGATGCGGTGAAAAAGAAATCATAGACTTAATAGAATGTGGAATGAACGCAAGGGACTGCATTATTTCAAATTGTAAAAACGGCAGCATTCTTATTTCAAGGCCAGAATGCAGGATCAGTGATTACTCAGAGGATGATCTGGTGGACGTTTCTGTATATGGAAAGCAATTTACATCCATGCGGTTGCTGTCACGATATTTGGAGGAAGTATAAATGTTTTCAATTGATGATGTGAGAATCCCGATCAGGATCATGCTGGAGCCTGGAATCTATACGTGCGGAAATATATCTGCAAATGGAAAGACGAAATTGCTGAATCTGTGTAAGGAGTACGGGATTGCGGGATTCCCGGTATATGGTTATACCTACAATGACTTTTTAAATCATGTGCCATTTTCCGTTCAGGAAGATATATGGCTCGTTTTTATCGATCGATATGATTTATTGAAAGAGCAGTTCGCTCCGCAATTTGATCACTGGCCGGATGTGATTTTTATGGTCGATTGTAAGACGGACTGCGCGGCGCTGGAAGATTCCCAGGAATGCTATATCAATATGGAAAGCGACAGGATCACCGTATGGAATGTGTAATATACTTTGAAGATTATCAGAAGGATGTGCTGAGTAAGCTATATACATCTGCTTATGAAGAAGAAAATGCATCCATAAGATTTTCAGGCGGAAATGGGAAATTAGCACCAGAAATGGAACGGCTGTTATACGATAATCCGGAGGTTTTTATAATTGCAGTTTTGGATATGGTTCCTGAGAACAGTGATATTGTAACAATATACAACCATTTGAAGATGATAGGTAAACTGCATCCTGAATTTCAAAGGCGATATATCATTATTCCAAATGTTTGTGCAGAATATCGATTTATCAAGGCATTCAAGGAACGTAAACTCTTCCGGAGCCGTGAAGATGTGGATTTGTGTTTGAATAAAGGGGACTATAGAAAATCCTCATTGCTGAATCAACTTTTTCTGGAAGAAGGAGTATATCATAAGAATTTTGAAAAATATTGTAAGTTTATCTTGAAATATACGGTCAATCATTGTATCAGCATTGATTCGGTTGAAAATGAGTTGTTTCAAAAGCTTTATCTGGAAGATTGTGATTGTAAAGACTGTGATTTCAGCAGGGAGTCGCTTAAGGATAAGTTTATAGATGAGTATGAAGCCACGGAAAGGATATGCCGGAATACTGTCATGGGCGGCACGGAGCAGGAAAAGAGAAACTGCGATCAATTTCTCGAATTTATCCGGACGGCGGGGCTGGATACGCTTTAGAGCATCCGGTCCGTCCATTCAATAAGCTTCTTTTTTTTCAATATTCCCGTTTATATCAGCCGGCGTGCGGAATATTATGTGCTATGCGGATGTTTCCGGAGGCGGAAGCGGACCGAAAAATTATATTCCGGAGATCAAGCCGGGAGAAAGCGTTACGATCCGCTTTGCCTGGTTAGTTAATGAAGACGAGCTTGACAAGCTGTATCTGAACCTGAGAGGAGAAACTGTATTTACCGACGAAGGGTTGGAGATCGGGTTTGTAGATCTGAAGCTGTGATGGAAGGATCAGAATTCAAGATAGAAATCGTGAAAAAGGCTGCTTTGCGAAAGAGGCAGTCTTTTTCACGCTGAAGGATTCTTAAGGGAGACTATGAGCTTGACCAGATAAAAGAAGAGCAATTTATTTCTTGGCCATTCATGTCCGATTTTGCATTGCATCATGTCATATTTCGCACTATGGCTTTCCTATTCTGAATGCTATACTGATTCTATAATCTATCAGCAAATAAGCACCTGCTGTTTTTGCCGAGGCCGTTTTAGAACCAGAACCATAAGCCGATACTGCTGGACATATGGCTTCTCGCCTTTCTTCTGTCATTCCATAGAACAGGTGCTTCAAAAAAAGGAGGCCGCAAAAAATGAAACATTTCCAGAACAAGAGAAACCCCGTACTCCCATTAGAATATCACGTACCGGACAGCGAGGCGCATGTGATGCCCGACGGAACGCTCTATATCTACGGAAGCTTCGACGACCGGGAGGATGTATTCTGCAGTGAAAAATACCACGTCGTATCCACGCCGGACATGGAACACTGGACGATCCATGATATCTCGTTTACCGGGCAGCAGGTTCCTTGGTACAACGATCCGGACGCGCCCAAGTACCCCGGGATCGATTGGTCCAGACCTACGCCGTTTATCCGGAAAATGCTCGAGGCAGCGCGGGAAAACGGCGATGACATGAAGGAAAAATTTGAACAGGAAGGCGAAAAAGATAAGCCTGCGTTATTATTTGCGCCGGACTGCCTGGAACGTGACGGAAAATATTATCTCTATTTCTGTATGCCCGATGATAGCGAGGGAGTGGCTGTTTCCGACCGCCCGGAAGGGCCCTTTGCCGATCCGGTACAGCTTCCCTGCGGCGGGATCGATCCGGCCGTATTCATCGACGATGACGGACAGGCTTACTATTACTGGGGGCAGCTCTTTTCCCACGGCGTGAGACTGAATCCGGATATGGTGTCGTTTAACCCGGAAGGGATTCGGGATGATCTGGTCACGGAGGAAACGCATTTTTTCCATGAAGGATCCTCCATGAGAAAGATCGGAGACACCTATTATTATGTATACGCCGACATGGAGCGGGGGAAACCTACGTCCCTCGGCTATTCCACAGGCAAGTCTCCGCTGGGACCATTTACCTATCGGGGAATCATTATCGACAACGACGGCTGCGACCCCAGTATGACCGCAAAGGACCAAAGCGCGGAGTTGCTTTTTACAGCTATTCAGCGGAATTTGGTTTATCAAAGACACTGGAAGATTGTTTTGAAGATGTACACGATATGGGGGCGCACGGGATCGAGATCCTGGCGAATACGCATATTGAAAACTATCCCTATCCCACCGACGAATGGGTGGACAAATGGCTCCGCCTGTGTGATAAGTATGAGATCGTCCCGGTAGAATACGGAAACTGGATCGACTCCCATGTATTGGGCGACAGGGACCTTACGACCGAGGAATCCTATGAGATGCTGGCAAGAGATATACGGCTTGCCCACAGGCCGGGATTCAAGGTGATGCGGACGAAGATGCCTGTGATCTCCAATGAGCTTGCCCCGGTAAAAAACTGGAGAGAGATCATCAAAATGGCGCTTCCGCTGGCAGAAGAGCTGGATATTATGATGTGCCCGGAGATCCATACGCCGACCAATCTGAAAGGCCAGATGGTAACAGATTTCGTAGATTTTATCAAAGAAACGGGAACAAAGCATTTTGGCCTGAATATTGATTTCAGTGTTTTCAGGCTCAAATTTGGAGAAAACGAGTTCAGGGATCCGCTTTACACGCCGAATGCTCCGGAGGATATCATACCGCTTCTGCCGTATATTTACTGCTGTCACGCAAAATTTATTAATATGAGCGATGACTTTGAGGAGACAACGATACCTTATAAAGAGATCATCCGGATATTGAAGGAGCATGACTGGGACGGATATCTGCTGAGTGAATACGAAGGCGCGGATAAATATGATTTCGGGTATGAGGTCAGACTTTGAGAAAACAGCACATCATGCTGAAAAATGAGATCGGAGATTGAGGAGGGGAACGGCATGGAAAAAGAAGTTATTCAGTCAGTTGGATTTAGAAATATAAAAGAGAACGGAAAAATCACAGGATTTCAGTTTAAGGTCCGGCTCCCCTATTACCGCGGGATCTTCCTGAGCCAGCTTCGGCCGGGAACACTGTATATTGACGGGGAAAAATTTGAAAAAGAGGAGATCGTCTGGAATATTAAGGGTGAAGACTACACTCTGGAAGAAATGAAAACAGATTTTCAGACACACTGGGCAGTCACCGAGCCGGCAGTGCTGAAGGTGAAGAAAGAAGGAGGGCTGGCGCAGGGCTTCCATGATATCACATATGGCTTTTGCTTTACTTCCTCCTATATGCCTCCGATCATCCAGGACCATCTGGACCCGGATGAAGAACCATTTGTATTTATGCCGGAGTTCGGGCATCACGTAAATAAGAGACGTCTGATCATCGTATAATACACTTTGAAAATAAGAGAAAGAAGCCTCCTGCCTGTTCGGGGAAGAGGCTTCCTCTCTCATTTGGGTGAAATGAGAATCATAACCGGTATATAACCGGCATCTTTTTGTATTTATGGTGTTTCGTTTTGCACCTTTCCAAACCGGACCTCGCAATCCTTCCGGAAAAAAGAGATTCCATAACAATCAATTTTTTTATAACCTTCCGCGCGCAGCTCCTCCATATATTTTTTATCATAGATCTGATCAAGAGCCTTCTGGGCATCCATTTCCAAATCATCAATCTCATTCGATACCTTGACTTCCAGAATAAAGGACCTGCCCCGCAAGGAAGGACTCCTCACCATGATATCAGAACGTCCGTTGCCTGATTCGCGGTTGGACTTCACCAAGTAATTTTCGCTTTGGCTAAGGATTCCGGTAAGAAATCCGTGATAAAAGTTCTCGGCACTATCGTAGAAGCTGATCGTACGCAAAAGCTGTCCGTTTAATATATCTGTCATCCTCTGGGCGTTTCCATCTTCCATCGCACGGTAGAGATCATGAAAATCTTCTTTTTGTATCATAGCTTTCAGCCAGTTCATAATCGTATTCTGATAAATAGTCTTTACTTCTATATTGGGAATCCGCACCCGCAAAAAGACAGAAGACTCCTTAAAGTACTCGCTTTCTTTCGTCAGATATCCAGTAAAATAAAGGAAATTCCACAAATTTTCCCCATTACCGTGCATATCCCCGTAGGTGACCTCTTCATGAACCTGTATATCTAAGGTTCCTCCTTTTAAAAGAGTTTCAATCTGTCTTTTCATCTCCCGGTCAGCCCTGGCGATCATGTCCTTAATGATATCATTGGAACTGGTATTGACCCAGTAGGGATGCGGGAAAGCGTTGACATCCGCATACAAATCATACATAAAGTTGATTACACTCCACGGATTATAAACCTCCGTATTGCCAAATGAATATCCATCATACCATTCTTTCAGGATCGGAAAGCGGCTCTCGACTCCATAGTATGTCATCATCTGCCGTGTTTCCGGTTCTGTAAAACCAAAATGTTCACTATATCTCCGGTCAAGCACAGATATCATCCTCAGATGATTCAGCCCGGTAAATATACTTTCCTTCGAAATCCTCAGACACCCGGTAATGACTGCAAATTGCAGAAAATCATTCGTCTTCAGCGCAGACTCAAATAAAGAGCGGATGAAATCCACCATTTCCTCATAAAATCCCCGAAAATACGCATTTTCCAACGGCACATCATATTCATCGATCAAAATCACCGTATTTTTACCCGTTGCCTGATGAAGGCATTTGCTTAAAAATTCCAGTGCTCCGGAATAATCATCATATTCCGCTTTTCGATCTGCAATTTTCCGGAACAGTTCCTTATCCTCTTCACCGATTTTATCAGCTGCTAATATATACTGGTGCCTTTGAAATTCGTCCGCGATTGCTTTTTTTATCTTGCCGTAAGCTGATTCAAAGGTTGGCTGCTTCGCTGATTTCAGCGTCAGGTTGATGACAGGATACTTTCCCATATGTTCCGTATATTCTCCGCCCTGCTCCATAATCTTTAAGCCCTGGAAAAGGGATTGGTTCGCCTCATTTTTCTTCACGTCTCCCGTATCCTCATAAAAGTATCTGAGCATACTGAGATTTAAGGTTTTGCCAAAACGTCTTGGACGGGTAAACAGATTGACTTCTCCCTTTAAATCCATCAGTTCCTTAATGAGCATGGTCTTATCCACGTAGTAATAACCATTCTTTATTATTTTTTCAAAATTATCAACACCGATCGGCAATGGTTTCTTCATGATCACACCTCCATCATAACTTATAAAGCTACACGGTTACTTCAAATATCGCTTGTCGTTTTGAACCGTTACCAATATCTATCAGTATATCCGTTTTTTGCCTTCCGCGCAAGTATGTTACTGGTTACAGTTCACGATAAATGTCCGATTTTACGCTGTGTTATGTCATATTTTCCACTGTTTTTTTCCCATGCCGGATGTTATACTGATTTAAAAAAGGAGACGGCAAAAAACAAAACATCTTCATAACAAGTTTCAGGCTTATCCAGATAAGAAAGGAAGGAGGGACTTTGCGGAAAGCATTTTCGGAGATCTGGCAGAAGTGAAGGAAAGCGATAAAAATCCGGAATGGCTTGTAAAAAAACTGACAGACGAACATGCGGAACTGCCGAAAATGTATCTGGCATGCGGTACGGAAGATTCCCTGCTGGAAGCAAACCGAAAGCTCTGGAATTTTTTGAGGGCATCCGGCGCGGAGGTGACCTGCGAAGAAGGACCGGGCGGACATGAGTGGGACTTCTGGAATCGGTATATCAAAAAATTTATTGACTGGCTTCCGTTGGAAGAGAATGCGGAAGCAGGCGTAAACAGTGGGAATGTCGGAATCTGACGGAAACAAGAGGGAGCGGATTGATACTGTACGCCAGATCAATCTGCCGTGCAGTACCATATGACGCGCAATGCTGTATTAGTACAGCATTGCATTAATTCTGCTCCCGGTATTCCGCCGGAGTCATCCCATAATATTTCTTAAAGATATGCCGGAAATTTCCCGGATCAATATATCCCAGTTCCTCCGCGATAGCCGAAATCGGCATGTCCGGATTGATCAGCAGCCGCGCGGCCTGCCGCATTTTCAGCTTCTGGATATTCTGGCTGAAACTCATCCCGGTACAGTTCTTGATAATTCGTTGAATCTGCCGTTCACTGTAATTGAAAAATTCTGCCAGCTCCTTCAAGGTAACGGACGTATAATTCTCCTGTAAGTATTTCAAAATGAAGACAACATTTTCATCGTGTCCATGGGAATCAGCCTCTGGTACGATCACATTGGAACCATGATTGCGGAGAAGAATAATGAAAAAAGCTCCTACAATATTGTTCAAAAACCGTTCTTTATACTGACGGTTTCTTAAAAATTCCCTGTATGCATAAAGCGCATAGTCGAACAGCTCCTGATCTTCTCCTGTACGGAAGAAAAGATAAGGATGCGTTTTCGAATGATAAAGAGTGCGCGTAAAAAAATCTGACAGCACGTCATTTTCCGACAAAACCCCGAAAAATACCTTTTCAAAGGTACTGGTTCTCAAAACAATATTGATGATGACGCAGTCATCAGAAAACGCGCTGATGGCATGTGTCGTTTCCGGAGCAATGATGCAGATGTCTCCCTTGTGCATGTGCAATTCCTGTTCTTGAATGTAATTCATACAATTTCCTTCAACGACGCAGACAACCTCCAGGAAGGAATGGGAATGCAGGCAGGCGGGAAGATAGCGCAGATGGCGGTACAGCTCCGTATCGAATCCGCTCCGAAAAAAAGAATCTTCTTCCAGCCGGCTTTCCAGAAGCTGATTCGGAAATGAACGTCCGGACCGCTGCGCGGCCAGCTTCAAAATGTCGCTCAGATATTCACTGGAATGAGGAAGCTGCAGGTTGCGTTCCGGAAACTGTGTGTGAAGCAGCTTAAAGGTATGCTCCAGGCTGTTCAGCTGATTCTGTTGAGGAAACGCGTCTCGAAAAATCATGTCTGTTCTCCTTTCACGGGTATGTTTACAATAGCTCTTTTAGAAAGACTTTCAGTCTGTATAAAAGCCTGGTACAGTATTGTGTAATGATAAAGCAAGTATAAAATACGACATAGAAGGTTGTCAATCACGACACGGCGGTATGTCGCGAAACACGCCGTCCTGTGTCACCTATGGCACTACGCTTTGAGTGGATTTATTGGTATACTGACGTCAGAAATCGTAAACAGTGAAAATGCAGAAGAAAGGAAGAGAGAAAAATGAATGGTAAATTAAAGTTTACTGAAAAACTTGGATATGGACTGGCGGCGTTATCCGGAGCATCCAATTCGCTGCTTGGTGCGTTTTTGACGATGTTTTATACGGATAATATCGGAATGGCGGTCGGCGCGGTGGGAACGATGTTTATGATCTCAAAGCTGTTTGACGGAATTACGGATCTGATCGCGGGAAATATTGTAGATAAGACGAAAACAAAGTGGGGAAAGGCGCATCCCTGGATCCTGTGGCTGTCGGTTCCCGCAGGCCTGGCATTCGCGCTGATCTTTATGGTGCCGCAGAACGCAAGTCCGATGAGCCAGCTGGTCTATGCGTTTCTTACATATAACCTATTTAGCTCCGTTATCTATACGATGGTCGGTGTGGCGCAGACATCCCTGCTTGCGCTTATGACCATGGACGGAATCGAAAGGGGAGGGCTTGCAAGATATTCGATGTTATTCGGGCTGGGCGGTACGATGCTGGCAAGTTCCGTAACATTTCCGTTTATCGCAAAGATGGGTGGAGATACAACGGCATGGAGAATTGTATTTGCTATATATGGATTTATCCTTGCGGCGGGTCTGATGTCAGCATTTTTCCTGACCAGAGAGCATGTCGCTGCAGTTGAGCACAATGAAGACGGAATCTTGAATGAAGGGACAAAGAGGTTATCCTTTATCGAGGGCGTAAAACTATTCTTTTCAAATAAATATTGTATCTTTGGTTTGGCGATCACGACCCTGATGCAGCTTGCGCTGAATATCAATTCCGGTTCACAGACGTATTTTTACAAATATGTAATGGAAGATGAAATGCTGATGACCTCACTGAGTATGGTAGGCCTGATTCCGATGGTGGTTAGCGTCCTGTTTTTTGCGGGCCCCTGTTTAAAATATCTCGGAAAAAAGAAAAGTGTGTATTTCGGATGCGGCGGACAGTTGATCTCCTTCGCGATGCGGGTTGTAGCAGGAATGACCGCAAATGTACCTTTGTTGATCGCGGGAACCGTTTTTGGCGGACTGATGACAGGTCCGGTTTCCATTCCGATCAATATCATTACCGCGGACGCGATCGACTATGGCGATTACAAGACCGGAATACGAATTGAAGGAACGGCATCTTCCATCGGAACATTTGCGGGAAAAATCAGCGCGGGACTCGCGTCCGCGATTACGGGATGGACACTTGCGCTGACAGGATATGTGGCAAATGCCGTGCAGACCTCTTCTACAAGGTTTGGGATTACCGCGGTATTCGCAATTCTTCCGGCAGTTATTTATATTGTGATCATACTGGCTTACAAGCTTATTTACCATTATGATAAGGAAGAACCGGAAGTTGTGGCGGAATTGACAAGAAGAAGAGAACAGGCGGCAAAGGAATAGAAAGACCAGCAGGAGGTACAGTATGACTCACAAAGAAATAGAACAATGCGTGGACGCGTTGATGGAACAAATGACTCTGGAGGAAAAGATCGGGCAGATCAATCAGGCCAGCCCGGCGACCGTCTGTACGCTGCCGGGGGGGGAGGCGGATATTGATTCCTGGGTAACGGAAATGATGGAAGGAAAAATATCCGAACAGAAATTGCAGGAGCGCCTGGCAATGTGTGAAGAAAATCTGCGTTTGGACGAACTGGAAGCAGGAGAAATCGGTTGTTTTGTAAATTTATATGACGACGCGAAGTTGGCTCAGGTCATTGCGGCATCCAAAAAGAGCAGGCTTCAGATCCCGCTGCTGGTCGGAGTGGATGTGATCCGAGGGTACAGGACAATCTTCCCGACGCCGCTGGCAATGGCATCTGCATGGAATCCAAAGCTTCACAGGAAATTGGTAAAGACTGCCAAAAAGGAAGCGATTGTCTCAGGGGTAAACTGGGTATTAGGACCTATGCTGGATGTAGCAAGGGACGGCCGTTGGGGGAGGATCGTAGAAAGCCCCGGGGAAGACCCGTATCTGGCATCTGTTATCGCGAAAGAAATGGTGGAAGAATATCATGCGGATGACGGGGATGGACCTATGATCTGTACAGCAAAGCATTTTGCGGCTTACGGGGCGGCAAGCGGAGGACAGGATTACAATACAGTCAGCATTTCGACGCGGCAATTGTATGAGACATACCTTCCGCCGTTCCGGGCCGCGGTTGACGCAGGAGTGGATTGTGTTATGTCAGCGTTCCACGATTTAAACGGCATCCCCTGTGTGTGTGACAAAGAACTTTTGACAGACCTGCTCCGGGATGAGATGGGATTTCAAGGGTTTGTAGTAAGCGACGCGGAAGCGGTGAAACAATGTGTGTCCCACGGTATTTCGGGGGATGAGGCTGAGGCGGCGAAAATGTCTCTGCTGGCAGGAAATGACGTGGACATGACTTCTTATGATTATCGGAACTATCTCAAAAAGCTTGTGGAAGACGGGCAGTTAGAGGAAGAAGTCATCCATACGGCAGCGAGACGGGTTTTGGAGAAAAAGCTGGAATATGGGCTGTTTGACAAAGAGTATGTCTATGATCCAGAGAAAATCAGGAAAATTGTTTTGTCAGAGGAACACAGAGCGATTGCGAGAGAGGTGGCAAGGCAGACGATCGTACTGCTGAAAAACGAGGATGTCCTGCCTGTCAGGGAGAAGAAGCGGATTTTGGTCATTGGGGAACTGGCCGATGATAAAGAAGCACTGACCGGCCCCTGGGCATTTACCGGGGATAGCGGAAAAACGGTCACAATTGTGGAAGGGCTGCAAAAAAACGCTCCGGAAGGAACGGAGATTTCTTATGTAAAAGGCTTTGGGGTTCATGACAGCAGGGAAGGATTTGCTGAGGCTCTTGAGAAGGCGGAAAATGCGGATTTTATCGTGGCAGTTGCCGGGGAAACAGCTTTTATGAGCGGTGAGGCCGCATCCCGGGCAGATCTTCATCTGTCAGGCGCGCAGGAAGAATTCCTGCTGAAGCTTGCCGGAATTGATGTGCCGATAGAGCCGCTGTATCCGTTTGGATATGGGCTGAGCTATACGACCTTCCAATATTCGGAGTTGGAGGTACTCACACCAGAAATCCGCTTGGATAGTGAACTGAACTGCAGAGTAAAAGTAAAGAATACCGGGGACTGTTTTGGGGAAGAAATCGTACAGTTGTATATCCATGATAAAGTAGCGGGCTGCGTGCGTCCGGTAAAGGAATTGAAACGGTTTATGAAGATCGCGCTGCAGCCGGGGGAACAGAAGGAATGTGAATTTTCACTGCCGGCAGCAGAGCTTGGCTATTACGACCGAAGCTGTAATTATGTGGTGGAGCCGGGGACATTTGACCTCTATATTGGTTCGAACAGCAGTGAAGGGCTCCATATGGAATTTAAATTGAAATAAAATGTGCGCAGCCGATTATATAGGGAGGTAGAATTATGACGTATCATTCGATCACACCCGGCCGGGTCTGGCTTGACACCGACGGAAACCGGATCCAGGCACACGGGGGCAGTATCATAACGGTAGGGGACACATTTTACTGGTATGGAGAAAATAAGGAAAAGACAACCGGAAAGGACAGCATCTGGCACTGGGGCGTGCGCTGCTATTCCTCAAAGGATCTGTATAACTGGAAAAGCGAGGGGATCATCATCCCGCCGGATACCAGGGATGAGTCGTCCCCGTTGCATCCTTCGGCCATGATGGATCGTCCCCACATCATTTATAATGAAAGGACAAAAAAATATGCGGCATGGCTGAAGATCATGGGGGAACCGCCGTGCTTCGCGGTGCTGACGGCAGATTCGATCCTGGGGCCGTATGAAATGGTGAACCCGAAAGTAAATCCCTGCGGACTGGAGGTCGGGGACTTCGACCTGCAGGTGGATCCGGACACGGAAAAGGGATATCTGATCAGCCAGAAACCGCATACCTGCATTTATGTGGCAGAACTCAATGAAGACTATACGGACGCGGCGGGAACCTATACGGAACATTTCCCGCACACGGCGCCGCCCCAGGCACGGGAAGCACCCGCACATTTTACCCGCAACGGCCTGCATTATCTCATTACCTCAGGTACAACCGGATACTACTCTAACCCGTCGGAGGCCGCAATGGCGGCAGATTGGAACGGTCCTTATGAGATTTTGGGCGATCCCCATGTAAATGACAGCTCAAAGACCTCCTTCAATTCCCAGATCACATCCGTGTTCCGCCATCCGGGAAAGAAGGACCTGTATATCGCGCTGGCGGACCGCTGGAAGCCGGAGATCTGCCGGATGGAAGGATATGAAACAGGAGCGTATTCCGACAGGATCCAGGAAAAATTCAGACGGATCTTTGACCCAAAGGTGGAATTTGTATTCACGGCAGAGGACGCGGAGGATATGAAGATCAATTCGTCGGTGTCCGATTATGTATGGCTCCCGCTGAAATTCGACGGGGACCAGATCCGGATCGAATGGCGGGATGAGTGGACGATCGAAGAATATGAGTAAATAACAAGAGTATAGCGAAAACAGAATGAACTGTAATGGGGGCTGTTACACAAGAGATGAAAAACTCTCGGACATAACAGTCCCTTCTTTTGCAACGCCTAAAGGATCCTCTGGCACTCTTTATTCTTCGTCTGTTTGTTCTTTTGGATCGTGGGTTTCAATGAATTCTATCAGGTCGAGAATTTTTGTGTCGCTCATACCGTCTTTTCTAAGCTGCCGGATTAAATTAACTATTTCTTTCCCAGTCATATTTTGATCACCGCCTTTTCCGAAAATAATGTTTATCAGATAATTTTATTATAACAAAATGAAATTTGAGTGTAAAGCCTTTCGATCTTATATTTTTAGTGGGGAACACAGTGGGTTACAGGTCACACCTTGACCAGGCGTGCCCTGTAACTCAGGCCGTCCATTGCCTGCGGCAATGGACGGCCTGAATCCCAGCTTTTATGTGCATCCTCCATAAAGCATTATAGCGATTGATATGTTTCGTGGCAACTCCGCGGTAATGATTATAGGTCTCTTTGATAAAGGAATGTAAGCTATTTACAGTATTGAGGTTAAAGATTCCCCTTCTTTCTTCCTGATTTATATCTACAACTGTACAGCTTGCCAGCGTTTCGAGCACATGATAACTACGGAGCCCGTCTGTAAGCACAAGGGTATCCTCTGCTATATGTCCACGAAATATAGTATCCAGTTCTTTTCCTGATGGTTTTGCGCAATTTACGGTTTCTGCGATCACCTCTCCATCACGCTGAATGCCGGTGCAGATAGCGATATATTCATTTGAAATCCCACGTTTGGCAGCTTTTGCGCCATGCTTACGATGAAATACTTTTTATAGAGTGGCTGAATGGCCATGATGGTTCTGGCGGCATGTGTGTTTGATGGAGAGGAAAAAGGAAGATGCTGTATATTTATTAAGGAGATCATGAAAATGTGATCAATCGGAGTAATATTTATTTTAACAGCACATATTAGGATGAATGGTTCGATGATGAGCTGGTCAGAGAGATCATACTTAGTGTTGATCGGTCGAGGGTGATCAGCCCGCATCTGATCAAAAGCCCTGTACTCGGGCCGATCGGCCCGAAGAACCTGTCAGGCGGTACAAAGACGCTGATCCTGATGTATAAGGACAGGGAACATATTTTCAATGCTACAAATTGCGGGGATAACTGCGCAAAGTAGATTCTGGAAATTGCGGGGCGGAGTGATCTATCCACTGCAGCACAGCTTATTTCAACCGGATATAGAACGTTGACTTCCCAACCCCTTCCCGCCTAAACTCCCCGTTCTCCACCAATTTCCGCAGAGAGCCTTCAATGGAGCTGATGCTCAAAAACAAAAAGATGCCTATATTTAATTTATGATGTATGCTATACTTTGGGGAAGAAAGGGGAAATAGATATGAAGCTGAGGAAGATGGGTTTTGGAAATTTTAAATCTTTATATAATACATCTTTTGAACCAGGAAAAGTGAATGTGTTTATCGGAGCAAATGGTTCCGGAAAATCTACAATCCTGGAAGCGATCGGCCTGCTGAGCGCTGCTATGACAGACAGGGTGGATGCAAACAGCCTGCAGCGGAAAGGGGTTCGCCTGAAAGACCCATGGAGCAGTATCATTTCCAAAGGAAAGTCATATCATGGAATCCGGATTCCGGGCTATAAAAAGCGGTTAACGGTTTACCGGCAGTTTGTCAAAGAGGTATGTGAACAGTGGGAAGAGACTCTGCGTCAGTGCAGAGTGCTTCGAAAAAAGACTGAAAATGATCTGTTAAAAGTCAGATCGGATGAAGCCTGGCCCGCTCTGACGGATATACCATCTGTCCTTCGGTTCCATTTTCGACCTTACATATTTGTAAGCCATTATTTTTCCAAAATCGTGTATAATATATTCTATATTCATGGCAGTCGGCAAGTATGCGAAAAAGGAGGTGTTCTATTTGCAGAAATTATTACTCCTCGAAGATGATATCAGCCTGATTGACGGCCTGACTTATTCTTTACAAAAAAATGGATTTGACCTCCGGGTTGCCGGGACAATCCGGGAGGCCGAAAGCTTACTTACAGAAAATGCAGATTTCGACCTGCTTCTTTTTGATGTGACCCTGCCGGACGGAAATGGATTTACCTTGTGCGAAAAGCTGCGGGAATCGGGCAATCCGGTCCCCATTATCTTTCTGACTGCGTCCGATGAGGAAACCAGCGTCATCCGCGGCCTGGACTGTGGAGGGGATGATTATATCACAAAGCCGTTCAAGCTGGGGGAGCTGTGTTCCCGTATTCGGGCGCTTCTGCGCCGCAGCAGCATGCAGGGCGCCGGAGAGGGAGTCCTGCGGTCCGGGGAGGTGACGGTGAATCTTGCGGAAGGCAGAGTATTTCTTCACGGAGAGCCTGTAGAATTTACCGGGGCGGAATACCGGCTGCTCTGCCTGCTGCTGAAAAACAGCGGGAGGGTGCTCACCCGGGGAACCATTCTGGACAAGCTGTGGGATGGCGCCGGTAATTTTGTGGATGATAATACACTGTCCGTTTATGTGCGCCGCCTCCGGGAAAAGCTGGAAGAAAATCCTTCCCGTCCCGCGCATCTGAAAACAGTCCGGGGATTCGGATATCAGTGGAAGGAATAGCTGCCGCCTGCATCGCTCAATCTGAAAGAACGGTGTATCCCTTGTGAAACGGACGAATGGCTATCATGGGATTGAAGGAGGAAATATTTTGAAATTCATGTATGAAAAACAGACGCGGAGGTTTTATATTTTTCTGATATGCATCTGTGCGCTGCAGATCTGCTTTCACGGTATCTGCGGTATCTTTCAGGCCGGAGCTATCCGGCGGATCCTCGTAAACCGTGAGCTTGCGGTGGCATCGTATCTTTTGGAGCGGGAGATTGAGCCCGCGCTGATCGCCTCGGCCTGGAATCATACGGAGGTGACGGAAGCAGGAGAAAAATTGCTGCGGACGACCGGCCACACGGAGGATACGCCGGCTTACCTGCTGCTCCTCGCCGAAGAGACTTCCATTCCCCTGAGCTTGCTGCTGCTCTCGGCAGGAATCTTATTTGCGGCAGTTCTCCTGGCGGGCACGGCACATTTCCTGCGGGGGCGGGAACATTTTTATGAAAACGCGGAAAAGGTGATCGCCGGGTATGCGGACGGTTGGTTCGGGGAGCATTTACCATCAGGGGAGACCGGAACGATCTATCAGCTTTTCGGCAGTATTGAGCAGCTTGCCCTGTCGCTGCAAGCGAAGAGCGAGATGGAGCACAGAGCAAAAAGCTTCTTAAAGGATATGATCTCCAACATTTCCCATCAGCTGAAAACGCCTCTGGCCGCATTGAACATGTATATGGAAATTATATCTGAGGAGCCGCAAAATGAAGACGCGGTAAAAAAATTTTCACGGAAAGCCATGCAGTCCTTGGAGCGGATGGAGCAGCTCATCCAATCCCTTTTGAAAATGGCGCGCCTGGATACGGGAAATATTGTGTTTGAAAAGCGGCCGTGTTTTGTATCGGAGCTGGTCTCCCGGGCCGTGGACGATCTGCTGGAGAGGGCAAAACAGGAGGGAAAGGAGATTGCGGTCCGGGGAGATCCGGAGGAAATGCTGACCTGTGATCTGGAATGGACAAAGGAAGCGGTAGGAAATCTTGTGAAAAACGCACTGGACCACACGGAAGCAGGCGGAATGATCCGAATCTCGTGGAAATGCTCTCCGGCGGTGTTCCGGTTGACTGTGGAGGATAATGGGAGCGGCATCGCGCAGGAGGACATCCATCATATTTTCAAGCAGTTTTACCGCAGCAGGTCATCCGTCAGCAGACAGGGCGTAGGGCTGGGGCTTCCTCTGGCGAAGGCGATCGTGGAAGGGCAGGGCGGAAGCCTGTCCGTGGAGAGCAGACCGGGGGAGGGGAGCGTATTTCAGATTACATTTTTCCATCCATGACTTATCATGACATGTACAAAATTTCCAACTGTACGGTTGGATGCTCTAAAGAGCCTCCAACCTATTCATCCATTCGCAAAAACCGTGCTTACGCACTCTACCGTCTGCTAACGCAGCCGCATTTTGCTCATTTATGCGTAGGTTGCTAATCCGAAATATCGGTTTTATTGCAATAAATTGCATAAAACTGAGATTTCGGATTGCAACCGTACAGGTGGAAAAAGTTCATGCTGTATCATCCAGACATATCTTACAGATCTGTAAGCTCCCATTCACCGGATTGTAAGGTTGGGATGCTATGATTCACTCAATCCGGAAAAGCAGCCATTGAAGTGACCTGTTTCCTTATGGGAACAGGCTGATCATCCGAAGAGCTTTGCCGTACCGGATTACTTTTGAATCATTCAGAAAGGCAGGTTATCGCAATTGGAAATCTTAAAGGTAGAAAACTTAAGCAAAACGTATGGCAGCGGCGAAGCGCGTGTGGATGCCTTGAAGCACGTATCCTTCTCCATGCAGAGAGGAGAATTCGGCATGGTAGTAGGGGTATCCGGCTCCGGAAAATCAACGCTTCTGAACTGCATCGGCGGTCTGGATGAGGCCAGCGCCGGAAAGGTATTTTTAAACGGGCAGGACCTGTTTGCCATGGGAGAAAATGAACGCACCATCTTCCGCAGGCAGAACATCGGCTTTATCTTTCAGTCCTTTCACCTGATCCCGGAGCTGAACGTGGAGCAGAACATTATTTTCCCGCTGCTGCTGGATTACAAAAAGCCGGACCAGGGCCGGGTGGATGAGATCCTGCAGGTGCTGGGGCTGGAAAATCGGAGGAAGCACCTGCCGGGGCAGCTTTCCGGGGGACAGCAGCAGAGAGTGGCCATCGGACGGGCGCTGATCACGCGGCCCGCCCTGGTCCTGGCGGACGAGCCTACCGGAAACTTGGATTCTCAGAGCAGCCAGGATGTGATGGACCTTCTGTGCAGGGCGTCCCGCCATTACCAGCAGACGGTCCTGATGATCACCCACAACAGGAACCTGACTGCGTCGGCGGACCGGGTATTTCGTGTCGCGGACGGGGAACTTTCGGAGCTGGGAGGTGCGTCAGAGTGAAGCATTATCTGGACTTGATCAAAATCTCGGCAAGGCAGCACCGGAAGCAGAACCGGATGACCAGACTGTGCATCGTGCTGGCCGTATTCCTCGTTACTGTGATCTTCGGAATGGCGGACATGGAAATGCGCTCCCAGATGATCCAGGCAGTCAAATCTTATGGAAACTGGCATGCGGCCTTCGTGCTGGATGAAGAGCATGGGACATTGCTGAAAGCGCGTCCGGAGGTAAAAAGCAGTGTGCGGTACGGGGTGCTGAATTACCGTTTAGAGGACGGCTATCAGATCCTGGGGGTGGAAACCGCGGTCTGCGGGTTTGACCCAGAGATGATGGAAATGTTCCCGGATGTGGAGATCCTGGAAGGGACGCTTCCGGGGAATGCCGGTGAGGCCGTGCTCAATGAGAGCGCAAAGACCCGCTTTGGGGTGCAGGTAGGAGATACCGTAGAAATGACGATCCCCCAGGGAGACACCGTGCAGTACCGGATTACCGGGATCGTCAAAGAAATGGCATTGATGGCGGAGCATGACGCGTTCGGCATGTTCCTGAACATGGAAGGATTTTCGGCGCTCCGCTCGGAAGAAACCGGGGCGGCCCGGGAAGAGGTTTATTATGTACAATTTCGTCCCTACTGCAATATCCAGAAAGCAATCGGCGATATCAGCGCGCAGTTCGGCCTGAAGCCGGAGGAGGCGCGGCAGAACGTGAAGGTTCTTGCGCTGATGTTCCAGAGCCGGGATTCTTATATGATGCAGTTTTATTTTGTGGCAGCGGTTCTGGCCGTGCTTGTGATGATCGCCGGGATTCTGATGATCGCCGCAAGCATGAACAGCAACATTGCCCGGCGGACAGAGTTTTTCGGGATGATGCGCTGCCTGGGGGCCACCGGCAGACAGGTGACCCGATTTGTGAGGAGGGAAGCGCTGAGCTGGTGCAGGACTGCAATTCCGGCAGGTGTGATCGCAGGCATCCTGGTAGTCTGGGTACTGTGCGGGATGCTGCGCTTTTTAAGCCCCGGCTATTTTGAAGGACTTCCGGTGTTCGGAATCAGCTTTCCCAGTATGGCTGCCGGGATCCTTGTGGGCCTCCTCACCGTCTTGCTGGCGGCCAGGGCTCCGGCGAAGCG
Source organism: Lachnospiraceae bacterium (assembly GCA_910573785.1). Lineage (GTDB taxonomy): Bacteria > Bacillota > Clostridia > Lachnospirales > Lachnospiraceae > Schaedlerella. Next base: position 51,177 of record CAJSZT010000028.1, on the reverse strand, counting down.
TGCGGCAAAGGTGTCCCCGCTGACCGCCGTTTCCGGAAACGCAGGCACCGTGCAGGCGGCAAAGCATGCGGCGAATACCCGTTTTTTCAAGGTAGATACGGCGTTGGGAATCCATCATGCCTCCGGCAGCCGGAAAAATTTTCTGCTGGTGACAGGCTCCTTTGCGTTCAGTATCATTTTGTTCCTTTCGTTCAGTACGGCTATCGATTTTATGCACCATGCGATCACGCCGCTGCGTCCGTCGGCGCCGGATATTTATATCGGTAAAGAGGATTACTCGAACCAGATCCCATCAGGACTGGACGAGGAGCTTGTAAACTATCCAGGAGTGAAGCGGGCATTCGGGAGAAGCTACGCGGAGCTTACCATGCCGGCAGACGGGAGGACGCTGGATGTTATTTCCTATGAAGAACAGCAGTTTCAATGGGCAGAGAAATCCATGATGGAGGGCAGTTTGGAGGACGCAATGAACGGAAAAGGCGTGCTGGCCGTGTTCCGGGAGGAATATACGCTGCAGTTCGGAAGCAGTATCCTGGTGTCTGCCGGCGGAAAGGAGCGGGAGGTTCCTGTGGTGGGCGTGCTGGGAGACGTTCCGTTTTCTTACGGAAAATCCGGGGATACGGAAGTTTCGGCCGGCATGGTCATCTGTTCGGAGGAATTTTTTCAGAAGCTGACCGGGGAATCGGGTTATGCCGTGATAGACATTCAGCTGGAACAGAACGCGGACGACGCGCAGGTGCAGGAAATCCGGCGGGCATGTGAGCAGGCGTGCGGAGGCGGCTTCGTGTATTCTGACAAAAGGATCGGCAATCAGGAGGTCAAGGGGGCCAGCTATTCTATGTCTGTATTCCTCTATGGATTCCTCGGCGTGATCGCCTTGATCTCCTTTTTCAATATCATCAACTGTATCTCCATGGGTGTGTCCGCGCGGCTGAGAGAATACGGCGCCATGCGCGCGATTGGGATGAGCGTCCGGCAGGTGATCCGGATGGTTGCTGGCGAGGCCCTGACCTATACGGCTTTTGGAGTATTGTTGGGATGCGCCGCCGGGCTGCCGCTGAACCGGATGCTGTTTATGGCGCTTGTGACCTCCCGCTGGGGAGAAGCGTGGAGTCTCCCGGTATGGGAAATGCTGGTCATCGTGATGATTATGATCGGCTCGGTCTGCGCGGCGGTCGCGGGGCCGGCAGGGCAGATCCGGAAGATGACGGTGGTGGATACGATCGGGGTGTAGTGCAGGCCGGTCTATAGCACGCTTCGGCTGCAACCATCTTTGCGGCTGATATATGTACAATATCATAACTTGATTTTTTTGCGCTTTCAATGTTATGTAGTTTACATATTCTACAAAATAATGGTATACTGTTATTGTTCAAAAGAAATCCGGAGGTTTGCTCATCCTGCCGGAAAGCGATGGATTTCGTCAGCTTATATATCGGAGAAATGAGAGGAAGAAAAATGAACGGATCAGTACAGAAAGCAATCGAAGAGATTACTAACAGAACCCCCAATTTTCCAGAGAAACAATTTCTGATCATCAGCGAGAATCCAGACCTTGCGATCCCTTATTTGAATGCCGCGATAGACAGAGCCGTTTCTGAGGGAGAGGATTTAGACGAGAATTATCAACTGCATTTTTATGCGATATTTTTGCTGGGGCAGTTTCAGGAAAGGGAGAGCTTTCCCAGGATCATGAAGCTGGTTTCGCTTCCCCGGGATGTATTGGACGGGATGATCGGAGACGCTGTTACATCAGGATTACAGGATATTCTATATAATACATATAATGGAGATAAGGAACTTCTGAAGACCTCTATAAAAAATAAAAATATGGATGATTACGCAAGAAGCGCGATGCTGAAAGTCGTGGGACAGCTTCATCTGGATGGAGAGTTTGGGAAAGAAGAGCTTCAGGAGCTGATCAGAGAGATTGTATATAATGAAGAAGAAATCGGAGATTATATTTATACGGAGCTGATATATACGATGTGCGGATGTCATTTTGTGGAAATGCTTCCGGAGATCAGGCGCCTTTTTGAAGACGGCAGGATAGATGGATTCGCTTTTGAAGGATATGCAGAATGTGTAGATATGATGTTTCGATATAATAAGGAGGCGTTCTGCAGATCACCGATCCATGCGGCCGATATGCTGCGGAGCTGGTCTATGTTCGAACAGCCGGAGCAAAATGAGCTCAGCCAGAAAGAGATGGAAAAGCTTCTTCGCAAGGCGGCAGCACAGTACAATAAGCCGGAGAAGAAGGTCAAGATCGGAAGAAATGATCCATGTCCCTGCGGGAGCGGGAAAAAATATAAGAAATGCTGTATGAATAAGCCGCAGTCCCCTGTGGATCTGGTGGAAAGCGAACAGGAAAAGAAAAAGTGGCTCGAATATTATCCGGCTTCGGCAGAAGAGCGGCAGGAGGGCAGGGTTTATCTGGAAGATTTTTATGACAGGGAGAGCATAGAGATTGATAAGCTCATTTATCTGGCTCTGAAACACCGTGCAATTCCGATATGGCAGAGAGAGGCAGATGAAGCAGTGGAACATAGAAAAAAGGTATATCTGTCAGAAGCTTTTTCAAAATTTTTGGAAAAAACAGAGAAGGAAGGTATAAAGACATTTCAGGAATATGACGAAAAATATATTATACATTATCCGTGTGAAGAGTGGCTGCAGGTTCTCCAGAATTTGTCAAAAAATGATGACAAAGAACTTTTCGATTCTGTCACGGCATGCTGTAAGAAAATGCAGGGATCATGATGTTATAAATGTATAGAGGAGGTGTTTGTTTTGGATTTTTCTGTGATGCAGTCAATAGGCATGTATACAAAAAATATGGAAATGCAGATGAAGTGGAAGCAGAAGAAAGCGAACAATGACTTCACTGCTGACGGAAGTACAAAATTAAGCGATCCAACTGTGCGCCAGGCGGAAGAGATCCGGGAGGCACAGGCAGACGGATCCTCCAAGCTTTCTGCGCAGATCAGGACGAAGCTGGCAGCCGGTAAGAAGCTGACGCGGGAGGAAATGGATTATCTGCAGAAGAATGATCCCCAGACATATCAGAAAGCAAGAGCCATAGAAGAAGAGCAGAAAAGCTATGAAGAGGAGCTTAAGAGATGCAGGACAAAGGAAGATGTCCAGCGTGTGAAAATGAACCATACGGCAGCTTCTTTAAGCACAGTGAACAATGTGAAGAATAATCCGGCTATACCGGAAGGCGCGAAGCTTGGGATCATGTGGCAGGAACTGATGAAGACCAGGGCTTTGGAAGAGACGATGGGGGAATTTGTAAAGAGCGGCAGATACGCCCAGCTTCCGACCGAAGCAGAGAAGGCAGAGGCAGAAAAGGCGCTCAAGGAAGCAAAAGAGGCGGAACTTGGGATGGAAGATTCCGTGGAAAGCACGGAAAAAGCGGACAATGACGAGAAGGAAGCCAATACAGACCGCGCGGTGGACAATGGCGGAAAGGAAGTCAATACGGACCTTGCGGCGGACAATGGCGGGAAGGAAGCAAATGCGGACCACGCGCCGGAAGGGATTCCAGAGGATGCCGGAAAGGATGCTCCGCTTCATGATTCCGTACAAAAGGACAGAATGGTTTTACAAGAACGCAGGATGACTGTCGCGGAAGCGGAGACAACGCCGGAAGCTCTGAAAGTAAAGCGGGCTAAAGCTCGTGCGGCATACAAAGCGAATCAATCCGAAATTCCGGAATCGGTTATGGACCTGAAAAAATAGGTCATACTGCGCGCAGGATTGATCTGCCGCTTCACGGCTGCGGCTGGCGCGATACTTACGGCAGATTTTATCGGCCGTGAGTATAAAATAACTTATTGGAAATGTAGTTACAGGTCACGGGTTTACCAGTGGCCTGTAACTATGTCAGCTTTGAACCTCTCGGATGTCACATTAGAAACTGTTCAGGCGCTCTCCGAAGGTGTATAATGCACAAAACTGTACTGGGAGGAACGCAAAAATGTTTGAACAATGGATTACAAATGGAACCGCGAAACCATTTTACGCAAGAAAGGAGCTTACGCTTGACAAAGCGGTAAAGAGAGCTGAAGCAAAGGTCTGCGGACTTGGACAGTTCCAATTTTATATCAACGGGAAAAAGGCAGGTGACCACGAGCTGGATCCTGCGTGGACAGATTACCGGAAGCTGATCTATTATGTCACCTTTGACGTGACAGACATGCTGCGTCCCGGAAAAAATGTGATCGGCGCGGAGGTGGGAAACGGCTGGTTTATCAAGCGCGACGAGCATTATACATTTACATTTCCGGGATTTATGCCGCCCAATCCGAATCCTTACCGGCCCGGCGCAAGCTGCCTGATCCTGGCAATGGAACTGGAACTGGAATATGAGGACGGCACCCGGGATCTGATTGCGGCAGACGACAGCTTCAAGGTGAAGGAGCATCCGGTTATCATGAGCAATGTCTACGGCTCGGAGACGATAGACGGGGGGCTCCGTCAGGCTGGCTGGCGCGAGACCGGATTTGACGACAGCGCATGGCAGCAGGCTGAGTATGTGCCGGAGGAGGAGATCCCCCGGGCGGACATCCTAGAGCAGACTATGCCGCCGGTGAAGGTCATAAAATCCTATGAAGGGAAGCTGCTGCATCGGGTAAGGCCCAATCGGGATATTTACGATTTCGGGCAGAATATGTCCGGCATCCTGGAACTGGAAGCCAGGGGGAAGGCCGGGGATGAAATCCGGATCTATCCTGCCGAAAAGCTGGATGAAAACGGAGATGTGGATCAGGTGGCGAAGAACTGGATCACCGTGGATTCCTGTATCACCTGCATCATCGGCCAGGATGATGTGTGGGAAAAATTCCGCATGACCTTTACCTATTTCGCGGGGCGGTTCGTGGGCGCGGAAGCATGTGGTTCCGCAGAGAGCGGGAGCATGCCGAAGCAATTGGACTGCCGGGATCATGCCGCAGAAACCTGCGGTACGATTCAGATCCGGAACCTCACCGCCCATGCGATCACCAGCGCCCATAAACGCTCCGGCACATTTACCTGTGATGACGAGCGCTACAACCAGATTTATGACATGATCGAAAAGACCGTGGAGGCAAATATGGTAGGCGTTCACACCGACTGCCCCACCATTGAGCGTTTTGCCTGGCAGGAGCCGAACCACCTGATGGCAGGTTCCATTTTCTATATGAAGGACGGGAAAAAGCTGTGGGAAAAATTCCTCCGGGACATGCGGTACGCACAGCACACGAAAGAAGACTATTTCTTTGATTACGCGGGAGAAAAAATATATCCGGGAGATGGGCTGATGCCGTCCCAATGCCCTTGCTACATCCCGAATGTGATCCCGGTACCGGGGATGGGGAGCTTCTACGATATCATTCCCTGGGGAAGTACCTGCATCCTGGGAACTTACTGGCACTATCAGTTCTATGGGGACCGGCAGATCATCGAGGACAATTACGAAGCCGGAACGCGTTACTTCCGGCATCTGCTGACAAAGGTGAATGCGGATGGATTTATCAACCATGGGCTTGGGGATTGGGGAAATCCGAAAAATGAACTGGCCCGTGAAAATATCGAGACTGCGTTTCTCTATGCGGATGCGGTATGTCTTGCGGAATTTGCCCAGGTGCTTGGAAAGGCGGAGGATCGGAAGAGTCTGCTGGAAAAAGCGGAGGAGATCAGGGCGAATTATAATGAAAAGCTGATGACGCGGCATCCGGAGAAAGGGTTCTGGTGCTATCAGTGCGATGCCGGGGACACGACCCGCAATGAGTGTCTCGGCGGGGGTGATGGATCGGGGGGAACAGAGGACCGGAAAGGTGCGGCACATCCTGCGGATCCAGATGGATCAGATGGGCATGATACAGCGGCAGCTGCCCGCCCGGAGGAAATTTTGCTGACCCAGGCGGCGCAGGCGCTGCCGCTCTTCTGGAATATGGTGCCGGAAGACAGGAAAGCGGATGTGGTCCGGGCATTGCGCTATACATTGGAAAGAGAAGGCGCGTTTATCGCCGGAGAAGTGGGTCTGCCGTATATCATCCAGTGCGCGAGGATCTACGGAATGAACGAGCTGGTCAGCCGGTTCATTCTGCGGGAAACACATCCCAGCTATTATGCGTTTATCCTGGACGGAGAGACTACATTGGGAGAATATTGGGAGAGCAATCCAAGAAGCCACTGCCATGATATGATGGGGCATATCATCGAATGGTATTACAATGGAATTGCGGGGATCATCCCGGAGGCGCCGGGCTTTTCCAAAGTCACGATCCGCCCGTATCTGCCGGAGAGCATGCATGAATTTACCTGTATCTATCAGTCGGCGCATGGTCGGATCAAGGTTCATGTCAAGGAGACTGGGAAGGAGATCCTGCTGGAGACGGAAGTGCCGGAAGGGGTAGAGGCAGCGATCGACGTGTCCAATCTGGAGGCGTCAGGGAAGAAGATTGTGGCATGAATGAGAAAAATGCGGCTGCATTAGCAGACGCAAGAGTGCGGTAGCACGGATTTTGCGAATGGATATGCGGGTTATTTCCCAGCAGTTCCTTAGATTTATAACAGACACCGGTTGCGTGGAGGCATGCGGCCGGTGTCTGTTTTAGCGTCTGTTTGAAGTTTGTTTTCTGTAAACGTACTTATTTTTCCGCCAGTAACTTTTTTAAACGTTCAATTTCTTGATCCTTCTGAATAAACTCCAATTATAAACAGATACATTTCTCTTGCATCCTACCACACGATTCGTTTTTTATACATCAGATTCTTCTATTTCCATTAATTCCCTTGCTTTAATATATACTCCTTCTTCTCTTCTTTCGATGCCCCACAATTTGTTAAATAGAAAACTAACCTTGAAATGATCCTCTTCATTGATGCCATTCATATCCAGCATTTGATCAAATTCATCGACCAGCTCTTGATTCACAATAATATAAATTTTAGTGGTTCCAAATTCTGTTGGATCAACAAAATAACCAGGATAATCCTGCTGTAGTAAAATTTCTTTATTATTTCTTTCTACGATTTTGCAATATGCGATTCTGCAAAAATTATTATAATAATAAACTACAGCTATTACTACGATCAAAGCTATTAAAACTGCAATATATGCTTTTGCTTTCCGTTTCATGCTTCCCCCCCCTCCCTGGCAATATTTACTATATGTTTTCGAAAACTTTAGTTATTTTATATTTTACCACACATTTCGGCAATGTCAATATTTTTTTAATGATTAGATTGATAATTATTCTTGCGGCTAGTATTTAACTTTATATATTTGATTATTATTTAAAGCAAATCATGTTGACAGTGTTGTTTGATAATGTTATACTTTATCAAACAATAGAGAATACTTTGCAGATCATGATTAGACGAACTGTATATCTTATAAAAAATATACAATCACTTAGCAGGAGATTATGTATGAAAAAACTGAAATTAAGCAACAAAGAGTTGGATGTTATGATTGTTCTATGGAATTCAGAACAGGCACTGGCATCCAGTGATATTTCTCGAATAGACAGCTCATTAAATATTAATACTGTCCGCGTAACAATGAAAAACCTGTTAAAAAAATCTTATATTGAAGTTGCGGATATTGCACAGCGTGGAACTGTATTGACCAGAATTTACCGCCCTGCGGTTTCATATGAAGAGTATCTCTGCAGTCAGATACAGCATATGAATTATAATTCTCTAAGCTTGATCAGTACTTTGATCAAACAGGAAAAAGACATTGACAATCTGAATGAGCTGGAAAAAATCATCAATGAACATATACACAACATAAATAATCCCACAAAAGATATACCGATATGAGGAAAATAAAATGCATTTTTCAATGAGATCTTATATGATGGCTGTTTTGGGCGAAAATTGTCTGATTTGCTTTTTGTATATCATTATGAAGGAACCATGCATTACGCCGAAGCTCAGCATCCGGTTTCTTAGATATTTTTCACTTTTTATCTTGTTGAGGCTGCTGATGCCGTTTGAGTTTTTCCATACCATAACTGTTCCTTCCCAAAAAATTTTACCTGCGATCATAGATTTTTGCAACATGCATATATTCTTTACGATTAAGAATATTGCTGTTACTCCTTCACGCCTGTTTTTGCTGATCTGGCTCTGCGGAGGGGGCTATATTGCATATAACACATTTCGCGGCTACAGGGAACTATATAGCACCATACGCTGCTATCCCAATTTACTGATTAGTAATCCAGGTATATCCGCAATTTTGTCCAATATTTATGCAGAGAATCCTGTACCCCATCCTGTAAAAAAGGTAATTCGCACGCAATTTGTAACCACGCCATGCATCATAGGATTTTTTTCACCTGTAGTCTTTCTTCCTGATCTTGATTTTAATGAAGAAGAACTATATTGTATCTTATTCCATGAATTAAGCCATCTAAGGCATAGGGATTTTCTATGGAAAGCAGTAACAGAAATCTTGTGTATTCTGAATTGGTGGAATCCTTTTGTGAAATTATTAAAGATACAGATGGCGGATATTATAGAATATGATGCAGATAAAACAGCCTATGCCGCATTGTCTCCCGCAAAGCGTATCTTATATCTGAAATGCCTGTTAAAGGTCGCGCGAAACCAGCATAACCACTTGTTCAGAACCTCAATGTCCTTGCCTTTTTCCAGGAATACGGACGGATTTCTTAAATACAGGATTTTACGGCTCATTGAGGCGAAAACATACCGATCGTTTACAAATTTCTGCGCCGTAGGCCTTGCCATTGTGCTGTTGTTTCTTTCTACATTATTTATCATTGAACCTATGTGGATGCCGCAGGAAGAAAAAGATGGTGAAGTTTTTGGTATAACTGAGAACAGTTACTTACTGATGCAGCCAGACGGTTCGTATGATTTCTATATAGATCCTGATACGTATATGGGGACCATACATAACCCAGATGTTGAAGAAATCAGAGACCTTCCGGTTTATTATGCAGAGTGACTTTTTACGATATAGAAAAGAGTGTGATATCAAATGAAGAATAAAATGCTTACGCTGTCATTTATTTTATTTTTACTTTCATCCGTAGCAGTATTTACAGAGGATGTATATACCGATACTTCTCTGATTCCGTCAATCGCAGTATCCCAAGAGAACAATGACACTATAACGCCTCGGTCAGATGTTATCATCTGGCGTTATAAAACCATCGGCAGTAATACATACCGCAGAAAATACAACGCTACCAAAAAACAATGGATTGGAGATTGGGAGCTAGTATTGTAAGCATTGTCAAAAAACAGTGTACGATTTGCGTTCGGTAAAAAACAAAAGGGAGGGAAGTATAAAATAAAGCGTTCGGTTAGATTGAGCGGCAATCTAACTGAGCGCTTTATTTTACTGCTTCCCTTTTCATTCAACATCCTCTCAAGCATCTTCAATGATACAAGTATGCCTGTGTCTATCCTTCCCCGCTTCTTTTAAAAATGAGCTGTTCGCTTTCACGGATCCGCCGGACCGTATCATCCCGCTTCACCTCACGGATCGCCCGGGCAAATTCCAGCCGGATCTCCTCATTCGGAATATGCGCCTGCTTCGGTTCCTCATCATAGGCAAGATATCCCAGATGGATCAGTCTTCTTTTATCTACATAGATATCATTCCGGATACCGCGAAAGCCATGATTACCGGGATTCAGATAGGTTCCCATGGGTGCGCGCCTCCTGCTGACATTATAATATTTCCGCGGGGGTTCTGCAATATGAAAAATGAATCTCCAAACCCATCAGAAGTGTGCTAAAATAAATCTATGCTGTGCGGCAGATTTCATCGGCCGTGAGCACAACTAAAAACAATGCTCCATACAGAGACTTCAGGAAAGGAATTTTACTATGATTGATTTTGAAAACGGCAGCTTCGTGAAGCTTATGAAAACGGACTCTGTAGGAAAAGGGATCGACCAGCTTTTGATCCCGGGAGAAACGATCATCGGAAGCTACAAGGGGATCCGCGATTCCGTCACGTTTACCGACAGGCGCGTCATTGCGGTCAACGTACAGGGGTTGACAGGGAAAAAGAAGGATTACACCTCACTCCCCTACTCTAAGATACAGGCGTTTTCCGTAGAGACATCCGGCGTATTTGACATGGACAGCGAATTGGAACTGTGGTTCAGCAGCATCGGGCTTGTCAAGTTTGAATTCAGCGGAGGCAGCGATATTGTAAAAATAGGACAGACCATAGCGGAATTTGTTTTGTAGTCCGAAAGAATGAATCTATTTTAAAGATATAAAATTCAGTAAATATGCGAAAAAACTGACCATGAACAAAACAACCCGACAGGAGGCAAATAAAAATGGACACAGCAGCTTTTGAGAAAAACCTGCGGGAGAACGTAGAGTATGACCACACAGATATCCCGATCTACATCCGTACCTGTTTGCCGGGAACCGGCATCTCCGCGAAAAATACATGGATCCCATCCTGGACAACGCAGCTTTGGAATACGTGCATTTTCAAGCAGTGCCTTCAGCAGACGCCGGGGTTGATGTGATCTAGTACAGCGTTGCGTAATTAACGGTGAATTCTGCGCCTGCTATTTCTGCCAGTTCTGCGTTGTCGCAAATCAACGATGCCACCGCGTCGCCTCTTTCCTCCGCCTTGTCCTGACAAAAATATCAGACACATTATTCCCGCGAAGCAACGAGCCAAGTAGCCATGCTTGCATGGATATTTGGCGACTGCCGCGAGGGTCAAATACCCCGCAGCTTGCTGCGCTAGAATTTTGATGCCCCGTCAGCTTGCTGCGGGGTCTTTGAATCATCACAGGATCGTGACATTGCTGTGAGTGGATTGTGACATTTTCCTGTTATACTGAACATGTGCTCAAAAAATTCCTAACTGTACGGTTGGATGATCTAAAGAATGCAACCGTACAACTGGAAAAATCCGATATTGATTCAGGAGGAAACAATTCATGAGACCCATTGTTTTAAAGGCCCGGGGCCTGAAAAAATATTATCGCTCAGGGGAAAATGTAACAAAAGCGCTGGACGGCATCGACCTGGATATCTGCTACGGGGAATTTGCCGCCATCGTCGGCACTTCCGGAAGCGGAAAATCCACGCTGCTCCACATGCTGGGCGGTCTGGACAGTCCCACCGAGGGTACGGTTCAGGTAGGAGATAAGGAATTGACCAGTATGAATGATGAAGAGCTGGCGGTCTTCCGCAGGCGCGGCATCGGCTTTGTGTTTCAGCAGTACAATCTGGTGCAGACGCTGAATGTCCGGGAAAATATAGTTCTTCCGGTACTGCTGGATGGAGGAACGATCGATGAAGACTATTGCCGGGAGATCGTAACGCTTTTAAAGATTGATGAAAAGCTGGATCAGTTTCCAGGTCAGCTCTCCGGCGGGCAGCAGCAGAGGGTGGCGATCGCCCGGGCGCTTGCCGGCAAGCCGTCCATCGTGCTGGCAGATGAGCCGACAGGAAACCTGGACAGCAGGACCAGCCAGGACGTGATGGCATTTCTCAAGGCTGGCAACCAGCGGTTTCAGCAGACCATGGTGATGATCACCCACAACCCGGAGATCGCCCAGATGGCAGACCGCATCATCCGTATTGAGGACGGCCGGATCAAGTCCGGCGGAGCAGGACAGCCAGAACCCGGCTGGACCAGTTCCAACGGGGCAGAACAGCCAGAACCCGGCCGGATCGGTTCCAGCGGGGCGGGACAGTCGGAATCCGCATGGATCAGCTCCATTGGAGCGGAACAACCAGAATCCGGCCGGATCGGTTCCAACAGGGCAGAACAGCCGGAACCGGCCGGATCAGCCCGACCCAGCAGCGGAAAGGAGGCTCACACCCATGTTTCAGGTGAGAAATAAAGAGGTCATCCGCCTGCTCACAGGCCGGCAGATGAAGAAGAACCGGCAGAGAAATGCCATTGCCATCGGAGCCATCATCCTGACCTCCATCCTGTTTTCCGCGCTGTTTACGGTGAGCGGCGGGATTCTGGAAGTGGCGCGGCAGAGCATGATGCGCGCATCCGGAAGCTCGGCGCAGGCTGTGATCAAGTTTTTGTCCATGCCGGAATATGAGAATGTGAAAGCAGCCGGAGGATACGAGAAGATCGGATATTCCATCGTGACCGGGACCGGGGCGCACGAAAGCCTTCAAAAGCTCTATACGGAGGTCCGGTACGGGGAAACGTATTCGGCTCAGTCATTCCGATCATTTCCCACAGAGGGAAGGATGCCGGAAGAGAAAATGGAGATCGCCGTCCCCCGCCTTGTCCTGGACGCGATGGGGCTTCCGGATCGGCCTGGAAGCCGGATCGTATTTCCAATCATGGTTGACGGGACACTGCGCGAAGATACCTTTACCCTGTGCGGCGTCTGGGACGGGGATCCGGTTGCGCCTGCACAGCAGGTATGGGTATCGAAAGCCTACAGTGAGGAGACCGCGCCGACGCTGATGACCACGTTTAAGGAGGGCGTGCCTTATGAGGGAACGGTCATGGCGGACATTGATTTTTCAAATACCTGGAATCTACAGGGGAAGCTGGCGGATCTGATTGCGCGGGCCGGACTGCCGGAGGATACCCCGGGCGGGATTAACCCGGCATATTCGTCACTCAGCGTCGATCTCTACACGATCCTGACCATAGTCATCCTTCTGGCGGTCATCCTGGTTTCCGGCTACCTGATCATTTACAATATTTTTTATATTTCCGTCACCCAGGATATCCAGTATTACGGCCTGCTGAAAACCATCGGGGCTTCCGGAAAGCAATTGCGCCGGATCGTTCTGCGGCAGGCAATGGGCCTGTCCGCCGTCGGGATCCCCGCAGGGCTTCTGGCAGGATACGCCGTGGGATATCAGCTCCTTCCATACGTAGTGATGCTGTTCCTGCAGACCTATGAATTTGAGGATTATACGATATCTCCGGCAGTGCTGGCCGGGGCGGCGCTGTTCAGCCTGCTGACGGTGTATATCAGCTTCCGTTCGCCGGGACGGATTGCGGCATCCGTTTCCCCTGTGGAAGCGGTGCGCTATACCGGCGAGACCCAACAGAAGGGCGCGCCGGGGCGATGCCGGAAAAGCATACAGCAGTGTGCGGAAGCACATCGAAGCATCCTGTGGAAACGGAAAGCGCATATAAAAATGATGCGGAAGAAAAAAACAAGTACATTGGGATTCGGAAAATCCGCAAAGCAAAAGAACGCCCCTGCGATCCTTGCCCTCCGGAACCTGCGCCGTGACGGAAAAAAAGCGGTGCTGGTGATCCTGTCCCTCTTTTTAAGTATGACTCTTTTAAATACCACATACACCATCATCAGCGGATTTGACCTGGAGCGGTATGTGGAAACACAGACCAACGGTGATTTTGAGGTGACGGACTGGACGGTGGCCATGGCCGGACAATATGACAAGAATCTGGAAGGGATTGACAGCGGATTTGAAGAAGCGGTCAGTCAGCTTCAGGGCCTGACCCGGTTTGAAAAGGTCTATTGCGAGCTCGGACAGGCGGATCTTTCGGAGCACGCTCTGGAGCGACTAACTTGGGAAAATGAGCAGGGAAATGAATATACGGATATGTGCGACCTGGAAAGAGGACAGGAGCCGCTGTATGCTTATGCGGCCACAGGAACGCTGGTGGAGCATGCGGTATATACGGATGGGGAATTTGACGCGGAAAAATGGGCCCAGGGGACATACGTAGTCTATTGCGACGGCGCGCCCTGGTGGGGCGTGAAGCCGGAGATGCTGTATCAGCCCGGAGACAGGATCACTCTGGAGGGAAAGGAAGGGCAGAAAAAGGAATATACGGTGATGGCGGTCGGAGAGCTGCCCTCCACACTGACCGCGCGTATGGATATCAGCATCGGGATCAACGTGATCCTGCCGGAGCAGGAATTTGCGGAGCTGTACGGTGAGAAACAGCCCTTAAGCGTGGTCTATGATGTGGAAAAATCTCATCGGGATGAGGCAGAAAAAATCACGGCGAAATGGATGGAAGACTCTGGCATGGTCTGCATTTCCTTTGAAACGCTGAAGGAAGAATTTCAGAAAACGAAGCAGGTGTTTACCATGATCGGCGGAAGCCTGAGCCTGGTCCTTGGGGCGATCGGGATCCTGAACTTTATCAATATCATGGTCACAGGAATTCTCACAAGACAAAAGGAGCTTGCCATGCTCAGCGCCGTGGGCATGGGCGGCAGGCAGATGAAGCGGATGCTGATCTGGGAGAGTGCGGCATACATCGGCAGCGCGTCGGTCCTGGCCGTCACGGCAGGCAATCTGCTGAGCTGGCTCATCTGTCAGGATGTGGTGATCCGGAATCAGTGGGCGTTTGCGTATCACTTTACGGTTGTTCCGGTGGCGGTGTGCCTGCCGCTCCTGTTGCTGGCAGCTTCGGCGGTGCCGCTGGTGTTCTATAAAAAACTGTGTGCGGGGAGCGTGGTGGAAAGGCTGCGGTATTGCTGAGGGGCCGGATGCCTTGCGGTAAAGTGCGAGGCGTCGTGAACAGTAACTAAGAATCTGCAAAGAAATAAAAAAACTGATAAAAAAGATTAAAAAAGTCGAAAAATCTGTTATAATAGACAATAGCGTTTTGAAAACTACGCGGACATCGGCGCAAATGCGGCGCCGATGCTGCTGCGCAAGGGAGAGAAGATCATGCTGTTGTTATTTTTTGGTGTATGGATCATATTCAACGGGACAATTACTGCGGAGATTGCCGTGATCGGCGCAGTGATTGTCCTTTTCATGTTTGCGTTTATCTGCAGGTTTATGGATTACAGCCTGAGACAGGAGTTTCTTCTATATAAAAGAAGCGTCTGCCTTCTGCGCTATATCCTTGTGCTGATCATGGAGATCATCAAAGCGAATATGGCGGTCACCCGTCTGATCACGTCGAGCAGCGAGGTGGTGGAGCCGGTGATGGTGCGTGTCCATACGAATCTGAAATCCAAATTCTGCAGGGTGCTACTGGCCAATTCCATCACCCTGACGCCGGGGACGATCACGGTGTCGATGGATGAGGAAGAGTGCGTGGTACATTGCCTGGACAAGTCCCTCTCGGAGGGGATGGGGGATTCCGTGTTTGTGAAAATGCTGGAGAAGCTGGAAAGGATTGGTGAGTGATATGCGGATCATATTGGAACATTCGTGGATCTTTATCTCCATTTTCCTGTTTCTTGCGATCCTTCTGCTTTTGTGTCTGATCCGCGCCATCAAAGGGCCGACCATTGCCGACCGGGTGGTGGCGGTGAATATGATGGGAACCATTGTCATGGTGGTGATCGCCATGCTTGCCGTGTACATGGGAGAAGGATACCTTCTGGATATCTGCCTGATCTATGCCATGATCAGCTTTCTTGCGGTGGTGGTGCTGACCAAGGTGTACAGCGGCGTGCATCTGGAGAAGCTGGCCAAGCACAGGAAACTGAAGCAGGGCGAAAAAGCCGGGCAGACTGAAAACACCCGTGAGAGTGAATCCGGCAGAAAGCAGGCTGAAAACATCCCTGAGAGTGAATCAGGGAGAGGACAGACTGTGCAGATCCAGGAGGGAGAATATGAGGGAAATCCGGCAGAAAACATCCAGGAAGAAACAACGAAGATGCAAGGAACACTGGCGAAAATGAACCGGACTGGTGAAGCAGAAACAGCAGAAAAAGCAAGCGGGGAAAAGCAGCAGATAGCTGGCAGTATAACCCCGGAAAGGAGTGTCTGGCTATGATCCTGATCGAATGGCTGCAGTTTATTCTCGGCGTTGCGTTCCTGCTGGCCGGACTTGGCGTCTTTGCCGTACAGGTATTCGGCGTTTTTAAGTTTAATTATGTCCTGAACCGGATGCATGCGGCGGCAATGGGAGACACTCTTGGCATCGGCATTTCCCTGGTGGGCCTGATCATCCTGTCGGGATGGAATTTTGCCTCCCTGAAAATGGCGCTGATCATCGTATTTTTGTGGAATGCCTCTCCGGTATCCTCCCACCTGATCGCCCGCCTTGAGGCCACCACCAATCCACATCTGGAGCGGTGCTGTGAGCTGGAGGAAGGGGTCATGGAGCACCTCTGGGACGAGGACCAGAGAGAGATCATCTATGCGGATCAGAAAAAAAAGAATGCTGATAAAGTGGATCAAAATAAAGTGAACCACGACAAAGCAATCCAGCACAAAGCAGAGGAGGAAACGTAATGGCTGTATTTGAATATATCCTGATGGGCTTTCTGGTTATCTGCGCCATCTCCGTGAGCTTTTCCAGAAACCTTTTAAATTCCATCCTGATCTTCATGTCCTACAGCCTGGTCATGTCGATCATCTGGATCCTTCTGGAATCCCCGGATCTTGCCATTACAGAAGCGGCAGTGGGTGCCGGAGTGACCAGCGTATTGTTCTTTGTCACATTGAAGAAGATCCATGCCCTTGGAGAGGAGGACGAGGAAACCGATGAGTAGAAAAATATCCGAGGAAGAATACAAACGTCAGCGGATCGTCCGTATGAAGCACTGGCTCAGTGGGGAAAAGGATCTTTATCTGGATAATATGGAAGTGATCCCGCGGGAGGAATACAAACCGGACCGCAAGCAGCTGGAACGGTATGAGCATGATCTGGACGAGGTGATGACGCGAACCTATGATACGGAGCATAACCGGGTATACCGTTTTTTTCAGCGCTTTTATAAAATGGCGGCCGTGCTCTGCTGTACCGTGCTGGTCCTGATCCTGATCGTGGAGGTTTCCTACCTCCCGCCGATCGGCTCCGCCAGCAATCCGGCAAGTAATGAGGTGGCGGCAAAGTATATCGAGGACGGGCTGCAGGATACGGGGGCCGTCAATATTGTGACGGGCATGATCCTGGATTACCGTGCGTTCGACACCTTTGGAGAATCCAATGTGCTTTTTATCGCCACCTGCACGGTCCTGATCCTGCTGCGAAATGACAAAAAGAAGGGAAAGGGCAGCGCGGAGGACGAGGAGCGCAGGGACAGCTTTTACGAACCAAAGAAAGATGCCATCCTGCAGATGGCAGCCAGGATCCTGGTGCCTATCATCATGCTCTTCGGCATTTATATCATTCTGAACGGACATCTTTCGCCGGGAGGAGGATTTTCCGGCGGGGCCATCATAGGGGCAGGGCTGATCCTGTACCTGAACGCATTTGGATTCGAGAAGACAGAGCGGTTTTTTACGGAAAAGACCTACAAGGCGGTCAGCTTCGGGGCGCTGCTCTTTTACTGCCTGGCAAAAAGCTATTCCTTTTATACCGGAGCGCATCATCTGGAGAGCGGGATCCCGCTGGGAACGCCGGGAGCGATCATCAGCAGCGGCCTGATCCTGCCCCTGAACATCTGTGTCGGCCTGGTAGTCGCATGTACGATGTACGCGTTCTTTGCGCTGTTCCGAAAGGGAGGATTTTGACAGATGTTCGTGTTCCCTGCATTGCTTCGAAAGGAAGGATTCTGAACGATGTACATGTTTTATGCACTGTTTCGAAAAGGAGGATTCTGAAAAATGTTTGGTTCCAATCTGCTCCCCAATCTGGGGGAAGTTGTTGCCATGATTCTGTTTGGGATCGGGTTCGCGAACCTGCTGCTCCAGAAGAATCTGATCAAAAAAATCATCGGCCTGAACATTATGGACACGGCAGTCTATCTGTTTCTGGCGATCAAAGGCTATATTGAAGGAAGGACCGCGCCTATCGTAGTGGACGGAGTGCAGGAGGTGGAAGCCTACATCAATCCCATTCCCAGCGGCCTGGTGCTGACCGGCATCGTGGTCTCCGTCTCCGTGACGGCTCTGATGCTGTCCCTGACGGTACGCCTGTACAAGCGGTATCACACGCTGGATCTGGATGAAATCTCTTTGCGGCTGAAAAAGGAGGGTATCTAAATGGCATTTGTACAAAATGTACCGTTCTTTTCCATCATGTTGTCCATGTTTTCCGGGATCGTGTCCTCCATCCTTCCGGGAAAAGCGGCGAAACGGCTGAATACGGCGGTCATCCTGGTGATCGGCGCCGCCTCCGCGTGGCTTCTGTCCTGGCTGATGCGGACGGGGGGAAGTTTTACCTTTATGATGGGACATTTTCCCGCACCCTGGGGAAATGAGATCCGGGCCGGAGCGCTGGAAGCGGGGATGGCTCTGTTTTTCTGCGTCATCATGCTTTTGTCCATGCTGGGCGGGCGTAAAAAACTGTTTGATGAAGTGGAAGTCACGAAGCACAATATTTATTATATCCTGACGGATCTGCTGCTGAGCTCTCTGCTGGCGCTGGTCTACACAAACGACCTTTTCACGGCTTATGTATTTGTGGAGATCAACACCATTGCCGCCTGCGGGCTGATCATGATCCGGCAGAACGGAAGGACCATTGAGGCGGCGGTCCGCTACATGATCATGAGCCTGCTGGGGTCCGGTCTGCTGCTGATGGGGATCTGCATGCTTTACGACCTGACGGGGCACCTTCTGATGTCCAATATCAAGGAAAGCGTGGCGGCCATCATGGCGGCGGGCACCTATCAGATCCCGCTGACCATCACCATCGGGCTTGTAACGGTGGGACTGGCCATCAAGAGCGCGCTGTTCCCGTTCCATGCCTGGCTTCCGGACGCTTACGGATATTCCACGGTATCCTCGGCGGCGATGCTGTCCAGCCTGGTGTCCAAGGGATATATTTTCCTGCTGATCAAAATTTTCTACCGCGTGGTAGGGTTTGATATCATCGTGGGGAGCAAGATTCCAAACGTGTTGTTCCTGTTCGGGCTGAGCGGCATGATCTTCGGTTCCATCAGCGCCATCTGGGAAAAAGACATCCGCCGGATGATCGCATTTTCCTCGGTGGCCCAGATCGGATATATTTACATGGGCTTCGGCCTGGGGACGACGGAAGGGATGGTGGCAAGCATTTTCCATATCCTGGCCCATGCGGCGACCAAGTCCCTGCTCTTTGTTTCCGCTATCGGACTGACCGACGTGTCGGCGGGAAGCCGGAACTTCTTCGACCTGACAGGCTCCGCTTACCGCAACAAGGTGGCGGGCGTGGGATTTTCCGTCGGAGCCATGTCCATGGTGGGGATCCCGCTGTTTTCCGGGTTCGTGAGCAAGCTGCTCTTTGCGGAGGCGGCGGTCATGCATCCCACCCATAAAATGATGCCCACGTTGATCGTTCTCGCGGTCAGTACCATCCTGAACGCGATCTATTTCCTGAAAACCGTGGTGCGGATCTATGTGCCGGAGAAGCGGGAGGTGGAAGCGGAAAAAGGCTATTTTACGATGAAGGCAGGACAGCAGAGACTGTATACCATTACGATCATTTTGTTTATCCTCATCAATCTGGTGTTGGGCATGATGTCGGAGCCGATCATCGGCATCATCGAGACCGGACTGATTCACTTTATATAAGGAAGGAGACGCATACATGAATTTCAATATCTGGTTGATTTTGGCGGTATTTCTGCCGATCGTCTGCGGCGTTTTGATCCTGTTTTTTCCCGGGCTGAAAAAACGGAACGTGCTGCTGGGCGTATCCTTTCTTTCACTGGCATTTTCCATGCTCTGCGCCCTTGCCGTGATCGCGGAGGGACAGGCGGAGCTGCATCTTCTGCGGCTGGGTGGCAGCCTGGAGGTGTATTTCCACGTGGATCCGCTGGGACGGGTGTTTGCCGCGGTGATCACGGTGGTGTGGCTGATGGCAGGCATTTTTTCCTGCGAATATATGAAGCATGAAAAGGAAGAAAAACGGTATTTCGGATTCTATGTGCTGGTGTACGGCGTGCTGATGGCGCTGTGCTTTTCCGGAAATCTGGTGACCTATTATATGTTTTATGAAATGATGACGCTGACCACCCTTCCGCTGATCATGCACAACAAATCGAGAGAAGCGATCATGGCAGGCTTAAAGTACCTGTTTTATTCTCTGTGCGGCGCGTATCTGGCCCTCTTCGGAATCTATTTCCTGAACCGTTATGCCGGGACACTGGACTTTACGGCAGGGGGGAGCGGACTGGAGGCTGCGGGCGGACATTCCGCGCTGATGCTTGCGGTGGTATTTCTGATGATCCTGGGATTCGGCGTGAAGGCCGGCATGTTTCCTATGCACGCATGGCTTCCCACGGCCCATCCGGTGGCGCCTGCCCCGGCCAGCGCCGTGCTGTCGGGTCTGGTCGTGAAAATGGGTGTGCTGGGGATCGTCCGTGTGATCTTCTACGTGGTGGGCCCGGAGGTCATTCGGGGAACCTGGGTGCAGACCGCCTGGCTGACTCTGACGCTGATCACGGTATTCATGGGCTCCATGCTGGCCTATCGGGAAAAGGTGATGAAGAAGCGGCTGGCTTATTCCACGGTCAGTCAGATTTCCTATATCTTGTTCGGGCTGGCGTTATTGAATCCCGAAGCCATGATCGGATCCCTGCTGCATGTGGTATTCCATGCCTGCATCAAGTCCTGCCTGTTCCTGAGCGCAGGAGCGATCATCTATAAAACCGGAAAGATCCGGGTGGATGAGCTGACCGGGATCGGAAAGGAAATGCCGGTGACGATCTGGTGCTACACCTTCGCGTCCCTTGCGTTGGTAGGCATTCCCCCGGCCAGCGGATTTATCAGCAAATGGTATCTGGCAGGCGGTTCGCTGGAATCCGGCATCCCGGTATTTTCCTGGCTGGGACCGGTGGTCCTCCTGGTCAGCGCCCTGCTGACTGCGGGATATCTGCTGCCCATCACGATCCGGGGCTTTCTGCCGGGAGCAGATTATGATTACGAAGGACTGCAGAAAAAGGAGCCGTCGGGAGTGATGGTCATTCCGCTGCTCATTCTGGCCGGACTATCCGTACTTCTGGGCACATTCCCGAATCCGCTGATACACTATCTCAACGAAATCATTGGAACGTTGTTCTAAAGGAGGTTGGAAGGTTTGATGAGTCAATATTGGATTGTGGCAGCCATTCTGCTTCCGATACTGGGGGGCGCCCTGACGCCTGTGCTTCCGTTTCGCTCCAGAAGGGGAATGCTGATCTATCTGGAGGTGCTGACGATCGCAACCTCAGCGATCGTCCTGACAGCGCTGTCCCGCGGTACTACGGAAACGCTGCATCTGGTCTATTTTGTTCGGGGGCTTTCCATTTCCTTCCGGATCGACGGGCTGGCGATGCTTTTCGGGGGACTGGTGTCGACCCTCTGGCCCTTTGCCATGCTCTATTCCTTTGAGTATATGGAGCACGAAGGGCACGAAAAGATCTTTTTCATGTTCTACAGTATGACCTATGGAGTGACGCTGGGCGTGGCATTTGCGTCGGACATGCTCAGTATGTATCTGTTTTATGAGCTGCTGACGCTGGTGACGGTGCCGCTGATCCTGCACACGCTGGTGCGAGAGGCCATCCTTGCGGTGCGCCAGTATCTGTACATGTCGCTGGGTGGGGCCGCGTTTGCTCTGATTGCCATCGTCTTTCTGATGGTCTATGGGGACACCATGGAATTTACCCTGGGCGGGGTGCTGAATCCGGCAGTGATCGGCGGGGAGACCAATCGGCTTTTATTTGTCTATCTGCTGGCATTCTTCGGATTCGGCGTGAAGGCGGCCATCTTCCCCATGAGCGCCTGGCTTCCCCAGGCCGGTGTGGCGCCTACCCCTGTCACAGCGCTGCTTCATGCGGTGGCAGTGGTGAAGGCGGGGGTGTTTGCCATCCTGCGTCTGACCTATTACAGCTTTGGGGCGGAATTTCTGAAAGGAACCTGGGTGCAGCCCATTGTCATGGGATTTGCCATGTTCACGATCGTGTACGGGTGCAGCCGGGCGGTGAAGGAGCAGCACATCAAGCGGCGGCTGGCGTATTCTACGGTGAGCAATCTGTCCTACATCATCCTGGGCGCTTCGATGATGACTCCGGCAGGCATGGTGGGAGCCATGGCGCATATGGTGTGCCACGCGTTTATGAAGATCGGTTCCTTCCTCTGCGCGGGCGCCATCATGCACCAGACGGATAAAAAATATATTTACGAACTGAACGGGTTCGGACGGAAAATGCCGGTGGTATTCGGCTGCTTTACCGTATCGGCCCTGGGGCTGATGGGGGTTCCCGGACTGGCGGGCTTTATCAGCAAATGGAATCTGGCGAAGGCGGCGGTGGAAAGTGAAAATGTAATGGCGTATTTCGGGATCGGCTGCCTTCTGATCTCCGCGCTGCTGACCGCGATCTATATGATGTCGATCGTAATCCGGGCATTTTTCCCGGGGAGAGATTTTGACGGCAGGAGTACGGAAGGGGTCAGGGATCCCGGCTGGAAGATGTGCTTTCCGCTGCTCTGTTTTGCGGCGGCGGTCATTGCGATCGGTTTGTGTTCGGACCCGCTGATCTGCTTTCTGCAGGATATTGCGGCGGGGATCTACTAAGGAACAAGTTATGACGCGTACAGCCACACGGGGAATGATGTCGCTTTGCGGCTGCGGCTGGCGCGATATTCACGGCAGATTTCATCGGCGTGAGTATCATGGATTATATGAGGAGGTACGGGATGGAACAGGAAAGGGTTTTACTTGCTGCGGCGGTGTTCTTTCCGATGGCTGCCGGTGTGGTTTCCTATTTGATCGGGCGAAAAAATAAAAAGCTTCGAGATCGGTTTTTCGGACTGGCGGCGATTCTGGAATTTATCCTGACGGCAGTGATCGCGCTGCAGTACGGCGCGGCGGGCGGTTCGTTTACTATACCCGGCGTCTGCGGCTTCGGCCTGCATTTTACGGCGGATGGCTTTCGGACACTGTACGGCGCGATCGCCGCTTTCATGTGGATGATGACGAGCTTGTTTTCCGAAGAATATTTTGCGCATTATCGGAACCGGAACCGATACTATCTGTTTCAGCTGGTGACGCTGGGAGCAACGGAAGCTGTCTTTCTCTCCGCGGATCTGTACACCACCTTCATTTTCTTCGAGGTGATGTCGCTGGCGTCCTATGTCTGGGTGGCGCAGGATGAGCGGAAGGAATCTCTGCGGGCAGCGGCCACATATCTGGCGGTGGCAGTGATCGGCGGCCTGGTGATGCTGATGGGACTTTTCCTGCTGTACCAACAGGCAGGGACTCTTACCATCCGTGAACTCTATGATGCCTGCCGGGGCAAAAATGTTTACCCTGCCGCGCTCTGTCTGTTCTTTGGGTTCGGAGCGAAGGCGGGAGCATTTCCACTTCATATCTGGCTGCCCAAGGCCCATCCGGTGGCACCTGCCCCGGCCAGCGCGCTGCTGTCCGGTATCTTAACAAAGACCGGGATATTCGGTATCCTTGTGATCTCCTGCCAGATTTTGTTTCATGACGGAGCGTGGGGAACCTTCGTATTGCTGACCGGAGTCCTGACCATGGCGGCGGGGGCGGTGCTTGCCCTGTTTTCCAATGATTTTAAGCGGACGCTGGCATGTTCCTCCGTATCCCAGATCGGATTTATCCTGACAGGCATCGGGACGCAGGGGCTTCTGGGAGAGGAAAATGCGCTGGCAGTCCAGGGAAGCTTCCTCCATATGATGAATCATTCCCTGTTCAAGCTGGTGCTCTTCATGACGGCGGGAGTCATTTATATGAATCTGCACAAGCTGGATCTGAATGACATCCGGGGCTTCGGAAGAAAGAAGCCGCTCCTGATGGGGATCTATCTGTGCGGCGCGCTGGGGATCGGCGGGGTTCCGCTCTTTTCCGGCTATGTGAGCAAGACACTGATCCATGAAAGCATTGTAGAATATATCGAGCTGCTGAAGGAAGGCGCGGTCAGTCCTGTACTTCTGGGGGCGGCGGACATGAAGCTGATCGAGTGGGTATTTTTGGTGAGCGGCGGATTCACTGTGGCGTATATGTGTAAATTATTTTTCGCGGTGTTTGTAGAGAAGAACCGTGATCCGGAGGTACAGGCCAGGTACGATGCCATGAGCGGGGCCTATATGAACCGGAAAAGCGCGTTTGCCCTGACGGTCAGCGCGGCATTATTCCCGGTGATGGGGATCCTTCCGCGCCTGACCATGGACAAGGCGGCGGGGTTCGTAAAAGAGTTCTTCGGACTGGAGCATATCCATGAAGTCTCCTATTTCAGCTTCGTGAACCTGAAAGGCGGGCTGACTTCGATTGCGATCGGCGCGGCGGTATATGTGGTGATGGTCAGATTCTGGATGCTCCGGAAGGAAGAAAACGGGGAGACGGTCTATGTCAATTACTGGCCGAGGGTGCTGGATCTGGAGGATTATCTGTACCGGCCGATCTTGCTCAAGGTGGTTCCGTCAATTTGCGGCGCGGTTTGCTTTGTACTGGATCATGCGGTGGATTTTATCGCAAAGATTTTGCCCATCGCGGGAAGCGTGGAAGCCAGCTTTTTCGATACTCTGGTGGATACGATCGTGGTATTTTTGCGGAAGACGATCTACAAGGACAGCCCTCAGCCCCAGGAGCTGCTGGAAGGGAACGCGGTGACGTACCGGCTGGGAAGCTTTGTGAATGGCGTTGTGGGAATCTTGAATAAGACGGCCTGGCGGGAGCGGCCGGATGAAAAGGATTATACGCACCAGTACGCGCTGGCGTATACCAGCTTTAAGGAAAATACAAGCCTGATCGGACGGAGTCTGTCTTATGGGCTGATCTTGTTCTGTGTGGGGCTGCTGGCGACGCTGGTGTATCTGCTGCTGGTGCTGGCGGGGTGAACAGAGCAGGAATGGATAAGGACAACTAAAACATTGTTCCGTAATTTTTCGGGGCGAGCAGACATTTTTTGTAAAGGTTACTGTTCACACCCTGACCGGGTGCTCACAGTAACGGCATCCAGCCCATTGAAAAGTCGCCTGCCGGCGGTCCTAAGCGCCAGCGACGCTTGTTTAGGACGGACCGGAACGGAGTGTAGACGGGTTGGATGCCCGCCCCATCGCTGTATTGGCCGGATGCCGTGCAGCGAGTGCGCGACACCGTGTGAACAGTAAGTGCGCCCAGAAGGGCGCAATGTTTAATGGGTGGAAATCCCATCTGGTAAGATGCTAACCACATCACCAGTAGCGAACCTTGGGTCTGTATTGGTAACATATCAGGCTAAGCGTAGGAAGCTAGTGTAGCATCTCAATCATTTTTTGATTTATACCAAATATGCTAAAATATAGATATATTATCTAGCATAAAGGAGGCAGATTTATGTCAATTACAAAGTCCTATAATAAACACACTAATACCTACTACGCATATGAAACAACTTATGAATGGGAGGATACCAAACAAAAGAAAGTGCAGCGCAAGCATTGTATCGGCCAGTTTGATCCGGATACGGGCGAGATTATCCCAAATGGAAAGGTGGGCCGCCCAGGCCGTGCCACAAAGACCTCTGCCGGGAAGCTGCAGGCCACTCCTATGAAAAAAAGGAACAGGAAGCAGACGTGAAAGTCCTGGCATTCAGGCTTTCTAAAATTGAAGAAACTTTGCTTATGCTTTCAGAGGAAATCCACAGCATGAGGAAAGAGATTGAAACATGGAAGCTGGCTGAATATCGCTGAGATTGGGATCAATATCATGACCAGGGAATGTCTTGACCGTAGGATTCCCGGTATAGAGGAAGCATAATTTTTATTTTACAACAGGAGCCAGATTTTATAAGTATCTGGCTCTGTTTTTTGTATGTAGATGAAGAATAATTTCCACCTGTACGGTTGGATGCTCTAAAGAGCCTCCAACCTACTTGACCTCCGCATAGCATTCCCCATTGCCCCGCCTGTGAAAACGCCTTGTAATAGGAAATGTTTTTGTATATAATGAATATGGAAATACTGAAAAAATCCGTCCGCCGCGGATGAATGGATCAGCCTACCAGAAATCCGACGCCTGAAAGGAGTGCAAAATGCTTTCAATTTTTTATGGAGACATGCCGGAGGCGGTTTACAATCCGGTCTTATATTTTAAAAATACGTATACAGATGAATGGATTACAGATGATCTTCCGAGAAACATGATTCGGGATGTGGACCGATCGACAGTCCTGGGCCCACGGATAATTGACAGTCCTGTTTTGGGTGGTATTTCTCCGCGGGAACTGTCTGGAGGGGTCAAAACGCTGATTGCCATATATAAAGTACCAGAAAAAATCTTCAATGCCTCCGCGTGCGGAGATAACTGCGCCAAATGGATTCTGAGGATTGGAGAACTGCAGGATGTGACGATCAATCTGCGTCATCTGATGGACTTTGGAGAGGCAAGGTTTACGGCCAAGGTTTTGAACACAGATCAGATCGTCCACAATATGGACGAATTGCTGCCGATTGCCGGAATGCTTGTACGATAGGAAGCAGTATGTGCCGGTTGTTTGAGGGGAAATGACAGAAACTGCGGGGGATCGGTTATCTTAAGTCCGCATCTGATAGGAGAGGTTCTGATGAAAGGTAGTTATGCAATTACGGTTTCCAACGCAAAACTGCGTTATGATTTTACAATCCGGAGAAATATTACCATTATCAAAGGCAACAGTGCCACCGGGAAAACAACACTTGTCGAGATGATCCGGGAATATTATGAATCCGGAGAAGACAGCGGGATTCATCTGAAATGCGAAAAAAGCTGCAGAGTACTTGGAGGAAGAGACTGGAAAGCGCTTCTGAGCCTGATGGACGAAACGATTGTTTTCATAGATGAGGAGAACGCATTTCTGCCTACAAAAGAATTTGCGGAGGCGGTTCGTGGGTCAGATAATTACTATGTCATTGTGACAAGAGAGGGGCTTCCCAATCTGCCCTACAGTGTGGAGGAAATCTATGGAATCCGCGAATCCGGAAAATATGCGTCTCTGAAACAGACATATAATGAATTGTTCCATATCTATGGGAAAACAGATTATACAAAACCGGTAAAACCGGAGTATGTGATCGTAGAAGATTCAAATTCAGGGTACGAATTTTTTACCGGAGCAGTAGAGAAGGGCCGCTGCAAGGTGGTCAGCGCAGGCGGAAAATCAAATCTTTTTGCGGAGACAATCAAAAGTTCTGCTGATAATATGCTGATTATTGCGGATGGCGCTGCTTTTGGTTCAGAGATGGACCGGATGATGAAGCAGATTCAGAGAAAAAAAGGAATGGTTCTTTATCTCCCGGAGTCCTTCGAATGGCTGATCCTGCAGTCAGGTATCATTTCGGATGGAATGGTGAATGCTGTTTTAGAGAAACCAGAGAATTTTATAAATAGTCAAGAATATTTCAGTTGGGAGAGATTTTTTACAGCATTGCTTATCCAAATGACAAAAGACACATATTTGAAATACTCGAAAAAGAAGCTGAACGAAGTATATTTGCAGGAAGAGATTGCTTCAAAAATTATACAGCAGATGACAGGGATTGAACTGTGATACTTTTACCCTTATGACAGGTGTAAGCCCATTTTATATACCTTCATATGCAAAAAAGGTGCCAATGGCACCTTCGCCATACGTGAAGGAAAACCCAGCAGGATCAGGTCTGGGGTGTTAGCAGGAATCCTTATTCTTTCGTGTAAATGCGCAAAAATATAATCTTTACATCTAAGAATATGAGAATTTGCCGATTCCTGCAAATTCTTTCTATTACTTTTCAGTTCATGCACTAAGGTGGCATACTGCATTTCGGCCTGTTTTCCAAGCTGAATAGCCGCATCCGGGTTTGATACTTCTTCGATTTTCTGAATATAACTGTCACTTAAAGAAAAGGCTGTTTCCGGATGCGCGCCGCCTTCTATGCCTGCGCGCACGCTTAAAGCAACCAGGACGATCGCGATATTCTGATAATTTCTCAGCTTATTTTTTGCCAGCGTGCCGGCCTTCCCTATATAATCCTCTTCCCAGCTCTTTTTTAACAATTCCAGATTTCCATTTCGTATACTCGAAAACTCCCGTACTTCCTGATCATAAGGATTATGTCTGGAAGCAGACTCAATATTGTCAAATATAATATTCGAAAAATTTTGGAATACCTGCCTTGTATCAGATCCTTTTAAAAAATTTAAAGAGAGGGTTTTATCTAAAGACAGCGTTTTCTCATGAAATAAATTATAGATCAGCAGCAAAATTTTTACCAGATCCTCTGCATCACAGCAATAGAGATTATCCAGCAGCCGGGTATCATTACAGTTTTCGGGGAGAACAAATTTACTCCTTGCATTGTCGCTCAATATGACAGGGCCCGCTACAAATATAGATTCTTCCGTAGGAACAGAAGCATACGTTATATGGTCTGAACCAGTAAATATTCTCGGAGCATCTGTATTGTAGGAAGATAGCAGTACCTGATGCAAGCTGTGATTGTCTGAATCTTGTATCGAACCCAGAGTCCCGGTGAGATCTTTTCTGTCACAGACTTCTTTGATCAGAATCCCGTGGAAATCGTATCTTCGTACAATTGTATGGAGCTGACGTGAAACATATTGCATAAGAAAGCCTTCTGGAAATCACGGTGGATCAGAAACAGTGCCGCTTTAAGCTTCTGAATGGAGAGCCGGTAACGGTGTACGTATACAAAAAAGTGTATGATATTCAGGATGAAAATAAAGTCGGTTTGGAGAAGGAATCATGGATATAAAACAATACCAGGGAGCCATTTTTGACCTGGACGGAGTGTTAGTAGATACGGCTAAATATCATTATCTGGCGTGGAAACAGCTAGCAGATGAACTGGGATTTGACTTTACGAGACAGCAGAATGAGGCGTTAAAGGGGGTATCCCGAATGCGTTCTCTGGAGCTTCTGCTGGGATTCGGAGGGATGATGGGCCGCTTTTCAGAAGAAGAGATGCATGATATGGCAGAGAAAAAGAACAGGATTTATGTGGAGTATGTGAAAAAGCTGAGACAGGAGGAATTGTTGCCGGGGGTAAAGGAACTGCTGGAAAGGATGAAGGATTCAGGCATAAAAATAGCTCTCGGATCAGCCAGCAAAAATGCGGAAATGATTCTGGAAGGTTTAGGGATTACAAAGTATTTTGATGCCATCGTAGACGGGACAATGGTTACAAAGGCAAAACCAGATCCGGAGGTGTTTCTCTTGGGGGCAAAGCTTTTGGGAGTTTCAGCAGAGGAATGTGTAGTTTTTTTGTTGAAATTTGAGAGGTATTCCTCGTTGCTTTTTTAGATGGACGCACTTTCCCAGGCCCTGTCACCAGACAGGGCCTGAGTCTTTTGAACGGTCTATTTTTATGCGCTTTTCTTTAAAGGAAACAGGTGATTCCCGGTTCTGTCTCCCTGAATCTTATGGCGCAGCTTATTGATGTTATGTGCAAATGCCAAAAGTATCGCTTCTGCTTTCACATTCTGGCTCCCACGGCACAAAAATCTCCGGAATCCACTGTTCTGTTTTAGTTCCCCGAAGGATCCTTCCACCTGGATACTTTGATTCATCCGGAGTTTTATCCCTTCTTCGCTTTCGATCCGGTCCAGATCTGCTTCACGGTATTCGAGCAACTTTTATCCTCATAAAAGTCGCGTCGTGGTCCGTTTTGGAATAACTGTTGCGTGTTCCGCAGATATGCAGCTTTTTCGTATTTTCATACCGGTTGAATTTCCGCCGAAAGAATGATAAGATACAAGAAAAGACCGGGAGGTGCAGCTATGCCAAGAACAGTCGGAATCGGGCACCAGAATTTTGAAAAATTGATTACAAATGATTACTTCTACATCGATAAAACATCGTTTATCAAAGAATGGTGGGAAAACGGTGATGAAGTTACCCTGATCACCCGCCCCAGGCGTTTCGGAAAGACACTGAATCTGGATACGATAGAACATTTCTTCTCAATCAGCCATTCTGGAAGAAGCGATTTATTCCAAAATCTGTCGATCTGGCAGGAAGAAAAATACAGAGAGCTGCAGGGAACTTATCCAGTCATTTTCCTGAGTTTTGCTGATGTGAAAGAAACTTCTTTCTCAGGCACAAGGAAAACCATCTGTCAGATCATAGAAAATCTGTATAATAAATATGACTTTCTTTTGGAAAGCGGCTATTTGAATGAAAATGAAAAAAAACGATACAAAACAATCTCTATTGATATGGAGAACAATCTGGCGGCCAGGTCGCTGAAGGATCTAATGGATTACCTGATGCGCTATTACGGAAAAAAAGTGATCATTCTGCTGGACGAATACGATACCCCGATGCAGGAGGCTTATGTGTATGGCTACTGGGATGAACTGGTTTCCTTTATCCGTAACCTGTTTAATTCCACATTTAAAACGAATCCGTTCCTTGCCAAAGCGATGATGACCGGGATCACAAGAGTCAGCAAGGAATCTATTTTCTCAGATCTGAATAATCTGACAGCTGTTACAACCACCTCTGATCTATATGCGGACAGCTTTGGATTTACCCAGGAGGAGGTCTGGAACGCTCTGGAGGAATATGGTCTGTCAGATCAAAAGGACGGTGTCAGGAGATGGTATGACGGATTTACATTTGGGAATAAGACCGATATCTACAATCCCTGGTCTATTATCAATTACCTGAAATTTGCAAAGTTTGCCCCTTATTGGGCCAACACCAGCAGTAACAGCCTGGTGGGAAAGCTGATCCGTGAAGGAAGCGCGGATACAAAGATGGTGATGGAGGATCTCCTTTCCGGCAAAGTGCTTCGTACAGAGATTGACGAGCAGATCATATTCAGCCAGTTAGGGCGCAAAGAAAGCGCAATCTGGAGTCTGCTGCTTGCAAGCGGCTATCTGCGCGTGAAGCAATGGGAGATGGATAAAAGGGAACGGATGATCTATGACCTTGTGTTAACCAACCGCGAAGTGTCACTGATGTTTGAGTTGATGGTAGAGGATTGGTTCTCGGATTTTACCCCCGCGTATAACAACTTTATCAAGGCGCTTTTATTGGATGATAAAAAGGCAATGAATGTATATATGAACCGGGTTGCCTTCGCCACATTCAGCTACTTTGATACCGGAAAGCATCCGTCCGATGCAACGGAACCGGAACGTTTCTACCACGGTTTTGTCCTCGGCCTGATGGTGGATCTGGGAGACCGATATACCATTACCTCCAACCGGGAAAGCGGCTTCGGAAGGTACGATGTGATGCTGGAGCCCCTTTCAGACACGGACAACGCCATTATCCTGGAATTTAAGGTCCACGATCCGGACGAGGAAGCTGCGCTTGCAGATACGGTGCAGGCAGCGCTGGACCAGATCGACCGCATGAAATATTCGGCTGCGCTGGAGGCAAAGGGCATTCCGCGGGAGCGGATCCAGAAGTATGGATTTGCGTTCAAAGGGAAGACAGTTCTGATCGGATGAGATACAGGTTTCAAGACAGAGCGGGAATTGAGGCGGCAAAGACCTTAATTCCCGCGGCAATTAGTGACAGTAACGTTTTGTCGCTTTTAAAAAAATTGAAATGGTATATTATCATTTCATCTTCTTTGCGATTTCATATATCTTATCCCCGCACCGCTCAAAGAACATCCGATATCCCGAACAAAAATAATTTTCATAAAATCCACCGGAAGCATTCCAATCCCGGCTTCTCTGGCATCCTCCGCGGCAGAGCCGGAAGTGGGGACAGCCTTTGCAGTCCTGGCCCAGCTGCCGCGACCGCTCGATAAATCCCAGCTCTTTCCGTCTGGCATCAATCTGATCCAGCCGGTCCTCGTTAAAATTCCCCAGCCTGTATTCATCCAGCATATAAAAATCACAGGGATAGACGCTTCCGTCCGCCTCCACCACATTCTGGATTCCGCAGACTCCGCGCTGGTCGCAGGCTTCCGCCATATAGCCTGCCGCAAGCCCGACATAATTTTCAAACTGCCGGATGTAAGGCTGACTGCCTGTCTGCAGATCCCGGGACCAGAGCTCAAACAGATCGATCAAAAATCTCCCGTAAAGCTCTGGGGTGAGAGAATAGGGCGTGGTTCCGTGCCCTTCCCCCAATGGATCCAGGCAGGCGATATACTGCTGAAAATTCCAGCCTCTTTTTTTGTAGGCGCGGTAAACACCGGATATATTTTGGACGATTTGCGGGGTAACAACAGTCAGAATATTATATTCTACGTCATGATCGTCCATCAGCCGGGCGGCATGCTCCACCAGATCAAATGTACCGCCGCCGGTTCTGGTATGGCGCATGGAATCGTGGATCTCCTTCGTGCCGTCTACAGAAAGCCCGACGAGAAAATGATGCTCCTTAAAAAATCGGCACCATTCTTCATCGATCGCGAATCCATTCGTCTGAAAAGCGTTGTGCACCTGGACATGGTTTTTATTATACTGCTTCTGAAAGGCCACCGCTTTTTCAAAAAAATCCAGTCTGCGCAGGGAAGGCTCTCCGCCCTGGAAGGCATAGCTGATCATGCCCTCCGCGCGCAGGATCGTCCGGCGGATGACATTTTTTAACGTCTGTTCACTCATAAAACCAAATGATTTTTGTGAACGTTTTTCCGCCTCATCACAGTAAAAACAGTAATCGCATGACATGTTGCACATGCTGGATGAAGGCTTCATTAAAACACTGACTGCAGGCATGGAAAAATCCTCCTTTGTAAGATGTTCTATTTTATGAGGGTGCTGGCAGTGGTTCCAGCAGGTTATTAACCAGTATAGTTACAAACATTATAAATACAGATTAGCATAATTACAACCATCAGTCCGATAAAAAGCCTGTCTACATGTTTCGCGGGGAGCTTTTTATTCACGGAGCGTCCCAGCATCCCTCCGCCGATCCCGCACAGGACCATAAAAACCAGCATAAGGACGGGAAAAGACGGTATGCTTTTCGTGACGGCCGAGGCGATCAGGCTTGTGGCCTGGGAGAAAAAGATGATATACAGGGAATTTTCCGCAGCCGTTTTGGTGTCCATGGAAAAGAAATAGAACAGCACCACCAGATTGATCGGACCTCCGCCGATTCCCAGAAAAGCGGACATAGTTCCGAGGGCTGCTCCGACCAGAATGCAGGAAGCCGCATTTGAGATCCGGAGCGTACGGATCCGTTCTTTATAAATCGTGTAAAGCAGAGTGCCGGCTGTAACCAGCAGCAGGATAGATGCCTGCACAGCGCCCGCCTGATCCTTATTTGCAAATAAAGAAGAAACCAGGAAAAATAGATGCTTTCCCAAAAGACCGCCCAGCGCCGCGCCAAGGGCGAAAGGAAATCCCGTCCGGACAAGTGCGGCAACTGATAGGTACTATTATAAGGCGAAAATGATTTTTCTGTCTATGCCGTGTGGCAGAGTATAGGACAAAAATTCACCATCATTGAAAGTGCCGGCGTATTGTTGTGTGCCACACTTGACAAGGGCTTAAAAAAACTGTAAAAATATAAAAAAGTTTGGCGAATATTAGAACTATTTAGAACAGAAGTGCGCCAGATAAGTCTGTGCTCTTCCGTTTCAAATCGTTGCGAAAAACTCTTTGACGGAGGTAATTATGGAAGAAAAGGAATATTCGAATCTGTATAAAATCGTAAATATTGTGCGGCGCCAAAAAGATCGGGCAGATCTGGAAGCGGGGCGCTGCCTTCTAAACGACAGGATGCGCCTTCGAACCGTGGCTAAGGAAGAACCGATATTCTACATAGAAGACGGAAAAGACTTGGTGTATTTGGTGCTTCGTGGAAGCTATATCAATTACCGGGTCTCCCTGAATGGAAAGGTAAACATACTGGGACGTGAAAAAGCCCCAGTATGGAGTGGCATAGACCGGGCGGCCAATGCGTCTAATATTAATTTTACAGAAAACAAGACAATGGAAGAATGTATTGTCCTCGAAATCGATGCAAAATATTTTTTGGAGGCTGTGGAGCATGATGGCCGATTCGGATTATATATAATCAAACATATTCTGAACAAGATGACAGATATCTCGGGAAAATCCGACCGTCTGATCTTCCATGACACAAGTGAGCATTTTGCCTACTTTATTTTGAAATACTGGAAAGATCATCATGATGCCGCCGGAAACAGCAGGATTGAGATGAAAAATGCGGATCTGGCCGATGAAGTCGGAATCAGCCAGAGGTCTCTGTATCGGATACAAAACGCGTGGAAGAATGAAGGGCTGATTTCTGTGAAAAATGGGAATATTGTAGTGACTGCCGGGCAGATTCGAAGACTTCAGGAGATCTTTTATTGGATGATAAAAAGGCGATGAATGTATATATGAACCGGGTTGCCTTCGCCACATTCAGTTGCTTGAAACTTGAAGGGAATTACCACAATTCGAAATGCAATTCAGCAATTCGGCATGACTATGAAAATTGTTGAAATATTCACCGGTTCTGGTAAAATATAAAAAGGGATCTGGTTATGAAAATTTTGTTTTCATCCGCCAAGGGAAGACGCAAAAAGAACGAACAATGGAATTGATAATATCGGAAAGAGATATGATAAGGATATTTAGAAAGAAGAATTACATATGTGAAACAGGAGGAATGATTCATGGAGTTATATACACATCGGCTGATCCTTCGGTCCTGGCAATTAGATGATGCGGAAAATCTATATCAATACGCGAAGAACCCCAATGTCGGCCCGGTGGCAGGATGGCCGATACATACAAGCGTTGAAAACAGCCGGGAGATCATACAAACTGTATTTGCCGAGGAAGAAACATACGCCGTTTGCCTGAAGACAGATCATCTGCCGATTGGATGTGTCGCCATTACAGTCGGCGCGCGAAGCAATATGAAGCTTCCGGACGATGAAGGAGAGCTCGGCTATTGGATCGGGGAACCGTTCTGGGGGCAGGGACTGATCCCGGAAGCATGTACAGAACTGATACGCCATGGTTTTGAGGATTTAAAACTGAAAAGGCTGTGGTGCGGGTATTTTGAGGGAAATGAAAAGTCCAGGCGCGCACAGGAAAAATGCGGGTTTGTTTACCATCATACCAAGAAAGATATACATTGGGAACTGATGGACGATATCCGCACGGAACATGTTACAGTATTGGAACGGAACGGATGAGTAGAATGATGAATCGAAGCAAGCCGGGAAGGCGTCAGCCTCAATCAGTTGGTATTATATAAGCTGGAGCAATAAAAAATTCGAATAAAAATAATATGCAGCACTGCCATTGAAAAAAACACAAAGGAACGGAATAAAAGATGATCACAGGTGAATTAAAGAACAAAGTCGATAAAACCTGGGGGATGCTATTTTCAAGGTGCCCACTCCGGCTATGCTGACCAAGCTGATCGATGGGATTGATTCCTTGGAGCTGGGAGACTCGGACAGCAAAGGCGACCTGTATGAATACCTTCTGTCCAAGGTGGCGACGGCAGGCGCCAATGGCCAGTTCCGGACCCCGAGGCATATCATCCGGATGATGGTGGAGCTGGTCAGACCGAATCCAAAAGACTGGATCTGTGATCCGGCCATGGGTTCTGCCGGATTTCTGGTAGAGGCGCGGACCTATCTGCGGGAGCGCGAAGAAGAACTCTTTTTCGATCCGGAATTAAACAGACATTTTCATGAGGATATGTTTTTCGGTTTCGATATGGATCGGACGATGCTGCGGATCGGGGCGATGAATATGCTCCTCCACGGTGTCGATAATCCCGGTATTGAGTACTGCGACAGCCTGTCAGAAAACAATACGGATTTTGAGAAATACACACTGGTACTGGCAAACCCGCCCTTCAAGGGAAGCCTGGATTATGAAGGCGTGTCCACGGCGATTCTGGTATTTACAAAGACCGGTGCGGGCGGAACGGAGAAGGTCTGGTTCTATGATATGAAAGCGGACGGATTTTCTCTTGATGATAAACGCCAGCCCGTGCAGGAAAACGACATCCCGGATATTGTCCGCAGATACCATAACCAGGAAAAAGAGGCGGAGCGGAAGCGGACCGAGCAGAGCTTTTTTGTAAAACTTTCAGAAATTCAGGAGAACGACTACGACCTGTCGATTAATAAGTATAAAGAAATTGAGTATGAGGCGGTACATTATGACCCGCCGCTGGCGATATTGGACAGGATTGAGAAGATGGAAGAGGAGATACAGAAAGGGATGGCGGAGTTGAGGGAGCTGCTGAGTGCGGAGTAAACTTTCTGGATTTGTGGCAGTATATACTGAGCGCCAGATAAATCTGCCGCTTAGTATAATGTGATGCACACAGCCGCATGAGGAATTTTGCCGCTTCACGGCTGCGGCTGACGCGATACTCAGGGCAGATTCCATCGGCCGTGAGTATAACTAAAACGGCGGAGTATTGAATGAAAGGCGAAGAATATGTTTATCAATGTGTCTTAGAAGTCTGTACGGAGAATTCTATATGAAATTAACGAAATGTTGGAGGAGAACGGAATTACACCGATTGGAAGTGATCCGTCGTTACAGTAAGGAGGACAAATACGAATGAAGGGCTCGGAATGCAAATTTGTGAAATACATGGAAGGATCGGATAAGCGTTTTGTTATTCCAGTTTATCAGCGGAACTATGACTGGAAAACCGAAAACTGCAAACAGCTTTATGATGATCTCGTAAAGATAATCAAAGGGCATCGGAAGAGCCACTTCTTTGGAAGTCTTGTTTCTGTATATAACCCGGACGGACATAACGAGGAATTCCTTATTATTGATGGGCAACAGCGTTTGACTACGGTATCGTTGCTATTTCTTGCCATGTATAATCTGATAGATCAGGGGATTATTGCCCCGGAAACATCAAACCTGAAGCAGCGCATCTTCGAGGAGTACCTTGTGGATAAGTGGAAGCCGGAAGATACTCGGATCAAACTCAAGCCAGTCAAGAATGACCAGATGGCCTTTGGCAGACTCTTTTCTGATCCGACGGAGCACATCCGGGAATCAAACCTGACAGTGAACTATAATTATTTCTATGACCGTATTCAAAAGCAAGAAATTTCCATTGATGAGTTATACGACGCCATCTGCTGTCTGGAAATTATCAACA
Organism: Lachnospiraceae bacterium; assembly: GCA_910573785.1. GTDB lineage: Bacteria > Bacillota > Clostridia > Lachnospirales > Lachnospiraceae > Schaedlerella. The sequence goes on along the minus strand of CAJSZT010000028.1, from coordinate 14,326 downwards.
TCCGGCTGGATATGGAGGACAATCCTCAGCTGATTTTTGAGAGCCTTAATTCCACCGGACTGGATTTGAGCGAGGGTGATAAAATCAGAAATTTTATTCTCATGGGATTGCCTTCTAAGGAACAGGAGGACTACTATGAGAAATATTGGAATAAATTGAGATCTGCACGAAGTACGATGTCAGTGCGTTCATCAGAGATTACCTGAGCGTAAAGCAGCAGGCTATTCCGCAGCAAAAGAAGATATATACGAACTTTAAGGATTTTGTTGAACTGGGGAAATATGAAACGGAACAACTCCTGATAGAGATGCTTGCGTATGCCAAACGCTATCAGATGCTACTTGGAACCAGCACCGGAAACAAAGCTCTTGATGCTTGCATAGCAAGGCTCAATCGGTTGGAAACAACTGTAACAAGACCATATTTCCTTGAAGTGCTAAGACTTTACAATGAGAATAAGATTTCGCTTGCTCAGGTTACGGATATTTTCCTAACGACGGAGAATTACCTCTTCCGCAGGACTATTTGCGACCTTCCAACCAATGCCCTGAACAAGATATTTCTCATGTTGCATCGGGAAATCATCCGGTATGACGGAACTGATGATAATTACGTTGAAAAGCTCAAGTATGCGCTTCTATCGAAAAAGGAACGTGCTCGCTTTCCGGATGACGAAGAATTCTCTGCTGCCTTTGCAGAAAGACCGGTTTTTCTTACGAACAGCAAAAACAAGATCTACATCTTGGAGAGGATTGAGAATTTTGGCACATCCGAGGATAAGGATGTCTATCGCCATTGTGATGATGGCACGTATTCAATTGAACATATTATGCCGCGGCATCTTACCCCTATCTGGCAGAAGGAACTTAGCGATGACTATGAGCAGATACATGAAAAGTGGCTGCATAGAATCGCAAATCTAACGTTAACGGCCTATAACTCGAAATATAGCAACAGCTCATTTGCCGAAAAGAAGACCATGCAAAATGGCTTTGATGAAAGCGGCATCCGGATGAATACTTGAATTTCCAAAAAGGATAGGTGGACGCTGGCGGAATTGGAGGAACGTAGCGGATATCTTACCAACAGAGCCTTGACCATATGGGTAACTCCGGTCACATCATTCGAGCCGGAAGAAAAACAACTTGATACCTATACACTGGAAGATGAAGACGAACTGACAGGAAGACTGATAGCGAAGTTCACATTTAAGAATACAGAACAGCCGGTATCAACCTGGGTAGAGATGTTTCAGAAAGTTATTCAGATTTTATATATTGAAGACAAGTCGGTTATCACAAAGCTGGCTTTGTCTGAAGAAGACAATATTGCGCTCCATTTCAGCACTAATAAAGATGCTTTCACAAAATCTATGGAAATAGGTGATGGTATCTACGTATGGACAAATACAAGCACTGCGAGCAAGCTCTCTGTCCTTAACCGTCTGTTCAAGCTTTATGATGAGGAACCGGCAGATTTGGTGTTCTATCTGAGAGACGATAGAGAAGCTAATGAAGATGAACCGGGAAGCAGATACGAACTGAGAAGAAGATATTGGACATACGCACTTCCGATTATCCAGAAAGCGCACGGCGCAGGAGGTTCGTTCTCCAATGTGAATCCGTCAAGAGATAACTGGATCAACGGTTTCTTTGGTGTTGGAGGATTTTATCTGTGCTGCGTTGCAAACTTTGATGCAGCGCGTGCGGAAGTAGTGTTCAGCAGATCCAGTAAAGATGAAAACAAAGCGGCCTTCGATAGTCTGTATGCGCATAAGTCAGAAATCGAAGCAGTACTCGGCACAGCGCTTCACTGGAATCGAGGTGATGATATTAAATCCTCGAAAATATACATTCAGCTAAATAATGTCAGCATTGAGAATGAAACCGATTGGCTCCAGATGGCGAATTTCCATGCGGACTGTACAAAGAAGTTTTACGATGTGATTGTTCCGTACATAGCAAAACAAAACTGACCCGAGGTTTTCAATGGGTGAGTATTACGATTGGGTAAATGCAGATAAAAAAGAATGCATCTGTCCAAATGACTTTGATTTCGGATACAAGCGAACAGAATCATTGAGTCCGTCCGAAGATAGAAAATTCAAAGTGCATTGATATTGATCTGGATACATTGTATGAGTAGGATGCAGTAAAAGAGAAAATAGCGATTTAGCTATGCTGATGCTGTAGGAATATTTTTCTAAAATGATTGAAATACAATTTTGGGAAAAGTATAATGAAACTATCTATATTACCTGGAAGGAGGAGGTCTGATGGCTGGTGTAAGTGTTTATGTAAAACCGGAAATAATCAACTGGATTCTGCAAACGATTCAGTTTGAAAATATTGCCGGCTCTGCGATTGATTTATGATATAAATGGCAGTCCGGTGAAAAGACTCTCACTTTTAACCAAGTAGAAGATATGAGTTAAAAGACGAATATTCCCTTTGGGTATTTCTTTCTTGATAAGCCTCCTGTAGAAGAATGTTCGATTGTTGAATATCGCGCCGTTGACAGCGCTATGATAGCCGAACCCAGCCGGAATCTCATGGATACAGTTGATTTGATGACAGATATTCAGGAATAGATGTCTGAATATGCAGTTGAAAACGGGCAGGAAGAATTGGAGTATGTTGGAAGTGCGGCAGGGGCGACAGATGTTATGTCTGTTGCAGACGATATCCGAAAGAAACTGAATATTCAGGTTGACTGGTATAGTGACAGACAGAATGCAAAGGAATCCCTCCGTTTTTTGAAAAGAAAAATGGAGAATCTTCATGTTCTTATCATGATGAGCGGAATTGTTGGAAATAACACTCGCAGGAAATTAAGTGTCGATGAATTTCGGGCATTTACTCTTGTGAATAAATATGCACCGCTGATTTTTATTAATTCCTGTGACAGTGACAATGGAAAAGTGTTTTCTATCCTTCATGAGCTGGCACATGGGTGGGTGGGAGAAAATAGTTTTTACAATGCGCCAATCCATGCAAATTTTGGAAATCGTGGGATGGAAAAGTTTTGCAATGCTGTAGCGGCGGAGGTTCTGGTTCCGACGCAATACAATATACAGAAGTATATAGGCTTACGAACACAAATAGAAAGATGTTTGAGAGATTGTTAAAGGAGAAAGAGGATGCCAGTAATATCATTGTTTTTTGGAATAAGAGTAACTATGTATTATGATGATCATAACCCACCGCATTTCCATGCAGAATATAATGGAAATAGAGCATTGGTAGAAATTGACGAAGCTAGAGTTATAAAAGGAGCATTGCCATCGCGACAGCTAAAATTGATTTTGGCATGGTGTGTATTGCATCAGGACGAATTAATGCAAAATTGGGAATTAGCTAAAGATGGTAAAGAACTCAATAAAATTGCGCCATTGATGTGAGGAGGGCAAATATGTATCCCCAAATTATTCAGGTTGTTCCGACAGAAGATTACACGGTATATGTGTATTTTGAAGACGGTAAAATAGTATGCTATGATGTAAAACCGTTATTAGAAAAAGAAGTGTTTGCTGTTTTGAAAGAAAAAGAATATTTTATAAAAACCTGTACCATAATGAATGATACTTTAGCATGGGATATATCTGGGAACTGGGATAGTTCGAAATGCATTGATATTGATCCAGATACTTTATATATGTTGGATGCGGTAAAAGAGAAGATAGCGTAATGCTTATATTTGTGAGGATAAACGGAAGTGGAAAAAGTAAGAATTGGAGAATTGACTAAAATTCGAACAGGAAAATTAGATGCTAATGCTGCATCTTAGGATGGAAAGTATCCATTTTTTACATGCTCCAAAGAAACTTTGAAAATATCGACATATTCATATGATTGTGAATGTGTTTTGATAGCTGGAAATGGAGATTTAAATGTAAAGTATTATAACGGGAAGTTTGATGCTTATCAAAGAACATATAGCATCTTCGACCTGGAGCGGGGCGTGCCGACCTTTGCCTACGAGCTGGATCAGGCGGTGGAGGAAGGCTATCTGGTGGATTACAGCACCAGGGAATATAAGACGAAGATCATGGAAGACGGCATTCATTATGACCAGCTTTCCGAAGAGGAAAAAGAGGAATTTGAGGAAACCTTCAGCAATGACTAGATGATCGACAAAGATATTTCCGGGAATGCGGTCAATGAGTGGCTGTTCAATGAGGACACCATCTGCAAGGTGCTGAGTGCCCTGATGGAAAATGGTTTGAAAGTGGAGGGCGGCGACAAGCTGGGAAAGACGATCATATTTGCAAAAAACAGCCCTCACGCCCAGGCAATCGTGGAGTGCTTTCAAAAATATTATCCGGAGTACGGTTCGGATTTTATCTGCCGGATCGACTACAGCATTTCCTATGCAGACACGCTGATCGACGATTTCAGCACAAAGGATAAACTGCCGCAGATTGCGGTTTCCGTGGATATGCTGGATACCGGGATCGACATTCCGGAGATTCTGAACCTGGTCCTTTTCAAAAAGGTTCGGAGCTATTCCAAATTCTGGCAGATGATCGGTAGAGGAACCCGGCTCTGCAAAGACCTGTTCAGACCGGAAATGGACAAGGAAGCATTTTTGATCTTTGACTTCTGCAATAATTTTGAGTATTTCCGCACCAATAAAAAGGGAAAGAAAAATCGGAATGGCAGAACCTGGAGACCGCCTCCGTATCGGATTAAAAGAACATATTGCGCCGTTAATGGTGCCCAGGCGCGAGGATGAGCTTGCAAGGCGGTTTGACTATCTGATGCTGAGTATGGAATTGTCCCTGCCGCAGAGTAAAAATATAACCCGGAATATAGGAATTGTCATGCAGACGGCGGACCAGTTTTCCCGGCTCTATACGATTCCGCAGGTCATAGCGACGCAGTATTCGATCGAACGCGCGCTGTCAGAGGATTTTTGGGAAAATGCCACGATCCTGGATATGGAGCGCATCCGGGAAGCGCTTCGGGATCTGCTGAAATTTATTGAAAAAAAGAAAACACATATTTACTATACGGACTTTGAAGACAACATTATAGAAGAAAAAGAAGGGGCAGCGATCTACATTTCCCATGACCTGAAAAATTACAAAAAGAAAGTGGAATATTATCTGAAAGAGCATCAGGATCATTTGGCCGTGTACAAGCTTCGCCGGAATAAACGCCTTACGCCGGAGGAATTTGCGGAGCTGGAACGGATCCTGTGGGAAGAGCTGGGGACGAAGGAAGAGTACCGGAAAGAATACGGCGACACCCCGGTCGGCCGGCTTGTGAGGAAGATCGTGGGCGTGGACCGTGAGGTGGTCAATGCCGCGTTCAGCGATTTTCTGAGCGAGGAAAAATTAAACCTGAACCAGATGCGTTTCGTGCGTCTGATGATAGATTATATAGCGGTCAACGGAAATATCGAAGATAATCAGGTCCTGATGAAGGATCCTTTCCGAAGCGCAGGAAGCATTACGGCACTTTTTGGAAATGACCTGTCAGCGGCCCGCGAGATCATGAAGGTCGCCGAGGAATTTCGGAAAAATTCGGAAATAACGGCATAGACTAAGGAAAACAATAAAGCGAAATATTGCATCCAGCTCAAGGAAAAGCCGCATGACGATGAGAGGTCGGATGGCGCAAGGCACTGAAAAATACAACTCGACTCCGTTACTGTTCACACCCTGACCGGGCGCTCACAGTAACCTCGACTCCATCTATTCATAAATATTTAATATACATTTCATTGTACAAACGTTGTTTTTTTAGTATAATGGAAAGGTATATCATGAGAATTTGAGAAGAGGAGGAGAGGTTCATGCGGAAAGATATCGATAACGTTTTTTTTGAAAACAGCCCCCGGATTCAGGAATTAGCCCGCAAGTGTGAAGAGAACAACACGATCAACAAGGAACTGTATACAAAATACGAGGTGAAGCGCGGACTACGTGATTTGAATGGAAAGGGTGTGCTTGCAGGCCTGACTAATATATCCGATGTCTGTGCCAAGAAGGTTGTCAACGGGGAAGAAGTGCCGTGCGCAGGGAGCCTCTACTACCGCGGATATAATATCAAGGACATTGTAAAAGGATTCCTGGATGCCAAGCATCCGGGCTTCGAGGAGACCACATACCTGCTCCTGTTCGGAGAGCTTCCGAACGCAAAGGAGCTGAAGGATTTTCAGGTGATGCTGGCAGAGCGCAGGATGCTGCCGCCCAATTTTTTCCGGGATGTCATTATGAAGGCGCCCAGCCAGGATATGATGAATAACATTTCCAGATGCATCCTGCAGCTGTATTCCTACGATCACAAGGCGGACGACACCACGATTCCGAACGTGCTGCGCCAGAGCCTGAATCTGATCAGCCAGTTCCCGATGCTGATGGTGTATGGATTCCACGCGTACAATTACCGCCGGGGCGAGGACCTGTTCATCTATGCGCCGGACCCGGCGCTTTCGGCTGCGGAGAATGTTCTGATGATGCTCAGGGAGGACCGCAAGTATACCAAGCTGGAGGCCAAGATCCTGGATATGGCGCTGGTGCTTCACATGGATCACGGCGGAGGCAACAACTCCACATTTACGACTCATGTCGTGACCTCATCCGGAACCGATACATACTCCACCATCGCAGCGGCCATGTCATCCTTGAAGGGGCCCAAGCACGGCGGAGCCAATGTCAAGGTGACCCAGATGTTTGAGGATATGAAGAACACGCTTACGGACTGGACGGACGAGAAACAGATTCGGAAGTATCTGGAGGATCTCCTGGATAAGAAAGCATTTGACAGGAGGGGGCTCATTTACGGGATGGGACACGCAATCTACTCTGTTTCCGACCCCCGTGCGGATATCTTCAAGCGCTTTGTGAAGCAGCTTGCAAGGGAGAAGGGACACCAGGAAGAGTATGCTCTATATGAAAAGGTAGAGCATATGGCGCCGGAGATCATCGGAGAAAAGCGCCGGATGTACAAGGGGGTCAATGCCAATGTAGACTTCTACAGCGGATTGGTCTACAGCATGCTGGATCTGCCGCCCGCATTGTATACACCGATCTTTGCGATGGCGCGTATTGTAGGCTGGAGCGCACACCGGCTGGAAGAGCTGACGAATGTAGACAAGATCATCCGTCCGGCATACATGCCGCTTGCGCCGTACCGCAGTTATGTGAAGCTGGAGGATCGCTAATCCATTATAGTTCACGTGGAAGGGATGTTCAGGAGCATGAAAAGCGAATTTTATTTTCCGTCAAAGGATGGCAATACGGAGATCCATACGATTGAGTGGAAGCCGGAAGGCGAAGTGAAGGCGGTGCTGCAGATGTGCCATGGCATGGTAGAGTACATCGACCGCTATGATGAGTTCGCGCAGTATTTATGCGGACAGGGATTCTATGTTGTGGGGAATGATCATCTGGGACATGGGAAGTCTATACAGAGCAAGGCGGAATATGGTTTTTTCCATGAGAAGTATGGCAATGCCTGTGTGCTGTCGGATATCCATACGCTGCGTCAGCGTACCATGAAAAAGTATCCGGAGATTCCTTACTTTATGCTGGGGCACAGCATGGGCTCGATCCTGCTGCGCCAGTATATCCAGACCTATGGAACCGGGCTTGCCGGGGCGCTGCTGATCGGCGTCGTGGCGGAGCAGCCGGAGATTTCACTGCGTTTTGGACAGTTTCTGTGCCGCGTGATCGCGCTGGTGCGGGGATGGCATTACCGCAGCAGGCTTGTGGATAACGTGGTGACAGGCTCCTTCAATAAAAAATATAAACCGGCCCGTACCCGCGCGGACTGGGTGACAGGCGATCCGGAAAAGCTGGATGCTTACGTTGCGGATCCTTTATGTTCCTTCGTATTTACGGTGAATGCCTATTATCATTTGCTGGAGGGGATGCGGAAGATGCAGAAAAAGGAGAGTGTTTTCATGATTCCGAAGACGCTGCCGATCCTGTTTGCGGCCGGAACGGACGATCCGGTGGGCAGATATGGAAAGGGAGTGCGGAAGATCTATGAGAAGTACAAGGCAGCCGGGATTCGGGATGTGTCTCTCCGGCTGTATGCAGGCGACCGGCATGAGCTGCTCAATGAGAGGGACCGGCAGCAGGTGACGGAGGACCTGTACCATTGGATTGAAGAGCGGGTGAAGTAATAGCCATAGAAAAGGGGCTGTCGGGAAGTGCGGATTGCCCGCAAGATATTGTTTTGCTGCATTGTAAATCACAGCAATATCTTACGGGCATATATCTGTTTCCAGACAGCCCCTTTTTATGCGCTTTCAGAAAATCTCTTGTCTCCATCCTTGCAGCTGATTATGACGGAGGCGCTTCCGGTGTCCCTGTATTTTCCGGGGTTCCCGCCGGATCTGCGGCCGGGGCTGCTGCAGCCGGATCCGTGGGATTTGCCGCATTTTCCGCGGGCTGGCTTACGATCTGTTTTTGATTGACCAGCTTCGCAACGATCAGGCGGCGGTTGTTGGGCCGGTCTCCGATACAGGTGGACAGGGTGACCAGACGATCTTCGGGAGTTACGGTCATATCCTCCGCAAACTGGTTCTGCGGCTCCGGTATGCCCTGCAGCTCCTGGATAAACGCCGGCACGGAGTCTGGTACCTTCAGGTCATGGGTGGCGGAGATCAGTGTGTCGTCATGTACCACCTCTGCAATGATCTTATATTCAAGCTGTAGTTCCGGTGTGTAAATATACATATCCCGGTATGTATCAAAAAATCCTCTGTCAATATAATTTTTCAGGTCTCCGAAGTAGGAACCGTCCAGCATGTCATGTCCATAGATGACAGTGATCGGATCGGTAAAGTCCTTTGCGTTGACCATTCGTGAATAGATTGAGCCAGGCAGTGCCGCTACGCCCTCGAAAGTGACGTTCAGGTAATAATCCTCTTCCTGTGTGGAACTCTGCATGACAGGATAATTGACCTGTGTGCCGGGGATTTCGATGAAAGCATAAGCATCCGGGTTGATGGCCCATAATCCCTGGAAATCTATTTTCTGCGGCACGGTATCCAGGACCGGCTCCGGTTCCGGCTGTACTTCCGGTTCTTCTATCTTTATGGATTCTGCGGCCGCTTTTTTTACAGGTTCTTCGGGCTTGTCATCCTTGAGTTTCATGAATCCGATGCCTATGACGACACCTATGACACAAAGTGCCGCGGCAAGGATACCGACAAGAACCAGGATTAAAGTTTTATCATTCGTATGTCGTTTTCTTTTCTGATCCATATTTTATGCTCCTTTCTCACCCTGATATCTTATCACTATCGAAGGAAAAAGGCAAATGGAAATGTGAGGACGTCCAGCCAGCACCCGTGGAGGCTGGCTGGGGGGAGGAGATCAGGAGACGCGTATGGCATTTCCGGCGTAGATAAGGTTGGGGTTGGAGATTCCGTTCAGGGACATCAGGGTGGTGACGGAGGTCCCGAAGCGGACCGCGATCCCGCTCAGGGTGTCGCCGGACTGGATGGTATAGTACCGCGGGGCGGAGCCGCTTTTTTCCGGGACGCGTATGGTCTGGCCGGGGTGGATCAGATTCGGATCGGAAATGTTGTTCAGTGCGGCCAGCGCCTGGTAGGTGGTGCCGTATCTTACCGCGATCTCACTCAAGGTATCCCCGGGCTGGACGACATAGGTGATATAGTCCGCCGGGGGCGGTGTGGGTTTCGGCGGGGGAGTCGGCTTGCTGCCCAGGTGGTTCAGGCCGGCTTTTCGGATGACGGAAGCATAATCCACATAACCGGTGTCCAGGTCTACATTTCCTGCGATTCCGGGGATGCTTCCGGTGCTTGTGTACTGCCAGATGCCGTAGTCGATTCCATCGTAACGGCTGCCGTAACGGGCAAACCACAGTGCATAGCGCCGGTTCAGATCCCGGGAAAGATAGGTCTCCAGGAAATTCTGATTGCTGTAATACATGGCAAAATATCCCCGCTCCTCGATCCGGTCGCAGAAGGCTGTTACAATCTGGGTTGCCAGCGCAGGCGTGATCGTTACACCGTTTTGTTCGGCATAGGTTACGGAAGCGTGTTCAATATCGTAGCAGATAGGATATTCCATCCGGTATGGGGCGATCACCTCCAGGCATCCGTCCGCCTCCTTCCTGGCATCCTCCGGGCTGAGGGCATAGCAGAACCAGTATGCGCCTGCCGGGAGTCCGATGCGATTGCATTCGGCCGCGTTTCTGCGGAACTGCTGGTCCGGCGTCCGGAAGCCATATCCGGCACGCAGCATGGCGAACTGATATCCGGCGCCTTTCACCTGCGCCCAATCTACAATTCCCTGAAATTCACTGACATCAAGTCCCTTTATACTCATGAAAAACTCCTTTCTCAGGATGATGTTCTGTCTCTTTATTATATGAAAGAAAATCCGGGTTGCTCATAATTTATTAATAATTTCATAAAATAAAAATATTAAAACCCCGTATTTACGGGGTTTTTGGACAATTTTGTCACTAACGTAAACGAAATTATGTACTGTTTTTCACTGGAATTTTAATCTTTTCAATCTCTTTTCGAAGCTCCTCAACTGTCCTGTGCCCATAGACCTTGTTTGTAATATCTTGGAAAGCATGTCCAAGCATACGTTTCCGATCATTTTCATTCACCTGATATTTCTCACAGAGCATGGAAAATGTGTGTCTGGCATCATGGGGAGTATGTCTCTGCATCCCGATCCGCTCCAAAGTCTCATACATCCTGTTCCGAAATGTGTTTGGCGTTATATCCAGAATTGTACTCTGCTTTTTTATAAAGTGCTTTACTAAAGCATAGATTCCAGAGTGTATCGGGACAATACGATCTTTCCCGGCATTGGTTTTGACTCCGCCCCGGAAATATTTTTGTTCCAGATTCACCTCCATAGATTCATATGCTTTTATCGTGTAGCCAGAATAGCACATGATCAGAAGAAATTCCACGATAGGATCATTCTTGTGCTTCCAGAGTATTGCAAGCTCGTCCTCAGAAAATGGGATGCCATGTTCTTCGTCTTCCGCTTTCTTTGGTGCTGTTCAGAGTCCGGTTCTGGTCGAAGTCGTTCAGGGTCCGTTCGAATCCCGGATAATAGGTTCCGGCATGCCAGGCAGTCAGGACGGCAAAGCCCTTCATATAATCATCCACGTAGCAGATCGCTTTCACAGGGGCGTATTGGCCGGGGGCGATCAGCTCTGTGGAAGGCGGATAGACGCCATAGGGATTACGGCGCTTTCCGGACAGTTTTTTGATGGATCCGTAGCCGTTGGGGAGCTTGGGGTATTTCTTTTTACGTGCCATTGTATCATCCTCCTGAAAAAAAGGTATAAAAATAACAGCCTGTCCATTGCAGGCCGCCACCAAAGATGATACAATACGTTTGTGCTAAATTTTGATTGTACATCTTCGGATGTATCTAAAGACCGTTCCTGTTGGCGCAGGGGCGGTTTTTCATTTACGGTAGAAAATCAGATATTTTGATTGTCAGGTCATCAAATATATGAGTTTGTATCGGATCATCAAAGGTATGTTGACATGAATCCTCCTCACCTTCAAAGCAATAGGTTTGGACGATTTTTGTTATCGGATTCACGATCCAGTATTCCCGTACCCCAGCAGTACGATATTTGAAAAGTTTTATGGAATAGTCCATCCGGGAGGTGCTGGGGGAAGTAATCTCAATGATCCAGTCGGGAGCGCCTTCGCATCCCCGATCGGACAGCTTATCTTTATCACAGATAACGGAGATGTCCGGCTCTACCCATACCTTATCATTAGAGTTTAGATTTACTGCAAACGGGGCGGGATAAACTTCGCAAGAACCAGACTTATTTTTTATGTGGTTATGGATTACTGATGTCAGTTCCATAATAAGTTTTTGATGAATCCGGTTCGGTGGCGCCATGGCGTACAGCTTCCCATCGATCAGCTCCGCACGCTGGCCGTCCGGAAGGTTCCAGTAATCTTCGGATGTATAAACTTGTTTTTGTGGTAATGGCATAATATCACTCCTTCCTACTACTATAGATTCAATTGCTGCAAATCAAACCACTATAATCTTTTGTAGATATCTCCACGGCTATCGATCTCTTCCACAGATATTATTTTGATCACATCATCAACTGTATATAATATTCTTATATTTCCGACTTTCATTCTGTACATGTTATGGCCTTGCAATTTTTTTATATCTGTTCCTTTTGGAAGTTTGTATATTGCGATTAACAACCGTTCCTGTATTTTTCGAGGCTGCTTTTTTAAAAATTTTTCAGCAGATTTTTGGATGATGATTTTATAATTCATAGTTTTACTCCTAATTCAGACGCAAGCGTCTCGATTGGAACACCATGTCCATCATTTACCATTTTTGCACGTTCAATCATTTCTAAATCCCATTCATCGGGTTCTATTTCTTCAATATCGGTTTTTGCAATATCCAGAATAAGATTTGTAATATATGCAAGTTTATATTCTGGCAATCCGTCAATGATCTGTTTTAATTTTTCTCTTTCACCCATGATTTTTGTCCTTCCTAAATTTTTATATAAATACTGATACGGTTATACCATTTTCATCACTGCTAAGTTTGGGATAAAGTATATGGTATAGTTATCAATATTTGTCATAATCCCATATTTATCCCGGTAGCATTCTATACATTCCAGAAGATATTCCTCCGTCACATTTAGAAATTCGGAGATTTCATACTGATTTTGGCATCCAGCTTCGTATGCCTTGACAATCCCCATCAGCCCGATCGTGCGCTGGTATCCGTTTAGCCGCGCCTGCCGTTCCTGTTTCCGGTTCCATGAGACGGACATATCAATGATGTTGCCTACGGTGGTTTCATGGTGGCCTAGCTCTTCGGCAAGGACGCAGGCTTTTTCGGCTGTCGTTTTCAATTTGTTTGATAGAGCTATATTTCCATCTATGTATAAACCGGAAAGATGTTCGGATAACGGAAAATCTTCATCTATAAAAATACCTTTAGAATCAGCCTCGTGTAATAATTTTTCATAGTTATTCAAATAATCAACTCACCTTTTATGTATGGATCGGTGGCTATACGAAACAAAATCATTTTTTGCGCTTATTTCTAATAAATTCTATATAGTTTGCAACATCTTCTTGCTCTGCTTCAGTCAAATCAGACGTATCAAGATGAGCTGCGACAGTGATAGGTTCATATTTCGTGTTTAGCATCATTTTTTCTAAATCATCAGCAGAAATGCCGATCGCTTGACATATTTTACATACGTTTACATATCCCGCTTTTTCAGCGCCCCGTTCTAAAATAGCCTTAACAGTTGAATAAGGCAAGTCTGATTTTTTTACTATATCAGAAACTTTTATATTTTTTTCAGCCATTAATTTTCTTAATATTTCAGCTCTTTGTTCCATGTCGGTTACCTCCTTGCTTCAATATTACAATATTGCGTAAAGAAAGTAAATATAAAATTGCAAAATTCTGCAAAAAATATGCTGGCAATTGCGCAATATTGCAATATAGTAATAATATAAAAGCACAATTGCGCAATTTCAAGGAGGTGAGTAATATTGATTACAGTAAAAGTAAATAATCTTGAAGCGGAAATGAAGAGAAAAGGAATATCAAGGAATGATATTGCGCAGGGCTTTGCGCGTGGAGATTCTTATGAAAAGCTGGTAAGGAACCTCCGGCAGAGATTTGGAAAGGTCAGCCGGAAGGATGCTTACAGGCTGATCTATACGGAAGGGACTTATGTGATGGCGGAGGCCACCATGCAGCCCTTCACAGAGGATTTTGAGGAGTATCGGCTGTCCACTGCGGCAGATGGGAAAGTATGTGATATCTGCCGGGAGCTTGCAAAAAAGAAGTTCCGGATCCAGGACAGACAGCCAGGTGTGAACTTTCCTCCGCTCCATCCCTGGTGCAGATGCACGTTTACGATCGAGGTAGAAGACTGGGATAAGTGGATGGAGGATTATGAGCAGAGACACGGGAATGTGCAGGCTGGAAAAATTGCAAAAGGGTTGAATGATGGAGGGGAAAATGCTATACTTGGTGAAACAAACGATAAGGAAAAAGCGGATGTGCATATAGTAGGTAAGATTGATAAAAATATTTATAAATGCATAACAGAAGACATCATAACAGATGAAGTTATTATAACGGATGAGCGTATTCAGCATATCAGGAAAAGACATCCGAATGACTACGAACGATTTTATAGTTACATACCGGAAATTATAGAGAATCCAGATTATATTACTCAAACTTCCCACACCGCATGGTGTGTTGAACCTTGAAAAATCAATACTTTAACACATAAAAAAGGCATAAACCTCTTGTCTGTGGTATAATTGAGTTGCCTAA
>CAJSZT010000027.1:0-73031 GCA_910573785.1 Lachnospiraceae bacterium | reverse complement strand
AACGTAAGCCGATCTACACAACGACAACAGCTTTTCAGAGAGAAATTATTGAACTCTTTGGGCTAAACATCGGCTGACATATGTATAATTGATACGGGATTTTAGGGTAGGTCACTTTAAATCCTGAAATGACCCTTTTGATTACTTTCTCGCCCTCGGAATCCTGATACTCGGATTTGTTTTCAGGCTCCTTAAAATCCTCTACTTTACGGTAGCAGGGGGCTAGGATAGCCAGCCCCTTTGCCCCTTTCTTTACATACCGTCCAAGCTGATTCCACGCCTTAAATCCCTTAACGAAGCTCGCTTCTGGATTTTGTATGTAAATAAGCATTGTATTTCTGAAAGAATAGTTGTAAAATTGAGATTGAAAAGATAAATATTTGAGCCAGTCCTCGTCCGTATTGATAGCCGCCAAGCCATTTTCAATGCGGTCAAGGGCTGCTTGTATTTTCTCCTGATTTTTATTCTTCTTGTTCATTCGTATGTACCTCCCTGTCAAGATTCAATTCATTGTGGATGATTTCGGCAAATTCCTCCGCTAAGTCCATATCATTCTCCATCCATAAAGAATACAGGTAATCCACAATATGTTCCTGCTGGTTCAGCCAGTTCCATTCCTCTGGGGATAATCTGCCGTAGTTATGGTTTGCAAAGACATAATACAATCCCTGCTTCATCACAAGCTGATAGGCTTCTTCCACAATCTGCGCTGCTGTCAGCTTCTCTGATAATGCCAGATACTCCCGATAATCCTTCACTTCCTGTTCCATCCGTTTTAAAACATTTTCTCTCATAAGATTCTCCTTTCTACGCTCCGCACTCTTCCGAAAGCGGACAGTCACAACAATAGTCATAATCGCACTCTGCACCCGTCAAATACCCATACTGCACAGTCGGCATACAGGTATTCAGGTACAGGCTGCATCTGCCGCACGCTCCTGGCATTTCAGGTGTGACAGGCATCCCCTGCAATAAACAGTTCTCCATCCTTTTCATCTCCTTTCTTCGAAAAATTGGCAAAAAAATAAGACCTGTGCGGATCAGATCACATCATCACCACACGGTCTAATGCCCTGCTGTAAAAATATACATTATCAGATAAGATTTCATCAGCATCAACTTGTGTAACATTGACTTCCTGAACCATCATTTTTAAACTCTCACTGCCTATCCCTGCTGATTCAGACAGGAAAATAACTTCATGGATAGAAGAGGGCAAGATATAGAAGTCAGCACCGATACGCTCCGCAAAATCCCTTAACAGGTTCGGATACAGAAGAACGGATGCACCGTTGAGCTTCTCATAATTGCTCGCAACATACATTGACATCATATCTTCCGTATCTACTGCCATATCATAAAATTCATTGGAATCTTCTGCATCCATCTTCCTTTCCATTATCTCCGCTACCACACTTCCCATAGGCTGTATGCTCCCCCTGAAAATGCGCTGTGTGTTTTCCATAGCCAAGGAATACATTGTCTGCGTATCTGTTCCCCACATTTTCATATGGAAATCTTTGACAAGAATTGAAGCCACACCGCCCTCACTCTTTGCCACCACAGCATAAAAGATGATAGCAAAGTCATGATACGGGATATAAGGTGTGTCATCTAACATTTCCCTGTTCTTCTCTGCATTCACCAATTTGAAGCATATCAAGTCTTTTACCTGATTAAAGTCCGTAAGCCTTGTATCGTCAAAGTCCTGTTTAGGCTTACACTGCTCATAAGTGTCTTTCACATTCCAGCATACCTCTTCCATTGTCATGCCGTTCTGGTACGCTTCAAAAAGCTCGTCCAGATAAATAGCGGGAGCAATATTCGCACCTTTCTTGTGAAAAGCAAGCCTCGTAAAGCGTGTGCCATTGTTCTTTGTTACTGGCTCTACGCTGATACGGTAACCTTCACCATAGATAGTCTCCATTACGCTCTTTATTGTGCCTGCAAATACTTCCATTGTCTGAATTGTTCCGTTTGCCATCATGATTCTTCCTCCTGCGTTGTTTGAATGATTGTTTGCTGCTCCGTTGTTCATTGAATTTTTCATAGTGTAAGTCTCCTTTTCTTTGATTGAATTTTTATCAGGTTCCATATTCAGTTGTAAGCTGCTGTTTCAGGCACAGCTACCGTAGATTCTGCAAGGGAATCACCGCCTTTCTTTTGGCTTATGTACAGTTTTATGACTTGCCCAGGTCAAATAAAAAAAGGCACCAAGATTTCTCCTAATGCCTTAAATGCTTTGATATATACTCCCCAGCGGGGTTCATAACATGAACTTTTTGTAAAGGATAAAAGTTAGAACTGCTCGGGAAATTATATATAATTTTTCTGCTATAACCAATTTTTTATTCATAAATCAATCAGCGACTAGAAAACCAAAATTAATATCCATATGTTTCACCATAATCAGCCATTGTATTTATATGAAAATAATTTCTGTCCACCACTTCAGAAGTTCTCTCTTGATAATCGACCAGTTTCCTGACTGTAAAATCATCTGCAAGATATAAGTCTCTTTCCGTCATATCTCCCTCTATATGCTGAAATAATGGACGAATATCACCATCTACATTATCTGTAGAATATGAATACTTAATATGGCCCTCACTACACCCAAGGTATTCTTCCACCATAGCCTGCTGCTCGACCAACGAAAACTCAGACAAACTATTTTGATTTCCTATTACTCTATAAGGCGCTTCACCTTCATTATGCATCGCTACTGTGCCATCGTCCAAAAGAAATGCCAAACTATAACTATCATCAGAATTATTTTTAAAATCCTTTCTTCCTGCATCATTGACACCATAAAAACTCAATTCCATATCATTCCATCCCATATACTCTGCAATCTTAGCTTTTTGAATAGATTCCGAGAGTGTCCGTGTGTTTAAAGTATTTGAGAAACTCTGCATATCTTTGAAAGCATCTTTCTCTATTGTATAAACAGCAAATTCACCCTCCATACGCGTATCATATTCCATCATATCTTCATCATTCCACTCTTGAACATATTCCACATTATCCTCATACCAAGCGGCAGTACCGTCCTCCAAAAGAATAATTTGTAATTCTGTACTTCCATTGTAATCATCCACATACCAAAATGTAACTTGGGGTACATTTTCTTGCATACACCTTACACCAGTACTCCATAAATTATCCTCACTACATCCAAGATACTCTATTAAAGCAGGTCTTTGTTCCGCTGCAAGAGCTTTCTCTTCTTCCCATGACAATCCAGAATCTTCAATATATTTTACAGGTGTTTTACTTTCATCTCCATCAGGATAAGCAACAAGAAACGAATTGTCAATATCTTCTATATCCCCTGTATCTTCTATTTGTTGTGGCTCATCAAAAGCCTGATATGATTCATCAAATTCTGCATCCTGTTCTATATTGCTTTCTGCTTGCGGTCTGGCAGAATCTTTGTGAAAATATTTTAATCCTAATACTACAATCAGACATACAATACCTACAGCTCCAATCCCTATTCCAAACCTCCTAATCATTTTATTTCTGACATGTTTAGCATCTTTTTTCTTGTCTTCTTCATCTTTTAAAAATCCCATCCGTTCTGCTTTTAAAGATTTGCCGATATCTTGCACTAATAGTATAACGTATATAAATCCATATAAAATCGCACCCAAAAGAATTATGGCATATAAAACATCGTTCATAAAACCAGCTATTATTATTGCAACGAATATTTTTGCAATGCAAAAAATATATTTAAAACAATTAACCTTAAATATGTTACAAATAGCAACTACAACTATACTGCTTCCTATAAATCCCATTATACTAGTAAAATAGCTATAGTATTGGTAAGCGTAAAATCTCATAAAATATTCTAATGATACAAAACTTATTCCCCATACCAAAAGACCTATCCAAAGAACCCTTAGTTTTTTCCATATAATAACCCAAAACGTAGTAAATAGTACACCTATTGCTGTTCCAAACATTTGATTGTCAAGACAAAAGAAAAACTTACTAAAATAGCAAGATAATTTCCCTTTTGAATACTCTATTGCTTTATCATATTCTTCTTCGGCTTCCTTTTTCTTTCCCATTTTAGTAAGTGCTTTCGCTCTTTTTATATATAATTTGGGATTCCTGTCTTCAACAGTTTCTTTTGATATAACTTTAACATCTTCTTCCTTTGTCGTCCATCCCATTACCTTACACCTCCTAACCTCTAAACCGCAATTCCTGTATCAGTTCTCCTTCCTCTTGAATTTTGTCTAATACCTCTTTATCAATCTCATACACAGGTGCCGTAGCTTCCAACATAACCCTGTCATAATGTGTATCAAATGGATTTTTCTTATTATACACAACTGCTGTTGTCTTAAGGGTATTCACAATTCTATCCACTCTGCACACTGCTCGTTGCATTGTCTTTCTGGCATTGTATCCTAACGCGCGCTCAACCGCATTTGCAGCCGTATTATTTAGCCAATCTCTTATATCATTCCAAAAATATAACAATGCTCCTGTCAAAACCGCACCCACAATCACCCAGCCTATCCAGCCTATCATATTATTTCCCTGCCTTTCTTTTCTCTTCCCTTGCTTTCATTCCTCTGTCAGACACTACATAAGCTAATAAATTCTGTATTCTATGCGGAGCATATGGTACAGATTCATCCGATTTTGTATAGTTAGATACCATATCATCCAACCTGTTTATCTCGGATGCCTGACTGATAAACTCTTTCACATCCACCTGCTCCGCCAGCATCACACTGTTAAGCACCATTTTCAGGATTGCATCAACAGAACTTTTCACGCTCCCACACATCAGATAACCATAATTATCTGCGGAATAGTTCGCCAGCCTGTACCAGTGATAAAATGACAGCTTTGACGATTTTTCAAACTGGTCTGGTGCCATCTGCCGAATAACTTTGAAACGTTCCTCCATCATAGTGCGCTGTTTTGTCACGCCGTCCGCAATCTTATATATCTCCCTTGCCAGTACAAATTGCAATTCCTTATCGGTAAAGTCCTGTATGGTCTTTGCGGAAAGTTCTATCCAAAAATTACTGATACCATAGCTTTCTGCACCATAATAATAATCCTCATAGACATACACCGTCGGACACTCCAATTTCTCATAAACCGACACATCCTGTATTATTTGATAAACCTCTGGAAACTGCTTTTTTGATACTCTGACAGTCTTTCCAAGATAATCAGGTTGTTTTAACTTACAGTCAATATCGGTATAGACTTTTTCAATATCCTTTTGGAACACAATGCCCTCTCGGTATTGTGCATATGCTTCATTCTGTCTGCTATGGATATAGTTTTCTCTATACATTGTCTTCCTCCTGTCAATACAGCACCGACAGTATCTCACCGACTACTGCGCCCCTGTCATCTTGATTTTCCATCTGATAACACAGTTTTAAACAGTTTAGGCACTCAATATCATCAGGCATAAACTGTAATGCATACGTCAGAAATGGAACCGCTTTTTTATATTGTTTCTTATCTGCCAGCAACAAGCCAAACACTTTATTTACAAGAAAATGTTCTTCCACACTCCCATGTTTCCGATAATACGCCTCTATTAAATTAAATGCTTTATCATTATGACCCGCATGATATTCCTGCAATCCCTGAACACACTGCATAAATATAAAATTATGTCCTCTTGCCATCTTCATGCAATCATCCAGATTTCCAAAACTGTTAGATGCCAAAAAAATCAGGTGGAACATCAATTTTTCCCTTTGTTCCATCATTTCTGAAACATGGTTCTTCCCATAGTCTGAATTGTCCTGCACCTCCAAACTGATTTTCAATTCACTTTCAATGTGCCTTAACTCCTTCTGGATACGACTTATCTGTGTCTGCATATAGCCCGTATCATAAAATCTGGTTTCATTTATGACCTCTGTTGTTACCCCCGACAGCTCACTGACAAATCCCATCTCTGCCTTGCGGTACAATATCACTATCTTTTCAAGCATCCCTTACCCCTCCTGACCGCTTATCTCTTTCTGGTATTCTTCCTCGGTGATCGTCTCCGTGGAAACAATCTGGAACCCGTCTGACTTTCCCTTGTCCTCATACCGTTCACGAATAGCAGCATACGCATAATCGAACACGGAAAAATCTATTGCTTCTTTTTCCTGCTCCAATGCATACAAAGCGGCATAGAACACCATATCCTTAATATCTGCCCCTGAAATGCCCTCATAACGCCCTGCAAGTTTTTCCGCTGTCACTTCACTATGTAACGGCATCTTTGCCCCTAAATGCAGTTTCCAGATTTCCTCCCTTGCCTGTCCGTCTGGCATCTCAAAATAAACACTTAACAGGATTCTCCGCTTAAACGCCTCATCATAATTGCTGATAAGGTTTGTTGTAAAGACTACGACCCCTGTAAACTTCTCCAGCTCCATCAAAAGAACGCTTCTGGTAATATTCACGCCATAATCCGCTGACTGTGTAACGGATGTAAGCCTCTTCCCCAGAAATGAATCCGCTTCATCAAATATCAGCACCGCATCATCCCTTGTGGCACACTCAAAAGCCTTACGGATATTCTTGGGCGTTTCCCCCACATACTTTGATTCCAGTTCTGAATAATTGATATGATATACTTTCTTCCCTAAAGCCTGTGCTACTGCCTCCGCTGTCATGCTCTTGCCTGTTCCAGCCTTCCCATAGAAATTCAGGATGATGGCCCTGCTTCCAGTGAAATACTCGGACATTCCCCATTCCTCGGACATCTTCTTTCTATGTCTGACCGCTGAAATGGCTGTCCTGACTTTTGCTCTGACTTCTTCATTCAATGCCACCTGTTCCAGTGAAAACCTCGGTTCATAGCTCTCTATGATATCCCGCGCTGGCTCCTTTGGCTTCTCCTGATTCTCTTTATCGGATATTTCCCTGCTGCCTATGATGATTTCCTCTGGTATAGAGTTGTAGCGGGAACAATTACTTTTTATCGCTTTTGCCATCTGCCCGACCATGTTATCAATCAAGACTTCATCCAGAAGCTCTTTCTTGCCGTCTACCATGCCCGTAAAGACATTCTGAAAGCGGAAACAGATTGTCTTACCACTTACGGCATAGTATTTTGTGATATCAGCCTCTTTGATGTCCTGCACATCTGTTGTTTCTTTTTTGCGAATCATATCTTCCTGCCTTTCTGAAATACATGTGTAATGGCATTAGGATTTCTGGCATAATAGCCAAAACTTCTATTGATACTCGTGTTGCCGTCACCGTCACGCCAATATCCTGATACGACTGTTCCATCTTTCCTCACATAAGAACTAACAGGGTGCGGATGTACATAATGCACTGGTGTAAGTGTAGTAAACTGCTTTCCCCTGCCACTAAATGTATTGATTGCATAAGGCTGGAACGTTGATTCTCCCAACATATCTTTTTCTCTTCCTTTCCGCTACGTTCTGTATCTTATTTTTTAAATTGGCTACATATATATTAACATACTAATCTTCAAAATGCTACATTAGACTACATTTTTTGATATCAGTGTTAATAAAATTTCGTTAAATGGAAGGTGGACAAGGAAATGAAAGAACGACTGCTCCCCAAAAAACTAAAAGAACTTAGGAAAGTACATGGCTACACCCAAGATTATGTAGCTGCCGCACTCGGCATTGTCAGACAGACCTACTCACATTACGAAGCTGGCAGACGGACACCCAGCCCCGACACACTCTATAAACTAGCAGGGCTTTATGAGATATCCGTGGAAGACCTGATGCAGCTTACGATTGAACTAGACCGCAACATTTACTATGATGCGCCAGCACCGACACAATCCAGTGAGGATTTAGCTGGATTCCTTGAATACTTCAACAATCCGAACAACAAAAAGAAGTACCAGTATTTTAGTAATCTGGAAAAGGAATTATTGTATTACTTTGAGAAAATCTCCGAGGATGATAAAAAGGAAATCATAGAATTTACCAAAATCAAAGCTCACAAAAACAGATAGCCAGGGCATAGAAAGTTTCACGCTCTGGCTGTCCTTATGATAAAATCAGTGCTTATGAAAGAGGGTGGGGTATACATCTTTTATCTCTTTTAAAGATAACGCTCTGGGTACGCCCAGAAAATTTCACAAGATTTTACCCTATACTGCGATTTCAAAAATATATATGTAAATTTTTCTCCTTACAGACGGTTTCATCCTCTTTTTCATCTACAATACAAAAAAGATACCATTCATAAAATATATCCTATGAATAGTATCCTTATATTTAACTTTATTGTGCTATCACCAGAAGAGACAAGCTGGATATATAAGAAAATATAGCACTAAATTGATTCCGCTTGGCTACATCGACTTGGCTGCTGCCATGTTATGCTTCGCTCTGCTACAATTTTCTATATTATAATCTAATATGCTATGATATTCTCCCTTGAATATATACCCGTTGTCTCTCCTGTGATAGCTTTCATTAATATAGCACATATCGTACAAAAGGACAAGCAAAAATACTCTCACTCGTTTTTAATTTCATGAATGTCTCTGTATAGCCTCTTCGCCCGTAACAACGTACTTTTGCTGATACCTGTCATATCCTCAACCTGCTTATAGGAATACTTCTCCAAAAGCTCCATAGCATGATTCAACTGCGTCCTGCTGTATTTCGGCGGTCTGCCCTCCTTAAAGTCTGGATTCTGTTTCGCTATGGCTTTTCCCTCTGCTGTACGCTCCACAATCATATCACGCTCAAACTCTGCAAACGCTAACATGACATTTCGAACCAACTTACCAGTCGGGGTATTATCCATCACACCCATATTCAGCACATGGACAGTAATACCCTTATCAAGTAATGACTGAATCAACTCAATGCCCTGTGTGGCACTACGGGCGATTCTATCCAGCTTTGTGACTTTCAATGTATCGTCTGACTGCATGACTTCCAGCAGCTTATCCAGTTCTGGGCGGTGTGACTTTGTTCCCGTAAAGGCATCGGCATAAATCTCCGTTGCGCCTGCTGCCCTCAATGCGTTCTCCTGTGCTTCCAGACTATTTCCGTCCTTTGCCTGTGTCTTGGTGCTTACTCTTGCATAACCGTAAATCATTATGTGATTCTCCTTCCATAATTTAATTTTTGGCATCAAAAAAAGAAGGTCATTACAACCTTCTTCTGATAATACATTTATTTTATTCTGTTACTTTTGAACATGAGATATGACACCATTGAAAGCCCCACAAAACGGTAGGGTAGCGATTGGTGTCAAAACTTACAAGTTATGGTGCTATGACTATATCTCCAATAAAAGAAAAATCTCCCCATGCGTCAGCTATCACACACGGAAAGATTATTCTATTTCTGTAGGTCTGATTTCAAACAGTTCATTCGGCGTACATTCCAAAACGGCACATAACTTTTCCATTGTCTCAAAATGGATAGAGCTTGTCGCATCCTCCATCAGCTTACTCAAATTCTTGTAATCAATATCAGTCTGCTTGTTCAGCCAGTATTTGGTACGCCCTCGTTCCTCCAACAATTCTTTGATGCGGACATGAACCACTGCCAGTTCCTCCCTCTCTATGATGATTCTCCTGTACGGATACTCTAATCATACCCAATATAAGGCCTTTACATAACTGGTCTATAGACCTTATAATGTGCCGTATAACCCAATCATCATCAAGAGAAGGAGAGCGAATATGAAAAAAAGTATATGTATGTTAGTAACAATATTGACAGTAATTGGCATTGGTTCAGCCGCACTGGCACTAAACAGGACGGATTACCGCCCGCAGGAAGAATGTTCCCTATGCGGAAAAACAGAGAACTCTATCTTAACTCTATACAACAAAGTAAACGGTGTAGGAATATTGAACTTCAACGATTTCACCATCAGTACATTAAGAATCTGCAATGAAGAACCCAATTTGTCTATGTCTGGTTCTTCCCATACTACGAATGCCAGTGGAGAGGACGGAAGCATCATATCCATTGATTCCAACATAGACCGCCGAATAGCAGATGTTACAATCTCCACCAGAAACGGGAGCAGACCACACCCAAAGGAAATGGCACGGTTCCTATGCGCCGACTGCTGTAAGCAGATTGAGCAGGAAAATAAATATGATGCAGCATTTATTGATTACCAGACGAGAGAAATATTTCCTATCAAAGAAAATACGATAGAGTTTTATATCGGTGATTATGCCATCCATAGGTTAAATGCAGAGGACGGCTTGGAATATCTGGTATTCTATGCTCCAGAACAGTAACCATACATCAGACTGGTAAATATTAAAAATGCCCTATCAAAACATATCGTCCTGATAGGGTGTCTGTTCGTTTGTACACAATATCCTATATCATCCTAAAGTGCCTGAACGCATCCATAATGGCAGCTTCTTTTTCAGGGGTACATTTCGGCACTTTCGCATCTTCACTCTTTGGCAGATTATAATTCTCTCTCTTATCAAGCCCGCACTTGTCTTTTATCTGTGCAATGTAGAGACTGGATACGTTTAAACCATGCTTTTCTTTCACATATTCCTTAATCTTCCCGTAGGTAGCTTTTTCCGCTGGCGTATAATTACTCTCTGCATCAGGCTCCATTGTTACCTCAATTCTAGGTGTATCTTTTTTGAGGGATAATTTGACAACCGTCTCTGTATGCACACTCATCCCAAACTGGTCCACAACGCTCCCCTTCTTCATCTCATACCCCCGCCCGCACAGATACTTCAGATCCCGTGCCAGCGTAGCCGAATCGCAGCTCACATACACAATCCTCTCCGGCCGCATGTCCGCCATCGTCTTCAGCAGCGTCTCATCGCACCCTTTCCGAGGCGGATCCACCACGATCACATCCGCATGCGGCCGCTCTCCGGGATGCTCTTTCTCATACCGCTCATAATGTCCTGGCAGCACTTCCTCTGCTTTCCCAACATAAAATTCCGCATTTTCAATCCCATTGATCTCCGCATTTCTCCTGGCGTCCTCCACTGCCTGGGGTACGATCTCCACTCCGTACACCTTCCCCGCCTTCTGCGCCAGGAACAAGGAAATGGTCCCAATCCCGCAGTACAGATCCCACACGGTTTCCCGCCCTTTCAAATCTGCATATTCCATCGCAAGCCCGTACAATTTCTCCGTCTGCACCGGATTCACCTGATAGAACGACAGCGGAGAGATCTGATATTTCACCGCTCCGATATAGTCTGTGATAAACGGCTGTCCCCACAGAACTTCGTATCGCTCCCCCATGATCACATTCGTCTGCCGATGATTCGGACTCACTGTAATACTCGTCATGCCGGGAATCCTGGCCAGTTCTTCCACCAAAACCTCCTGGTGTGGAATCCACCCGGAGCTCCCCCGACTTCCTTTGGTCTGCCTCATACTCCCTTGATGCTCGCCGTTCCTGCAATCCGACGCTTCCTTGTCCCACCGATTCTCATCACTCCTGCAATCCGCTATTTCCTTATTCACCACAAAACAGACCATAATCTCCTTCGTAGCAAACCCATACCGGATCAGCACATGTCGGATCAGCCCTTCCCCGGTCTTTTCGTCATAGGAACGCACTCCATATTTTTTCATAAACGCAAGCACGATCTCCAGGATTTCCTTATTGACTCCAACTCCCAGCGCACAGTCCGTATTTGCGATGATATCATGGGTTCTCCCCGCATAGAACCCGGTAATAGGCTGTCCATTTTTGTCCATACCGAACGGAAACTGCGCCTTATTCCGATACCCAAAGGGCTTCTCCATCCCGATGATCGGCCCGAATACCTCCGCCAGCAGTTCCGGAGAAAAACCTCCGATCCGCTCCAGATTTCCCAGCACCTTGTTCTGCTTAAATTCCAGCTGCTTTTCGTAGGACATCTCCTGGATCTGGCAGCCTCCGCATTTTCTGGCAAATTTGCACGCAGGCTCTACACGATGCTCGGAAGGCGTAATGATCTTCATCAATCTTGCGTAACCGTAATTCTTTTTTGCTTTTGTCACCCTGGCTTCCACCACGTCGCCGATGACCGCGTCCTTAATAAATAAGGTATAGCCATTCACTCTGCCTATACCTTCACCATTGACGCCAATATCCTGGATCGCCACTGTCACTGATTCATTTTTCTGCATAACTATCTCCATTCCACCGTTCATGCCGGCAGCTCAAACAGGTATGAAAATACATATTTTTCAGCCTGATATCCTAAATACTATTCCTGTCTGCAAAGCAGGCGTTTCCGTGTTCACAAACGCCTGCCCTGTTGTCTTCTATTCTTTTATTTGTCAAATTGATTCCACCTGTACGGTTGCAGTCTATCCCCCATCGCCAGATCAGTTCCCATCCGAGGTCTTCCTCAGATTCGACTCGAACAGCCGGTTATACCCCAGCCATTCCGTCCCGCTTTTATCCTTCAATACTTCCTTCATCGTCTGCAGCTTCGCGTCCGCATTGTCCGCCAGATTCAGCGCCAGCGCTTCTGCAAGTGCCGGTTTTTTCGGTGAGCCGAATTCCAGTTCGCCGTGATGCGCCAGAATGCAGTGCTTCCATTCATTTGCCAGCATCACCGGGAAGCCCGGGACGGAACGGATGGCCTCGGTCAGCATTTCCGAACCGATCACGATATGGCCGATGAGCTGGCCCTCATCCGTATAGTCGTTGTCCGGAAATTCGGACAGCTCCCGAACCTTGCCGATATCGTGGCAGACCGCGGAGGCGATCAGCAGATCCCTGTTGAGGATCCTGTATGCCCCTGCGAAATATTCGCACAGATGAACCACGCTCAATGTATGCTCCAGAAGCCCCCCGCAGAAGCCGTGGTGCACGGTCTTGGCTGCGGAATGGGACTTGAACGCCTTGATAAATGCTTCATCCTTCACGAAGTAATATTCCACTGCCTGACGCAGATATTCGTTGGAAATTTTTTGGATGCAGGAGAGCAGCTCCTGGTACATCACGTCGATATTTTTTTCGGAAACAGGCATGTAATCCGCAGGGTTGTATTCGCCCTCGGCCGCCTTCC
Organism: Lachnospiraceae bacterium; assembly: GCA_910573785.1. Taxonomy (GTDB): domain Bacteria; phylum Bacillota; class Clostridia; order Lachnospirales; family Lachnospiraceae; genus Schaedlerella. The sequence continues at coordinate 60,016 of CAJSZT010000027.1, read as the reverse complement.
GGAGCTGTTTGATGTTCAGCTGGAGGTTGTTGTTGTAGGTGATCACCTCGCCGTATACCTCAATAAAATCCTTTTCCTCGTAGTCCGCGATTCCCTGAGAATTGGGATCCCACACCTTTCCGTCAAGAGTGCCGGTCTTATCCTGCAGGAGCAGGTTGTCATAAGGCTTTCCGTTCCGCGTCTCCGCAGAACGCTTCCCCCTGCACATGTAAATACTTCTGATCGTCTCGCCTCCGCGCAAATCCTTAATATACATACCCTTCATTTATCCTCTTTCTATATAAATTTTATATTACAATTCAGGCCTCTCAATCCCTGCTCCCCATTGTCACCGAAAAGTCCACATCCACATAGCCGCCGCTTCCCAGCCGCTGTCCTTTCACCTTGACGATCTCTCCCGCCTTGTGTTCCAGCACGGCCTTTTCATAGGAAATGATCCCGGTGACGCTGGCGTCTCCCACCTCCAGGATCACGTCCCCGTTCTGGATCCCGGCTTTCATGGCCGGGGAATCGGCCTGCACATTTGTCACATACAGACCCTTGGGGATCTTCTTTTCCTCGAAAAGTTCATCCGTTACAGCGGTGCCGAAGATTCCGGTGTAGGGAACGGCCTCCCCGTTGAGCAGAAGGCCCATAACCTGCTTCATATCCGAGACTGCCAGGGCATTTGCCGAGGCGGACGCGCCTTCGCCCAGGATGCCGCTTTTCACCAGACCGATGGCCTGGCCCTTCTGGTTGAACAGGACGCCGCTTGCAGCGGCGGATGCCGCAATATCTGTGGCAATCACCCCGCACTGGCCGTCGGCATAATCGTGATCCCACTCCTTGGCGCTGATGATCCCATAGCCGACTCCATTTTCATAGCCGAACATCTGTCCCAGGGCAATCACCAGATCCCCCCGGACGGAGATGTTGGAATTGCCCAGCTCTGCCACCCGGATCACATTCCATGTACTGTCTGAGATGGAGGCCCGGTCAATTCCGAATACCGCAAGCCCCCGGTTGCCGTCCTGCTTCACCAGCTTCGCCGAATGCCGTGTATGGTCCGGAAATATGACGGACCATTGTTCCGCGCCCTCACAGACGGAGTTATCCGAAAGGATCAAAAGCTCCTGTCCGTTGTCCGCCGCCAGCAGTCCTGTAGTGCCGGTATGCGCGCCTGTCCCGGCCGGGGCCTCGCCTTCCTTGGCCCTCCGGACGTAAACCACGCACTGCTCCGCTTCCTTTGCAACGGCATACATACTCTGCATGATCTCCCGGTAGCTGTCCGCAGTCAGCTCCGGAACGATGATCTGAGGCTCCGGCTCCGGTTCCTTTTCCTCTTCTTCCTCCTGGACAGGCTCCGGCTCCTCCTCTTCATCCTTGGGAAGCGTCACCTCCTTGGCCTCCTCGTGAAATGTCTCCTGAGCCCAGGGCCGAAGCGCGTAAAAGCCGCAGCAGGCTGCTGCCCCGATGATCAGACCGTACACCGCCATTTTGGAAAGCTGCAGCGCAATCTGCCCTCCGGTGACCGGCTTTGGCTTGATTGTTTCCTGTAAAAATGAAAATGATTCCCTTTGAGTCCCCTCATCCTGACTCTTTTGCTCTTCCGGTTTCCGTTCTTCCATACTATCCTCCGGCTCCACAATCCTTCTCATTATACTCATGGCCGATGAACTCTGCCGTGAGTATCGCGCCGTATTGCAACCATACCTTTTCCATCATCCCTCATCGTCCAACGGAAAAGGCCGGATGCCTCTCTTGCTATAGTATACCTGATTCTCCGTAATTGTTCAATATCATCCTGTTTCGTTTACGGTTCGTTCACGATTCGTTCACATTTTTATATTCCGTTTTCCAGGTCAGGGCAACAAAAAAGGAAGGGAAACATCCCCCGCTTTAGGGCACATTTCCCTTCCTTTTCTATTGATTCTTTCAAATCCATAAAAGGAAACCGAATACTCGTAGTAATGCTCCGGCATGATCACTCCGATGTTCCCTGTCGCAGCGGGCGCGGACCTGGCGGTGAAGCCGGAGACGTATCCCATCTGCTCCGCCACCTGTTTGATCCGAATCCGCATCTCCTCGCTGACCCCCGGCTTTCCCGACAGTGCCTTCGACACCGCCACATTGCTCACTCCGACCCTTGCCGCTATATCTGCCAATGTAACTCCTTTAGCCATATCGATCCCCCCAGTTCCCGCAATCTGCACCCGAAAGCCTGCCGGCTTCCGGACAAATCCACAAAAATATTTCTGAAAATATAGTTAACAAAATTATATTTATTTAATTTGTATTTGGTTAATTCTAAATATACTCAAATTCTCCGGTATTGTCAATGGCAACTTCTGTTCACCCCCGCTGAAAAAAACTCCTTTTCTTTCTCTCTCATATCATGTACAATAAAAACAGCTTTTGTCTTACCACGAATATAGAAAAAAGGAATTTACAATATGAATCAGAAAACATTAACCAAATTAGAATATGACAAGATCACTGCTCTCTTAGAGGAGCAGGCCTCCTCCTTCCGGGGTCGGCAGCTCTGCCGCCGCTTAAAGCCCATGACCGACGTGGAGCGGATCGACGAGGCACAGGAGCAGACGGCGGCCGCATTTACCAGGCTCATCAAGAAGGGGCGCATTTCCTTCGGGGACGCGGCGCCGGTGGAGGAATCCATGAAGCGCCTGGAGATCGGCGCGGCCTTAGGCAGCGGGGAGCTGCTGCGGATCTGTAAGCTTCTGCAGAACGCCGGGCGGGCGAAAGCCTATGGGCGGCACGACACCCAGGAGGAATCGGCGGACTGTCTGGACGCCTATTTTGAACAATTGGAACCGCTGACCACGCTGTCCAATGAGATCGACCGCTGTATTCTCAGCGAGGAGGAGATCAGCGACGACGCCAGTCCCGCTCTGAAACGGATCCGGCGCAGCATGGACAGCATCAATGAAAAGGTCCACACCACGCTGAACGGCCTGGTCAACGGCTCTATGCGCGCGTATCTGCAGGATCCCATCATCACCATGCGGGGCGACCGTTACTGCATCCCGGTGAAGGCAGAGTACCGGAACCAGGTCAGCGGCATGATCCACGACCAGTCCGCCACCGGCTCCACCCTATTTATGGAACCCATGGCCGTGGTCAAGCTGAACAATGACCTGAAAGAGCTGTACGCAAAGGAGCAGGAGGAGATCCAGGTCATCCTGGCCCGATTAAGCGAGGAGACCGCGGGATATATTGAAGAGATCCGTACCGATTACCGGTGCCTGACGGATTTGGACTTTATTTTTGCCAGAGGGCAGCTTGCCATGTCCATGAACGGAAGCCGTCCCATTCTGAACAAAGAGGGACGGATCCACATCCGCAACGGACGGCATCCCCTTCTGGATGCCCGGAAGGTAGTGCCCATCACGGTGACTCTGGGGCAGGATTTTTCTCTACTGATCATCACCGGGCCGAATACCGGAGGAAAGACGGTTTCTCTGAAAACCGTAGGGCTGTTTACGCTGATGGGGCAGGCCGGGCTGCACATCCCGGCTTCCGACCGTTCGGAGCTGGCCGTATTTCACCAGATCTATGCGGATATCGGAGACGAGCAGAGCATTGAGCAGAGCTTAAGTACCTTCTCCTCCCACATGACCAATATCGTTTCCTTCCTGAAAGACGTGGACGAAAAGTCTCTGGTGCTCTTTGACGAGCTGGGGGCGGGCACGGACCCGACGGAGGGGGCGGCGCTGGCCATCGCCATCCTGTCTTATCTCCACGACCGGGACATCCGCGCCATGGCCACCACCCATTACAGCGAATTGAAGGTGTTTGCCCTGTCCACGCCCGGCGTAGAAAATGCCTGCTGCGAGTTTGACGTAGAAAGCCTGCGCCCCACCTACCACCTGCTCATCGGCATTCCCGGAAAGAGCAACGCGTTTGCCATCTCTGGAAAGCTGGGGCTGCCGGAGCATATCATTGAGGACGCGAAAATGCGTCTGTCCGAGCAGGACATTTCCTTCGAAGATCTGCTGACCGACCTGGAAGCGAGCAAGCGGACCATCGAGAAAGAGCAGGACGAGATTCAGGCCTACCGCCGGGAAATGGAGCGCATGAAGGCGCAGCTCCGTCAGAAGGAGGAACGTCTGGAGGAGCAGCGTGAAAAGATCCTTAAGGAAGCCAATGACAAGGCCAACGCCATCCTGCGGGAGGCCAAGGAGGTGGCCGACGAGACCATCAAGAATTTCCACCGGTTCGGCAAGGAGAATATCTCTGCCGCCGAAATGGAACGGGAGCGGGAACGTCTGCGGAAAAAGATCAAGGATACGTCCTCCGCGCCTTCCCTGAAAAGCCAGAAGCCGAAGAAGGAGCACAAGGCGTCCGACTTCAAGCTAGGCGAATCCGTGCGGGTGCTCAGCATGAACCTGACCGGGAACATTCATTCCCTGCCCGATGCCCGGGGAAATGTGACAGTACAGATGGGCATCCTGAGTTCGCAGGTGCATATATCAGATCTGGAGATCATTGAGGAGCAGAATCCATTTTCCGGATCCCGGAAAAAGCATACCGGCGGCGGACGGATCAAGATGGGCAAGTCCCTCTCCGTCAGCCCGGAGATCAACCTGCTGGGACGGACGGTGGATGAGGCCGTCTCGGAGCTGGACAAATATCTGGACGATGCCATCCTGTCCCATCTCAATACGGTCCGGGTGGTCCACGGCAAGGGGACCGGCGCGTTGCGCAAAGGGATCCATGAGTTTCTGCGCAGGCAGAAGCATGTGAAATCCTATCATCTGGCGGAATATGGAGAGGGGGACGCCGGGGTTACGATTGTGGAATTGAAATAGGAGGGGATATTATGGCAGCAAAACAGAAAATTTTGATTGTAGACGATGATGAGAATATTGCGGAGCTGATCTCGCTTTACCTGAATAAGGAATGCTTTGACACGAAGATCGTGTTCAACGGGGAGGACGCGCTGGATGCCTTTGAGAGCTACCAGCCCCACCTGATCCTGCTGGACCTGATGCTTCCGGGCATGGACGGCTACCAGGTGTGCCGGGAGATCCGCGCGAAATCCTCCACCCCGGTGATCATGCTTTCCGCCAAGGGCGAAATCTTTGACAAGGTGCTGGGGCTGGAGCTGGGGGCCGACGACTACATTATGAAGCCCTTTGATTCCAAGGAAATGGTAGCCCGGGTCCGGGCCGTCCTGCGGCGCTGCCAGCCTGCCAGACAGGAGGCTCCCGCTGCCGATAAGACAAAGCGGGTGGAATACGACGGGCTGACCATCAACCTGACCAATTATTCCGTGGTCTGCGATGGCAGGCAGGTGGAAATGCCGCCTAAGGAGCTGGAGCTCCTCTATTTCCTGGCAGCTTCTCCGAACCAGGTGTTCACCAGGGAGCAGCTTCTGGACCAGATCTGGGGGTATGAGTATATCGGCGATACCCGGACTGTGGATGTGCATATCAAGCGGCTGCGCGAGAAGATCAAGGATCATCCGGGCTGGTCCATCAGTACAGTGTGGGGGATCGGGTATAAATTCGACACCAAGTCCAATGCACTATAAGGAGCTGGCATGAAATAAAATATACAGATCATCTGTCTTTCCTGCCTGTTCAGAACCAAAAACGGAGAACGTTATGAGAAGTACTCTGCATATCAAATTTGCATTATTATATATTATCTTTGCCTTTTTAGGCATATTTACCACGGCCACGCTGGGGCGGCAGCTCCTTCTGGAGCGGATTGCGGCTACCAATTCAGAATCACTTTACCAGGAGGCGAACCTGATCGCCTCCAATTATCTGCCATCCTATTTTACGGACAACACGACCTCCTGGGCGGTCCACTCCCAGCTGAACGCCATGCGCATTTATCTGGATGCCTCCCTTTGGTTCGTGGAAGCCGACGGCACCCTCATCACCGCCTCAAACCTGGAAAATACCGCCGCGCCGGAGAGGATCGACGAATTTGACCCGGCGGAAACGGGGGGGAAGCAATATCTGACTGGGGAATACCACGGATATTTTCAGGAGGAGGTCATGACCGTCATCGCGCCGGTCATCCAAGGCTTCCAGACCAAGGGATACCTTCTGGTCCACCAGCCTGTGTCCGCTCTGGAAAGCCGCTGCACCCGTATGATGATTCCGTTTTACATCACGCTGTCGGTTATTTTTATGCTGTCGTCCATCTTCCTGCTGGGCTTCCATTATTTCATCTACCGGCCTCTGAGCCTGATCACGGAAGCGGCCACCCAGTACGCGTCCGGCAACCTGGACTACGAGATCCCGGTTTATACTCAGGACGAGATGGGCTATCTGTCCGCGTCCCTGAACTATATGTCCGCCCAGTTAGGGGACATGGAGGACTACCAGAAAAAGATCGTGGCAAATGTATCCCATGATTTCCGTTCCCCTCTGACCTCCATCCGGGGCTATGTGGAGGCCATGACCGACGGTACCATTCCGCCCGAGCTGCACGAAAAATACCTGAATATCATTTTATTTGAGACGGAGCGGCTCACCGACCTGACCAATGACCTGCTGACCTTGAATGAATTTGACACCAAGGAGCTTCTCCTGGACAAAACCCGTTTTGATATCCAGGAAATGATCAAGAATACCGCCGCGTCCTTCGAGGGCGTCTGCACGGAGAAGCGGGTTTCCATCGAGCTGCTGCTCCTGCCGGAGCAGACCTTTGTATTTGCGGACAGCCGGAAGATCCAGCAGGTGCTCTACAATCTGATCGACAATGCGATCAAGTTCAGTGAAAATGACGATTTGGTGAAGATCGAGGTAGTCCAGAAAGGCGGGAAGATCTTTGTCTCCGTGAAGGATACGGGGATTGGGATTCCCAAGCGGGAGATCAATAAGATCTGGGAGCGTTTTTATAAGTCCGACGCTTCCCGCGGAAAGGATAAGAAAGGGACCGGTCTGGGGCTGTCCATCGTGAAGGAAGCGATCCTGGCTCATGACGAGCATATCAATGTGATCAGTACGGAAGGGGTCGGGACGGAATTTATCTTTTCGCTGGCGCGGGTGGAGTGAATGAAAATGAATGGAATTTAATAAAGGCTTTACACTAAAATTTGCTTTTGATATAATAAAAAAAGCAGATAACGTTGTAAACAGCATTTTCCAGGGAGGTGAGCAAATGCCGTCAACAAACTTAGAAATCGCCAAAATAGCCATAGACGATTTTAAAGAAATACAGGAATATATGATATTAGCCAAAGAGGAGCATGCGGAGAAAACCTATGCCAAGTTGAAAAAGAGATATCTCACGTTAAAAGCAATTCTCAACGTAGCAGGAGTGAATCTGACAGATATTGATGAAATTAAGGAATAATATAAGCGAATATCCGTTCCGGAACCACTATGCAAAAAATGTGTAAAGTCTGATGCGGAAAGCACAGATTTTACACATTTTTTAATCCTCACCTTCTTTTCTTCTATACCCCAAAGTTTCTTAGTAAATTGCAGTGTCTGATTATTGATAAAGCATCTTTTGGATCGACGCGTCATTCATATTGTCCTGTGTCACCCAGAGGTACCCTGTACTGACCTGGGCCTCATTGCCGGACTGCAGGACAGTCCTTGCCGCCGCCACTACGGACGCGTACCCGATTCCAAACGGATTCTGCACTACCAGCCCGGAGATCTCGCCCTCCTCCAGCGCCTTGAGCTGTTCCTTGCTCACATCAAATCCCATAAGAACGATCTCCGCAGGATCTGTGTTCTCTTTTGCGCTTACCGAGGATTCGCTGTCAGATCGGCCGTCCTTATCACCGGATGCCTCATCCGCGGGATCTTCGTTCTCTGAATCCTCCTGAGGGGCTTCTTTCTCCCCATTCTCTCCGGGCTCATTTCCGCCTGCCTGAGAATCCTGTGCCGGCTCCTGATCCTCCCCGGCTCCATCACCTGACCGGGCTGCTTCCTTCATTTCCCCGCCAGGCTCCCGGGCATCCTCTCCGGTCTGCTCCTGTGTCCTGCCGTCCTCCTTCTGATCCGTATCTTCCCTTTGGTCTTTCTCTTCCTTCTGTCCTTCTTCCCATGCCTGCTCTGCCTGCCGGATTGCCTCCAGCCCCAGCATGGTGGTGCTGTCATTGGTTCCGAAGATGCCTTTCAGCCCCGGATGCTGTTCGATCAGATACTGTACGGCATCCGCATCCGTGACGCTCTCCTTCTCTACCTTCCGCCCACCTTCTTCCAGCCCTTCATTCTGTTCTTCCGCCATCTGCTTTTTCAGGTCATCCAGCTGATCGCAGTAAACGACTTCCGCCGTCCGGACATCCGGATAGTTCTCCGCAATCTCGTTCTGGAAGCTCTTCGCGCGCTCCTTGGCTGTCTCGGACTTGGAATCATGAACCAGCACCATCACGTCTCCTTCTCCGCCGATCTCATCCGCCAGCTTGTACGCCCCGGTGCGGGCCGCCTCCTGGTTATCCGTCTTGACCGTACACTGAATCCCCGGATATTGGTTTCCGGAGTCCAGGGCAATGATCGGGATCCCGTTCTCCGTGGCAAGGTCAAACTGAACCGTACAGGCCTCCTCGTCGATGCTGGCGATCCCGATCACATCCGGATAGCGGGACAGCTCCTCGTCCAGGATATTCACCTGCTCATCAATGTCCTCCGACTTCGCGGGGCCGTTATAGGTCACCTTGATCTTATCATTTCCGGAGTAGCCCAGCTCCCGATTGAGATCCTCGGCCGCCTGCATGACACCGCTTCTGACCGCTTTCCAAAAGGCAGTGGCTTCTGATTTTCCAATGATGGAGATGTAGGTCCCCTTTTCCAGCTTCAGCCCCTGGACATCCCGGTAGGCCGACGGCATGATCGGATTCAGGCTGACCTGATAGTCCGGTTCTTCCGATGTATCCCCTGTAAATGTATTCTGTTCGGTCTCTTTGGCGCACGCACCGACCATCAGCGCAGCCGCAAGTGCCAGAGCCGCAGTTTTCATAAATTTCCGTCTCATAACAAAACACCCTGCTGCCATTCACATCCAAATGTACTGACCTTTCACTTGTCTAAATTTCCATCTGCCGCGTCAACTCCCATCGACGATGCTGCCAGGTCGGCTGTGAATGGTAATAACACCCTTTCTTTCTATATTTTACCCATACCTTAATACTATACACGATTTTCGTGAAAAAAAAAGGAATATTTTCTTAAGGTTATTATGAATTTTCTTGTATATTTACCCTTTTTGTATTAAAATAGAAAAAGCAATGGATCCCATTGCAGAAGACAGTACCGGAACAGCCGTCCAAGCGGCGGAGAGATGGTTCCGGAAGTTCAATTATAAAAAGGAGGATACATATTATGGCACGTGTGATTAGTGATGAGTGTGTTAGCTGCGGTACTTGCGAAGCTGAATGCCCGGTAGGAGCTATTGCAGAGGGAGACGGAAAGTACGTGATCGATGCTGATGCATGTATCGACTGCGGAGCATGTGAAGGAGCATGTCCTACAGGCGCTATCGCAGAGGCTTAATACAGAAATATTGCCCGTCAGAAGGCAGCCTCATGGAATAACAGAATATTTTACAAAAAAGAAGTTCCCTGGAAGTCCATTTTCAGGGAACTTTTTTATTTTATCACTATAAGCTCCTCTCCTTACTCCAGCGCCGCCTCTGCCGCCTCATCCGCAGTCTTCACAAATGTCTCCGCAGCCTGAGCCGCCGGCCGGCCTTCCCCGACCTCCTGCAGCATCTGCCACCATGCGGTCCGCGCCTGGGCCCAGCCCGGCGTGATCTGATAATAGTCGCCCATGTATTTTGTAAAAATGCTGTACTCCCGCATGATATCATCATTTACATAGATATCCTCCATGTCGCGGACCGGCCAGTACACTGCGGTCTGGACGGATTTGATATACTGCTTCTCATCCTCCGTCATGAATTTGATAAATGTCTTGGCTGCTTCGGTCCTGGCTTCATCGCCGTTGTCAAAGACTCCGAATCCCCAGATTCCGCCCTGCAGGCTGGGTTCCCCATCGCTGGTGGGAAATGCCATGGGAAAGATGTCGAATTCCCGCTCCGGGTTCATGGCTGTCTGGCTGACCTCCAGGGACACGTTCCAGCAAAATGCCATCGCAAGCTCTCCATTGCAGAACATCGCCACCTCATCCTGCCCCACGATATCCGGTTCAAAGGAAATGCCGTCCATTCCCTGGAGCAGTTCCAGCGCCCGGATGTTTTCCTCGCTGTTGATCATATATTCCGCATGCTCCGGATCCGTAAACGTACCTCCATACAGGTTATTTACCAGGGCGCGCGTTCCCTGGTCCCCGCCCTGTCCGCCGCAGAATATGACACCGACCTTCTCCTGTCCGTCGTCTTTCAGCGTTTTGACCGCGTTCACAAATCCGTCCGTCGTCCAGGTGTGGTTCTCTTCGTCAATATATTTCAGAGCGCCGGCCGCCTCGAACATGTCGTAATTGATCGCCATGCAGTGAGTCGTCATGCAGAGGGGATACACGTAATATTCCCCATTGCGGTGCCGGCAGGCATTGCGGACATTTTCATAGACATTGTCCGACATCTGTTCTTCTTCCCATAGGTCGCTGAGATCGGCCATCAGCCCTTTATTTCCCCAGTCAGCGACCATCCGTTCCGGGCCCTCCAGGATCAGGTCGGGAGCCCGGCCTTCCTCTATGGCCTCACGGACCTCCTCATCACCGGTAGCATAATCCAGGTACTTTACCGATATGTGGATTTTCGGGTACTTCTGCATAAAGTCCGAGATCAGCCCTGCCACTACCACGGAATTCCCCCAGTTTCCCACCGGATAGGTCCACAGTGAAATCTCCGTCATACCGTTTCCAGAATCTTTGCTTCCGCCGGAGGACGCGGCGACTTCCTGATCCTTCTCCGCGTCTCCGTCCGAACCGCTTCCCGTCCTGCCTCCTCCCGAATCGCCGGACGTTCCTCCGCAGGCGGTACAGCCGGCAGCCAGGCAGGCCGCCAGCAGCAAAGCCAGCATTTTCTTCATGTTCTGATATCCCCTTTCTTCCATAACGGTTATGCTAAGCGCCGGATAAGCGCTCAATAAAATATGATGCGCACCGCCGTGTGAACTGTATCTTTCCTCGCTTTAAGGCCGCAGATATTTCTCCAGCAGCCGGATCACTTCCTGCATATCAATGGGCTTGGGAACATGGGCGTTCATGCCACAGTCCAGACACTTCTGCACGTCGTCCCGGTAGGCGTCCGCGCTCATGGCAATGATCGGGATCGTGTCCGCGTCCGCCCGGTCCAGATCTCTGATTGCCCTGGCCGCCTCATAACCGGTCATCACCGGCATCCGCAGATCCATCAGAATCACATCGTAATAATGGAGCGGCGACTGTTCAAACATATCCACGCAGATCTTGCCGTTCTCCGCCCAGTCCAGCTCGATCCCCAGATCCGAGATCAGCTCGCTTGCGATCTCCCAGTTCAGCTCATTGTCCTCCGCCAGCAGCGCCCGCTTCCCGGCAAACTGCATCACCACTTCCGCCTGCGTCGTAGTCTCTGCTTCCTTTGTAGCGGCAAGAGGTTTCAGCCCGTAGAACAGTGTAGACTTAAACAGGGGCTTCGCAAGGAATCCATAGATTCCCACGGCCTTGGCCTCTTCCTCCACCTCATTCCAGTCAAATGCCGCCAGCAGCAGGAACGGCGTCTTGTCGCCGCAGAGCTTCCGGATCTCCCGCGCCGTCTCGATCCCGTTCATTCCCGGCATATCATAATCCAGCAGGATCGCGAAATAATTCTCTCCCTTTTCCAGACGCTTTTGTACCTCCTGGAGCGCCCGTTTCCCGTTCAGCGCCCAGTCCGCCTTGATCCCGATGGCCCTCAGCGCCGCAATATCATTTTCACAGTGGATCTCGTCATCGTCCACGACCAGCAGATCCCAATCCGGGAGCTCCATCTCCCGCTCCTGGGCCATCGCCTTTTCCAGATCCACCGTCACATGGAACGCGCTTCCCCGCCCGGGCTCGCTTTCGACCTTGATGTTGCCGCCCATGGCTTCTACGATGTACTTGGTGATGGTCAGCCCCAGACCGGCTCCTGCCGATTTTTCAACACGGGAATGGTCTTCCCGGATAAAGGATTCGAAGATCCGCTCCTTCAATTCCCGGGGCATGCCCACGCCGTTATCCTTCACCCGCAGATGGACCCGGATAAACGCGTCTCCCTTGGGGGACGGCTCTTCCTGCAGCACGAGCTGGATCCGCCCCTCCTCCTGGGTGAATTTCACCGCGTTGCTCAAAAGGTTGAGCAGGATCTGGTTGATCCGCACACTGTCCCCGCATACATTTTCCACGGTCACGTCGCGCACATAAACATCCAGCTTCTGCCGCTTCTCCTTCACCTGGTGCCGCATGATCCCCACGATATTCAGCATCACATCGTGAAGCGAAAGCTGCTCCACATTGAGGATCAGCTCCCCGTTCTCGATCTTGGACATGTCCATGATATCATTGATCATCCCCAGCAGATGCCCGCTGGAAAACGCGATCTTTTTCAAACAATGCTGTACCTGCTGGGTATCATCAATATTGGAAATGGCGATGGTCGTCATCCCCACAATCCCGTTCATCGGAGTCCGGATGTCATGGCTCATATTGGAAAGAAATTCACTCTTTGCCTTGCTTGCCCGCTCCGCCGCCTTCCGCGCCTCATCCAGAGAATGCATCTGCTGGCGCATCAGCCGGAAATATCCCGCAAATACAAGGAGAAGGGCCAGCACGATCAGCGCGCAGTCCGCCAGCGCCGTGAATGTCCACTGATCTCCGAAGTGGTCGATGGTCTCGTCCATCAGGTTGTAGGACATGCCGACCAGCAGATACCATTCGGAATTGGGCAGGCGGGTGCAGTACATATGCCGCCGCTCCCCATCCAGTGTGAATTCAATGTCGTATTCCTCATTGACCTCCATAGCAACCTGCAGTTCCTGGATAAAGGTCTCCTTTTTCATGCCCAGCACGCTGTCATAGCGTTTTCTGACCCGGTCAAAGTAATTGCCGCCGTCCAGCCCGTCGCCCCGGAAAATAAAGTCGCCGTTTTTTAATATCATATAATATTCCATGGTCTCGTCGCTGATGTTCAGTGCCAGGGTTTCGCCGATGTAGCTGACCGGAAGCCCTGCCACAAGCGCGATGCTTTCCCCGCCGTCCTTCATGGGGTAAACCGCCGGCATCCCCATCAGGATCATCGTGTCTCCCAGCCTGTCCGTCGCCGCGGCGATCTTGCTGTGCCCGCTGCGGAGTGACCTCATGAATGTCTCCGGGTCGGCCGGGTCGGCGTCATTGCCGTAGATCATCTCATATGTACCGTCCTCCGCGACAAGCGCCAGACTGGTAAATTCCCGCATCCGTCCATTGTGGGACAGGTTGACGCGCATCACATCCGCGTTTCCCACATTTCCCGGAGGCACGGATTCTACCAGGTCTCCTACCTGGGAAAGGCGCAGTCCGATAGTCGTTCCAAAATGCTCGGCCACATGATCCCCCATCCCGGACATGTAGATACCTCCGATATCGCTGATCGTCTCCGCGCTCTTTTCCCGCATGTGTATCGCCTGGAATGTGAAAACGAAAATACACAGGATCAGCACAAATATCAGGCTGACGATCAGATATCGTGTATTTTTTGACTTATTCTCCATTTCCTTAGATCCTCCCGGATTTTCTCTATGGAATTGCGCAAAAATAACTTGCCTTTTTGCGCAGAACAAATTTTCAGACACAAGGCGAAGGAATGAGGCGTACCGGGGTACGTCGATTGACGACAACGCAGTGTATGAAGATTTGGGCAAGCAAAATGGTACGATTCTTTTTGCACAGTTCCTATACTCAGAAGTTCCCATATTATTTATAATATCACTTTTTTCTCTGTACGTGAAGTATGAATATGGATAACAGCAAATAAAAAAAGGAAAAAATGTCTTTATTTGACGAACGCTTTTTTTCATCCCCTGCTGTTCCATATGGTATAATAGGGGGCGAAAGCAGGTGGACAGGCTTAAGAATCTCTTTGTGCCTGATTCCGAAAGTGTATCATAATCCTAAGGAGGTATCATATATATGGGCGAGGTCAGGTACATGATTTCTGAGGCGGCCAAAAAGCTCCAGGTAGAATCCCACGTTCTTCGCTACTGGGAAGACGAACTTGGGCTGGAGATCGGCCGCACTGACATGGGACATCGATGCTATACGGAAGATGACATACAGCTTTTTCTTTGTATACAGAAACTGAAGAATGAGGGAATGCTCCTGCGTGATCTGAAATTTATGATCCCCGAATTAACCGCAGCCCGAAAACGGCTGAACGCTGCCAGGGCGGAAGATGCAGAGGAAGAAGCAGAGAAAGAAGCAGAGAAAGAAGCAGCCGAAGGCGGGGAAGGCGGGAGTTCAAAGACGGAAGCGAACAAGGCGTACGGCGTACATACCAGTGATGCAGGCGGCAAAGCAAGCGGCATGCAGGCTGATGGGCCGGACAGCAAGGCAGACAGGACAGGCAGCAAAGCAGACGGGGCAGGCAGCAGGGCAGACGGGACAGGCAGCAAAGCAGACGGGGCAGGCAGCAAGGCAGACGAGGCAGGCAGCAAGGCAGACGGGGCAGGCAGCAAGGCAATCGGGGCAGGCAGCAAGGCAATCGGGGCAGGCAGCAAATCGGATGATATACAGGCCGCCAAGGCAGACAGCAGAACCGACGATATACGCTCCGACGGGACAGACCGCGCGGCAGACGGTATGCAGAGATCAGCCTCCCTGGCTTCCGCCCATCCGGCAGCTCCGGAAGCTGATGTGATCCAGGTGACACAGCTGGAACAGGTGCGTTCGCTGATCGGGGATGTATTGACCGATGTGGTTTCCGCAAACAATGAAACACTAAAAAAAGACATCAGCCGCAAGGTCACTTCTGATGTCATCCGCGAAATGGATTTTCTCTTCCAGGCAAACGAGCGCCGGGAGGAAGAGCATTACCGGAAGCTGGATGTGCTCATACGCCAGCAGCAGGCCGGACGGCGGGAAGCCGCCAGGGAAACCCCGCTGGGAAAATTGAAGAAGCTGCTTACATAAAGAACTGCCCCGTGCTTTTGGGACAGTTCCTCAGGTACTTGCAGAATGATAAGATTATTTTTGCTCCGTTTCTACTGCGGCTGCCGCTCTTCATTTCCAAATCGCGTATACTGCGGCATCCATGCCAGCCGAATGGTCCCGATGGGGCCGTTCCTCTGCTTGGCAATGATGATTTCCGCGATGTTCTTATCCTCGGAATCGTGGTTGTAATAATCATCCCTGTAAATAAACATACACACGTCAGCGTCCTGCTCGATGGCCCCTGACTCACGCAGGTCGGAAAGCATGGGACGCTTATCGTTTCGGGATTCCACCGCACGGCTCAGCTGGGACAGCGCGATGACCGGCACGTTCAGCTCCCTTGCCAGCCCCTTTAGGGAACGGGAGATCTCTGAAATCTCCTGCTGGCGGCTCTCGTTGCTCCTCTTACTGCTCCCGCTCATCAGCTGCAGATAATCGATGATGATCAGGTCCAGGTTCTGTTCCAGCTTGAACTTCCGACATTTGGAGCGCATCTCCGCGATAGAGATTCCAGAGGTATCGTCTATGATCAGCCTGGATTTTCCGATGATTCCTGCGCCCTCAATCAGCTTTTCCCAGTCCGTATCCTTCAGATTCCCGGTACGCAGAAGCTGCGCGTCCACGTGGGATTCCAGAGAAAACAGACGGTTTACCAGCTGCTCCTTGGACATTTCGAGACTGAACACGGCCACCGAAAGATTTTGCCGAAATGCCACATGCTGCGCGATATTCAGCACAAACGCAGTCTTTCCCATAGACGGTCGGGCCGCGATCAGGATCAGGTCCGACCTTTGCAGGCCCGACAGCTTATAATCCAGATCGATAAACCCGGTCGGGATGCCGGTTACGGTGCCTCTTGTTTTGGAGGCCCTCTCAATGACCTCCAGGGCGTTGAGAACGACCTGCTTGATGGGCACAAAGTCTTGGAAATTGCCCCGCTCCACCAGCTCAAATACCCGCTTCTCCGTCATTTCCAGAATTTCCTCCAGGGGACGATTTTCCAGGTAGCAGGTGTTGGCGATCTCCTCATTGAGCTTGATCAGCCTGCGCAGAGTTGCCTTTTCCTTGATGATCTGCGCATAGGCTTTTGCGTTTGCCGAGGTCTGGAAGCCTGCCAGGATATCCTTCGCGAACTCCAGGCTGCTGACCTCCGGCGGAACATTCTTCTCTTTCAAGTGCTCCTGCAGTGTGATCAGGTCCACCGGCTTTCCCATATGAAATAATTCTGCCATAGCGTCAAACAGGATGCCATATGCAGTCTGATAGAAGTCCTCTCCTGTGAGGATCTCCGTTGTCTCCAAAATGGCATCCTTATTCATCAGCATCGCCCCGATGACGGCGGACTCCGCTTCTGTGCTATGAGGCAGGATCCGTTTAATTACCGCCTCTTCCATCTATTTTTACTCCTCATCATCCAACCGTACAGGTGGAATATTTGTGATACTCACAGCCGATAAAATCTGCCGTGAGTATTCATTATGACTCTTCCCCGATCTCTACCTTCAATTCCGCGGTCACTTCCGGATGCAGCTTCACCGGAACTATATGTGTTCCCAATGTTTTCAGCGTTTCCTTGAGCTGGATCTTCTTTTTGTCCACGTCCAGGCCCATCTGGTCCTTGACCGCGGCAGCGATTTCCTTTGCGGACACGGAGCCAAACGCCTTTCCGCCTTCGCCCACCTTGATCTTAAGCGCGACCTGTCCGGCTTTCAGTTCCCCGGCCAGCTTTTCGGCCGCCTCTTTATTCTCCTTGGCGATCTTTTCCTCATTGTTCTTTTTCAGCTTCAGATCATTCATGTTTTTGCTGTTCGCTTCCACGCCCAGCCTCTTCGGAATGATGAAATTCCTTGCGTAGCCGTCATTGACATTTACAATTTCTCCCTCTTTTCCGAGAGACTTTACATCCTGCAGTAAAATGACTTTCATAGTATACAACTCCTTTTATTCTCTATATCTATGCCCAAGGGCATCCCATTATGGCCATTCGCCTGTTTCCTAACCCTGACATGCCGGAACCAAAATTTTGCCAAAATGCGCAAGATTTCGTTGTTAAGCGCCTAAGGTATACCCAAGGACATCCCGCTGTTCTGGACAGCAGACTATCTTTATTAAATATCCCCCGCCTCGATCATCTGGTCGATGGTCTCCTTCAATCTGCGGATCGCTTCCTGCACGTCCGTATGGTCAAACTGCGCGCCTGCCGCGTTGATATGCCCGCCGCCGCCCAGCTTTTCCGCGATGATCTGAACATTGACCTCGTCGATGGAACGGGCGCTGAGGAAAATTCTTCCATTGTAAATGGTAAGTACAAAGGACGCCTTGATCCCGCTGATATCCAGCAGCTCATTGGCCGCCTGCGCCCCCAGTACCGTGGGGCTGTCGATATCGCCCGGGCACTCCGCGATGGCATACTCGCTGCGGTAAACCTCGGCCATACGCACGGTCTCCGCCTTTGCGCGGTAGGACTCCATATCGTCCCGGAACATCTTTCTCACTCGCGTAATATCCGCGCCGCACCTTCTTAAAAATGCCGCCGCCTCAAAGGTCCTTACTCCGGTCCGGTTCATAAAATTCCGGGTGTCGATCATGATCCCGGCGTACAGGCAGTCCGCCTCCACCGATGGAATCCGCAGGTCGTCCACGATATACTGCAGCACCTCCGCCACCATTTCACAGGTAGACGAGGAATAAGGCTCTACATAGGAGAGCACCGCATTTTCAATGACCATGCTGCCCTGCCTGTGGTGGTCCAGTACGGCAATGGTCTTGGACCGCTTGAGCAACTCCGGACACTCCGTCATGGGCGGCTTGTTGGTATCCACCACCACTACCATGGAATTTTCATTGATCCGGTCCAGCGCCCTGTCCGGCGTCAGGAAAATATCGCTCTCATAAGCGGAGCTGTCCAAAATCTCATCATACAGCGGCCGGATGGAATTGGAAACCTCCTCCAGCACCACATGCGCCTTCTTGCCCAGCTCCTTCGCCGCACGGTAGATCCCCATGCAGGCGCCAAGACTGTCGGCATCCGCCAGCCGGTGTCCCATGACAAAGATCTGGTCCTTGGTCACAATGAACTCCCGAAGCGCCTCCGCCTTGACCCGGGCCTTGACCCGCGTATTCTTGGAGGTCTGTTCCTTCTTTCCGCCGTAATATTTCAATCCGTGGCAGTCCTTTACTACCGCCTGATCGCCGCCCCTGGCCAGCGCCAGGTCAATCGCCATGCGGGCATAATCGTAGCTCTGCGCATAAGTAGATGTATTCACGCCCAGGCCGATACTCAGCGTGGCCGAACGCGCGTTGCCGATGTTCACCTGCTTCACATCCTCCAGCAGCGAAAACCGGTCCGCTTCAAACTTCTGATAAGCTTCCTTTTTGATGACGATAAAGTACTTGTCCTTTTCCATTTTCTTCACAAGCCCGTCGGCATCGTTGATATATTTATTGATCTTGCGGTCAATCAGCGCCACCAAAAGGGACTGGCGCACCTCCTCCACGCTGTCCATGATCTCATCATAATTGTCGATGTAGATCAGGCCGGCGATCATTCGCTGATTGTCGATCTCCCGCAGATTGGCATTCAATTCCGTCACGTCGGTCATATAGATGACCACAAAAAATTCCTTGTCCCTGGGAATATGCAGTACATCCTCTGTCTCGCTGAAGCCTTCCATGGAAACCTTGCTGAGATGGACCTGGTAATCCCGCCCGTTATGCTGGATCTCCAGCTCCGCGTTCTCCTCATCTCCCGGAAATACGCTTCGGCCGATCTCCGGGATCAGCTTGTTCAGATACCTCTCCCGCCGCCTGCCACAGAATTCCTCCTCAAACCGGTCGTTCTTCCACACGATCCGGCCGTCCTCCATCAGAATGGCGTAGGGAATGGCCAGCTCCCGCAGAAGGGTATTCTGTATCCCCTTATACTGGGTCGAGAACTGGATCATATCGGCCAGAATCAAAGAACGGTTGTGGAAATACAGGATACCGACGACCGCCGCATAGATGATGACGAACACGGACATCATCCCGGCCGCCTGTCTGTCGATCCGATACATCCAGAAGTTCATTGCGATCAAAAGTACCGTCATGATGAGCGGCCATCGCATATACATCTTTAACTGTCCCTTCAAACGCACATCTTTCTTTTTCATGTTTTTTCCTCTTCATCTCATCGGACCGTATCCTCTGCAGCGCTCCCACTGAGTCGGAATCGTCTGCCCTGATACGTCCGCCCCTCCCGGCATGTATGTACAGCATGCCATCAGGAAAACACCCCGCCGGATCAAACCGCCTGCCCTGCCGGAAAGCAGCGCCGGATGGCTTTTCCGGTCACTAACAGGTCTAGTATATCACCTTTTTTGAAATTAATCCACTATAATCTGAATCTGCGCCGGGAGGGAATATAAAATGTGGGATAATGATTCAGAGCGGCAGCAGACGGGTCCGCGCTCTGAACGGTTCGATATTTACCAGAACGTGCGCCCGCCGGGCACACAAAAACTGCCGCGCCGGAATCCTCTGGATCCCCGGTACGGCAGCTCATTTACATATCTTTTTTCAATTAATCCTGAACGTACGGCATCAGAGCGATGTGTCTTGCTCTCTTGATCGCTACGGTAAGCGCTCTCTGATGCTTTGCGCAGTTGCCTGTGATTCTTCTCGGAAGGATCTTCCCTCTCTCAGAGATGTACTTCTTCAGCTTTACCACGTCTTTGTAGTCAATCTCGTTATTTTCTTTTCCGCAGAATACGCATACTTTTTTCCTTCTGCGTACAGGGCCTCTTCTCTTGAAGCCGCCCTCTGGTCTGCTTCCCTTTTCGTAAGCCATCTTCCTTTACCTCCTGAATTTATAGCCTCCGCATGTACTGCCATACGGATCGGTTAGGAACGTCTATTATATTACCAGGCAGATTCCGCTCAATCCGCAGGATTCCCGCGGGATCATACCCTTTCGGCAAATTTAACTAAACGGCAGTTCCTCATCTATCCCGTCCGGGATGTTCATGAAGCCATCACCCACATCTGCCGCCGGCGAAGGCGCCGACTGCTGGTAGTTGTTCTGCTGCTGATAAGAGTTCTGCTGATAGGAACCGCGGTTCGCTTCAAACTCAGACTTGCTCTCCGCAAACTCCTGTTCCTCTACGATCACTTCTGTCGTGTACACCTTCACGCCGTCCTTATTCGTGTAGCTTCCGGTCTGGATCCGTCCGGAAATGGCTACGCGCATACCTTGGCGAAAATACTTCTCCGCAAACTCCGCGGAGCGTCCGAAGATCACACACGGAATAAAATCAGCGGTGGGCTCGTTGTCCCTCTTGAATCTGCGGTCTACGGCGATCGTATATCTTGCTACTGCAGTTGCGCTGTCACCCTGTGAATATCTGACTTCGGGGTCCCTTGTCAGGCGCCCCACCAAAACTACTTTATTCATATATACCTCTTTCTCTTATGCCTCCTGTTTCACGCATAAATATCTGAGCACGTTATCCATGATACGGATACGCTGTTCCACTTCACCCGGAACAGCCGCGTCAGACTCGAAGTGTACAAAGTAGTAGTATCCTTCTTTCATCTTCTGGATCTCATAAGCAAATCTTCTCTTGCCCCATTCGTCAACGTCTGTTACATTGCCGCCGAAACGGGTGATCAATGCTTTTACCTTCTCTACTACTTCTGCTCTTGCATCGTCTTCGAGCTTTGCGCTGACAACAACGGCTAACTCATACTTGTTCATGTGTCCTGCACCTCCTTCTGGTCTCTGGCCCCCGCCTGCCCGGGAGCAAGGAATATAATTGTCTGTCAGATGTCAGATCTGCACAACCTGACACTGCTGTTCAATACAACGGCCGATCCTGTTGTCTGCCGTCCTCAAACAGCTATAAACCAATGTGTATGTCACACAGGTACTTATCATAGCACAAGACATTTTATGATTCAAGCCTTTTTGCGAATTTCCCTCGTATTTTTTTCCACCAATTTCCTGGGTACCATCACCTGATGCCCGCAGCCGCGGCATTTCAGACGGAAGTCCGCCCCTACCCGGAGCACCTCCCACTCGAAATTCCCGCACGGGTGCTGCTTTTTCAGCCGGATGATGTCCCCTACCGCAAAACGATCCGCCATCATGATCCCTCCTAAAATCCATGTCAGATTCCTTCACATAGATTGATTCAGTATTCCTCAATCAGCACGCCCTGAACCAGAAACCGCTCATCCTCCAGCACATTGGTACAGGTGGAAAGGCTGACGATCCGGGAGCCTGCATGCAGGTCCGCCTCTACCTGATAATTGGATGAATTTTTACACAGCTCCAGGTAATTCAGAAAATCTTCATCCGTATTGTAGTTCAGATTATAATTCTCCGCAACCGCCTTTACCACGCCCGCTGAAAATACCTGGTAGACCTTGGTCATGCCGTCGGGCGTATAAATATAGAAATAAGGATGCTGCTTGCAGAACTCCTCATCCGCATAGGCGCTGAGCTGGGAAAACATCTCACCGCCCACCTTCAGGTTGTGACCGTAGATGAAGGAATTCCGGTCTGTGAAAGAGGAATGGCTCCGCTTATCCAGAAAGATCGCTCCCAGCTTATTGTCATTTGCGGAAAATGTCTTTGTCAGGTATTCTTCATTGTCCCTGCTTTTGACGACGGGGTAGCTGATGATGGCCGGCTCCTCCATCCGGATCCAGGCAACCGTGTCCGGGTTCTCCGCCAAAAGCGCTTCAAAATCCACCTGGAAACCGTCCCCGGGCTTTTTCTCTTCCCCCTCTTCTCCAGAGTCAGGCTCCGTGACTGCCATTTCTTTAACCTTATCGTACTCTTGTCCGCCGGTATAATATGGAAGGACCATCATCACGATCTGGTAAACGGAAACGGCCAGGATGCCGAATGCAATGAGCATGATCAATGTGGTGAGCAGGCTGCCGCCCTTTTTACCTTCTTTTTTATTTTTTCTGCCTCCGCCTTTTTTTGCGGAGGCTTTACCGGACTTCCCGGAAGCTTTTCCCCGGGCTGCTTTGCCGCCCGTTGTTCCGGCGCCTGTTTTGCCGCTGGTTTTGCCGCCGGATCTGCCTGCCGGGGCCTGCCTGCCTTTCATATTCTTCTTTTCCATCGTTCTGCCTGCACAGCCTGCCTTTCTTAAATTTATATGTACCTCAGAACCGTTTGGTGCTGTTTTGGATGCTTTCTAAAACCCAAGATTTTCATCTACCAGGATCACCTTCGTCCTCTTCGGGACCTTGGAAAATCTGGTGATCAGGATCTGACAGCAGATGCATTCCGGAGATTTGCAGTCTGCGCAGGTTCCGTTCTTTACGCATGGGGTCTGGATGCCGAACCGCTGCGCGTTGATGGGCGCCGCCTCATTTTTTGCGCGGCTCATGGCATCGGCCTCGGTCTTGACCACCTTGTTCATACCTACGATCAGCAGAACCGTTTTCGGGCCGTAAGCGTAGGCCGCCACACGGTTCGCGTTTCCATCGATGTTGACCAGGATCCCGTCCTCGCTGAGCGCGTTGGCGCTGCCCAGGAATACATCGCAGTTCAGCGCCTGGCGCATGACCTCTTCCTGCTCCGCGCGGGTCTCCTTCGTCCCCCGGTCCAGCACCTCGTAATTTCCTGCGCGGACCGCGTCCAAAAGGCCGATCTCCTGTGCGGACATGCTGCCGCCCCAGCTGACCGAGCCGCCCTCCGGAATGAGCTCCAGGGCTTTGGCCAGGGCCTCTTCCTTTGTCTTTACATAATAAGCTTCCATGTTGCGGGATTCCAGGGCCTTTACTACGCGTGAGCCCAATACTTCGTTGCGCTTCTCTCTTACGTTCATTTTTTTCCGCCTTTCTACTGTTCCAAATCAATGTCGTGTTTTTTATTATAGCAGTCATGATGGGAAAAGACAACGGAATGGTTGTAAAAAACATCGAAATAATAACCATTGTCCTACAATTCACAGCGAGCCAGGGGCATTCCTTCGTGCCTCGGTCTTCAAAATTTAACATTGAGGCTTTTACCCGTAAATAGGGGTTACTTCTCCTTATCGCCTAAAAGCTGCAACCCCAAAGCTGCCGCCAGAACGGCCTGCATTTTCTGCTTCAGCGCGTCTGCATTTCTCACAATACGTTTTGCTTCTTCCAGTGAGATATATTTCGCGTTCTGCAGTCTTGTTGTATCAAAAGGCTCCGTTTTACTCCCGCGAAGTTTTAAATAACATTTATAACAGCACCAATGTACTCCTTGTATTTGTAATGATAACCCATGGTTTTCCTCCTTCGGTCAGCAGAACTTATTCATAATCCGGAAAGATCTGGCAAAGTCCGCCTTCCCCTCTGACAACAAGAATGGAGCCCCATTCTCCGAACCCCTTTGACAGATCCAGGGCTTCTTCATCCTGCAGACCGGCATTCCACACATAGGCCAGAGGATTTGCCCCATCCGCTTCAATGCCTTTCAGCGCCTTCCTCTCCGCCTGCCATTCTTCTTCATAAGAAGAGACAGAGAGCATTGCGTAAAGGATACCTGCGTTGGTTACGTTTCTGATCACATGATAGACCAGGATCTGAAACTGATTCTCTACTTTTTCAACCAGCTTTCTCTCTTCATCCGACCATTCATAGAGAACTCCCACCATCACGCCCAGATTCGTCGGCCTGCTTACATATACCTTATGTTCCTCTTCAAAATCCCGGATCACAGATTGCTCCTTTTCATCCAGAAGCCCCAGCATACGCATCCTCTCTGCCGCTTCCTTTCTCATTTGCTCCTTCGTCATCTTCCGTTCTCCTTCCTACTTTCCATATTCATCCCTACAGCGCCGCGTCAACCGGCTCACTTTCCAGCGCCAGGATTGCAAATACACACTCGTGTACCCGGTAAAGCGGTTCCTTCGCCGCGAACCGCTCCAAAGCTTCCAGCCCCAGTGAAAATTCTTTTAACGCCAGGCTCCGCTTACGGGACAGGGAACGCTGCTTTAACCGTGTCAAATGCTTTGGCGTCAGGTATTCCGGACCGTATATGATCCGCAGGTAGTCCCTCCCCCGGCACTTTACGGCCGGCTGTATCAGCCTTGAGCCCATGCATGCGGCAAACGTCTCCGGTTTGACCACCATCCCTTCCCCGCCATTTTCCGTCAGCGTCTCCCACCACCTGGCCGCCTTCTCCAGTTCTTCCCTGCGGGATAAATCTACTTCCAGATATTCCGTTTCCATAAAAATCGGATCACGTCCCGTGCAGTATCGCTTTAATGTTTCCATATGCCAGACATGCTTCTCCCCGGAAAACACCCGTCCCTCACAGGCCAGGAGATGAAAAGGCGCAATACGCAGATCCCCCGCAGAATCCACATTCCAGCAATACCGCCGGTAAGCTTTTACATACGCTTCCGCCGCAGTCCGCTTTTTGGCAAAATGCTGCCGCAGACTGCGGAGTTCTCTTTCCGAAGATTTTTCAAAATGCTCTGCGGCTGTCCTGTCATCAGACACATCCTCGCTTGTCCTGCGGCGGGATGCATCCTCGGCCGTGTTTTGGATGTCCAGGCTCCCGGCTGCAAGCTCCAGAACCTGGACGACCGCCGAAAGCGACTCCCTGCCTGCTCTCCCGACCGGGCCATACTGGCTTCTCAGCAAAGCCTTTGCTTTCCCGGACCAGGGCATGATCTCGGTATCCAGACAGACCCATTCCGTTTGAAAATCCTCCCAAAAGCCATTCTCAGCCAGCGTCTGATCCAGCCTTTCCAAAATCTCCGCTTCCATATCCGTTTCCTCAAAAAAGCGTCTTCCCGTCCTGGTGTAGATAATACCTCTGCTTCCATCCCCCACACCAAAACGTCTTTTGGCCGTGTCGGCAGTACGGCACAATACGATCACCGCCCTGGAGCCCATATGCTTCCGCTCGCATACCACACGCCCCACTCCGTTTTTCTGATAATCCTGAAATGCCTCCCATGGATATTCCATATAATCCTCCCTGGAGCTCACCCTGCAGGGTGACATCGTCGGCGGCAGGTAGATCAGCCAATGAGGATCTGCCGCGAACCGGCTCATCGCTTCCAGTGCCGATGCCGTATTCTCCTCCGAAATGGTGATGCCTGGCAGCAGTCTTGTAGACAGATGCAGCTTTCCCTGTACATCCTGAATATCCAGAATCCCCGCATCTTCTTTTTCACTGCCGCCAAACGGACGGCTCCCCTCACAATACTGCCTGTGAGCCGCAGCGCTTACCACTTCCATCTCCGGATAACGGAGACAGGAGAGTTTTCCGCCAAACACGCATCCGGTATCTACACAATACGTGCGGTTCACGGCCTGCACCTCTTCCCGGGGCGTATGCCCGTAAACGATCGTGGCCGCTCCCCGGTAATCCGCGGCCCAGTTTCGCCGGACCGGAAAGCCCGAATCGTCTGTCTCCCCAGTGGTGTCTCCATAGAGACAAAAGGCCCGGATCCTGCCGGATACCCGGCCGATGTACTCCTCCCTGATTCCCGCATGTGAGACCACAAGACTTCCCCCGTCAAATATATAATGGCTGACAAGATTTTCCAAAAATGCCCGGACTTCCTCAAGAAATCCTTCCTCTTCACGCTCCAGCTCCCGGATCGTGTTTTCCAGTCCGTGAGAGATCTGTACCTTGCCGTGTACCAGATACCGTCTCAGCTTATCGTCATGATTGCCCGGAACACAGAATGCCGTACCCGCGCCGACCATCCGCATCACCAGCCGGAGCACGTCCGCATTCTTCGGTCCCCGGTCGCAGAGATCCCCCACAAATACCGCCCTTCTCCCGCAGGCATGCCGGTAAATCCAGTCTTCCCCCGGTTCATAGCCAAGCTTGTCAAGAAGCTCTGTCAGTTCATCAAAACATCCGTGTACATCTCCAATGATATCAAAGGGTCCATGCTCTTCTTTTTTATCACTCCAAAGCTTTGTATAGACGATCTCGGCATTCTCAATCTCTTCTTCACTGTCCAGCACATAGACAAAACGGAAGCCCTCCTTTTTGAACTTCCGCATACCGGATCTGAGAGCCGTAAGCTGGGATTTCAGCACCGCTTCCGGAAGCCTGCGGTCCGTCCGCGCCAGATTCCGTTCCCGGATCACGCTCTCCGGCAGGTGAAAGACGATCGCAGCCGCATGTACATTCTGCGCTTTTGCCAGCTCTAACATTTTTTTGCGGTCATTTCTCTGCAGATTGGTGGCGTCAATGACCGTTGTCCTCCTGTGAGCCAGCCGCTTCTCCGCCGCATGATACAAAAGTTCAAAGGCATCCTTCGTTACACTCTGCTCATTTTCATCGTCGCATACCATACCCCGAAATACATCGGATGACAGAACCTGCGTAGGCAGAAAATGCTTCCCTGCAAACGTTGTTTTTCCGGCTGAACTTGGGCCCACCAGCAGGATTAATGAAAATTCAGGCAGTTCTATCCGCATTTTGTAAACACCCCCATCTGAGTTGGAAATCCATAGCGCTCATCCATTTCCCCGATCCCCTTGACCTCCGCTTCATAGCCATACTGCCCGCAGATTTTTGCGGTCCAGGCCACAAATTCTTCCCTCGTCCATTCGAAGCGGTGATCCTCATGACGGAGCATCCCCCCGCCCGCACAGTGATAGCGTACATTGTACTCCCGGTTCGGTGTCGTGACAATAATTGTCGGAGGAGCCGCCTTTTGAAACAGAACCTTTTCGAATATGGACAGCTTTTCGGGCATGATGTGTTCCATGACCTCCACCGCGCAGGCCGCGTCAAATCCGCAGATACGGCTGTCCTGATACAGCAGGGAGCCCTGGAACAGCTCCGGAAGCCTTCTCGCCTGTCCGGTATACTCTTTTTCTTCCCCGGAATATCTTCTGCCCTGCCCGGGATATCCTTTCACCTGTCTGGAATATTCTCTGCCCGAAATTCTTTTCCGCGCTTTTTCCAGTGCCTCCACTGACACATCCATCCCACACAGCTTTCCAATCTCCCGGACCGGAAGAAGAAGTTCCAAAAGCTTTCCCTCCCCGCAGCCCAGATCAATGACAGAAGAAGCGCCGCAGCGGATCACTTCCCGCCGCACTGCTTCCAGACGGAGCTGATCTAACGGCGCAAACTGCTCCTTTGGCCCCCATGCCCCCTCTTCCTCACCAACGTATCTACACTTTCTCTGGAATTGCTCTGTCGGCTCCCACTTGCCTTCTTCTTTACACTCCCGTCCGCTTCCTGCCTCTCCTTCGGATTCTCCCCCGCCTTCTCCCCGGAGTCTGTGTACCGCAATGTCCGCATAGCTCCGTGTCTTTGCAAAATATCTGCGCACGATCCACTCTCTCGCCGGATGTGTTTCCAGCCAGCCCTTTCCATGGATCAGGAGCTTATCAATCTCAGATTCCGTAACAAAATAATGCTTCTGCCGGTCAAAAACAGGGATCAGCACATAGAGATGACGCAGAAGGTCTGCCAGACGCACACGGCCTCTCAGCGTCAGATTGACATAGGGGCTTTCGCCCCACTCCGGGAAATGCTCATCAATCGGGAAGCACTCATAGGACAGGCGATATCCAAGCGGTTCAAATATTTCCTTTAGAAGTTCCTTTTTCTCCCCCACGGGGAACATATACACACAGGCTGAAAGCTCCAGCCGGCTGTCCGCCAGCTCCTGCTTTTTTTCACAGCGCCCGCTCATGGCCGTACCGAATACCCGGGAAATGGCGCTGCTCAGAAACGAAGATGCCGCATAGGGACGGTCATTGACATAATCCGAGAGCTTCCTGTATCTGGCTCCCGGTTTTCCCCTTGCGATATCCAGCGGATCCAGATCAAGGAGCAGCGCCGCCGTAGTCCTCTCATCCGATTGCTTCGGGTAACATACATACGCCTTTCCCATAGGAAGGGAAAATTCGTGCAGCCTGGATGGATTTTTATGCAAGAGCCAGCTCAGATCCCGGGCGGAATGCCCTGCGTCTCCATCCGGTATCCTGTATGTAATTGTGAGAAGCATATTCCACACACTCCCTTTCCATTTTCCACATGCATATAACGATTCGAAATGGCAGCGGGCAAGTCCGCAATCTGCCGCTCTGAACATCGATGTCTTTTTACATCTGTTTTAATCTGCGGCCAAAAAGTATTTTTTCTGTTTTAAGATCGCAGGATTGACTTCTGCCGATTCCTGATCGACCATCACGATGAATCCTTCACTATGCAGCTGAGAGCAGACATGATCGTCAAATTCCCTTATCACTCTGCCCCAATTGTAATTCTCCGAGGAAACCCGAAAGTACAGCGTCCGGTTTCCCGGCTCCGTACGGTACTTGCCGCCAAACCGCACTCTTAGAAACTCCTCATTCAGATCCATGGTCACCTGCCTGCAATATCCGTTGATGTCCATGGTTTCATCCGCATGTCCGCCATGGTCCTTCCACCCTGCAATGATATCCACGATTTTGTCTGCGAACTGACGGGTAATGAACGGATACGGGCGCTCTTCCATCCTGTGATAAATCCGGTTCTTTAACTCTTCTCCGTTTGTTTCCTCCGCAAACTGCAGCCCCCACATCCGGACAAATGCTTCGATGTCTTTCCTTGTCTGCCTGCGTCTTGTACGCTCATAAAGCCATTCCGCGGCAAAAAGCGTCTCTTCCACATCCTCCGGATTCCCGTGAATATGCTGTACAACCGGAAAAATGCTGCCGTCACGCCGAACCATCCATGCCGTAGTACCCAGATACGTTCGATTATCCATCCATGTCCTCCTCACAATCACATTGGTAATGCCTGCTGCCGTCTGCCTTCACTAAGATATCCCGGATCGCCTCATTGTGATCCAACCGAAATTCTGCCTTTATCTTTCGGAGCATCCCCTCATAACAGAGGCAGGGATTCAGAAAGATGAGCGCCCGTTGCCTCCGGATTTCCACTCTGCCGCGCGGAAAATAATGGAAGCTTTTCCCCTGTGTCACCTTGCGCGGCAGCTTCGACCAGATTTTCTTATGATTATTGCTCCAGGCCTCTTCCTGAAACTCCCCTTTCTGACTCTCCTCATTCTCATCCGGAATCAGATTCCCAAATTCATCGCAGAGCCTTTTTTCACTTACAATCCTGTTCTCAATCACCCAGAATACTCCCTTGTATAATATGATCTGTCCCTCTCCTTTCCTGCTGCGTTATCGAGCAGCTGCCCTGCTATTCTAAATGTCCGTATAAAACTCTTCCAATGTATCCAGACAGACACACCCTAACGGGGCGCCGAAGACAGCGCCGCAGTCTATGGCGATATGGCGGTTCTTCCGGCAGATTCTTCCGATATGATTTTCATCGATATATCCGGTAGGTGTATGCCCGGTTACGATGTATCTGTCCTCAAAGTAGATCTTTTCGTACTCGGGCACCGCCCATAGAAAGCAGGTCTCATATTCCGGCTCCATTTTCCACAAACCGCTTTTTTGTCCCTCGCGGCAGCCGGCAGATGCCTGTTGGCAGTCACCTTGCCCGCTGCCTGCGGAAATAAAATCCAACATTTTGCTTTTATCTGGGACCGTATGTGACAGGAAAAATCTCCTCCCATTCACTTCGGCCTCCCGGAAAAAATAGAACGTCTCCATATAGTCCAGCACCGCCTTCTGCCCGGACCTGCCCAGGCCCCGAAATGCCTCACTGGTCCTATCGCCCCCGATTCCCATCCATATGCGGTACACCTCCGTTTTTGACAGCTCTGCATATCGGTCTGTTCCCAGATCATAGAAGCATTTCAACAGATAATATGCCATATGATCATGATTTCCCCAAAATGGTATGATATTTTTATGCCACATCATATCCTGTAATATCCGGATTCCGCCCTCCCCGCGGTCAACGATATCCCCGAGGATATAAAGGGTATCACCAGGATGGAAGCGGATGAGCTCCAGCATACGTTTGTATTTGTCAAAACAGCCGTGCAGGTCTGAGATTGCGTAGTGCATCGTTACTCCCTTTTTTCTTTCCAAAAAGACCCGTTAAAAATCCATCATCTCTTTTCCTTCTACCTCATAAACTCCTCATATGAAAGCATCTGACAGTTTTTTAAGGTGTCTGCATCAATGTCCGGACTATATAAAAAGCTACAGTTTTTATCTGTATCGCCCAGCTGTTCTTTCACACACTCCTTATACGTTTCTAAACTTCCCCCGATAAAGAAGTAACCGAATTTCAGATCAATTTTATCCCTGTCCGGACTTTCTGATACTTCTTTCCAGGCCTCACCATTTATAATTCCATACTCATATAAATAGCTCATTTTTCTAAAATATTCATCTACAAGTTTGTCCCGATGGGATGTATGGATTATTTTCATAGCGTTGTCGTAGTGGTTCAATAAACTGTTATTTCCGGTACAGCTTTCATTGTTATATTTCAATTCAATGAGACAGAACGTGCTCACTCTTTTATCGTATAGTATTATGTCTGGTTTCCCTCTCTTTTCTGTGTCCTCCAGCCAAGCCTGGGGCATTAAAAATTCAATATCAATCGGAACCCAGATGTCTGTATTTCCAAGATATTTTTTTACAAGGTTTGTTTCTATGACTCGTTCTTTTAAACCTCCCATTTCCTTTGTAAACTTGCTTCTACATGCTTCCGCCGCCAAGTCCAGATACTCATCGCTGAACAATGCATGAAGAACTTGCTCTTTTTTCTGTGGTTTCGAATTACTTAATTCCAATAGTTCTTCGAATCTTGACTTTTTCTTTGAATTTTCCGGCAGATGCTTCAAATAATCCTTATCAGCTAATGAAGCCTCTTGTCTCTGACTTGTCGGTATCTCTCCAATCAGACCGCCATAAGCATATACCCGCAGTTTCTTTGATTCTTCCCCTGGTTTCGAACTTCCCAGCTTCGGTGCCAATACAATGATTGGTTTTTCCATTTCCTCTGTCCCGTCCACTTTACATACATAGCCGGTTAGTTTTTGGATCCCATCCAATATCTCTTTGTCTGCTTTTCTGTAGTTCTCTTTCATTTTCATCCTCCTTAAATTTTAGATTTTTATCTCCACTAAAATACTACCTATCCCGCCATTTTCCTTCACAGACCTTATAAAACTGCCGGAACATCCGGTACAGTTCTTCTTTTTTCGCAATACATTGAAGCCATTCCCTGGGGATTCCAGCCTCTCTTTCCACCGGACTATCTTCCTCCCAGGTTCTTTCCCCAATCTCCGCCGTACCGCCCTTTGCCGCCCGCTCTCCGGATGCACAGTAATAGATTCCCGCCAGCCCGCCTGCAATTGCCGCTATGGTATCAGTATCCCCGCCCAGATTCACGGCCTTCAGCACGATCTCCCTGTATGATTTCCCGCTAAAAAAAGCCCACAGAGCCGCTTCCAGCGTATCTACGACATACCCTGTGCTTCGGATTTCATTTTCTGTCAGTCCCAAAATCCGTTTACTGAGAATCCTGTCAAAATGCTCCCGCTCCGCCGCGCAGGTTTCCGAGCAGTATTTTTTCATAAACCCGATCGTCACTTCCAGCGCTTCTTCTTTCGAGTCTCCCTCCGCCAGCCGGATCGCAAATTTCACATAAAAGATACATGCGAATATGGAACGTCTGTGTCTATGGGTCAGCGAAGAAACCTCCTCCACCAGAGAAATCAATTGCGGTCCTTCCATCCGCAGCCCGTAAAACGCAAGCGGAAGCACCCGCATCAGGGAACCGTTCCCATTTTCCAGATCGGAATCCCCGCCGCATCTGACGGGCGATTCGCCTCCGCACATTTTTTCAATGGCCTCCCGTGTGGAAATACCGATATCAAATACTTCTCCATATGGGGTAAATGCCCCGTTTTTGTAAAAATCCACAAAATTGTCTGCTGCCTTTTGTATGGAATATCCCTGATTGACTGCATCGATCAGGCAGAGCATCAGGGATGTATCATCAGACCAGGTTCCGGCCGGCTGGTGATATGTTCCGTATGCGCGCATCTCCCGAACCGGATCCGCCTTCCTTTTGCGTCTGTCTGAGAATTCCACCGGAACTCCCAGCGCATCTCCCACACAGAATCCGAATAACCCCTGATATAACCGAAGCTCCCTGATATTCCCTGCATGGATAAAATGCTCTTCCGGCTCCGAGCCGCCAAAACCTGCACTACCTGCGCATTCCTTATACATCTGATCTCCTCCTCCGATACTCATGGCATATCATCGGCCGCAAGCATGGCCATTACAGGATGCCCTTGGGTATGTCATCCTGAAGTCCGGCAAGACACAGCCCTTCCTGCCCTTAAAACTGCCTCTGTAATATTCAAGACTCACATAATCGTGCATACATTCCCAGTAAATCTGCCCTTTGCAGCCGTATCGGTCATCCTGAAAATATCCATATGCAGTCATATCCGAGGAGTCTGCGCTTTTCAGGTATTTCCTGATCTCCTCCGCAGTCTTATAATTTCCCTCCTGTTCAGACCATTTACGCCCGTTACCGTATTCTTCCGCTGGGTCATGGACGCTTTCATATATACCGCAATTACTGTCACTTTCACAGACTCCTTCATATACACCGCGATCACAGTCGCTTTCACAGACTCCTTCATATATCCCGCGATCATAGTCGCTTTCATAGACACTACATTTATAAACACAGCTTTCACTTACATCAAAAAATTCATCCAGGCATTGATTCTCCAGATGTATATATTTTTCTAAAAAGCAATGAAGAGTCTCCGTTTTTCTTCCTTCCCTGACGGCTGCCCGGCCTTCTGATCCGAAAAACATCTCTTCATCCTGCATATGCTCCCTTGCAGGGCCGGCGGACTTTGTCCGCCAAAGTATGTACGCCCATCTTCAAAGCACCTCCCTGAATATTCCCGGATTTTTCATCAACGCCCGGTTCTTATTATAATCCCGTCTCACCTGTGCCCTTATTTTGGAAATCTGCTGTCTGTATCTTTTTACCGTTTCAGGGCTCTCCGCACAGACATAGAATAAATGGCTTCCCTCCGCCATCTTCTCCGGCAGATGCCTGACTGCCTCAGAGCTTCCTTCCATGTCTTCCACCAGTCTGCACATATAGTAATGCTTTTCTTCGGCCACCCTGTAGCGAGTACCCAGACAGTAAATCCCCGCCATATGAAAAAATAGTTCTTCATCCTCCGTGAGCAGCCTTTCCTTATACTGGTCAAATGTTTCTTCCATATATACAGGCTTTCGCTCATCTTCCCCGTTCAGCCATCTCTCGAGATCTCTCCACTTCTCCTCTGCCGCCTGCCTGCGTTCGGAAAGCCGCTGCCTCATTTCCGGCTGGTCTTTGTACTTTTCCAGCTTCCGTCCAAGAATGGTGATCTGATTCTCCAGCCGTCTTTCACTCTCCTCCATTTTTTCTACGATCCGGTTTCCATGTTTCTGCTGGAAATACGCAAGCGCCTCATCTCTGCTGTAAAATATTTCTGTTATGACCTCTTTTTTTACTGCGACACATAAATAGTTCATGATCGGCATTCCTCCATTTGTATAGTGGATACTTCCTGCATCTTTCGTATAGCACTATAACATACCGGATTGCCACAAAGCGACAATGGTGTGTCACCCATATTTCCCCCTGCGGTGCTGTACTAGATATCGACTCCAACATCCGCTCATTCATTGGATCTTCGGATCAGCTTTCCCCCCTTCTTTTTCACGTCAAAATCCTCCCGGAGCCCATAATCCTCTTCCATTACAAAACAATGGTCATTGTTGTCATATCCAACCTCATGCCCGATCCGCCTCAGGGTCTTAAAATCCCTCTGGCGGGTACGCTCTGAGGATTCGGGAAATAATTCATAATAGGAATCCTTCGCGGTAAAATACTCTTTTGCCTCGCCGTCCTCATTCTCAAGTTCCTTCTCCCAGTCTGCAATGTCCTCATTCTCCAGTTCGGTCATCAATGTTCCCAGGCGGTACAGGCGTTTTAAAGACTGCCTCCGTTTTCCGGCCGCGTGTTCATGAAACTGAGGCGTGTCTTTTTTCACATATCCCCGTTCTTTTTTAGAATATACCACATCCATCAGCCCGGCCTCCCGCAGATCTACAATGTCCCGCTGGATCATCCGCTTGTTGATGGGAAGCCTGGATGTGATCTCAGCAAATTCCGTCACTTCGCAGTGCAGGAAAATCTCATATAATAAAAGCTGCCGTTCGATTTTTGACAGCTCAATAAACTTCCCCATTCGATTCCTCCTCCCTTTTTCAGTTCCTTCCATTTTAGAGTTTATAGCTCTATTTGTCAACTGTCCCATGCCTTTACTTTATACTGAATATATTCTAGGCCCGGATGCTGTGCCACATGGTACACAGCTCCATAAATAGTTCCTAATCTACACTGTGGCAGTTCCTTACAGCCGAACCGAGGTGTGACTAACATGAAGTATAATGAACGGATACGCGAGCTCAGGGAGGATAAGTCCCTGACTCAGCAAAGGATTGCAGACCTGCTCCATATCGGGCAGAGAACCTACGCAGATTATGAAAGCGGCAAGACAAGGATTCCCGTTGACAGCCTTCTGATTCTTGCCAGATTCTACAATGTCTCTATGGATTATATTGCCGGCGCCAGTAACCAGAAAAAACCGTATCCGGCAGATTGACCTCACATTCCCTGACACGCAGCCGCCGCCCGCTTAGAGCGGTATTCAGCTTATGGTAAGATTATTTTTGCATAGTTCCTTATCCTGATGAGGCAGGATTTTCCGCTTTTTCCGCCACATAAGCATCTAATCGGCTGATGGCCCCTCTCAGTTCTTTCTGCAAGGCTTCCAGGTAATATCCGGCGCTGTTCGCGATCCATTTTTCTTCCTGCTCATTCCCATAAGAAGCTTCCAGCCTCTTTAATATGTACAGCAAAGATTTTTGATTGTATTCTACTTCCAATAAATCTCTCATGATCGAATACAGCTCCTGCATCTTTTTTCCTTTCTATGCACACCAGCGTAATTCATTCTTTCACCAATATATCATACTGCTCCGCAGATAAACGACAATGACATGGCGATGCAGATATATACTTTTCGGAATACTTTTTTCAAATATTATAAATTACCCGCCACACTGTTGTCATCCACGGTACCTTGCCTGTGTTATAATTTTTGAAATATACTCCCATCGGACTCAATACAAGGAGAAAATGATCATGAAAAAAATCTTAGATGATGTAAGACGGGACGCGATCAAGAAATTAAAGGCGGCGAATACGGAGGATCTCCATTTATTGACTGACACAGCCGTCTACATATATTCACTTGTGAAAACAAGGGATTTATATGGACTTTCCGCCATGGAACAGGCTGTGAAGGATTCCCCGTCAGAATTTTTCAGATCCGTCTGCACATTTATTTCGGATCCATATGATTTAGACGATGCCATCGAACTTGTCACGAATGAATATTGGAGCCGTGATCTCCAGGGTGTCCAGGCTATGACCGCATATATCTATATTCGGGCAGCTCTTTACATTTCTGACCCGGAGCACCTGCTTTCGGATGGATTTAGGTATCTCCTCCAATCCCTGCTTCCTCCGGGCAGCCTTCGCCGGGAATTTAAGGAACTGACAGAAAGGACATATCAGGAAATGGAATCCCGCCATGAGAAAGAAATATCAGAAAGCTTTTCCCATATCATCTGGCCGTTATTCCAGGATGAGGAAATGTTGGAGAACATCCACGCTCTGGAATCGGTGCTTGGCAGACTGCCGAACCTGTATGTACAGAGACTCCTCCAGGATATGGATATTAACACCGTTTCCGTCTGTATCTGTGCTCTCGGCGAAGATGTACGGGACAGGGTGATGCGAAACCTGAGCAGGCGCAACGGTACAGCAGTTAAAGAAACTGCCGTACAATTGCATCCCATAAGCAAAAAGACCGCATCCCAGAGCATTTCCAACATGTTACTCGTTCTCGGACGGCTGGAGGCCTCCGGGGAAATCATAATACTCTGATTTCCATAAACGCCTGTTTGGAGATATATCGTTACATGTCCGACCCTGACCAATGACCACGCTGATTGGCCAGGAAGACGCACATAAATTCACAGCTCAAGGAGGAAGGTAACATGACTTTAGAAGAAAAGGTTTTAGAAGGAATGGATAAAAGCCGGGAATTAGAATACTTAAAAGAAGAAATCACAAAGGTGATTGCAGAAGAGAGCGTACGAAACGGTATATTAAATGATGTAAGGCAGGATGCCTTTAAAAAATTAAAGTCTGCCGACGATGCGGATGCCAGCTTTCTCATCGATGCGGCATTGTATATCTTAGCGCTTGTACATTCGACAAGGAGGCATGGGCTTCTGTGTCTGGATATTCTGATGGAAGATTTGCCTGAACCTCTGCGAATTCCCATCCAGATGGTAGCAGACTGCTATCTATATGTGGAAATCGTTGAAATTGCGACAAACGATTATTGGAGCAGAGATCCGCAGGGAATACAGGCGATGGTCTCCTATATTTATATTTGCGGAGCACTTTATATCAGAGAGGGATATTCGCCAGATGCTTTAAAGGATGCGCTGGAAACCCTGTTTCCTTTAAACTGGCGGCAAGAATACCGGGAAAAATGTGAAAAAATGGAGATTACAAAAATTCTTCCGAAATATGAATCAATCTGACCAAATACACGGAAGAAAAAAAGATATAGGAGGAACGCAAAATGTCCACAAATGTAAAAATCTATCAGGGCAGCCAGATTGGCGGATGTGTAACGGTCATAACATATACCCCGGAGATATCCGATAATCCTGCCCTGCGCGAACCGGAAACACAGGCTCCCCGGGCAATCCGCCTCATGATCGATTACGGCCAGTCCCTTCCCGGCTCGGATATCACGGAAGGTTTCAAATAC
This sequence comes from Lachnospiraceae bacterium, assembly GCA_910573785.1. Taxonomy (GTDB): domain Bacteria; phylum Bacillota; class Clostridia; order Lachnospirales; family Lachnospiraceae; genus Schaedlerella. The sequence goes on along the minus strand of CAJSZT010000027.1, from coordinate 23,139 downwards.
GACTGGGAACATGAACCCGTAGACGGCGTTTTCTTTACCCACTACCATGGGGATCATATCGGCCGTTTCGCAGAAATCCCTTCCGGTATAAAGCTGTATATGGGAGCCGTAACACACAAGGTTCTGATCAATATCTATACATATTTGAAAAAATCCCGGGATTCCGACACAAAAGACAGGGCTAAAAAAGCTCTGTCCATCCTCCGTGATAACGATCGGATTGTAAAAGTCACACAGGATTGCCCCATCGTATTCAGTCTCCCCGTTGAAAACGGAAGGACCGATAAACAAGGCGCGGTCACGGTCACAGGGTACACCATCGACCATTCCGCCTATGACGCCTTTATGTACCTGGTCGAGACACCGGAGCAGACCATCCTGCACACCGGAGATTTCCGGGGGCATGGTTACCGCGGGGGAAAGATCATCCCCATGATCAATAAATATATCCGCCGGTCAGGAAGCAAGGATGTAGATATCCTCATCACGGAGGGTACTATGATGAACCGCGGTTCGGAAAAAATCATCACAGAAGCCGATCTGCGGAAAGAGGCGGCAGAATATTTCAAAGACCATAAGTATGTGTTCCTGATCTGCTCTTCTACAAACCTGGATTCCCTTGCTTCCTTTTATGCTGCCGCGCAAAATACAAAGCCCTATGGAATGCGGATGTACACTTACAGTGAATATGTCATCCGGCAGCTAAATACATTTACCGAAGCGGCCGGAAAATATACTGGCCTCTATCGATTTGAACACGTTTACCCGCTGGATCTGGAAAAAGGTCTCTCTCATAAGAAATGGGATACGTGCAGAAAGCAGAAAGAACTTATGAGAGAATATGGATTTCTGGCAGTCATCAAGCCGGAGGATTTCTGTGAGAAGTATATTGACGAGTTCCTCGATCTAAAGCCTGCCATCATCTATTCCCTATGGGACGGCTATCTGGATCCCCGGCACAAAGCTTACAAGGCGGGCTGGGATTCCTTCCTGAAACGGCAGAAGGCAAAAGGCATAGAGGTCAAACATCTTCATACCAGCGGCCATGCCGATGCGGAAATGATTGCCAGAATGATCGAAGCCGTAGATCCAAAAGAGGCTATTTATCCCATACATACGGAAAGCGCGGCTGGCTTTTATGATCTATCCATCAGCGATGCAGTAAAAAAGAAAATACGGACTTCTCCCGATTGAGCAAATACGTTTTCCAATGTCTCTGAACAGCTTTGTGGAGAATGCACTTCGGAATTCTGTTGTTATTTCATAGCCGGAGGCCGAGAAAAAAATCCCCTGACTTCGCATATAAAGCAATCAGGGGATCGTGCCGTCTGTTTATCTGTCTCTGATGGTTTGTGTTTATTCTACTTTTTCAAAAGCCGGAATAGAAATCACCTTTCCGCCAGACGTTCGATCAGTTTTTTGATCACGTCCATATACAGATCCATAATTCGTCCCATATATAAAATAGCTGCTGAATTTTTATAGTGGTGGGCAGCATCATCAGGTCGTTCCGCATATATTCTTTTAAGCTTTTCCTCGACAATGCGCGTCATGTTATACTGTGCGGCAGATTTATTCGCGCTCAGTATATATTTACAGCTCCTCCGGATCCAGTTCTCCGTCGTTGATCAGCTGTGCTGCCGGGCCTCCCCTGTTGATTTAGAGCATCCAACCGTACAGGTGGAAAGAATTTAAAAAGTATACCGGTATGACCCCTACGGAATACATGAAACTATAATATGGTTTCTAATATCTTCTGCAACTATTTCTAGTTGCTATTTTACTTTATACCAAGTATAATAGAGATAAAGAGGAGGATAATCTATGGGAAGAAAAGAAAAGCTAATACAGCGGCTCAAGTCAAAACCGAAAGTTTTTACTTTTGATGATGCGGAATCTCTGCTGAATTGTCTCGATTATATCCGCTCTAATAAAGGAAAAACGAGTGGTTCCCGTGTAATTTTTTCCAATGAAAAACATGGAGATATCTTACTCCATAAACCGCATCCGCAAAAAGAATTGAAAGCTTACCAGATAAAACAATTATTAGAAATTTTGGAACAGGAGGGTCTCATATGAATAATACATTTGAATATAGAGGTTATATTGGAACTATTGAGTTTTCGGAAGAAGATGCTCTTTTTTTCGGGAAAGTCATGGGGATCCGTTCCCTGATTTCCTATGAAGGCAAAAATGCCAACGAGCTTATTTCTGATTTTCACAGTGCCGTTGATGATTATCTCGCGGTCTGTGAGGCGGAAGGAAGGGAGCCAGAGAAAGCCTATAAGGGCAGCTTCAATATCCGAATCTCCCCGGAACTCCATAAGCAGCTGGTCGTTTGCGCCACTTCCCGCCAAATGTCTCTGAACAGCTTTGTGGAGAATGCACTTCGGAAATCCGTTGTTATTTCATAGTCAGTGTACTGCTGAAAGGAACAGACAAGTACCCCTGTGACCGCATCTGACAGCAGTCCAGGGGCATCCGCCTTTTGTTTATTCTACTTTTTCAAAAGCCGGAATAGAAATCACCTTTCCGTCCCGCATTGCCGACTCATGGGCGCAGATCCCGGTGCCGGTCCAGTAGGCTCCCATGATATCGTCCATGATCGGTGTTCTTTCTTCCAGGATGGAGCGGACGAACTCATGGACCAGATGGGGATGGGAACCGCCGTGGCCGCCCCCCTGGGTAAATGACAGATGCGTGTTTTCATTATTGTAGACCGTATTCTGAGTGAACATCGCGATCTCCTTCGGCAGAAGGTGGGCATAGTCCGGAATCTGGATCCGCTCCTCTCTGATCTCGCCGCCCCGGCTGGATTCCTCGTTTTCATCGGTCAGGATATCCACCTTCTCCAGAGCGCCTGTCCTGGTGTAGAGAACCGGGTCCTCATCTGCCAGCTGCTGCCACTCAAAGCTCTTATTCTCCCCGTAGATCCGGAAGCATTCGGAATAACTCCGGGCCACGCCGTAGAGGAAGCGTTCCATTTCGATCGTCACATCGCTGTCCTTCAGCGAGATAAATGCCGCTTCAAACGCATACGGACATCCGTACTGCTCTTCCAGTTCTTTTCTGACTTTGCCTGAGCCCCTTGCGTATACCCGGTCCGGCAGATGTCCCGCCAGCATCAGGCAGGGCGCAACCGCATGGGTGGGATGCATGAGCGGCGGAAAGCCCTTCCAGTATTCCGGCCAGCCCTCCATATCCTGATAATGGGCGCAGGTCATATACTGGAGCCTTCCAAGCTCCCCTTTCTCATAGAGCTCCTTCATATAAAGAAATTCTCTCTGAAAGATCGTGGTTTCCATAAACATATAATTTTTTCCGGACTGCTTCCGGGCATGGATCACATCATTCAGCTCCTGGATGCTCATTCCCATGGGAATGGTGCAGCCGCAGTGCTTGCCCGCATTCAATACACGGACAGAAAAAGGAGCGTGGGTCGCCGGCGGCGTCACCAGATGCACTGCGTCGATCTCGGGATTGTCCAGCGCCTCCTGCAGATCCGCATGGCACCGTTCCTCCGGGATGCTGTAGCGTTCCCTTGCGATGCGCAGCAGTTTTTCATTCTGGTCCACCAGATATACCTTGTCCACATCCGGATGTTTGCAGTAAATCGCGGCAAACTCCAGACCGAAGCTCAGTCCTACCAGGGCTACATTCAATTTTTTCATACGTTGATTCCTCCATTTTAAAATTGGTGTAACTGTTCAGAACAATTACAAAAATTGTAGAGCATACCATGCCAAACAGGAATAAAAAAAATTTATAGGATTTGCGCCTTTTATCAGAAAAAGATTCCGCAGTCTCGTCGAAAATGAACATATTTTATATAAATCCGGAAGAACAGTTAAAAATAGTAGAAGTGGGGGCAGTAAAAAAATACCGCACCTATTTTTTGGGTATTTTCCAGAAAACCGAAAAAATATCTTTATTCTAATCAAGCCCCCGGTGTGGTTTAATACAGATATAAGAAACAGCCGGCAAAACTTAAAGAAAAATGAAAGGGACAGATACAACATATGAAAAAGAAACAAATGACCGCTATCTTATTGGCCGCGTCTATGGTACTCGGAGCAACTGCCTGCGGAGGTTCCGGCGGTACGAAGAACACAAACGAAAACACGGAGCAGGATCAAGCTCAGGAGCAGCAGAAATCCGGTTCCGACGCCACAGAGCTCACTCTTCTCATGGGAAACGACTGGGTAGATGAATCCACTGAGCTCGGTGCGGAATTTACGAAGGTGATCCGGCAGTATGAGGAAGCTCATCCGGAAATCAAGATCACCCTGCAGGGCGCTTCGCAACAGGATATCAAGGAATCCTTCCAGACTGCGGCGCTGGCCGGAGGCGGCGCGGATATCGTAACCATGGATAATTCCGGGCACGCCATCGACTTGGCTGCAATGGGACTGCTCTATCCATTAAGCGAGCTGACCTCCGCCGAGGAATTGATCAGCCAATATCAGGAAGGGCCTTTAAATTCCGGAAAATTCCAGGGTGAATATCATTCGGTTCCCTGGTACATGGACTGCTGCGGATTTTATTATAATGCGGAACGCTTAAAGGAGCTGAATCTGGAAGTTCCCGGCACCTGGGAAGAGCTGGCCGATGCATTGAAGGTGGTAAAGGATGCCGGTTACGGCGGGATCATCACTTATCAGAGCGCCTATGCATTTTATTCCTTCTTTTATCAGAACGAATGTCCGGTCATTGACACCAACGGCGAGGTTCCGGAGGTTGTGATAGACAATGAAGCCGGAACAGAGGCCTGGGATTATATCTGCGATATCATCGAAAACGGCGGGCTGGTAGAATCCTTCAAGGAAGCTACAACCTGGGATAAAGTATATGAGAGCTTTGCCAACGGAGAGGCAACCTTCCTTCTGGGCGGCGACTGGTGTGCTCCTGGAATCGACAAGATCAATCCGGATCTGGATTACGGCATCACCACTATGGTGGAAGGCAAAACACAGGCAACCGTACTGGGCGGATGGACCTGGAATATCAATACCAATTGCAAAAATCCGGAGGCTGCTTACGACCTGATCAGCTACCTGAATTCCGAATCCGGGGATTCCATCCTGGCTGTAGAAGGAAAGATTTCCGCGCGAAAAGATTTCGACTATGCAAAGGCACTGGAAGGAAAAGAACGTCTCCAGGTATTTACAGATGAATTTCCATATACCTGCGCCCGTCCTGCTGTCATCAATGAAAAAGTGATCGATGAGCTGATCACAAACGCGATCCTGGAAGTAGACTATGGAAAAGCAAGCGCGGATGAAGCGCTGGCTTCCCTGACGGCAAAGCTGCAGGAAAATATTCAGACCAATTACCAGTAGTCTGATCGATCAGAAAATGAATACGGCAGGCTCCGCCTAAACGGTGAATCTGTCTGCGGTCTGTATATCCACCCGCTCAATCATCACATGGATTGAATGGGTGGATATAAATACCTTTACAGGAGAGGAATCTATGAATAAAAAAAGGATTAAAAAAAGTCTGGATCTGAAAAAGAACTGGCCCGGATATGTGCTGCTCGCGCCGGCGGTGATCGCCGTATTTACGCTTTCCATCTATCCGTTGTTCCGCGGGATCTATCTCAGCTTTGTCCATTATAACCTGGTCAGGCCAAACGACGCCATTTTCAATACCTTTGCCGGACTTGACAATTATAAAAATATTTTTTCAAACAAAATTTTTCTGCAGTCCATCGGAAATACTGTAAAATGGACCATCGTAAATCTGGTCATCCAGCTGTTGACCGCCATGCTGCTGGCGCTGGCGCTGAACCAGAAGCTAAAAGGGCGTTCCCTGTACCGGACCCTGATCCTGGTTCCCTGGGCCGTTCCCCATGCTATTGCAGCGATGACCTTTACTTTTTTATTTAACGCAAACGTGGGGATCATCAATATCCTGGCCGTCAAGCTGGGGATGATCACGGAGTCCGTCTCCTGGCTGGGAAATATGGATTCCGCATTCTGGTGCGTGATCCTGGTCGCGATCTGGAAGGGGATCCCGTTTCAGATGATCTTTATCCTGGCCGCACTGCAGGGGATCTCCAATGACATCTATGAGAGCGCCGAGATCGACGGAGCCAGCCGCTGGCAGAGCTTCTGGACGATCACGCTTCCCATCATCAAGGAGCCCCTGGCCATTGCCACGATCCTGAATCTCATCGGTATCGTTTCCTGCTTTAATACGATCTGGCTCATGACCGGAGGCGGACCGCTGTACAGTACGGAGATCCTGTATACCTTTGCCTACAGGGAAGCTTTTATCAACCATAATTTCGGCACTGCGGCGGCAACCTCTGTTATTTTGTTCATCGTGATGACAGGGTTTTCCTGGATCTACCTGCGCCTGGTGCGGGAAAAAGAATAGAAAGGGGTGGACGATTTGCTGCCAAAAAAACAAGGGGAAAGAGTCCGTCTTTCCATTTCCTATATTTTTATATGGATCATGGTTTTCCTTGCGGTCATGCCGTTTATCTATGTCGTACTGACCGCGCTGAAAAGCTCGGAACAGATTTATGATCCTGATCAGATCATTCCCACCTACATCACTCTGGAAAATTTCCGCCAGGTGCTGTTCCAGTCTAATTTTGTGCGGTATTTTATGAACAGTATCTTTATCACGGTTGTGACTACGGTGATCTGCATGGTCCTGTCCGTGATGGCCGCATACGGCCTGACCAGATATTACATCATCGGGTCGGAAAAACTTAAAATGGCTGTATTGATGACACGGATGTTTCCGGGAATCCTGCTTTGTATTCCATTTTATATCATCATGAAGCAGATGCAGCTCATCGACAGCTATGTGGGGCTGATCATGATGTACTGCTCCTTTACGCTTCCCTTCGCCATCTGGAATACCTGCGCATTTTTCAATACGATCCCCTGGGAGCTGGAGGAAGCGGCCATGATCGACGGATGCGGCCGGCTGCGTTCCTTTTTCACCGTGATCGTCCATGTAGCGAAGCCGGGATTGTTCGTAACCGCGCTCTTCTGCTTTATGTCCTCCTGGGATGAATACATGTACGCGTCCATTTTCATCAATACCACATTGAAGAAAACGATCCAGGTGGGAATGCAGGACTTTGTCGGACAGTATTCCGTGGACTGGGGGCTGCTGATGTCGGCCGTGGTGATCAGCCTGATCCCGCTTCTCTTCTTCTTTGCCCTGGTTCAGAAGAATCTGGTGGACGGCCTATCCTCCGGAGCCGTGAAAGGATAACGCAAATATGGAATAGACTGCCATCATTTGATGCGCAGTCTGTTTTCAATTGCTGAACCTGGCTGTTAATTTCACTGTTTTCACATGCTGATTTGTGTTAAACTATGGATATGTGTAGGAGGAAGTATGAGAACGAAAAAATTGCTGGAATTTCACAAAAAGGGAATACGGACGCAGCTGATCGTATATATCAGCATCTTTGTTGTGCTCCCCCTGTGTCTCGGCCTGATGGTCCTCAATATCTATCTGCAGAAGGTCATGAGTGACAGCAAGGTCCGCTTTGACAGCTCCTCATTGCTCCAGATCAAGAATAACGCGGATCAGATCATTGAGGTGATGAATTATTCCACCAGCATGATGATGGTCAACCGGGACGTTCTGGAAAGCCTCCGGCTGCTGGGCGAGTGCTCGGACAGCTATGAGCTTTACCGCGCAAGATCCGGCCTGTCGGGACGGATTGCGGATCTGGAGAGCTCCGTCTTAAATGCAGTGGACGGCAAGATCGCCATTTTGACCTCGGACGGCTATCTGATCAGCTCCTATCATTTAAGCAAGACCAATCTGGATTATGAGAAGGAAGCCTGGTATGACACCATTCTGGAAAACGGGCGGAAAATCACGTTTCAGCCGGAACTGATCCGTGTTTTCCGGGCCATGTCCAATTATACGATCAAGGACCACCAGCACCTGTACATCGGAAGGAGTATCCAGGATTATTCCGGACGATCCCTGGGGATCATCATGGTCCAGCTGTCCGCCTCCAAGATCTGGGGCAACTATACAGAAGCGCTGGCAAGCTCCGGCCAGGAAGCTTTTTATATCCTGGATAATGAATTTCACCGGCTGATTGATTATAATGGGAGGGATGCCAGCTTTTTGAACCGCCTGTCCCAAAAAGCCGCCGGCTGGAAGCTGGATCAGAAGCATGTGCTGAGGGGCATCATGGGCGGCACGGATTACTATATGGCTGTCCCGCTGGAGCATTCCGGAAATATCCTGGTCTATTCCATCCCCGCCTCTAACTACAGGGAGGAACTTTCCGGGATCGCCTTCGGGATACTGGTTTTGATCGTACTGCTGGTTTTTCTGACGATCCTGACCATGTTCTATTTTTCCGGAAAATTATCCCGCCCGCTGATCCGTATGGTAGACCTGCTGGAACAGTCGGACAGCGGGATCTTAAGGCTCCGGGACGAGGAGGTTTCCTTTGGGGAAATGAATAAGCTGATCGCCAGCTATAACAAGGCCGGGGAGCGGATCGAAGAACTGATCCGGCGGGTCAAGCTGGAAAGCGAGCTGAAGGAAAAGGCGCATTATGAAATGCTGATGTCCCAGATCTCTCCGCATTTTATCTTCAATACGGTGCATTCCATTCAGATCATGGCGCAGAAGGAGCAGGACAGCCGGACCGAGCGGGCGCTGGAATCCCTGGGCGCCATCCTCCAGGCCGTCTATCAGAGCAAAAACGGCATGACTACTGTCGGCCAGGAGGCCATTCTTCTGCAGGCCTATGTGGATATCATGCAGATGCGGTTCGGGGATTCCTTCTATTTTTATAACACCATCCCCACCGAATTGTATTTGTATGAGATTCCGGCGTTTACCATGCAGCCCATCGTTGAAAATGCCATCCTCCATGGCGTTAAGGATATGAAGGCCGGACAGATCATCGTGTCTGCGGTGGAATATCCGGACAATTTTGTAATTTCTGTATTTGACAATGGAGAATCGGCAGATAAAGAAAAAATGAATCAGCTTTTGAAAGAGCCAAATAAGAATAAAAGTGCTTTTACAGGGATTGGGCTGTATAATGTAAATTCAAGGCTGAAAATGCTTTACGGCGAATCCTACGGACTGATCTTTAATGAAAAGTCCATGACTGGTTTTGAGATCTGGATCCGCATACCGAAAGGAAGGTCACATGTATAGTGTATTGATCATTGAAGATGAAATACTGTCCAGAATCGGCCTGCGCCAGCTGATCCCCTGGGAAAAATATGGCTTCGCCCTTCTACCCGACGCGGCGGATGGGGAAGAGGCGCTGAACAGGATCCGGGAACACCGTCCGGATATCATCCTCCTGGACCTGAACATTCCTAAGATCGACGGGCTCCGGATCCTGCGGCATCTGAAAGACGAGAATACGGACTGCAGGGTCATCGTGATCAGCTGCAACGAGGAATTTGATATGGTAAAAGAGGCCATGAAGCTGGGCGCCTATGATTACCTGCGGAAGCTGAACCTTTCCTCCGAGGAACTGCTGGGGATCCTGAAAAAATGCCGGCAGGAGCTCCGCACAGGCAATGACCGGGATGAGAAGCTGTCCTCCTTTACATTCCATGAGATCCGCTATGATGAGATCCTGAATCCGAATGGAAAGGACCTTTTTCTGAACGTGGGAACTTACAGGACGGCTCTGTGCATCCTGCCTCCGGAAGAGATCCCGGACGTCTCCGCCTGCCGGACAGCCAGAGACGCAGAAAAATCGACTTCCGGAGATCCCGCTTATGCCGCGGCCGAAGCCGCGGAAAAATGGTCTGCGGAGCATTCCTTTTACGCTGCGGCAAACGCTTCAAAAAAATGGTTTGCGGAGCATTACACAGAGTATATGCAGATCATCAAAGGCCACCGGCTCTGCTGCTTCCTTTTTGAGCGGCATTTTTCCAGGGAATTCTTTTTGCAGCTTCATCAGGAATTGACAGACTATCTCCCTGGGAAGGTTTATTTCGGCATCCATGAATCGGTCATGGGAAATACGGAGGCCGTAAACCGCGCGATCGTATTGGCGGAGCAGATCTTGGTCATCCGTTATTACGATGAGGAACAAAAGCTTTGTTATTTTCCGGAAAAAATCGCACTCAAAGAACACAGTCCAAAAGGGACCCGGTTGCTGCTTGACAGTCTCAAGGAGGCTGTGGAGACATTTTCCGGGAAGGAATCGGAAGCTGTCATCCGCCAGATCCTGTCCACGATCCGGACGGACCCTTATATCCATATCAATGTGCTGCGGCGGATCTTCATGGATATGCTGGGAATCTATTCCATGACCGCACAGAAATTAAACGGGGCGATCGAAGAAATTCGGGTCCGGGGTAATAACTGCCACTATCAGAGGCTGATGATGATGGGCAGCCTGAATCTGATCGAAGGCTGGTTCCTGGAATTTCAGGATATTTTTTACAGACAGTTTTTTGTGGCATACAAATGCAGCCGGTCGGACCTGTTAAAAAGTATCTTCTCCTATATCGACAGCCATCTGACAACCCAGGTCCATCTGTCCGAGGCCGCAAAAGAGACCGGGGTGTCTAATGCGTATTTGAGTACAGTCTTTAAGAAGGAAATGGGGGTGAACTTTATAGAATATGTGAATCAGAGGAAGGTGGCGCTGGCGAAGCAGATGCTGGAGGAGGGGAAGCTGGTGTATGAAGTGTCTGATGTCCTGGGGTTTGAGAATTGCACGTATTTTTCCAAGGTGTTTAAGAAATATGAAGGAATCTCGCCGGATGGATATAAGAGAAAGGAGTAAAATCACGCAGGCCGCAGCCGCGCAGCTGGAAATGATTTACCATCAAATAAAGACTTTACTCTTATATTTCCTTTTGATACAATGAGATTATCAGAAGTCATGTTTTCATATTATATGTTCCTGTTCCTAAGTTTCCGAAAGTGCTCATCCATAAGAGGGAGGTGATTTCATGCCGAATAATCTGGAAATTATAGAAAGATCTATCCACGATTTTCAGAGAGTGCAGCGACGTATGCTTTTAGCGAAGGAAGAAAATGCAGTAAAAACATACGCTGATCTGAAAGAAGAATATACTTCTTTAAAAGCATTGCTTGGTACTGCAGGTGTGAATCTGACAGAACTTGACAAAATAAAAGAATAACCGTACGATTAAAAAAAAGAGTTCCGTAATAAAAACAACGCAGCCCGTAATTTTGACCGCGTTGTTTTTCTGCTGTTCTTTTTATTCTGTTTTTTCCCTCTCCCTGACGGCATCTGCCCCTGCATACTTCTCCCTTATTGCATCCCAATGCAGAAAAATATCTTCATCCCGCGCAAGACCATTTTCCGCTTTCACCTTCTGCACAAACGAATATAGGGGCATCCCGCTGTTTTGAACCGCTTCCGCATATATTCTTTTAAGCTTTTCCACGACAATTCAAACAAACGGTCAAAGTCTGCTATCAGCCCTGAAATCATTGCGTCGGAAAAATCATATGGATCCATATATCCGGTAATGGTTCTATATAAGCGTTTTAACTGCTCAAACTTTTTCATACAGGATCACCCCATCCCTCTGGATCTCATCGAGAAGATCGCGTGAAACCGCGCCTCCGTTCAGATCCACGATATCAAACATCAGCAGTGATTCGATCTCCTCCACAAAATCCAGAATATGATAATACTGCTTCGTATCCCCGGCATACAACGCCAGGTCAATATCGCTCCGTTCCCCGTTTGTACCTCTCGCGCGTGAGCCAAATAATATGATCTGGCTGAGATTTTGTCATTTTATCATTTATCCCGGATTCTGGCAAGTGTTCGTTTTGGCTTTTGGTTTGGCATCCCTCACTCCATTACTGTTCACACCCCGGCCGGGCAGATCAGGCTATACTAAAAATTCCGGATGCGAGGCCCCCCTTTCTGGTTGGCGTCCCCACATCCGGATATTTTTCAGCAGTTTCTTTACTTCAGTCAAATATTCTCTTTCAAAAAGTCCAGCACGATTCCAAGAACCGTATCATTGTCAAACCCAAGGCATCCATGGTTTGCATCATCAATTTTATAGAATGTAACATCCTTCCCCATTTTCTTCATATAGTTATAAAGCTGGCAGCTCTGATTAAACGGCACAAGCATATCGCGGCCGCCGTGAATGATCAGGAGCGGCGGCACAGGCTTATCCTCCGACAGATAATTCATGGGGATCGTCGCGTCGGCAAGCTCCGGATTTTCCAGCACATGCTTATGTCCGATCTCAAATCCTTCCGGACTGTCCGGGTCATAATGATTCTGGGAACTGTCATAATAATTCATCAGCGAAAATACAGTCGGCCCATACACGTCAATAATGCAGTTCACCTTTGCGGAATACTCGCCGTACAGCTCGGTATCCGGCGCATCGTCCCCGGTAAAGCCCGCCATCAGAGCGGTATGCCCGCCGGAAGAATCACCGCAGACTGCCATATGGTCCGTATCGATATGGTACTCTTCCGCATGCTTCCTCAGATAACGGATTGCTGTCTTGGCATCCTGCATCTGTGCCGGGAACGGAGCCGTCTCAGACGGACGATACTCTATGATCGCCACCATATAGCCGTGCTCTGCCATCCGAATGTGGCGGGAAATGTTATTCCACAGCCACTGCTCATGAAACGCGGACCCCTGAATATATGCAATGCAGGGCCATTTACGCAGAGTCCGTTCTTCCTCTTCGGGCGCGCCGAAATGCACCCTTGGCTCTAAAATATGCATTCGGAGCTTACGCCCATCCCGCTCAGCATATATCACATCCTGATGTATATCTACATAATATCCCCACTCGTCCTTCAGCCCTGTAAGAACGGCGCAGCCCTCCGGCACTTCATCTGTATGCGGAAATTCCGCGGGAATCGGAGTCGGGATCGGCTCTAACAGTTTTCTTTTTTCCATAATTGTTTTTGGATCAAACATGCTCATAGCCTCCTATAATTTTTTGTATTGCACAATTTCCTGATAATACTTTTTGCTTCCGCACTATGCGATTTCCTGATAATGCTTATAGTTTTTGAAATGATTGAACGCGATCAAAACCAAAGCAATACCGATCCAGGCACATCCATAGAAGAATGCCTGATGCTGTGTAATTCCGCCGACCATATTTCCGACAAAGGCAAGGACGTAAGCAAAGATAAACGCGCCGAAGGAATTACCAAAAAATCCCAGTGATGTAGCCAGTGCGGAATTGCTCTCATCCGTCCCGTCATTTACAAGGAAGTTGATATAAGGCATCCACCAGCAGAAGCCGACTTTGCATATCGTAACTCCAATATACCACATCGTCGTAGAAGATGTAAGTCCAACAACGGCAAAGCCAATGATATTCATCACAAGGGATAACCAGCCGATATTATTTCCAATCTTACCTTTCATAAAGCCGAAGAAAAAACCTCCGATCAATGAGGCAATGCCGCCCCAGCTTGCGATTGCCGCCGCCTGTACCGTTGTGATCGTTCCTGTCTCAACCGCGGCCAGAGACAAGCTGTTATCAAAGGCACCGTACCCCAGTCCATAGATCAGCTGAGCCACAAATCCTATGTAGCATGCGGCCGGAAGTGCTTTTTTTACAACCTGATCCGCAGTATTCTGAGCCGCCGGTTTCTTTTCCTCACGTCCGATCTGATTTACAAAAGCCGGCATACCGAATAATACCAGCAGGAAGATCGCAGCAGCATACAGATATGCACAATACGCATAGTGCCAGTCATATACCATGATGCCGGCCATTGTATAGGAAAACAGCGATGCTCCAAGGCCAACGCAGGAAGACTGAACTCCCATCATTGTATTTGCCACCTTTCCTTCAAAGCAGTCCACGATCAGAGATGCCGACAACGGCTGGATCAGACCGACGCCCAGGCCCGCCAGAACGCGTACTGCAATTTTTCCGACCAGAGAAGGAATAAACATCGGAGAAAACGCGCCGATGAAACAAAGCGCGATTCCGACCACGGAAACCGAAGCCAGCAGCAACGACAGGGAAAGGACCGCCGCCTGAAAAATGCGGAATTTAATACCTGTAGGATAGTTACCTTCCCATACAGGCTCTGATTGCCTTGACAGCGCTCTTTGTGTTTGTGTCGCTCATAGTGATTCCGGTTGCTTCATCGCTGCTGCAACGGCAATGGACGGCCTGAATACCAACTCTTATGCGCATCCTCCCGACCAATCAGCGTGGTGATTGGTCGGGGTGTGACATGTAACCAAAATAATCCTCTCTCGGAGAAAAAAACGCTCGTTTTTACGTCTGCTATATCAGCAGGGCTCATGCAAAAAACGAATGGAGGGCAGGAGACGGTGGAAGATCCATGGACTGGAACACGATAAGCCTTCGGGATGTGATGAATAATCAGGTTGGATGCTCCTTGGAGCATTCAACCGCACAGCTAGTATAGCATTGCATTAATTTTGAAGTAATAAGCGCTTGATGTCCATGTCAGGCACATTATTCACCATTATATACGCAATGCTGTACTAGAATAATTTCGTATACTCTGTCTGTGTATCCGCAATATGATAGACGTATACAATCTCTCCGATCTGACGGTATACAGAAGCAAATCTTTGCCATATGACCATACGGTAGCCCTTCTGATTCAGCCATTGATCCGGCGTCTGGGAACCGGAATCCGGAAATGCCTTTAGCCGTTCGATGCTATCTAAAATATGGTCTGTAACTTTCATAGCAGATTCCACGCCAAATTGAAGCAAGTAATAGTCTTCAATCTTTTTCAAATCCTCCCATGCAGTGGGAAGGATCTCCACCTTATACTGTTTCTGCACGTTCCCTCAGTTCCTTTCTTGCTTCAGAGATGCTTCTTGTCTTTGCTCCGCTTAGCCGCTCTTCTTCTGCCTGCATGATCTTTGCGCGAAGCTCTAATGCCTGTTCTCTTTTTTCAAAGGCATCAATATTCATAAACACACCATCGCCCTCCCCATTTTTGGTGATATAAATCGGTTCGCTGGTCTCTCTCGCAAGGTTAGAAATAGAAGCATAATCATTACGAAGTGCTGCTGAAGCCTTGATAATCATTTTTTTCACTCCTTTATATCATTTTGTTGATATAATTATACTTTCTTTTTTGTATATCATCAAGACTTTTTATAAAAATATTCCAACTGTACGGTCGAATGCTCTAAAGAGCCTCCAACCTGCTCATCCATTCGCAAAAACTGTGCTTACGCACTCTAACGTCTGCTAACGCAGCCGCTTTGTTACATGTCACACACTGACCAATCACTACGCTGATTGGTCAGGAGGATGCACATAAAAGCTGGGACTCAGGCTGTCCATTGCCGTAGGCAATTTTAAATGACGGCCTGAGTTACAGGGCACGCCTGGTCAAGGTGTGACCTGTAACGCCGCATTTTTGCTCATTTATGAGTAGTCAAAATGCGTCTTGCCCTGCATCCGCCAGCATGTTATACTAAGAGGCAGAAAATCTGCCTGAGCACTCCGGAACAGCAGGGGGCTTTCACGGTCTGCCGTTCCAGAAAATTGTCTATGAAAGCTTCGGAAAGCGGCGCAGCCTATGGGAAACTATGTGAATACCGGAAATGCGGGTTTTGCCGCAGCGATCCGGGATACGTATGTAGATAAAGCCGAGTTGATCGCATTTATCAACAGCACATTAGGGACGAAACATTTGTCCGCGCAGTGACAGTCGGTTCTTCTGGTCGAATTGAAATGGAATAAAACAGAAAATGGGAAGGAACATTTTTGAGAAATGAATGTGAAGATAGAAATAGAAGCCTACAGGGAAGAGCATCTTCCCGAAATGATTCGGATATGGAATGAAGTTGTGGAGGAGGGAATCGCGTTTCCCCAGGAGGAGCTTTTGGATGCCCGGACCGGGAAGGAATTTTTTGAGCAGCAGACATACAATGCCGCCGCGATAAATGCGGATACCGGAGAGGTCTGCGGCCTGTATATCCTGCACCCCAATAATGTCGGGCGGTGCGGCCACATCTGCAACGCCAGCTATGCTGTCAGTTCGCGATACCGGGGGCAGCATATCGGTAAAGCTCTGGTTTCCGACTGTCTCATCCAGGGGCGGAGGCTCGGGTTTACGATCCTGCAGTTCAATGCGGTGGTCGCGTCAAATGTCCACGCAAGACATCTCTATGAACGGCTTGGTTTTATCCAGCTCGGAACGATTCCGAAAGGGTTTCGGATGAAGGACGGGCATTATGAGGATATCTGCCCTTATTATCATACCTTGTGAAGCGGCCGAATGGCCATAATGGGATGCCCTTGGGGATACCTTATGAAACGGCCGAATGGCCATAATGGGATATCGTCGAGGCTTTTTGAGCTGCGCCGCCGGAGAAACAGGCAAGTCAAGATGTGTCAGTTCATTTTCCACAACCGCTTGCCCTTCTGAGTCGTTCTTCTCCCCTACGCCTTCCTCCGATTCAGCATTTCCTCGATTGCATACGCCACCCCGTACTCTTCATTGGATTTTGTCACATACTTGGCAGCCTTGATGATCTCCGGCTCGGAATTACCCATGGCTACTGTCGCGCCGAAGTCCATGGAAAGCATGGAATAGTCGTTCATGCTGTCGCCGAATGTCATCACCTCATCCATGGTATATCCCAGGGATTCGATATAGCTTTTCAGCACCGGGCCTTTCTGGGCGCGGGCATCGGTGATCTCCAAATTGTTGATAAAGGAAGAGGCTACGGCAAGCCTTTTGTCCTTTTGCAGCCGCCTGTCAAGCTCCCCGAGCACCTCCGTGTCACAGCAGAAAACAAAGATTTTATATACGTTGATCTCCTTCTCCTTTAGCGTCTGAAAGTCAGGAATGATGCGGGTGCTTTCCTTCATGTGCCGGTACATTTCCGTTTCCAGGATTTCTTCCATGGTCAGGTCGGAAAAGAATACCTGGAGGTTTTTGCGCAGGTCTTCTTCCAGCGTTTCCGGAGTGCCGATGCTGTAGTCGCTTTCCCCGGTCATAAAAATAGTGGATACCGGGTATTGTCTCAGCACGTCATAGATTTCTCCGCACACTCCGGTGTCCATCTGCACCCTGCTTATGATGTTCTGCCGCGGATCTCGCACCTCCGCGCCGCTCCCCACGATATAATCACAGACCAGACCCGTACCGTCCAGTTCCTGCAGGACTCCGTTCATGTCACGGCCGGTCGCCACCATGAAACGTACCCCTGCATCGCATGCCCGGCGGATCGCCTGTACGGTCCGCGGCGCAAGCTTGTGGTCGTCCCCTAAAAGTGTACCGTCCATATCACTTGCTATTACTTTTATCATATCGATTCGCTCCTTTATTTTCTTTGGCAGATATTTTTCCTGGGTCTGTCTGGCAATTCCTTCGGCACATGGATCTGTACCCCAAATACGATCCGGACAAGCCAGAGCATAAACAGCAGTACAACAATCGGAATCAAGCAGGATGTCACCATCATCACAGCAATCGCTTCAATAAAATGATTTAAAAGCGATTCCCCTTTTTGCATCAATCCCGATACTCCGCCTTTGATTTTGGACACAAGCTTATCCAAAACATTCCCCTCTGAATCTGTGTTATCATTTATTTCAGCCGTTAGATCCTGTGCCTCATCTAAGGTCGTTTCCATTGACGTTTCGTATGTTTCTTCTATCATCTCAGAGACTTTTATACTCAGTGGAATCATCGTAAATATGACAAGCCCGAAGACCGCAATTTTTGCTGCCAACACTTTTAAAAATGTCCTGTTCAGACAAATTCCTGCCGCAAATAAGACGCACGCTGCCGGAATCAATATAAAAAAGGCTGCATATCCTGTAAGTGTAACCAGATATTTTTCCAGAAAGATCACCATCAGAATGGTCAAAAAATATGAGGCCAGATCTGCCAGTTTATTCGCCACGGGTGTGGTCGAATCACCTGGAATTGCCGCGATCGCTGTTGCCGCTCCAGCTGAGGCTGCTGTCAATTTTAAGACATCCGCCCTTTTCTCATCTAATGCAGCGATTGTTTTTTTATGATTTTCCGGGGCGCTTGCCGCCTTTGAAAGAATCGTCATGGAAAAAAGCATGATCACTAACGCCATTCCCACCAGCGCTAACTTTTTTACATGATTTTTCTTCAGTACCTCTTTCATTTTATTCTCCTTTCAATCCCCGACCCTCTTCCGTCAGCAATTCCCCACAAACACATGCTCCAGATACTTCCTCGCCGTATCTGCAAGGCGGTACACCCGTCCCGTCTCCGTGGCGTCCCGGTCTGCCATCTGATACCGGGGGAAAAACCGGGTCACGTGGAGCGGGATGTCCTTTCCCAGGGAGGCGATCCACCGCGCTTCCTCCTCCATTTCCTCCGTCCCGTCGTTCATCCCCGGCACGATCAGCGTGGTCAGCTCCACGTGGCAGTCTGCCGCCGCGCGGGTGATAAATTCCTTCACTGTCTTCAAATCCCCGCCCAGCTTCCGGTAGGTCTCCTCCCGGAAGGCTTTCAGGTCAATGTTCATGGCGTCGATGAGGGGAAGCAATTCTTCCAGCACCTCCCGAGATGCCGTGCCGTTAGTGACCAGCACATTGTCCATGCCCAGCTCCTTGATGAGCCGGGCCGAGTCGCGCACATATTCCCAGCCGACCAGAGGCTCATTGTAGGTAAACGCCGCCCCAATATTTCCAATCGCTTTATATTCTTCCGCTTTTTGCGCCAAAGCCTCCGGGGAAATGGATACCGCCCCGGCCTCTTCCGGCCCGGCCATGGAGATCTCATGGTTCTGGCAGAAGGAGCAACGCAGATTGCAGCCGTAGCTCCCCACAGACAGGATCAGGCTGCCCGGCCGGTACCTGTGCAGCGGCTTTTTCTCAATGGGGTCCAGCGCCAGGGAAGTCACCTGGCCGTAATTGCCGCAGATGATCCGGCCATTTTCATTTTTCCGCGCCCTGCACAGCCCTGTCTGTCCCGGCTCCAGACTACAGTGATGGATGCATGCCTGACATGTCTCTTTCATAATGTCCTCCCTGTTATCTATGTTCACGGCCGATAAAATCTACCATGAGTACCGTACCAGCCGCAGACGCAAAACGGCAGGATTCCTCCCGCGGCTGTTCTGAATCATTCCATTTTTAATAGTGCCGTACCACCTCAAACCGTTCCAGCTCCGCTTCTTCCTGCTCTCCGATCCCGGCCTTCTGCTTCGCGATGGCGATCTGCTCCTCCACCGTATCCACGCCTTCCAGGTTGGGAAGCAGCAGCCCCCTTCGATAGCCCTTTGTCACCACCACGCCGTACCGCTTCACATCCAGCTTGTCCGGGGAATCAATTTTTTCCGTATCCCCCAGCACATCCACGGTGATGGTCAGCTTGTCCAGTTCCTCCGGCTCTATGGGCGAAAAACGCGGATCGCGGGAAGCCGCGCTGATTCCGTTTTCTATGATCTCCTGCGCAATGGACGGGCAGACTGCCTGGATCGTGCCGATGCATCCCCGGAGCCTTCCTTCCTTTTTAATGGAAACGAATACGCCTGCCCTGCGGTTCTGCATTTCCCCGGGAAGTCCCTCCGGCATCCGGAGCTTCTTTCCGGTACGGACATATTCCTCCACGGTGTTCCGGGCAAGCTGCACATACGCGTCCTCCTGCTGCCGCTTCTTCAAGATCCGGTTCCTCTCCTTCTCCTCATACTGATCTTTCAGATTCCGATTCAGGTCCCTTCCTTTGATCTCATAAATACAAATGCCGTAGCCCACGCCAAAGGGCCCTTCATAGGAAAGACGCCTGGCTTCCACCTCCGTCCGGTCCAGCGCCCCGGCCATGATGGTAAAGGAACGGTGCCCGCACTCCCCTGCCTTTTCGCAGAAATCCTCGGAAAATTCCAGCAGTTCCCCGAAATTGCCTCTTTCCATGACCTGCATGACGCGACTGTCATACTCCGGGCCCTCCTTCTGGTAGCCGTAAGGGCCGTCTGATTTCAGCCTGTGAGACAAATCCCCGCTGGCAATGATCACGATCCTCCGGTCCAGTACCTCCGCAGTCTCCCGGATGCGTCTGCCCAGCTCGTAATGCACGGTCAGCGGGAGCCCGGAGAGGCCCACTCTCACCAGTTGATAGTCTTTCCAATATTGATTTACAAAATACAGAGGCACCATGGTTCCGTGGTCCAGCCGCCGGTCCCGCTCCCTGGCGGTTCCCGCGGGAAGGTCACCGGCATCCGCCAGCTTGCACAGATTGTCCACAAATTCCGTATCATAACGAACCTCGAACCGCACCTGCCCCGCGCTGAACTGGCTGAAATCTCCCTTCGCGCCATTTCCCGGGGAAATGTGGAAATAGTCTGCGTACATGACCTGATGGGGCGAAAGCAGAACGATCGTCTCCGGCTTTAACTCGCCGATCCCGCGGCCCACTTCGTGATACGCGTCAACGGTATCCCGAATCCTGTGTTCCTCCCCCCTGCCGATCTCCGGTACGATCAGCGGCGGATGGGGCACCATAAAAGCTCCTGTGATCATGATGTTACCTCCTTTTTCGAAAATGAGCGGCAGCACGCGTCACCGCTCTTTTGACAGAACCAGATCCTTTTTTCAATAATTATTGAAATATTCATTTTTATGATTTTCAGTGAATTGCTCCTAGTACAATGTCGCATCAATTGGTCCGATTTATTCTTCTATTCCGAACAATTACAGGCCGCTGGTTCACCAACGGCCTGCAACCAATTATCATTATTATACATTTTTGACGGCTTCTTTTCAACCACATTCCAGGGCTTTTCCATCGCAAACATAAGAAGACGTTACAGTTCACGGCCTAGCCGGCCGCAAACTGTAACGCATCCAGCCCATGTCAAGACGACACGTTTGATACAAAGAATATACTAGGAAACCCCTGTTTTTACAGGGGTTTCCTGATGGAATACTGCTACGAAGACAGGAATGTATGGATAAATAGGCTGATTTAATGATGGATTTTCTGGTTTACTTCCTGGCTTGTTTTTACACGATGCACCAAAAGCATGAGGCTTTTACACGGTTCACGCTTTTAGCTGATGTCTAACGTTTACACACATTTTACACGGTTTCTACACGATTATAAAACTTATTTCTTCTCCGGTCTTTGGCTAGAAAAAAGACCGCCACATGGACGGTCTTATAAAGTTGGCTGTGTAAAATCAACCATAGCTAAAGTGCGGCAGGCTCGCTTATAGCCTGCATGTTGTAAAGCGATTTTATTTTTGTGCCTAACTTTACGGTTCAGGCATTTTTTATTTTTAGATCAGCCTAACATTCTATCGTAACAGTATATCCCACTGTTATTCCTTGGCTGCGGTACTTAATCCTGAGCCTACCAACGTCACCAACTTGTAGAACCACTGTAAATGGTTTCAATTGCAAATCTTGTATTGGTGGGAATAGCTGCTTGGTTTCTGCTAAGACTGTTTTTCTATCTATGCTATACCCCATACAGTACTGGGAGTAGCTGTAGCCAATAATCTCAGAAGCAATATCCTGCATATAAGCGTCTACGGTTTCTTTCCAAATTCCGGTTAAGTGTGTTAGTTTCATGAACGGAGATCTCCTTAAGTTTTGGTATTTGTAGCAGCTATGGTGTTCTACCATAGCTCTGTAAGGGCATGATTGCAAGCTATTTCTGGTTATTTCTATCGCTTTCCTCGGGTAACCTGACCGCTATTCTTGTCCCATCCCGGAACAAGAAGCCAAATGTCTTATTATGGGAAATCGTTACGGATTCCACCATGCTGTTCCATAAATTGACATCAAATTCAGTCAGAATCTCCCCACACTTCTGTATTTCTTCCAGGCACCGTTTAATCAACTCTTTTCTGCCCGATTGCTCCAGAAGCTGTTTTTCCAGATTGCCGATTTCTGCTTCTTTAGCTTCACAAAGCTGGCTCTTCTCGGTGAACTTGCGGTTATATTCTACCTGGTCTTGGACATGGAGTGTATTCTCATCCATGAATAAGCGTAAGTCGTTCATTAGCCTGCTATGCTCTGATTGTGCTACTTTAAGCTGTTCGTCCAGTTTGCTGGTATCCGCCAGTATGGGCAGCAAGGCTTCAAAACGTTTAATGTGCTGTTCTTTTTCTCCCAGCATCTGGTTAAACGCTTTAACAAAAGCCGTCTCGATTTCTTCTTCCGTTAGATTTGGCGTAGAACAAACCGTGCCTTGCCTGTATTTATGGTTACACCGCCAGATTAGTTTTTTGTATTTACTGTTACTGTGCCAGACCTTCCGACCGTAGAACCCACCGCAGTCGCTGCAAATAATCTTGGCAGTAAAGGGACTGTTACGGTGAAGCTGATGACGGTGTGGACGCCGACGTTTGATTTCGTTTTGCACCAGTTCAAAGGTCTCCGGGTCGATAATGGCTGGGTGGGAATCTTCAATATAGTACTGTGGCACTTCACCATGATTTTTCTTGACACTTTTGGTCAGGTAATCAGCGGTGTAGGTCTTTTGTAGCAAAGCATCACCTTTATATTTCTCGTTTGTCAGAATGCTGGTGACCGTAGAAACGCTCCATTTGGTTTTACGACGGGGTGTGGGAATCCCCTGCTGTGTCAAGCTATCCGCAATTGCACGAATGGTGCGCCCTTCCAGAAACCAACTGTAAATCTGGCGGACAATCTTGGCTTCTTCCTCCACGATTTTGGGAAAGCCATCTTCTCCCTTTTCGTAACCGAGGAAATTTTTGTAAGCCAGGGAGAACTTGCCGTCTGCCATGCTTTTGCGCTTCCCCCAGGTGACGTTTTCTGAGATGGAACGGCTTTCTTCCTGCGCCAGGCTGCTCATAATGGTCAGCATTACTTCACCTTTAGCATCCAGTGTATAAATATTTTCTTTCTCAAAATAGACTTCCACCTTCTTTTCTTTGAGCTTTCTGATAGTAGTTAAAGTATCCACGGTATTTCTGGCAAAGCGGCTAATGGATTTGGTAAGAATTAAATCGATTTTACCATTCAAAGCATCCTCCACCATCCGGTTAAATCCTTCCCGTTTTCTGGTATTGGTGCCGGAAATTCCTTCATCGGTGTATACGTCTACAAATTCCCATTCCGGGTTGCTTTTAATGTGCTGGGTGTAGAAAGCCACCTGTGCTTCGTAGCTGGAAAGCTGCTCGTCAGAATCGGTAGAAACACGGGCATAAGCTGCCACCTGCTTTTTCTG
>CAJSZT010000026.1:37324-75343 GCA_910573785.1 Lachnospiraceae bacterium | reverse complement strand
ATGGCTGGTTCCTGTTTTCCATTTCCCATTCGGGTTTCACTCCTTTCGTTATATGATTTTCATCAGTATAACAGGAATTGCAGGGAAATGCACTACGCCATCTTTTGAGGCACTTACAATTGAATTTATGAGATTTTTGAAATATACATCGAGAAAGGAACAAACAAAACGTTCTGAAAGCAGTTGCAGTACATTTCACAGGTCCGTAAGTCCGTTAGCAGACGAATTTATTGCAATTGCAGAGGATTTTTGACCGACAAAGAATCATCTTCCAGATATCGATTGATCGCCTGTATCGTGGAACGTATCTCCTGCAGATAATTGGCTGGCTCCATCATGCCCTGCAGGCCTGAGGACCATTCTGTAGGAAATCCGACCGTCTCCACATCCATTTGCGAAAATGTCCTGACGGCTTCGATCTGCTGATAGGGTACATAGATCTGGCTGGTTACCAGGAGGAGCTTCCGGCCGGGTTCCATACCGTATTTTTCCATAAAAAAGCGATAGGTGTCTGCTGAATTTGCCCTTCTTTTTTCCGGCTCCGATGATGGACCTGACATGGATACGACCGGAATTGCAGTTTCCTCGTCATAACGGCGCAAGGCCCATTCCAGATTTTTGTTTTCGTTATAATACCGTTCCTCATGATAATTCCTTTTCAAATGAAAAACCTGTTCCGCACCGGCATTCATCAGATCATACTCGGTCTCTGCACCGGGAGCGTAGGTATCTGTCGCCACGCGCTCTGTATCTGCGACCGGGCGCATGCCTGACAGCAGGATGATCTCCCTGGCATGGGCATACTGCTCCTGAAGAAGCTCCCGGATATACTTTGGACGGTACAGGCAGGAGAATCGCGCGCCGCCCAATGCAAGAATATAATCAAATTCTGTTTCGACAGGCTTTTGTACCCCCAGCAGGCCAAGAGGGCCGATCACTTCGGATACTACCTGCTTCTGCGCATCGGTAATCTCCAGGCTGTGTACCTGCCATCTCGCGTTTTCTCCGGTTTTTGCGTCGCGCGCCTGCCGCTGCATGCCGCGGTAATCCCACCGGGAGCTAAACTCCAACAGCCATTTTGCCATCTCTTCCACCGGAAGCTTCTCAGGAAATGTTCCGTGAAATGCATGGACCAGCCGACGCATTTCCTCCGAAAACATCCACTGTTCTATCGCCTCCGGGAATCTGTCTTTTTTACCATTAAATATGCAGGATTTATTCATCATAACTTACCTCCAAAGAATCCCCACCTGTACGGCCGGATGCTCTAAAGAGCCTCCAGCCTGTTCATCAACTTACAAAAACCATGCTGACACAGCCGTACAGGGCATCTCATTATGGCCATTCGGCCGTTTCACAAGGTATAGATTGCCAGATACTTCTCCAGTCGTTCGATCTGGTGCAGGATCCGGCTCTGCAGGGTTTTGTCCTGTCCGAGTGCTTCTGCCAGCTTCCGGCAATTATCCAGACACATTTTGCATTCCCTTTTCTCATTTCTGTATAACCGCCTGGCAATATTACAGGTCGTGTCAACAATCTGCTCTGTTCCATCCGGAATTTCTTTTGTGATCTCCAAAAGCCCTGCCACTGACCCGATCCAGCGCACTCCGGTAACCAGCACTTCCTTGTCCAGACCTTCCAGAAAGTCCTGCTGCTGGAACCATAAACACAATTCCAGTTCTTTTTTGGATCGTTCAAAATTCTCTGCCGCACTTTCCGGGATTTCCTCTGCAAGCGCAAAATGATCAGACGCAGAGGTACGGTATGTCACACCGATCGCGTTCCACTGATTCCTTGCCCTGTTTCGACCTGCTTTGGATTCCTTCCCGATCTGTTCTGTCAACTGCTGTTTGTTCCGTTTCAAAAATTTCTCCCAGAATTTTTTATGAAAATCCAATCCGGCAGCTTCGTCTTTCATTTCGTCCGGCCATTCCGGAAAATCGATCCCCATATTTTTGCATATTGCCCTGCATTTATATTCCAGGGATTCCATACGATAGGGCGCCGCCCGGTCATATGCCTTTACCGCGTTGTAATACTGCCCCACATTGTTCACAAATTTCCCCAGTGTTTCGCCTTCCAAAAACATCTCACGTTCCGGTTTGATGCATGTCTGGTACCATTGGATGATGTCTCTGCTGTATTGGTCTGCCTGCCCCTTTTTCTGCTTCAGAATATCAGCCTATCCCTGCTGTGCAAGAAGCGCTTCCTGTTTCTTATTTTTTGTAAGAAAACCCAGGTATCTGTTGTTGGGGAAAAATACCAGATTGGCACACCTGAACAGTTCTTCCTTCCGATCCTTTGAAAGCGATCTATATTCTGCACTTTTCATGACAGAAACCACAATTTTCGTATAGGGAAGGGAATCCTGATTTTCAGAAATATCGTCCAGGATTCCGACGTATTCCACGCAGATATGGAACAAAATATCCTGCTCTGTTTCAAACAGCTGGTCAAACTGATCTAATAGCTGCATCCCTTTATTTTCCCAGAAAATCCTGGCCAGCTCATAGGAAGGATATCTCCGTGTATAATCTGCTGCCCCGGTAAAATGCAGTCCTTTTTCAAGCAGTCTGGCAATGAGTATGGGATCGGCCTGAATGCAGGCTTCAAACCATGCTCTTCCGGGGTCCGTCTCGATGATCTCCCTCAGAGTTCTGACTGCCAGCATATGGTCCATTCTTTCTTTCGAATCAGCCGCCTCCTCCAGGAGCACTAACGCAAATTCCGTATTGCTTCGTTTTGCGCATAAAAACAGGCCCTCGCTGATACGTATCTCATCATTCTTCTCTTTTTTCTCCAGGTAGGAAAACCATTGGTCCTCCAATTCTTCTTCCCGGCTTTGTTCCCCATTTTTATGACGCATATGCTCCAGAACCCCTTCTTTCATCAAATCATGGCTGAAATTCCATTTTCCCTGATTCCCGCAGTAAAAGAATTCGGATAAATACATACACAGACGGGCAAATTCCGCGCTTTTCCATTGTTCGGATAAGACTGCTTCCAGGTCGCTCTCCCGGATCCCCCGCCTTGTCACGGCGATCAGGCCGGCAATCTCCTGATAAAGACCGACATTCAGATATGTTCCTGCCTCCTCGATACACTGCCAGCAGACCGCAGGCAGCCTGGGCGGAAGCTGTTCGATCATATCAAGGAAATCCGAATAAATCTGATCCTCATTTTTTCCGCATGTATCCTGCAGATGCATTTTCAAAATACGGAT
Source organism: Lachnospiraceae bacterium (assembly GCA_910573785.1). Lineage (GTDB taxonomy): Bacteria > Bacillota > Clostridia > Lachnospirales > Lachnospiraceae > Schaedlerella. The sequence continues at coordinate 72,120 of CAJSZT010000026.1, read as the reverse complement.
TGCGATCATCACATGCAGCGGGCTGACGTCGGATTTTTTCTGAAATGCTGCTGTCATATCTTTGATATGCCTGTCCTGGCTGGTCGTATTTTCCTTAAAGATATCCTCGATGTCAGCGCTGGCAAGCGAGTTCAGCCGAACTGTATGCATGCCGTCTTCCGTTCTGTGAAATGGCTCCACCTGAGAACAGACCAGCACAATTTTAGAGCCGGATTTTTCCGCGAAAAGTGATGACAGCCGGATCTCATTGATGCTGGAAAGCTTATCCAGCGCATCCACAAAAATGACCAGCTTTTCGGTTCCTATACGCTCGTATTGTCCAATATCCTCTCTGAGATTTTTTTCACCTTTCTCCTCCGTGAGGATCTCATCCGCATCCCTCAGGCGCCCTCTTTTGAAATCTTCTCTCCAGCCCCCTTCATCGTCTTCCTCTTGAAACAGATGGATGTTGATGAAATAATCAACCTGCCGGAGGATATCCACATAGATACTGCTCCGCTCCCCGTACCCGCACGCGATAAAGCACGTATCGCCGGGATCTTCCCTGCTGACTTTCTCATAAAGCTTCGACAGCAGGCTGCTTTTTCCAATGCCGGAATCCCCCCAGACGCCGATTACACGGCAGGTGCCAGAAGAAATCTTCTCCCGCAGTGCTTGGAGCTCCCCGGTCCGTCCGCCGAAGGTAGACAGCTTTCTCGTGCAGAAAGACTTTGCCAGGCGAAGCTCCTGCTCAATCCAGTTCAGCTTCCGCTGGGTGTCGTATTGCCGTTTTACAATATCAAGCATTGCATTTTGAAGCTGTTTTTCCAAATCCTCCAGTCCGACGGTCTGCCCGGTCTTCGGATCCCAGTCCGCTTTGTAGTCCATGCAAAAAACGTCCGCTCTTTCGAGCAGACGTCCTTTTAAGTGTTCGATCTGTTGATGGTCTTCGTTGGATGTATGGAAGCAGCTTTGGGTATCAAGCTCCCGGAAGCAGCATATGGAATTGACGGCGGTTTGTGTATTTTTAGTAAAAATTCCGTATTCGATCTCGAATTGTGTGACGCTCATGGAAGCGGAATTGTCAGGGCGTGAGATGTGATGGTCAGCCAGGCATTTTTCAATGGTGGAATTTTTCGGAACCGTCCCATAGTAGTCTCCGAGCAGGATCAGCATGTAAGGACGGCAGTTGTCGATGGCGTCCGCGCATACCTCCATCGCTTTTACAATGGCCTCCTCTACCTTGTCCTTGCCGGTATCCAGACCCCACCGCAGGTCGCAGATGGATATGTACTCGCCGTATTTTCGGATCTCTTTATTGATCCGGGGCAGGACCTCTCTATGCAGGATTTCCCGTTCTCCTACCATGTCTTTGAATGTGCTTGAGACAAAAAATGTGATCATGTGGGGGCCTCCTATGTACTGTGAATTGTAAGGAGCCGCGTGGAATTACTGACGCATCTTGACAGCCCCTGATCTTTTGAGTTCTACGGATCACGCATTTTCTTCTGATACGTAAAAATGGCGCGCGATCCACTTTGCCGTACCGTCCAGGCCTGGAAACAGCATTCGTTCATTGATGTTCATCTGATCCAGCATTTCCCGAAGCTCCCGGCGCAGCTTTTTGTCTATGATATATTTTGTGGTGTGCTTCGTATGATTTTCCAGAAAATCCTCTACATTCGCTATATTTTTAGGAACAAGCGAGAAGAAGGAATATTGGTTCACAATTCTTGAGTCAATAGAAAAGGGCTCCAGCAACAGCATGGCTGAATCCCTCATATCGCTGTCGTACTGGGATAATTCCTGTACGACCTCTTCTAACATTTTTACCGTAAACAGGTGGGCGTGTTCTTTTCGGAGCTCCTCCTGATAACGCTCGGGCAGGAGATGATTCAGCTCTTCGATATCAATTTCCCATACCACGCCGTTGTGCTGATCCAGATCCGCAGTTGCTTCGCTGCTTGTGGCAAAATGCAACGCCACTAAGGAGGAATAGGACCAGTCCAGGATTCTGGTGGGAAGGCCATGGTGCTGGCCCATGATCATCTGCCGCCATTTGGATTCCGATAAGGCGGGATCGTTGATCATGGCATACTTCGTGAAATTCCGCAGAATGCTCTCCTCTAAGATGTGCTGTTTGTCTTTGCAGTTTCTGGAAAGCGTGGTGGTCAGACGGTAGGTGTCGTTGGGCAGGCCGCGGTAGAGGTAGGGAGCCCTGTAGCCTTTGATATCGGGGTCGTATTCGCAGCGCTTTAGGAAAATTGCGATGTCGTCGATGGTGGAGATTCTTTGTTCTTTGATGTTGGGCATTGGTGAGGGCTCCTTTCTTTTATAAAAGTTTAACTTTTGCTGTAAAATTCTGTGAGGTGATTTTTAAATTAGTATAATTTATAGATTTATTGACAATGTTTGTAATAACCAGTCTACTAGATGTGCTCTTCCCTTTCCATCAACATTTTTTTGCATTTCTCTACTAATTCTCCATAAAGAATCTGTATTTTTGTTAAATTGCTCAATATATTCAATAATTTTTTTAATACAACCTTGCATGTCCTGCCGCACATCACCAACCCAAGGGATCCATCCTAATTCTGATACACTTCTGGCAATTTCCAATTGATTATCTGCCAATGTATATATAATAGAAGGCGTACCACATGCACATAATTCATAAGCCGTAACACCACCAGCAGTAATAGCTATGTCACAATTTTTCATATAATCAGCCATATTATTAACATCTTCTAATAAATGGATATTTTTATATTGTTTCCAGTCATTTATCAGTATAAGTCTGTTCTTATTAAACCTTCCCAAAACCACATAATAATCAAAGTTTTCAAACCAGCTTTGTTTATATATTTCCTGTAAAAGATAACCTGTCACATCATAACTGTCAGTCCCTCCGGATGTAATCAATATATTTGAAATTTTTTCTCTGACCTGCCTTTTCACAGAAAAAAATTCTTTTCTCAGAGGAGCATAGCGGCATCCCAATGCAAATTTGGTATTTATCCCTGCTTTACTATATCTGGATTGATAATCCAGCCTTTCCGCATATATATTATAATTCACCAACAAATTTACGGGGTAAATAAAACAATCTACATCATCAATATATGCCGTCCTTGTATATTGCCCGATTGTGCTCAAATAAAGCTTGGTTACAAAATAGGAGTCTATCAGCAATAATGAAATTTGCTTCTCCTCAATAACGCGAATCATTTCTTTAATTTCTTGATCTAAATCATTCCACATTGAATGTAAGCAATATGTTTTGAACCCCCGTTCCAAAATCATATTTTGGGAACAAGTATCTGCAATGATAAAAGTCACTTCTTCTCCACGCTCATGAAACTCTTCTGCAATGGAAAGGCATCTCATAACATGCCCCGTTCCAATTATTTCGTTTGCATCAACTCGAATATACTGCATCTCCTGTCCCTTCATCTATAGCATTTTCTGTTTGAAATCAAATATTGTTTTGCAATTTTAAGATAATATTTCCTGATTTTTTATTTGAATCTTAGTCTATTTTGTAGTATTCAATTTGTTTATTGTAACGAAGATATTGTCCCTTCTCTTCTGTTATGTAGCCCAGCTCTTCGAATATTTTCTGGGAAGCAATATTTCCTTTGATTACTTCTCCAAAACAACTCCTACATCCCTGAAAGTCTTTGATTGCCGCGTTATTAAGCAGCTTAATTAAAATCTTTCCATACCCATATCCCCGGTATTCTGGAAGAATGCTATAGCTAATCCGACAGGACTCTCCTCTGGCTTCAAGTCTGCCTTGTCCAACAGGAGTGTTTCCAACCATTAATATATATTGCTTCTGTGTTCTGGAATACAGAATTTCCCTGAACCAATTCATATGCTCTTTCAAAGTAATTTTATTTTGGTTTAATGAATTTTCCCTGCATTCCCTATCATTTACCAGCTTAAATAGAAATTCTGCATCTTCTTGAACCGCATAGCGTAAAAATATATCTCTCATAAATTCACCCTTTAGTATGTCAAATCATTATTTTTGTATTGCTTTCAACAACGTCTCGGTAATCGGTTCTCCCCTTTTTATATCTATACAGCTTTTTCCAGACATTACCCTTTCTATATATTTAGGTTTCATACCGTATCCTGGGCGAATACTCCTTATATTTTCAGCCGAAATCTGCTCACCAGCTTTGATATCTTTCACAGCAAAAAGGCTCCGACGGAATATCGTTGAGGCTTTTTCTCCTACAGTCAGAGTATAATCAGGCCCATTTGCTATCAGTTTCGCATTTCGGACATTTTTTACCATCTGAGCAAATTCTGATATTTCCATACTGAATTTGCTGTCTGCACTCTCAACATCCGACAATTTTATATGCTTTTCTACCACACATGCGCCAAGAGTCACTCCCACGACTGCGCCAAGGCTTCCAATACTATGATCGGACAAACCTACAGGCAAGCGAAAGCGCTGTATCATATCCGGAATATTTCCCAAGTGCATGTCCTCCCACGGTGCAGGATATTCGCTGCAGCATTTTAGCAATACAATCTGATTGTTGCCGACACGCCGACATGCATCTATAGCGTCCTGTATCTCCTCCAGACTCCCCATCCCCGTCGATATGATCACAGGTTTTCTTTTTGAAGCAACATATTCAATCAGCGGTATGTCTACCAATTCAAAGCTGGCAATTTTGTACGCATCGGTGCCTAAGCTTTCAAGAAAATCGACCGCTTGATTGTCAAATGGCGTGGAAAGAAAATCCACACCGCATTTCTCACATTCCTCTTTGATTCTTCCCTGCCACTCATAGGGTGTCCCAGCCTCCTTGTAGAGGTCATAGAGCTTATAGCCATCCCAAAGCCCACCCTGGATTCGGAAGTATTGGTTATCACAGTCTATAGTCAAAGAATCTGCCGTATATGTCTGTATTTTTACACAATCCGCACCTGCCACCGCAGACTGCCTTACAAGTTCCAGAGCATTTTCAATACTCCCTCCGTGATTTGCACTCATCTCTGCAATAATATAAGGTTCGCCTTTCGCAATCTTTTCAAAAATATGAAACACAGCTTTTTGTCCTCGCTTTCAGTTCAGCCTTCCAAAACCGCTATGACAGACCGGCCCTTCAAGACATGCTTCCACTTGCTTTCCAACTTTTTCGATGTCTACAATTAACCGGAATACCTCATCTACATTTTCCAGATATTCTTTGATCACTTCCATTGAATGTGCATATGATGTATAGAATGCATTCGAAGCTATATATCCCCTCTTAAGCATTTCCTGAACAAAAAATGTTTTATAAACCAGGCCATTCTCTCTGCCAATAATCGAAAAATGTCCCAATGGACAGATTCCACCAACTTCTATCTTAAGTCCATTTTTCTCGGCTTTTTCTTTCCAACCGTTTTGTACCATCTCACCATATTCAATCTGCTTTTCCCAAACTTTATATTTCTGATACAATTCTATATTTTTTAATGTGGCCGCAAAAGCAATCCGCTCCGTATAAAACGTGCTGCTGATAAATGTTCCCTGGGATGCCTCCATGACCTCTTTACGCCCGATAATTGCGGACAGTGGATAGCCATTCGTCAATCCCTTGGCAAATACGGCTATATCCGGTTCAATTCCAAGAACCCTGTGGCTGCCTCCTGCACAAAGCCTGAATCCTGCAGTAATTTCATCAAATACCAGCAGCACACCGGCTGCTCTTGTTGCCTCCCTGATCTTCTCAAGGAATCCGTCCTCTGGATAATCATTTCGAATCGGCTCCATGACAACTGCAGCAATCTGCCCCTCATGTTTTTTCATCAATGCATCAAATTCTTCGATATTATTATAGTGAAACGGCAGATTTGTCCCTGCCAGCCCGGATGGAACGCCCAATGGTTCCAGCCCTGCAATATGCTGGTCATTCAGTGCATTTTTATTAGACAGGTTTGCGGACAAATACCAGTCATGCCATCCGTGATATCCGCAGAAAAGCAGGATATCCTTTTTCGTATGTGCCCTTGCGATACGAGAGGCCAAAGCCATTGCTTCTCCGCCCGCCTTCGCATACCGCACACCCCCGGCCCATGGATGAAGCTTTAATAACTCCTGTGCCAGATATACCTCTTCCGGAGCATTCAAGGTACACATTCCGCCATTTTCAATTGCTTCCTTCGCTGCAGAATCTACCTCATCGTTTGCATATCCAAGTACATTGGCCCCGATTCCCATATAGCTGACATCCGTATATTCCTTTCCATCCAAATCCCATACCTTACATCCTTTTGCTTTAGAATAATAGGCGGGCCATAAATTTGGAAGGAACATCTCCGGACGTTTACTTAATAATTGTGTTCCGCCCGGGATTATTTTTTTTGCCTCCTTATACAGGTTCTGCCCTCTGCCGATTTCAATCTTGTCCATTTTTTAGTTCCTCCAATCTCAATCCTTTTTAAGCGTAACTATCACGTCTTCTTTTATTGATTTCTGAAGGCCCTCGTTGCGCTGATATTTCCGGTTGATCTCCCTGATCTCCGGATGTTCGCCAAAAAATGCCAGTATCTCCTTATAGTTAAAGTATTCTCTTCCTTCTTCCTCAATAAAATGTCGGTAAATTCTTTTCACCGCTTCGAAATCTTCCGGTTCATCAACTGTCCAACGGCAGCTTCCGAAATCGCCAACTGGTGATTGGAAATCCTGAAGATGGAACAACTCCGGATGATGGATGATATATTGCGTCACATGCTCCCGTTCAAAAGAATGATTTGCCTCACGCCATGCCTTTTCTAATGCTGAAAATTTCATAATCTCCAGGTCAAGCCCGTCTGCAAATGTCTCACTCATCATTGCGCAGTAATCCAATTCTGGATTCATGCTCTCAATCGCCTCATCCAGAAGCCCGCCGTCAAAACATGGACAATCTGCCGTAATACGGATCACATATTCCGGTTTCAGAAGTTTTGCATTCTGGTAATACCGATCAAGTACGTCATTTTCTGAGCCAACTCCTACTCGGATTCCCAGATCAGCACAGAGCTTCAATATGGGAAGATTTGCTTTGTCGATAGATGTAATAACCATGACTTCATCTACATTCCTGCTCTTCTGTGCACGTTCAATTACCCTTCGTAAAACCGGCTTCCCATACAAATCCATCATCACTTTATTGGGAAGCCTGGTGGAGCCGCACCTTGCCTGAATCATTGCTAAATATTTCATACTTTGTCCCTCCTATTTCCAAAGCACTGGATTCACCAATTTTTCGTCAACTTCTTTAAATGCTGTCCTCAGATCACATATCATCTTCTCTGGAATATACTCTTTCTGCATAGAGATATATTCGGTAAGCTGATCTTTATTGTCTACTCCAAAGACCATATAATCTATGTATGGAGATGCTCCTACGTATCCTACTGCGGCCAGTAAAGGGGAAGTATTGTATTCACTGCATATATTCAAAAAGTGTTTTAAATAACGAGATGCAAATTTCATTCTTTCTGGGAGCTTGTCTGGCTCCATCATAATCAACCCCTGTAGTAATGTACTGCGTGCATAGATTTCCACACCTCTCTTTTTCGCTTTTTGAAAGAAACCGCATTGATCCAGCCTTTGATCAAAAACATTATAAGGAATCTGTATCACTTTTATTTCGTTATATTCCAATGCTTTCATTGCTTCTTCCGGAGAGTAAACAGATACGCCTATCTTTTCTGCAAGCCCCCTGTCTGCTACAGACATAAGGGCTTCCACCGCTTTCTCTTCAAATATATATCCTGCATGATGGAACAGATATGCATATAGCTTGTCAATACCAAGATTTGTTATACTGTGCTCTGCTTGATGCAATATCATTTCTGCCCACACCTTATCTGAAATATTCTCCAATGAATCAGAAGGCATTTTTGATACAATTCGTATTTTATCAAATTTTTCCTTATTTTTTTTGATAAAATGACCAATCACGTCCTCTGCATTTCCATATGCGGAAGCAGTATCAAGGCAATTGATTCCATGATTAAAAGCATATGCCAACATCGCATCAACTAATGTTTCAGATGGACGTCCCTGTCCCTGTATACCATAGTCCATTCCAAATTGGACGGTACCTAAACATAATCTCACTCTTCCTACCTCTCACAGCTATAGTACAGTCATCCAATTCTATCTGTCTGAGGAAAATACCCCCCTGATAAAATTTTATTAGTTACCATAAGCTCTCCAAAACCTTTCTACCATCTGTCTCCGTCTATTGAACATCTATAAATCATTACGAAGGACTATTCCTTCAAGATGCAATTCTAAACTATCTTTTCTGCTATTAATCTTTTTATCCAGCATGACACACTCTTTCTAACTATACTCTATAATTTGCCACAATTTTCTTCACTGCGTGAATAACATCTTCAACGTCCTGATCTGTCATCCCCGGATACAGTGGGATGCTCATAATACTTTGATATATTTCCTCTGCCAGTGGACATAACCCTTTTTTATATCCCTGCTTTTTGTAATAAGGAAACCAATAAACAGGTATATAATGAACCTGACACTGGATATTTTCTGCTGCCATTGCATCAAAAAACTCTCTTCTGGTACAAGAGAGTTTCTCTAAATCTAATCTGATAATGTATAAATGACGGCAACTGTCCGACTCTGGGATTTCTTTATGAATTATAATCTCTGGAATTTGTAAAAATGCTTCATTATATTTGCTGACAATCTCTCTTCTCCTAGTGATAAATCCCCCTAATTTATTCAACTGGCTAAGAAGTAGCGCCGCCTGAAAATCTGTCATACGATAATTATATCCCAATGAAACCTGCTCATAATACCAAGCCCCCTCATTATAAGCTTCTTCCATTAAATCTTTTTCGCGAGTAATCCCATGAGTATGTGCCAATATAAGTTTTTTATAAAGCTCCCTAGAATTTGTTGTTATTGCGCCCCCTTCACCGGATGTTACGGTCTTGACCGGATGAAAAGAAAAACAGGTCAAATCTGCAAGACTTCCTACAGGTCTGCCACAATATTTTGTTCCGATTGCATGTGCGGCATCTTCAATAAAAATAAGATGGTGCCTGTCACAAATTTCTCTTATTTCTTTTATCTTTACTGATTGCCCTGTAAAATCAACAGCCACAACAGCCTTTGTCTTATCTGTAACATGCTCCTCAATGCTGGCAGGATCTATATTGTAAGTATCAAGATCTACATCTGCAAATACAGGCTTCGCCCCACAATAAAATGCACAATTCGCACTTGCTGCAAACGTCAACGGCGTAGTTATAACCTCATCCCCCGGGCCAATCCCTGTCGCAATACAGGCGCAATGGAGCGCGGCGGTTCCGTTACTTACAGCTACCGCATATTTTGCCCCAACCTGTTCGGCCAAGACCCGCTCAAGCTCCTCAACTTTTGGCCCGCAGGTGATAAATTCACTTGTCAATACCTGTCCAACAGCTTGCACATCATCCGTATCAATCCATTGTTTTCCATAATAGATTTTTTCATTCCGTACAGGTATACCTCCATCTATTGCCAGTCTTTCCATAAACTTACACACTGCCTTTCACAAAAAAATTAATGCTCATCCAAATCCGTCTTCAGTTTTTTCCTTAAGTCGTCTATATTCAACCATTCCGTATTTGTGCCGGAACTGTATTCAAACTCTGGAGTAACCAGCTTTCCGCCTGGTATGATGTCTTTCTTCCCCCACCAATTATAGTGAGGATATACAATAAAGTGCTTCTCATATTCATAGGTATGTAAAGAATCTTCCCTCGTCAACATGATTTCATGGAGCTTCTCTCCCTCTCGAATACCAACCTCTGCTTTTTCACATCCCGGAAGCATTGCCTCCGCAAGATCCGTTATTCGGAATGACGGTATTTTTGAGATAAATGTCTCTCCTCCATGTGCTTCTTCAAGAGCCTTAATAACCAGTTCAACACCTTGCTCAAGGCTAATCCAAAAGCGCGTCATACGGTTATCTGTAATAGGCAGCTTCTTACCGCCATTATCAATAATGTTCTGGAAAAACGGGATAACACTCCCCCTGCTTCCTGCCACATTGCCATATCTCACAACCGCAAACCTTGTTCCATCTGATCCGCCATAGGAATTTGCCGCACAGAACAGTTTATCTGATACAAGCTTTGTCCCACCATAGAGATTGATCGGATTCACAGCCTTATCTGTGCTTAATGCTACAACCTTACTAACTCCAGCTTCTAACGATGCATTGATAATATTCATTGCACCATTTACATTCGTCTTGATTGCTTCATTGGGATTGTATTCACAAGCCGGTACCTGTTTTAAAGCAGCAGCATGAATGACATAATCAACATCCTTCATTGCCATCCGAAGCCTTCCCTCGTCACGGACATCTCCAATAAAAAAACGAAGTACATCCTCGTACTCCTTGTAACGATTGCTCATAACAAATTGCTTGTATTCATCTCTGGAATAAATAATAATTTTCTTTGGATGATAATGTTTCAAGACATATTCCACGTAATGATGTCCAAAGGAACCTGTTCCGCCTGTCACCAATATTATTTTATTATTAAGCATTTTGTTTAGTCCTCCGTTTATTGAAATTTATATCATACATGATGATTCTGACCACTTCCAAAGCTCTTAACCCCAATGCATACAGCTGCCCTAGACAAATGTCTCGCTATCTTATTAGTTTTCGATACGAACATTTGTCCCAATAAGCCGTAGATAAAAATCTTAGTTACAATTACTCCGCTATAATTTCTCTATTATCGACTCGGTATATATGGTCACACGACTCAATTGTTGACAACCTATGTGCTATTATAATCATAGTTTTTTGGCCACGAAGTCTATTAATTGATTCCATAATAGCCAATTCTGTCTCATTGTCTAAAGCAGATGTAGCTTCATCAAATATAAGTACTTCTGGACTCTGATATAAAGCTCGAGCTATCCCAATACGTTGACGCTGCCCCCCTGATAGTCTTATACCTCTTTCTCCTATTTGTGTTTCTAAACCATCTGGCAGGCTTCTAACAAATTCTTCTAATGAAGCCTCTCGTAGTGCTCTCCAAACCTCATTATCTGATATCTTTTCTTGTGGTATTCCAAATGCCACATTAGCTTTTATTGAATCATTCAACATAAATATCATTTGTGGAATATATCCTAGTTGGTTAAGCCATTCATTCATATTCTGCCTGATATCTATTCCGTCAATTAAAATTTGTCCTTCTTGCGGCCTTAACAAACCTAGAATAATATCTACTGCAGTCGTCTTTCCTGCACCTGATTTCCCAACAATACCTACCGATTCACCACGCTTAATAGTCATTGATGCTGATTCTAAAACATTACTCTCAGAATCCGGATAATGATATGTTACTCTTTGAAACACAATTTCCTTTTTTAATTTAGGAACTAAGCCCTCTTTTATAATATCTTCTCCTAAACTAAAATCTCCTCCTTCAGAAATCAGATTTTCTTCGTTAATATTTTTTAAATTCTCTATTAGTTTATCCAGCATAGGCTCATTGTAAGAAATACCAGCCAGTGCACTTGACATACGATTTACTGATGGTAATAATCTCATTGCTGCCATTGCTACCGCCGACAGCATAGGTACAATACTTTCCAATCCATTGCCATTATATATCAACACAGCTACAACAATGAACATTGTACTCATGCTACAAGCCTCAATAATAAATTTAGGGCTTAAGCCCAATATATAACTTTTTCGTAAAGAGTTGACATACTTTTTTCCAAAAGAATTAAATTTTTGTTCAAAAAAATCCTCTTTCATCATTACTTTTAATTCTTTTATTCCCTGGATAGATTGAAGTAGCCATTTATTCATTCCGGCCCCGGCTTCCTGGTAGGAAATACCTGCCTCACTAAGTATAGGTTTAAGCATAATATTGATCGTCACAATCAAAACCAATAAAATAATCCCCATAATTATGGTTACCATAGGAGCTATTATGAACACTGCTGCTATCAACATACCTGATACAACGGTCTCTGTAAATAGACTTAATAGCGTAGAAAGCAACTGAAAAGAATTGGGCGTATCTGTATTAACGATCCTTACAATTTCACCCGAATCCACTTTTAAAAAAAATTCATACGGACGGCAAATATAACTATTTAGTAATCTCTGTTGCATTGCAAACATATTACCATATACAAATTTATATTGTATATTAAATTCAAAAAGTAAATATACATTCTTTAATAAGTACAAAGCCGCAAGCGCAATGGCTATGACAATAAGAAATACTCTTGGCGATTCTATTTGAAGCCATTCGCAAAACCATCCCACATATCTATTATTCATTGTTTCTTCCGGCTCCATTACTGCATTTACAAAAGGAAGAATTAATGAAACAGAACAAGTTTCAAGCACACCTCCTATTATCATCATAAATACTAAAAGTAATATTCGTGCTTTCTGACGTGATGATAATATTGTCTCAAATTTCTTTATTACTCTAATTATTGACATTTCAAACATACCTATCCAAAATTTCGTTTTATTGCTGTTATCAGCCTATCATTGTCTTTTTTATTCCTAATCGCAATTCTTGTATAATTTTTTCCATATATTTTTTTAGATAAATCCTTTATTAATATATTGTCATTTATCAATAACTGTTTAGCAAATTCCCTGGAGGAAATTCCAATCGTCTCAACCATAACATAATTTGCTTGTGTTGGGATTATACGTAATATTGACAGTTCAGATAATTCCTTTAAAAAGCGCTCACGTTCTTTTTTAATTTTCACTAGAGATTCTTTATAATCTTTTCTATATTTTTCTTCAATCTGCATATAGAACTCAGCAAAAGAATTAATATTCCAAATTGATACAGTTTTTTTCAAATGCGCAATAGTATCAATATCCCCTGATGCAAGAACACCTAGTCGTAATCCCGGTACTCCATAGGACTTTGAAATGCTCCTCATTACATAAAGATGTGGATTTTTATCTAAAATATTCTGTTCGATTAATGTTTTCTCCTCATCAGAGAAATCTATAAAGGATTCGTCAATAATGAGTCTTATCCTTTTATTTTTTCCCCATTCTATTAATTTTTGTAATCCTTTATAAGTAATATAATTTCCTGATGGATTATCTGGATTTACAATAACAAGGCTGGAAATATCTTTATCATCAAAATATTTGATCAAATCATTTTCATCATATCTATAATCCATATTTGAAGGTGTATATATAATAGAATTGCTTTCATCATATCGATTAGAGTATTCTTCAAATGTTGGTCTGACAAAGCCTATTTTTTTTATAAGCCTCTCCATTAAAGCCTTAATCAACTCTGCCGCACCGTTTCCGACGATAATATTCTGTTCCAATACGCCAAAATTTCTGGATGCAAGCAAAGCATTGATTCCCATACCAGAAGGATACTGTGTAATAAGCCTGTCAAAACTGGCTTTTATTTCATCCATCAATTTTTGAGGTGGAAAATACGGATTTACTAAATAGCAGAAATCCAAAAGTTCCGGATACCGCCAATATCCACCATATCTTTTTTCCATTAAATCTATTTTTTCATTGTGATTTGTAGTAAACAACGAGGAAGCAATATCAAGGTCCTGTACATCATCGATTTCATACCATTTTTGTCCATGAAGTCTTTTCGCCTTGATCTCAGGAAAATCAAGCATGGTGATAACACGCAATACCTGCTCATAATACTCATTATTTCCCAATGCTTTTATATAAGCTTCCAAGAAGGGTATATAGTGAGTTATTGAAAAATGTTGGCTAAATTTATATATATTAACAGTCTTATAGTAATCCTTACTTTCACTATATTGAAATTTACTTCCCGGTACGAATTCCAGTATGTTATCTTCATTATCCAATTTCATACATGTTCCATCCATCCAGCTCTCATATTTGTCAACTAACGCCAATGTCTCTCTCTGATCATTGATAAGTTCTTCTAAAATGGAATCTTCAAAAATCAAATCTGACTCAAAGAGTATCGTATCTTCTTTACACAGCCAATCGGAGGCAAGCGATAAAGAGTATATATTATTGGTTTTATCATAAACACCGTTATTAACGAAAATTATAGGTGTCTGAACATTTAGTCCTGTGATATGGTCTATTAATTTTTGTCCCTCAAATCCAACTACAATCACAATTCTGGATAAATGTTGCTTTTCAATTTGTTTCAACATTCTGTCTATTAATGGGATTCCATTTACTTTTACCATACACTTTGTATTATTTTCTGTTAAATGCTTTAATCTTTTTCCCATCCCAGCGGCTAATATTATTGCCTGCATTCTGAACCTCCTAACATAATTGCCATGATTTCTTTTTATTATTAATGTCCTTTATCCGTTTATATAGATTTAGAATCTTAACATCCAATGTTCAATATTTGTGCTTTGCCATGTAATTTTAATGGAATTGAATTTGCTGGAACAAAAATACAATCACCTTTACAAAAATTAATTATCATATTATCCCCAAAAAGTACACCGCATCCTTCCGTGCAAAGCAGCACTTGGAAACTGTTGCTTTCTGTCCGAAAATTTGCCAACTTCCGGTATCTTTCAGTGTTTAGCAGCATCCTTTTTACCTCAAAATACTTACACCGCATCAACGTTTCTAATGCATATCCATTTCTGTAATTCAATACTCGCATCGGCTGACGTGGCTCTTTACTGCTATTTAGTTTAGCTACCTCTAAGGCTTTTTTTATATGCAAATCCCTTTTTTTTCCATTTTTATCCGTACGATCATAGTCAAAAAGCCTATAAGTCAGATTTGAACTTTCCTGAATCTCAGCCAATACAATACCTTTACCAATGGCATGAACCGTCCCTGTCTCAATCATAAACACATCATCTTTTTTCACTGACACATACTGTAAATATTTTTCAACAGTTCCATTTCTTATTGACTGCTCTATGTCCCCTTTGCATACTTTTCGCTTAAATCCATATACAAGCTTTGCTCCTTTATCCGCATGGAGAATATACCACATCTCTGTTTTTCCAAATTGACCATTCTCATGAATTCTTGCATATTCGTCATCAGGATGTACTTGTACGGACAAATCTTTCTTCGCATCTATCAGCTTCACTAATATTGGAAGTCTATCTCTTGTTCTTGGATGTGTACCCAAATATTCTGGGTGCTGCTTTAACACTTCTCCCAGTATCCGCCCTTTGAACTCTCCACTAGCAATGACACTCTGTCCCTCAGGGTGTGTAGAGCATTCCCAAGTTTCTGCCAAAGGAATGACATCTATGTCCTTGCCATATTCATCCCTCAGCTTCGTTCCTCCCCACAGATAATCCTTCCCAATCGCCTGAAGCAAAAATGGTTTATTTTCACTCAATTTAATCCTCTAAATCGTATTTATGTTTATCAGAAACAGATATATCTTTACCTAATTGCACCTCTATCAGTTTTAGTTCCGTATCAGCAATTACTATGTGTCGGCATCCAGCCTGCATAGTTACCACATCTCCCGCTTTGACCGATTGTTCCATACCATCAACAACCGTCCTTCCCCGACCACTAATAACCGTCCATACTTCATCTCGCCTTTCATGGCTGTGATAATTCATGGAATGTCCTGGATTAAGTGTTACTTTAATAGTAAGACTCTCATCCTCCACATCGATAACCTTAAAGCTCCCCCATGATTTTTCGGCAAATCGAACTTCCCTGTGTATATTTTCCACAAAGGGTTTAATATAAGAACTTTGTTCTTTATCAGAAACCAGTATCCCTTCGGGTGATGCACTAATAATCACATCATGAATTCCCATAGCAAGAATAGGCATATCAAGTTCGTTTAAAATATGAACATTGTGGCATTTCATATCCATTCGACCATCGCCTATAATTCGATCTTCCATTGCTTCGGTTAATGTATTCCATGTACCAATATCCTTCCATAATCCGCTAAATCGCATCACTCGAATGGATGTTTCTTTCTCAACTACTGCATAATCAAATGAAATCTTAGGTAGTTCAGCATAATTAGCAAATAGAGTCTCATAATCACAGTATCCTATAATTTCCTTTGCCTTATCGAGCATATATTGAAGTTTATAGGCAAACACGCCTCCATTCCATAACGCTCCTTGTTTGATATATTTCTCTGCGTCATAAATATTTGGCTTTTCCTTAAATGTTAATACTGGAGAAATTAACTCCTTTCCTTCCGGAATAATATACCCATACTTCTCACTTGGATATGTTGGCTTGATCCCCATCAAAATAAGATTTGCATTTCCCCGGTCTGCCTGATCTGATAATCTGATAAGCGCTTCGAAATAATCACTATCTACATGTGGATCAATCGGACAAACAACAACAGATTCAGCAGGACTGATTCCCTTCTCATCCACCAGAAAAGAGGTCGCAAGCACAATCGCAGAAAACGTATCCCTTCTGCATGGCTCGACACTAATACTAACATCAATACCTAATTGATTTTGGATAGTAGATACCTGAGTTTTACTGGTCGCAATCGTCACGTCTGCTCCAGGATCCACCCTCCTTATCTGTCGGTAAACATGCTGAACCATGGATTCTCGTTCTCCATCTGCATCTGTAAATATTTTTATAAATTGTTTAGACCTTATATCATTAGAAAGAGGCCACAGACGTTTGCCTGAGCCTCCCGAAAGTAATACAATATTCATAATTTTTAACGTTCTACTCTCATTGGATTATTTAAAAAATCTTCATATGAAAGCCTAATACCGTCTTCCAACTCTGTTTTATATATCCATCCAAGTTTTGTTGCTTTTGATATATCAAGTAATTTACGTGGCGTACCATTAGGTTTTGTCATAT
The DNA here is from genome assembly GCA_910573785.1 of Lachnospiraceae bacterium. Lineage (GTDB taxonomy): Bacteria > Bacillota > Clostridia > Lachnospirales > Lachnospiraceae > Schaedlerella. Next base: position 55,282 of record CAJSZT010000026.1, on the reverse strand, counting down.
CCCATAGAATCTCACCTTTGAATCCGATAACCTGAGCTATAAGTTCAGTTAATTCCTTGATAGTTATTTCTTTCCCCGTACCTCCATTTACTGTTTCCTCTCCACTATAGTTATTCATAAGAAATACACAAAGATTAGCAAGATCATCTACATATAAAAATTCACGAAGCGGACTGCCATCTCCCCAGCAGATAACTGATTTTGCTCCAGATTCTTTTGCTTCGTGAAATCGTCTAATCAATGCAGGTAATACATGACTATGGGACGGATGATAATTATCATTAGGTCCATAAAGATTCGTAGGCATCACAGATATAAAATCTGCATGATACTGTTTCCTCAAATACTCGCAATATTTCAATCCACTTATTTTTGCTAAAGCATATGCCTCATTGGTTTTTTCTAATTCAGAAGTTAACAAACAATTCTCTTTCATTGGTTGTGGAGCACAACGAGGATAGATACAGGAAGATCCTAAAAATTCTAGTTTTTTCACTCTATTTTTCCATGCCGCATTAATGACATTCATTTCCATCATCATATTCTCATACATAAAATCTGCAAGTGCCTCAGCATTTGCTACAATTCCTCCAACCTTTCCTGCGGAATGAAATACATACTCTGGTTTTTCTGCATAAAAAAAATCTTCTACTTGCTCTTGTCGTGTCAAGTCTAATTCTGGATGTGTTTTAGTGACAATATTGTAGTATCCCTGTCGATTTAATTCACGAATAATAGCTGAACCAACCATTCCACTATGTCCTGCAACATAAATTTTTGAATTTTTTTCCATCATGACGCTATTTATGCTCCTCTCAAGCCTTCCCCTTAGACACCTGTTCCATATCATGTTGTACCATCAACTTTACCAATTCTTCAAATGATGTTTTCTGCGGATTCCATCCGAGTTGAATCTTTGCTTTCGTCGGATCTCCCAAAAGATTTACTACATCAGTCGGCCGGTAGAAATTTTCAGACACTTCAACTAATATCCTTCCAGTAGTCTCATCATATCCCTTCTCATCCAAACCTTCTCCTTTAAACTCAAGTTCAATTCCTACATAGTGAAATGCCAGTTTACAGAATTCACGGACACTATGCTGCACGCCTGTAGCAATTACAAAGTCCTCAGGCTTGTTGTTCTGCAGCATCATCCACATACATTCTACATAATCTTTGGCGTATCCCCAATCCCGAAGAGATGATAAATTACCCAAATATAACTTGTCCTGTTTACCTTGCTTAATCCGCGCGGCAGCAAGAGTGATTTTCCGTGTAACAAATGTCTCTCCACGTCTTTCAGACTCATGGTTAAATAGAATGCCACTACATGCATACATTCCATAAGCCTCGCGATATTCTTTCGTGATCCAGAATCCATACTGTTTTGCAACTGCGTATGGACTATATGGATGGAATGGTGTTTTCTCCGACTGTGGTACCTCCGCAACCTTACCGTAAAGTTCAGACGTAGAGGCTTGATAAATCCTGCAGTTTTTGCTTTGACCGGTAACACGTACTGCTTCTAATACCCTAAGTACTCCCGTAGCATCTACATCTGCAGTAAACTCAGGTACATTAAAACTAACTTGAACATGGCTCTGAGCAGCAAGATTATATAATTCATCCGGTTGTACAGAACTTATAATATTTACTAAACTCATAGCATCGCCTAAATCTCCAAAGTGAAGATGAAATCTTTCATGGTCTTCTAAATGCGCGATGCGCTCATGATATTCTACCGAAGATCTACGTATCATTCCGTGTACATCATAACCCTTTACTAATAATAATTCTGCTAAAAAAGAACCATCCTGACCTGTCACACCAGTAATTAATGCTTTTTTCAAAAATACCTTTCTCCTTTTCGCTTAAAATGGTTTAATCAGATGACGTATATAATTTATATCATATGATTCTTTAAAATTTCCATTATTGATAAGTTGCTCCAAAAGCAAAATATATTTATTATTTGCTGACTCTACATCACCATCCGTACAAAAGTCATCATGTATTTTTCCACATTGACTTGTAAACTCGTCATCTATTGACAAGTGTTTTTTGTATGCATAAAAGACCAATTTTGCTCTTTCTAATTTTTTTGCCTCTAATCTATTTATATTTCCCAACGAATCTAAAAGCTCATTATATTCTTCAATACTTCTTGGATTAATAGTATATCCAAAGAAAGAATAAAATGGCCTTCCAGTACATATAACAGGAATTCCAAGACATGATAGCTCATAACCTGCACTTCCATTAACAGTAATAATGCAATCCGCCACCTCTTTTAATACCAGTGTACTATACTGATCTGGCATCCAATATAAGCTATCATGCTTAAACTCCTGAAACAATTCTTCTACAACTCCATCTTCTTTATAGAAGCTTCTTCCAGGATGTGGTTTTAATATCCAGTTAACATCTTCTTTTCCTCTTGTTAGCTTTAAAGTTTCAACCAACCAGGTATAGTAATCTGAATATAGCATTTTTTCTGTACAGTGTGGAGCATCACTAAATACATGTGCCATAATGACAATATTTTTCTTTTGATTGTTAATTCCAATCTTTGATAAAACAGATTCTTTTGATTCAATAATCTTGTTTTTATATGCATTTGACGCATTCCAATCCCCATTTCCTTTAAATAGATCTTCCAACATAATATCAACAGACTCTTTCCAATTGGGATCTGGATTAGAAACAATTTCTTGTAAAGCATAAAAATCCGCAACGCTAAAATAGAGTTTTCTTTCTTCCTCATTTGAACGTATTACATAACTGGGCTTTCCTGTTGTAAGCATAATAATATCCGCACCAAATTTTTTACCCAATCTTGAATATATTGCGTCAAGGTAAACCATATCTTGTGCTATAATATAGTACGGCTTATATCTACTAAATAGCCTTTTTCCTAATTTAATCATTAAATATGTCTTAAAAATCAACTTGAAAGCATTTATATTTAAAATATTTTTCACAGAATATATATTTGCATTAGTTCTTATAATACTGTCATATATTAGATCCCCTACTAAAATCCCCTCAATTTTTACTTTTTCCAACTTGTTTGGTTTCACAGAAAATATAAATATTAAACTTTTTATAAAAGCAATTATTGCATTTTTGACACCAACATTTTTTAATGTTTTACTATCAAATCCATATTCATTTCCAACTTTTTCTCTAAATTTATTATTTTTATTACTTACTGTAATAACTTTGCATTCATTGATACTTTCTATTACTTTCCCAGTAACATATTTAGGATTCATAATTACCAGAAGAGAGTCGTTAGAAATAACATAACAATATTTCCTCATATTATTACTTTTAACTGGAAAAAGCCCGCATATTTCTTTTATTAAATTAAAATATTTTTCGCTATACATATTATCCCCTTTTCCTTTAAGTAAAGCATTTTCGATTATTTACCGACCACTTACAATAAACACTATACGCTGTAATATACATTACCATAGCTGTAGATGAAAAAAGAAACAAATTAACTGAAGCATTTATCAGATACCCTGCCATTGCAAAAAAACACCATTTGTCATCTTTATTATGCATTTTAATCATAGGATATAAAATTATGCATAACATAGGAATAGTACCTAATATACCAAACCTTCGTACTGATTCCACGTAGGATATTTCCATTGCTGTATCTATTTTCCCTGTGCGTGGAAGAAAAATCTCTCTCTCATTACCCACTCCTAATAATATTTTAATAGGATTTTCTTTAAACATCTGAATTGAAACCTCAATAAGATCCTGACGCTTAATCTCATTGATTAAATATGGAAGGATTGCTGTGGCCGCAATACAAATAGCTATAACGGAAAAAATTGTAAGCCATTTCATTTCCATTTTAACTTTCTTATCAAATAAGTACATAATTGATGAAAATAAATATGCAAAAATTCCCGCATCAGAATATGAAATCAAAAAAACAATTCCACAAAGTATCCACCAACAATATTTCTTTTCCTTCAATGAATTTAATGCTAATATCAAAAAAAGTGGATTTACCTTATGATGAACCTTAAAATACATTGAATATCCAGAATCTTTAGCTACAACAGCAAATTCATTATAAAACAAATTTAAAAATGGATTTCTATAAATATCTATAATATTCAAAAGGTCGAAAAGAAAAGATAATAGCATTAAAAGCATCAATGATTTTAATGCTATTATTACTATTTTTTCCAAATTTATATCAAGATTTATTATAGGAAATAATGCAAACAAAAAAAGCCAATAGTAACATTCCTTAAAAGAGAAAATCAAATTACCAGTAGTTGCAAAAGATATAAGGGTAAGATACAATGTAAAAAGTATAGAAGCGCAAAAGGCAAAAAATTCATTCCTATTTAATCCAGTTAATCTTATTGATTTTGGAGAAGAAAGAATAAATAAAACAAAGAATATAAGTTTTAAATTATATGTATCTCTTGGCAAAAAAACACATGAAAAAATAAAACAATAACATAAAAATGTAGCTCTTTCAATCTGAATTCTCAAAAATGGGTTATGAATTTTTACACAAGTGTTCATTTAACACACCCTTTTACTTTCTTAATATTTTTTTAAATCAACAGTTTTTCTTAATAAATAAGCAAGAATCTTACGGATTATTCCTACTTCTATTTTTTTATCCTGATTTCCATTTTTCAAATCTTTTTGATTTATAGAATAACCACATTCTTCTATGTATGGTCTCCAAAACTCTAAATTATAGCGTTCCCATGCATGACAACCAAATGGAATTTCTTTTTTATTCAATCTGAAACATCTTTCAACTTTTGTTTCAAACGAAAATTGCAAGGCAACTCCAACAGTTGCAACTTTAAACTTATTATAGTTATGATAAGAAAAGAAAAGATCTTCATGCCTCTGGAAACATTGAACTTCATCTGAAAAGTCTTCTAATAATTGTATTGTATTCTGGATATTTCGTAAAGAAAGTCCACCATTTCCAACAAAGGAAACTTTGTATTTTTCAGATACTTTAATTAACATTCCATCTATCCATGGTGCACCGATATAATCATATCCTAGTGTACAAAAATATTCTAACCGATCATAAAACACAAATGCATCTAATTGATAAATTAGCATATATTTGTATTCACAAAACACCCTATAAAAGTCTATTGATAATAGTAACTCGCTATATTTATCAGTGGATTGAAAATAATAATCATGAAATCTTTTTATTTTTATATTATTCTCCATATTAAAAATCAGAGACTCTGGAGCAATAAAAAATATATCATATTTAAAAAAGACTTCTAATGCTCGATCCATGGAAATTCTTTCATATTCTGTAAGAAAAGAATTGTATATTGGTATTACAATTACAACATTTTTTTTCATAGTTTAGGTCTCAAAAATATTAATTGTTCTTATCTAATTCCTAATTTGTATCCCACTTTATATACAAATGCTTGCATTTTGTTTGGAAATAATTTGCGAATTTGAAATTTTATTTGAAAACTAGCTGCACGAATATATGATATATATTTTTTGCTGTTAAAATATTTCCTTTGTAGTTCAGCCTGTTGTCTTATTGCTTTTCCAATTTTTTTAATATCATCTGATGTACCCCCATCTCGCATGAATGTGAATACTTCTTCAACCACTTTAAAGTGTTGCTCATCATAGTTTTCATATAATCGTTGATGGAAATCTGTATCTGCACACATATTATACTTATTATTATAATAGCCAACCTTATCATAAACCTCTTTCGGAACAAACATTGAAGGATGGCCAAACGTTTTCCTTTGAGCTATTCTAGCCTGAGAGAAATAATATCTAAAAGCAGGTGTTTTATCTTCATTTACTCTCATAATATCTCCAATAACAATCAAAGGAATTTTACTATCTTTTGTGATATTATATACTAATTCTAATGTTTTCTCCTGATAGTAATCATCGCTATTAAGAATACTAACATATTTTCCACTAGCTAAAGCCACACCTTTATTCATTGCATCAAATAGGCCATTATCTTTTTCACTTATATAGATAAGTTTTTCTTTAAAAGCCCTCTTATACTTTTTTATAATATCTAAAGTACCATCATTTGAATTTCCATCAATAATTATATATTCATAATCTTGAAATGTTTGACACAGCACACTTTGAATTGTGTCGGTAATTGTCTTTTTACTATTATAACAAACGGTCACAATCGAAAAATATGGGGTCTTCATTTTTTCCTCCAAGTATAAATTTTACTTATAATGAACTTTATGAATCCATGAAATCAAAGCATGTATATATATAATGATTGATGCAATAGCATCTACAATAATATAAAATGCTGATATCTTGATATTTATAATAAATAGAATAGGAAAAATGAGAGCGAAATTGGGAAATTGAGTAAAAAACCCCATTACATATTTTCCTATTTTTCTAAATATAAATACTTTATTTTTTCTTTTTTCTCCATAATTTTCTTTACTTCTTTTTATTTTTTCCATGTAATCAAGAGAAAATATCATTCTAAAAAATCCATCAGAACACATTATCAGCATCCAAATCACAATCCATTCAATTCCAAATTCTCCGGATTTATAAAATGCCAGAAAAAAAGAAATAATAAATAAGGGATGATTTACAGTATGTGCCATATAGTCAATTTCTTTACCATAATCTGAAAAAGTAGACGTTATTCTTGCTACTTCTCCATCACTACAGTCGAGAATATACCAAAGATGTATAAAAACGATACCTATACTTTTGCATATTAAACTATTTATAGAGAAAAAAACAGCACCTATAATTCCTGAAATAATCATTCCAATCGTGATAGTATTAGGAAGTAATTTTAATCTTAGGCATATTTTAGTAATTAGAGGTGATACCATATATGCATATGCATCAATCGCTATGCTATCTAATCCATATTTAGGTTGATACTCTTTCCTTATTTTTTTATATGATAATTCATTAATTACTCCCATTAGTTTTTCCTTTTAAATTTATTCAAATCATTTCCCACTTTTTTGTCGTGTCATTATATTTTTTTATTACTTTTGCTGGATTTCCAACAGCTATGGATTTACTTGGAATATTATGGGTCACAACAGAATTAGCACCTATTATTGATCCGAATCCTATAGATGTTCCCGTCAATATTGCGACATCATTACCAATCCACACATTATCTTTTATATTTATTTCATTCATATCAATCATTCTGGAATTAGGAGCTTCCATTGGTGATGATTGAATTTCGCCTTTATATTTACCATGACTTGCATCTCCAATATATACCCTGCTTGCAAGCAATACATTATCGCCAATAGTTACTCTTTTCATAGCCTCTATTTGGCAATAATCCCCCATCACAAAATTTTTCCCCACTACTATTTTTCCGTTATTACCTGGATTAAGCCGGCATCCAGTTCCACTAGTAAATCCCGGCCCAAAATAAATTCTTTTTCTGTTTCTAGCTAAAATTGGTCTACGAACCAATCTTGCTCCTCGCCAGCATACTTTGGTATATATTAGATTTATACTGTTTTTAATTACATCTCCAAAGCTATAACCGTTCATTTCAATTTCCTCAAAACCATCTCAAAGTTATCCTCGAAAGCTTCTTTTGTAAAATATTCATCAAAACACTTCATTGCGTTTTTTTTCAACTTATTTATGTCCTTTTCTTCTATATATTGAATTAATTTCTCAGAATCATTTTCATAATTAATCCCTATATTTTTATCTTTTACCAAACTCCAAGTGTCACCTTTTATAGTATTTATTAATGGAAGTCCGCAGGATAAATAATCGATACTTTTAATTGTCAATCCAACCTTTACACTTTTTATCATAAGATTTATTCCGAAATCACATTTGGTTAATATCTTTACTTTTTTATTTTCATCAAACTCTTCTCCATAATCATATAATTTTACCTTCATCCCTTGACATATCTCGATTAACTTTTGTTTAGAAGAGCCATTTCCAATAATATGTAACTCAATATTATAACCCTGTAACATTAATTCTTTTAATATTTCTTCAATTGATTGAAGATCGATAATATTATTAATACTTCCCAAATAGCATAATCGAATTTTTTTACTTTTTAATTCCGAATTGTATTTTTTCAAGCCATTTTTAACTGCTGTCGAATAATCTGATGATATATTTTTAAATAAGCGCACAACTTCACATTTTTCGATATATCTTTTATTTATCTCTCCTCTATAATACTCACACTCAAGAATAATACAATCTGATAATTCAAGACAGTCATCCCGCATCCTTCTCCATGCATAAAAAAGTGGTATTTTTTTTATAAATTTCAATGGAAAAGACTCTGGCCAAAGGTCTATTATGTCTGTAAATATAATTGTATTAGGATATAGCTTTTTATATTTATAAACAACCCAGGAGCAAAAATTAGGAGGTACAAGGACATAGATAAAATCAGGATTATCCTTCAATAAAATTTTATAACATTTTTTTGCAAAACAATAATGAGAATAAATTCTTTTTATAGATATATTGGATGTATATTCCGGAACATTAACAAGTATCAGCTTGTCATTTTTATAAACATTTCCACTCTTATTAATATGTTGAAAGTCTGATACATACATTTTCACATCGTAATCTAAATCTATCAGCCTTTTATACAAATAATACAACCTACGCTCGTACCAGCCGAAACAACTCACAATAACTGCCTTTTTCATTTGATACCTCTGCTTCAAATGTTAATATATCGCTAAATCATGACGTAATATATCTTGTCCTATTACATCAACAGCCCGAAGTCCTTGATTAGCCGCCCTATTTCTAGCCCGAACATCATCCATACTGTGTGCTTGTATTGTATAATAAGCCAAACGGTCACCACTACTTTTTACTTCTCCGCATATTGTCCCTTTAGTTTTTAACTGAAAATACTCACTGATAACTCCTGATTCTTTCATTTCATCGAATCCTTCAAGATGATCAAATACTCCTGGTTTTGAATAAAGGAATTCATTTACAATACATTCGGAAAGTTGATATGGCTCAACATGTGGTTTCTCACCGAGAGTAAGATCAACTATTGCTTTTATCACATCAAAATGCGAAACCTGGTTTATCAGTCGGAATTTATCGCCTCCACCTGTTCGTGCACAGAACTCGACAACTGAAACATTCTTTCCATCTGTAATCATTTGTATAAGCATAGGAGAATTTATCAACCCAAAAGCCTGAGCAATCCTTGTTGATATATCCTTGACTTTTTTCTCAATGGCATCGCTAATCTGAGCTGGATACCTGGTTCGACAAATTATAAATCGATCGCTTTCTGGAATTTTATCAATATAAGAAATACAAAGAATATGAGCCTCCCCTTCTTCGATATAAGCATCAACGGTGAGTTCCTCTCCCTCCACATATTCTTCTATAATTGCTGTTTTCGTTCTACTGATATCAACAGCAATTTCAAATGCGTCTTTTAACTCCTCAATGTTAAAGACTTTTTTCACTCCACGAGAACTGTAAGAATTAACTGGCTTGACAATCAAGGGAAATTTTAAATCCTTTAATTGTTTAATATCAAGTTTTCCCATTACCACATGTTTTGAAGTTGGAATGCTGTTCTCCACAAAAACTCTCTTCATCAGTTCCTTGCTTGATACATCCTTTGCCGTTTTGTAATCTATATAACAAGGAAGCCCCAGCTCTTCAGAAACTTGAGCTTGCACAAGAAGTACCTGATCGGCACAGGCTGTGATAACGAAATCAACTTTTTCACTCTCTGCCAATTCACGCACTGCATTCACATTAAAAACTGATACCGGATAGAAAGCATCTGCATAAGATCTTGCCATAACATTCGGATTCATGTCAGCTAAAATGGTATATATTCTTCTTTTTTTTAGTTCTTTAATTAATGCTATTTGTGGAATTCCACCGCATAATACTAATGCTTTCATCCTATTCCTCTATTTCACTGCTCTATCAGTGCTTTCAAAATAATCATTAATCGTTTCATTTTCTTGAAACTCGATGCCTTCTCGGACTAAAATCTTCTTTATAGTGAGAAAAAAAATCTTCGCATCAAGGCATAATGAAATCTGGTCAATATATTCTACGTCTTTCTGGAATCGTTCTTTCCATGTTATAGTATTTCTACCATTAATTTGGGCCAATCCTGTCAGTCCCGGCCGCACTTCATGTCTACGGTTTTCAAAACTATTATAATGTTCCAAGTATTTAACCAGAAGCGGTCTGGGACCAATAAGACTCATATCTCCCTTAAGCATATTAATAATTTCTGGTAGCTCATCAAGACTTGTTGAACGCAATAATCTGCCAAATTTATTCAACCGCTCCTTATCCGGTAAAAGCTTCCCATCCATGTCTCTGGTATCGCTCATAGAGCGAAACTTATATAGTTTAAATATTTTTCCATCCTTACCTGGACGATACTGTGTAAATAAAACAGGACTTCCCAGATTTATTCTCACAATTAATGCTAATATCAGATATATCCACCAAAACAAAATTAAAGCTATAATAGAGACTAAAATATCAATCGCTCTCTTTCCATACCTTACATAGAACCTTGATGACATTTAATCCCCCCCTACACAAACACATAAATCATATGCTTGCCGAATGTTTAAAGTATTTATGTTTCATTATATACTCTGCTTCCTGTATATTACTAACGCAGCGGTTAATGCGATAATCCGTTGTAACAATCACATCATGATCACATAAGACAACTCCGCCATTTGTCATACTTGTTCCCCATCCCTTTGCATATACAAATTCATCGGAATCAGACCACAATTCTGGCACGGGAAGCCAACCAGCAACAAAGGAAATATAAAGCCCTTCCGGGCTATAGAGATCCGGAATATTTTCCTCCATTGCTTTGATAATCTTTCGGCAGGCCATTTCAAGTTCCAACTGTCGTTTCTTGATATCATCTGTCATTACATTGGGTGTGAGTCCCCGCTTTTTCAGTCTTCGATATTCATTCAGCGCACTTTTTGTTATCTTAATACTGTCATTAAGAATATCCGGTGTAGCAAGAAATAAAGCCTCTGAATAGCTTACCACGTGAATAATTTCAGGACTCATCTGATTGTTTGGATCAATATCATCCATAAGTGCTGTAACGGTAGCCAGTTGTGCTTTAGCGATTTCAAGGTCAGGTTTAAAGTAATCAAGCCCTGCTCTACTCTGAAGAACAACACGGAAGTTATCATTTTCAAGTTCCTTAACAAGTTTTAGAAGTATTCTACCTTTCGCTAAATCCTGTATCCCCCATGTACTTCTTGGTGTATTAAGCATATTTTGGAGAACAAACATTTTTATTCCACACCTTTTAGCCGTTTTAGCTGCAAGAAATCCTGAAATAATATATGTGATATCATCTGCTCCACGAAAAGCAAAATGATGTGGCACATTGGTTTCAACTGGTTTTCCAGTCGTTGCAATATATCTAATGGTCTCCAAATGCTCTTTCAGATTATCATATAAAGCATTTGGTCCTCTGCCATCAAGTTCATTAAACCACCAGAGTGAAAGCGCATGCCATGAGATGTTTAAAGTTTTTTCATAGACTTCTGCCAATTTCCGAACATTCTTAGTACCAGAGTATGTCCTCACCAGCATTGGCCTTGCCGCCTGCCAAATATCCATATATTCATATTCCGAATTGACAGGTACACCCCCACCATTAGGTTTTCCATCCCAATTTTCACCAAAATTTGACTGTGAAAGTTGGGATGAGCCAATAGAAAGTACATCAAGGAATCCAGCTTTTCCAAGCTCATGGCACCAGTTATGATATTCTTTAAGACATGCCAAACGACTCATATCATCAGAATACGGACCGGAATGTGCTCGGATAATTGGCTGAAATCCATTTTTAAAGTTGTTACTTAGCCTTAATTCTAATGTGTCTTTCATTGTGCCAAACTCCGAATACATATTTCTTTCCGGAGCTTTCATCTTTCGATACTCACCAGCTCGGATAATTTCCTGACCAAACTTCGTAAGCTCCTTATCATATTGGCAACCTTCTCTTATTTTCTTTGGTATATTATCGAAAGGAACACCCATAACTACCAGTGTCTCCTCTGCGGACTCACCACCACGAAAAGTGGATATGCTTCCTTCATATTCCCTATCAATTTTTTCACACGCCGAAGTCAATCCGGCAAAAAAGATACTTCTAATCTTCGGACTGTCTCCTCCATAATACCCCTCATTTTTCAATACATAAATAAGTTTCCCCATAAGCTCAACGGCAGTATCCGGATCAAGACGATAAGAAAAACCAATATGCGAAATATTATTATTATCAATCCAATCCAAAATAACCTTTTGACTACTTTTAGAGGATATTCTTTCCATTGCATATTCAACGAAAGTTGGAGAAATTTTCACGCGATAGCCGCAATCACTAATTAAAGCTGCTGCTGCATGAACTCCCATCGTATGGGCATCAACCAAGGTTTTTATCAATCCAAAAGTCTCATTTTTACTTACCATCATTTATAATCACGCTTTCAGAAATATTCATTTAGCTGTGTAGATGTAAATTTCCTGCCTGTTGTTCTATAATCAGCATCCATTACAGAACACGCCAAATTTATAATTGTTGTAATATTAGGGGTTGGAACTCCATACTCAATGCCCATAGTTTCCACGGGAACTAATCCGTTGGGAACATCTTCAAAAATGTATCTACTATTAATCGTAGGTGGCGCATCTATCTCTCTATACGCCTCATTGTTGCGAATGCACTCATAAAGAGTTTTACCTGTAACCAGATACGTTCTCTCAATCCATTCCTTTAGAGACTCAACTTCAAATGCTCCAGCTTTCGCTACTGCTCGTCGCTCTGCATCAATTTTCTCCAGTAAGTGTGCCACAGACTTTGAAATTCCATCATAATAATATTTGAATTCAACCTTCTCACACTCAATCCACCCCACATTCATCATGACAGGCGCACAATGGAGTACCATACCAATATTGGAAAGAGATGTCAGTGCAACAGATTTAACCGGTTTAAAATAGGCCCTCAAACAATCTGGCATAAGAGTCATAATATACTTTATATCTGATCCTTTAATCGCTGCTATTTCCACATCATTCTTCAGCGCAAATATATTCGTACTGTTCTTTCCACTCTTGCGGCAGGTATAAACAATTGTTTGAGTCTCTGCAATTTGAGGTAGTTTTTTGATTCCGTTTTTTTTCAATTCTTCTGCAAACTCTATTGCGCCAAAAGTACGTCCGGGATTAAGAACAATGATCATATTAGAATGAACATACGGCGTCAACGCTTTAACTACATCTTTATATGCACTACTTGGTGTTGTTACCATCACAAAATCAGCTACAACATCAGCAATATTAGTTGAAACTCTTGCTATCTTTGCATCACCATTCACGATTCCTGAACAATGAATGATTCCAGTATCAAGTACCTCCTGAATGTTTTTTTGAGTACGATTCCAAAGATTTACATGCAACCCGTTCAATGCAAGATGCGCCGACATAGATAATCCCTGGTGTCCAGCTCCACAGACAAATACCGTGTGTGTGGATTCAGTTCGGGTTTTCAATACCAATCTTCCTTTTCCATTAATTTTGTACTTTCATTGTCAACAGTTGAAATTTGCAGCATTAAATAAAACACCTATGAATAACCTCAACAACTGCATCTTGTTTTTCTTTTTCCATCTTATTGTCACTCGGTAAGCATATCCCACGTTCAAAAATATCCTCCGTCACTTTCCTACTCTCACCGTGTCTTATATATGCATCAGTATTTCCGCGAGTAATGCCTTCAACTGTTATGAAGTCATTGCACCGATACATCGGTTGTAAATGCATGGGTTTCCAGATCGGACGTCCCTCAGCGTTATAATAATTCAGAGCTCTGAGAATTTCGGTAGGACTACTTTTGCCGTTTTCTATCCTATATACGGCAGTCCTGCTACTCCTTGCAGTCTCTGCCATCGCTTCCTTATCAATCAGCGCACAAGAAAGCCAGTAGTTACCTCCTCCGTGAACAGTTATTGGTAAGTTTTTCATACCATTCTCATATCTTTCAAATACATTTTTCTTCTGCCCAATATGAGCATTCAAGTATATCCACTGCCCACGAATTATACCTGCAATTACATTGCTAATCCGATAGTTATATCCCAGTTCCTCATGCTCATACCACGGAGCTTCTTCTCTACTCTGTGTTGACCATTTTTTGGCTTTCTGATAACTATATTCATCGGGACAAACCAGCATACCGCCAGAACTTCCTGTTATAATCTTGTTACCGTTAAATGAAATGATTCCATAGTCTCCCACACTACCTGTAGGGACTATGGAACCATCCGAAAATGTAACAGACGCTCCCAAACTCTCTGCTGCATCCTCAATCAGAATTGCATTGTGTTCTGAACAAATATTTTTAATCTCCTCAATCTTTCCGGAAATTCCATAAAGGTGTACAAAAATAACAATCTTTGTATCCGGGTACAATTCAAACGCTCTCTCCAATGCTCTTGGATCCATATTCCACGTTTCGTATTCAGAATCGATGAATACAGGTTCGCCACCTTCATAGACTATAGGATTAATTGAAGCGTCGAATGTAAGATCTGTACAGAACACACGGCATCCGTACAACGCCCCTCCATACCCCTTCCCCTTCGGAGTACTAATTCCCGTAGAAGAATGATAAGCCCTCTCCGCTGCTAATTTCACAGCCAAATGTATCGCCGCTGTTCCATTTACAAGAGCGACTGCATATTTTCTCTTTTTTCTCACATTTCCATCTGCTACTTTGTTAACTGAGCCAAAAATCTGATTAGACATATAATCAGAAAATGTTGCTTCCAGTTCATTAATATTTTCTCCAGACGTAGTCAACCATCCTGTTTTGTAGCACTCCTTAATATACTTCAGTTCATCCTTTTCATGCGGTGTAGGTGATGAAAGAAGCGCTCTTATCTCCAATGGTTCTATTCCTTTGAATCTTCTGTCATTAAAGAAATCATGCATCGTTTTAATCCTGTCTTCTCATTTTTTATATAAGCAGCTAATCTATCTAGCCGTTTACATGCTGTATTGATAACTAATCAATTCCCAATATTATTATATATTCTTTTAATTCAGCATTATCAATAGTATACTTATAGAAATGTTTTTGAATTATCATCAGTAACTTCCTTCTCTATCAAAACAAGACCTGACAATCTCTACTACTCTCTCCTGCTCCTCCCCCGTCATCTTAATATCCGACGGCAGACACAGCCCTCTCTCAAAACAATCCTTCCCCACATCGCACCTCACCCAGAACCCCTCCTGATCAAACTCCGCATACTCCCTCTTAGACCCATCCAGCGTGATCTGATCAAATTCCCGAAATACCGGCTGCATGCTCATCGGCTTATACACCGGGCAACTCTCCACATTAAACGCTTCCAGCGCGTCATAGATCTCCATCGGAGATGCCGTCCCGTGCTGATTTGTGTAGGTATACTCCCGCTCCGACCTGGTTTCCTGAAACTGAATATTGCTCTCGCAAGTCATACAGGACATCCAATAATTCGGCTCCGTCCCCTCGCCCACCGGGTTCATATACATGATATCCCCGTCCAGCTCCTCCAGATATCTCTCATAAATCGCCCTTTTCTTCGCGATATGTTCCTCCAGATGCCGGAACTGTCCAAGGATCAGCCCCGCAACGAGATCGCTCATCCGGCAGTCATCCCCCAGCTCCTCGTGCTGGCTCCATGGCGCCGCGGCTCTGGAATGGGATGCACGGCTTCTCGCCTTTTTAGCGCTGTAATCATCATCCGTAAGAAGCATCCCGCCAACAGACCCCGTAATGATCTTATCGCTGCCGAAGCTCAGGATTCCATAGTCGCCAAATGCCCCTGTCTGCTTTCCGCAAACCTTTGCTCCCAGAGATTCTGACGCGTCCTCAATGAGTAACGCGCCGTGGGCCTCGCAGATTTCCTGAATCCTTAGAATCTGTCCGGGAAATCCATACGCATGGTTCATCATAACGAGTTTCACGTCAGGATACCGCTGAAACGCAATCTCCAGCACTTCCGGGTCCATGGACCAGTCCTCGTCTGAGGCATCCACAAATACAGGCTCTCCGCCCTCAAAGAGAATGGCATCTGCCATGGTAGAGGATGCAAAATCGGAGCAGAACACTCGCTTTCCGCGCAATGCCCCCGCCTTTCCGAGACCGCCGGCAGCGGAGATTGTCGATGCGCTGCCATAGATCCGTTCCGCGGCGAGCTTTACCGCCATGTGCATTGCCGCAGTGCCGGAACTGAGTGCCACCGCATGTTTTACGCCAATGTATTCTGACGCTTCCTTTTCCAGCCTGGCGATGTTTCTGCCTGCGAAACCCTCGTCAAGCGCTTTGTCTATAAACGTTTTTTCCTCATTGTGCATGGTAGGCGACACAAGCATGACCCGCCTTTCAAATTTTCCTTTATTCTTAAAAATGCCTTTGAATCTGGGCTGTTCCCTGATACACCTTGCCGCAATGTCTGTCATTTTCGCTCCTTTTCATTTCATATATGCACATAATAATGAAGGGGTTGCCGGAAATTCCCGCAGCCCCTTTACAAATTAATCTTATTCTATTTCTATTCATCTGATGATCTTTCCTTTTCCCCTTTTGGGCATAGCTTCGCCATCCGTGCCATAAGCTTCCTTTTCCTCATTCATACAAAACCTTCTGATTTTTGGGCAGGCTTCGCCACCCGCAGGTTTGATGAATCCTTTCCGGAATCTCATCCCACGCTCCGATTGCGCGCTATGACCAGAATCAGGGGTGGGGTAACGTATACAGCGACTACCCGTCCGTCATCATCTTTTCAAATCAAAGCATTCTAAACTAACGCATGATTTTTCTCCTTTATTCTACTGACTCATGATGAATCCATGGATGTCTGATCACATGATCTCCGCTCCGAAGGAACCTGTATGAAACAGCGCCCGAAAGGGTCCTCTTATCTTTGCTTCTTCGCCCCCATCATCATATTCCGGAGATTTTCCAGATTCACTTCTGTCCCGTCATGCAAGACCATGGGCGCGTCGCTGTCATCGGGGAACCAGTACCGTTTCGGCTTGAGTTCAAATCCCGCCCTTACGGCACGTCCGTTGATCTTGATGTCCAGATACGCTTTCCGGTCATGGGCGTTTACCCTGGCGATGCGGTTCTGGTATTCCTTCAGCGGCCCTTTCATGACAACATATTTCCCGCCTTCCCGGTATCCGTAGGACATTCGCAGAACGCCTTCTGTGGGAATCCGGAGCGCTGCCGCTGATTCTTCCCCATGGTTATTTTTGCATATCCCGGCTCTTTGCGTATCCTCTCTGCATGTACCGTCTTTTCCTTTCGCATCCCCGCCTGCTTCCTGATCCGTATCCTCATTTCCGCAGGCCAGCAGAAAATCTAAAAATGCCTTCTCATCTTCTTTCAGATCCATCCGGATATATTGGTATTCATTGACCTCATCCGCTCTCTCAGCGGCATCGCCGCCGGAAATCTTCTTTTCACTGATACGCAGCTCCTTGATGAAGGACGATACGTCCCTCCGGTGCTCTCCTATAAAATGATGGAGCTCCTCCGGTTCCATATCGGAACGGATAAATAGATATCCGGGGAAAAGCGCTCTGATCTCCGTTGCTTTTCTGTCGTGTCTCCACAGCTCGATGCAGGGATAAAATACCGTGCCCCTTCCTTCCGGAAGTTTTTTCTTAAGTACCGTTGTAACTTCCCATTGCTTTAATGTCTGCGTGTAGAGGACACAGTAATGGGAGGAATGGCGCTTGTCATTTTGCTTCATTGATCATCGTCCTAAATCATGGATTTTGCTCTTTTTTCTGCCGAGTCAGCTTACGTTTTGAATCGCAGATTACAACCATCTGCGA